>NZ_SMBJ01000004.1:0-449123 GCF_004342325.1 Rhizobium azibense | reverse complement strand
CGTCGCCGCGCCGGATGGCGCGATCGCCGTCATCGCCTCGGCGTTCGAAGTTGCGGCGGTCATTGTCACCACGGGTGCGATTGCGATTGTCGTCGCCGCGCCGGATGGCGCGATCGCCGTCATCGCCTCGGCGTTCGAAGTTGCGGCGGTCATTGTCACCACGGGTGCGATTGCGATTGTCGTCGCTACGCCGGATGACGCGATCGCCGTCATCGCCTCGGCGTTCGAAGTTGCGGCGGTCGTTGTCACCACGGGTGCGATTGCGATTGTCGTCGCTACGCCGGATGACGCGATCGCCGTCATCGCCTCGGCGTTCGAAGTTGCGGCGGTCATTGTCGCCGCGGCTGCGATCACGATTGTCGTCGCTACGCCGGATGACGCGATCGCCATCATCGTCTCGGCGTTCGAAGTTGCGGCGGTTGCGATCGCCGCTGCGCAGATCACGGTAAAAGTCCGACTGCCTGTCGATATTGGGCCTGCGGTCGGGCGCGCGATCGAAATCAGGCAGGCGATCAGAACGATCATCAAAGTCCCGACGCCTTTCACGGCGATCCGAGTCGCGATAGAAGTCCGGTCCGCGGCGCCAGCGATCGCGGTCGCGATAGAAGTCACGGTCACGGTAGTAACGATCCCAATAGCTGCCGAAGCTGAAGACAACGACGGGAATGCCGAGCGGGCGATAATATTCAGGCCCGACATAAACGCGGCGCGTTTGATAAAGAGCCTGGATATATCCGCCATGCACCCAGCCACGGGCGCCGTAGAACTCCACGTCGCACCATGGCACGTCGGCAAGACAGCCGTAGATTTCGATGGATTCGCCGGCCGGAATAACGGTGACTGCCGGATATGCTGTGCTGGGGCCGGCCCGGAGATTGACGTTCGTCGTCGCGAAGCCTTCTGCCGCCTGAGCGATCGCCGGAGCAAACAACACCATACCGGCCGCGGCAAATTTCAAGAGGGTACATTTCACGTTTTCAACTCCCTGGGAGGCAGCATCATGCCACTCCGGTATTTGTTCTTGCTCCGGCTCTTGCCGGTTGCGAGCAATAGTCGAAGCCCTTGCCGCTTTTGATAAGTCGGCAACCATTCGTCTTGTCTTTCAATGGTTTATAGCGCGTATTGCATGAACGCAGCTTGAACGGAAGATTCCGGGCTCAGGCACTTGAAAGTGCCCGAGCGGCTTCCGATATCAGGTTCCACAGATCGAAGCCAGGTGGATTGTTTTCGTGCGCCTCGGGCGTTTGACCGTTTCCCTATCATCCCGACTGCAAATGCGCTTTAATCGCGTGTTAATCTTTCGGGATCAATCTTGGCTCCAAAGTCCGCTTTTTCCTTGACCACGGATGTACTGGCATTGAAGCGAAGCGGATTGATGAAGGCCGGTTTATCCGGCCTTTATTGTTCTGTCTGGATGCGTGCCGGCATAAATTGCCAGGCACGCTTTTTATTCAAGCTGCCAATGCGTCGAGGATGCGCACCCAGGAGCGGATGCCCTTGTGGTAGGAGGCGAGTTCGTATTTCTCGTTGGGCGAATGGATCCTGTCATCTGAGAGGCCGAAACCGACGAGCAGCGATTCCATCCCGAGCATCCTCTGGAAATCGCCGACGATCGGAATAGAGCCGCCCATGCCGATGACGACGGCGGGCTTGGGCCATTCGTCCGAAAGCGCGTTCTTTGCTTTGGTAATCACCGCAGAATCGTAGGCAAGTTGAATTGCCGGCGAACCGCCATGGGCATGGAACTCGACCGAGCAATCGGCCGGAAGCTTCGAGCGGACATAGTTTCGGAACGTCTCTCGAATCTTTGCTGGATCCTGTCTGCCGACGAGGCGGAAGGAAACCTTGGCCGACGCCTTGGCGGCAATCACTGTCTTGAAGCCCTCGCCGGTATAGCCCCCCCATATGCCGTTGACTTCAGCCGTCGGACGCGCCCAGGTGAGTTCCAGAACGGAGCGGCCTTTTTCACCGGACGGCACAGAAAGGCCGACTTGGCCCAGGAAGTCCTCAGAGGTCTGGCCGAGCTTTTCCCATGAGGCCTTGATGTTTGCAGGCGTTTCCTCGACGCCTTCATAGAAATTCTCGAGTGTTATGCGACCGGTATCGTCGTGGAGACCGGCAAGCGCCGCTGTCAGGACATGGATGGGATTTGCCGCCGCGCCGCCGAAAAGCCCGGAATGCAGATCGCGGTCGGCAGCCGTAACGACGACTTCTTCACCGACAAGGCCGCGAAGCGCAGCAGCAATCGCCGGGGTCTGCCCGTCCCACATGCCGGTATCGCAGACAAGCGCATAATCGGCCTTCAGTTCTGCCGCATTTGCCTCCAAAAATGGCTTGAGGGACGGCGAGCCGGATTCCTCTTCGCCCTCAAAAAGGATGGTGACGCGGCAAGGAAGCGCGCCGTTGACCTCTTTGTAGGCCCGGCAGGCTTCGACGAAAGTCATGAGCTGGCCCTTGTCGTCGGCTGTACCGCGGCCCGTCAGGATCTTGCGGCCATTGCCCATGTCCTTGACGACTGGTTCGAAGGGATCGTTTTCCCAAAGCTCGATTGGATCGACTGGTTGAACGTCGTAGTGGCCGTAGAACAACATATGCGGCGCATCCGCACTGGCGCCGGCATGATGCGCAACGACCATCGGGTGACCGGGAGTATCGCGAACGGAAGCCTCGAAGCCCAGGGTCTTCAAATAGGCCACCAGCCATTCGGCGGCCGTGCGGCACTCGGCTTTATACGCAGGGTCAGTCGAGATCGATTTGATCCGCAGCAACTCGAACAGTCTGTCCAGGCTTGAACCAAGATTCTGATCGGCGCGCGAAAGCACCGAGGATACGTCTGTCATTTCCGACTCCTTTCGAAATTCGGCGGACGATAGACCAAAGGCGGGAACGTTTCGAGGAAGAAAATCGAAACAAGACAGGGCGTAATCGCTCAGATTTTCTTCGCGTTTTCAAGGAGGCGGCGGATATATTCCAGCATCAGTTCGCGTTCGAAGGTCTTGAAGCCTTGGAAAAGCGCCAGATCGGCTTCACGCGCGATCTTGACCGCTTCATCTTCGATGGCCCGCGCATTGGGCGTCAGGAAGATCAGTTGCGCTCGTTTGTCTGAAGGATGGGGGCGGCGCTCTATGAGGCCATCGCGCGCCATGCGCGCAAGCGTATTGGCCATCGTCGCCTGTTCGATATCGACGCGTTCGAGCAATTGCTTCTGCGTGAGGCCGTCTTCTGCCCAAAGTTCGAGAAGGATCGGGAATTGCCCGGGAGAAAAACCTAACCCCGCCGCGCGCTGTTGCAGCGAGCGGGCAAATCCCTTGGCCAACTGGCTGGCAAGGTATGCTCCTGAATCCATCCTGTTGAATCCCATGATTGCAGTTAGGCTCAAAAACTGGCGCGAAACAATGCAACAAATCGCATGCGATGGATCAAAACTTGTCCTTCAGCTTCATAAATGTGCATCTTCGACAAAAAACAAAGCCGCCATGGCCTGGAGGTTGGCCATGGCGGCTTGAAAATGGGGACAAAGGCCCGGAGAGGGGGATAAGGCCTTTGTCCAAGCCTGATGCGGCGGGGGACAAGCCGGTAATCAGACCCTCGGCGCGATCAAACGCCGGTACATCTGATTTGTGACCGGGAATGTGGTTTTTCAAGGGAAGCCGGCCGAGCCGACAATTACAAATTGGTAACAGTTCGGTGAAGCACTATTCCCGCGCCCTTGAGCGACCATTCCAGCAGAACCCAAGGTCCATCCGGCATTAGCGTCATGCCTCAAAGGGCGCAGATCAGCCCAGTGAGGCAAAGTCTCGTAAGGGCTGACCGGGAAAGAAGCAGAACGTTCAGCCGCTGAAATCTGCTGGTACAAACCAATCGCAGGTCCTCGACCGCCGCAAGTGCGCAGCAACTGATAAAGACGACTGCCACGAGACAAACGGCACGGCCTGGGCCGCCGCGATGCTGCGCTTTTCCGACGGTAACCCTTTGCGAAGGTCAGTTGTCCCAGCAATAAAATAGTTCCGCAAACTCCATGTGCAATGGACGTTTCCATCCCGCCACGCTATCCATGCAGCCATGAAAAAAGGCGATCATCTTTTCCTTGTTGACGGTTCGGGTTTCATCTTCCGGGCGTTTCATGCCCTGCCGCCGCTGACGCGCAAGTCCGACGGCTTGCCGGTCGGCGCGGTCTCTGGCTTCTGCAATATGCTCTGGAAGCTGCTGACCGATGCGCGTGACACCTCCGTCGGCGTCACGCCGACGCATCTTGCGGTTATCTTCGACTACTCGGCAAAGACCTTTCGCAAGGATTTGTATGATGCCTACAAGGCAAATCGCTCTGCGCCCCCGGATGAGCTGATACCGCAGTTCGGGCTGATCCGCGAGGCGACGCGCGCCTTCAACCTGCCCTGCATCGAGACCGAGGGCTTCGAGGCCGACGATATCATCGCCACCTATGCCCGACAGGCGGAAGCGACCGGCGCCGATGTGACGATCGTCTCCTCCGACAAGGATCTGATGCAGCTCGTGACGCCGAACGTCCACATGTACGACAGCATGAAGGACAAGCAGATCGGCATCCCGGACGTGATCGAGAAATGGGGCGTGTCGCCCGAAAAGATGATCGACCTGCAGGCCATGACCGGTGATTCGGTCGATAACGTCCCCGGTATTCCCGGTATCGGTCCGAAGACCGCCGCGCAGCTTCTTGCGGAATATGGCGATCTCGACACGCTTTTGGACCGCGCGCATGAGATCAAGCAGGAAAAGCGCCGCCAGGCGATCCTCGAAAATGCCGACAAGGCAAGGCTCTCGCGCGAGTTGGTGCGGTTGCGATCTGATGTGCCGCTGGTGCTTGGTCTGGACGACCTCGTTCTCGAAGTGCAGAACGGCCCGAAGTTGATTGGCTTTCTGAAGGCGTTGCAATTCACGACGCTGACGCGCCGGGTGGCGGAGGCGTGCAATTGCGATGCCAGTGCCATCGAGGCGGCCGACGTAAAAGTCGAGTGGGGTAGTGCTGCCCATGGCCCCGATCTCGATGCCGTTGAGCCGGAGCCGGTTGCGGGGGGCATTCCGGATGTTGAGGGCGCCGCCGTTCCGATCCCCGTCAAGGCCAAGCCTGCCAGCAAAGGCTTTACGCCCGCCGAACTTGCCAGGACCCGCGCCGAAGCGTTTGCAGCGCTGCCATTCGATCATTCTACCTACGTGACGATTCGCGATCTTGCCACGCTCGACAAATGGATTGCCGATGCGCGGGCAACCGGTCTGGTAGCATTCGATACCGAAACCACTTCACTTGATGCGATGCAGGCGGAGCTGGTGGGATTCTCGATGGCGATTGCCGACAACGACAAGAACCCGGCAGGTGTCAAGACGCGCGCTGCCTATCTCCCGATCGGCCACAAGAACGGCGTCGGCGATCTCCTTGGTGGAGGGCTTGCGGACAATCAGATACCGATGCGGGACGCGCTGCCGCGGCTGAAAGCCCTGCTCGAAGACGAGTCCGTCCTCAAGGTCGCGCAGAACCTGAAATATGATTATCTGCTGATGAAGCGATACGGCGTCGAGACAAAGAGCTTCGATGACACGATGCTGATGTCCTACGTGCTCGACGCCGGCACCGGCGCCCACGGGATGGACTCGCTCTCGGAAAAATTTCTCGGACATAAACCGATTGCCTACAAGGACATCGCAGGAAGCGGCAGGGCGAATGTCACGTTCGACCTCGTCGATATCGAACGTGCTACGCATTACGCTGCCGAAGACGCCGATGTGACATTGCGGCTCTGGATGGTGCTGAAGCCACGTCTTGCCGCGGCAAAGCTGACGGCCGTCTACGAACGCCTGGAGCGCCCGCTGCTGCCGGTACTGGCGCGCATGGAAGAACGCGGCATCACGGTCGACCGTCAGATCCTGTCCCGCCTATCGGGTGAACTGGCGCAAGGCGCTGCGCGCCTGGAGGACGAAATCTATGCGCTGGCGGGTGAGAAATTCACGATCGGCTCGCCAAAGCAGCTTGGCGATATCCTGTTCGGCAAGCTGGGGCTTGCTGGTGGCAGCAAGACGAAGACCGGGCAGTGGTCGACCTCGGCAAGCGTGCTGGAAGACCTTGCTGCCGCGGGTTTCGAGCTGCCGCGCAAGATCGTCGATTGGCGCCAGCTGACCAAGCTGAAATCCACCTATACAGATGCGCTTCCGGGATACGTGCATCCGCAGACGAAGCGCGTCCACACTTCCTATTCGCTGGCTTCGACGACAACAGGGCGCCTTTCGTCGTCCGAGCCGAACTTGCAAAATATTCCGGTGCGCACGCTGGAGGGCCGGAAAATCCGCACCGCGTTCATCTCCACGCCCGGGCATAAGCTGATCTCTGCCGATTATAGCCAGATCGAACTGCGCGTGCTCGCACATGTCGCGGAAATTCCGCAGCTCACACAGGCTTTTGCCGAAGGCATCGATATTCACGCGATGACGGCCTCCGAAATGTTCGGCGTTCCTGTCGATGGCATGCCGGCCGAAGTGCGCCGCCGTGCCAAGGCCATCAACTTCGGCATCATCTACGGTATTTCCGCCTTCGGCCTTGCCAACCAGCTCTCGATCGAGCGCTCGGAAGCGGGTGACTACATCAAGAAATATTTCGAGCGGTTTCCCGGCATTCGCGACTATATGGACAGCCGCAAACAGATGGCGCGCGACAAGGGCTATGTCGAAACGATCTTCGGGCGGCGAATCAACTACCCGGAAATCCGCTCCTCCAATCCTTCCGTGCGCGCCTTTAACGAGCGGGCGGCGATCAATGCACCGATCCAGGGTTCGGCTGCCGATGTCATCCGCCGGGCAATGATCAAGATCGAACCGGCACTCGCCGAAGCCGGCCTTGCGGATCGGGTTCGCATGCTGCTGCAGGTGCACGATGAGTTGATCTTCGAGGTCGAGGATGCCGACGTCGAAAAGGCGATGCCGATCATTGTTTCCGTCATGGAAAACGCCGCCATGCCGGCCCTTGAAATGCGCGTGCCGTTGAAGGTCGATGCCCGTGCCGCTACCAATTGGGACCAAGCGCACTGAGCCCTTCGTGCTTTCGGCCTCAAAGATTTTTCTTGATGACTTAACTCATTGGCGAAGCGTTGTTTTTTGTATTTGAGGTGTCCCGTTTAGATGCGGCTGGAAGGAACTTGTTAACCTTCATTTTCTAATCCGGTCGGGTCGGAAATTTGAGTGAGTAGCGGGTCGCATGCGTTTTCCCAGAACGAATTTGACGGATGCCGGTGATTTTTCCTCGGAAATAGACGTACAGCACGCGGGCGACGACGTGAATGTCGCTCCCGCAGCACCGGTTTGGCAGAGCAATTTCTCGCTCGCACCGAACGTGCGCTTTACCCGCACGCCGGAAAACCTGATCATTAAACGCCGCCCGCCGGCCGAATCGGAACAGCCGTATGGCGAGGCGACCGTCAGCCAAGAGCCGGCCGTTGATGTCGAGCCACCGGTGATGGTCGACGTGCCGTTCGACATCTATGAGCCGGAAGCCGCGCCATCCGTGTCCGAGATCGATCATCCCAAATATATCCCCAACGTCCAGGTCGAGCCTGAATTTCGCGCTTCGTCAAAGCTTGCAGACATTTCCGATTTCGCCTTCTGGGAAGTCATGGCCTTCGAGGAAGCAACTGCGGCCCCGATTATCCTGCCGGTTGCCTTCCTGCCGAAGGTTGAGGCAACAGCGGAATCGATCATCTCACACTTCCGCGTGATGGAATGGCGCCCGGGAGCAAGACTGCACAAGCCCGACGCACCAGCCACGGCCATAGCCGCTCCAGCGCCTGTAAGGTCCATATCGGCCGAGGCTCCGGCGGCCAGGTCGGGCCCAGCACCGCTGAGCGCGAAAACCCAGCCGATCGCGCCGATGCCGGTCCGTGTGCAGGCCCCTGCACCGCTGGCGCCCGCACCGCGGGCCGTAACGCAAAAGGCAATCCCGGCGCATATCGATCCATCCGGCTACGAGTTTCCGCCGCGCTCGCTGCTGCAGGAACCACCGGAGCGCTTTGGCGAAATCATGCCCCAGGAAACGCTGGAGCAGAATGCCGGGCTGTTGGAAAGCGTGCTGGAGGACTTCGGCATCAAGGGCGAGATCATTCACGTCCGCCCGGGTCCGGTCGTAACGCTTTATGAATTCGAACCTGCACCCGGAGTGAAGTCGTCGCGCGTCATCGGACTTGCCGACGATATCGCCCGCTCCATGTCGGCGCTGTCGGCTCGTGTCGCCGTCGTGCCCGGCCGCAACGTCATCGGCATCGAACTGCCGAACGCGATGCGGGAGACGGTCTATTTCCGCGAGATGATCGAAAGTCAGGATTTCGAGAAGAGCGGCTATAAGCTGGCGCTCGGCCTCGGCAAGACGATCGGCGGCGAGCCGGTGATCGCCGAGCTTGCAAAGATGCCACACCTGCTGGTCGCCGGCACAACCGGCTCCGGAAAATCCGTCGCCATCAACACGATGATTCTCTCTCTGCTCTATCGCATGACACCGGAACAGTGCCGTCTCATCATGGTCGATCCGAAGATGCTGGAACTGTCCGTATATGATGGCATCCCGCACCTATTGACGCCCGTCGTTACCGATCCGAAGAAGGCTGTGATGGCGCTGAAATGGGCGGTGCGCGAGATGGAGGAGCGCTACCGGAAAATGTCGCGCCTCGGTGTGCGCAACATCGACGGCTACAACGGCCGTGTCGCGCAGGCCCGCGAAAAGGGCGAGACGGTCCACATCATGGTCCAGACCGGTTTCGACAAGGGCACAGGTGCACCGATCGAAGAGCAGCAGGAAATGGATCTGACGCCGATGCCTTACATCGTCGTCATCGTCGACGAAATGGCCGACCTCATGATGGTCGCCGGCAAGGAGATCGAGGGCGCGATCCAGCGCCTGGCGCAGATGGCGCGCGCTGCCGGCATCCATCTCATCATGGCGACCCAGCGTCCGTCCGTCGACGTCATCACCGGCACCATCAAGGCGAATTTCCCGACCCGGATTTCCTTCCAGGTCACGTCGAAGATCGACAGCCGCACGATCCTTGGCGAACAAGGCGCCGAGCAGCTGCTCGGCCAGGGCGACATGCTGCACATGCAAGGTGGCGGCAGGATTTCCCGTGTTCATGGCCCGTTCGTCTCCGACCTCGAAGTCGAAAAGGTCGTCGCGCATCTGAAGACGCAGGGCCGTCCGGAATATCTGGAGACGGTCACGGCTGACGAAGAAGAAGATGCCGACCCTGAAGAGGGCGCCGTCTTCGACAAGAGCGCGATCGCGTCCGAGGATGGCAACGAGCTTTACGACCAGGCTGTCAAGGTCGTGCTGCGCGACAAGAAGTGCTCGACCTCCTACATCCAGCGCCGCCTCGGCATCGGCTATAACCGGGCGGCATCGCTTGTCGAGCGCATGGAAAAGGAGGGCCTCGTCGGCCCCGCGAACCATGTCGGCAAACGTGAGATCGTCTCGGGGCGCGAAGAATGAAGTCGGCTAACCAATTTGGGCGAGGAAGCCGCTGAGCGTCTTGATGATCTTGCGCCCGGCTTCTTCCAGGGAACTGCTGTTGTCAAGTTCGGTGACGTCGTAGTCGCCGCGGACGGTCAGCGGGCCTCGAGCGAGGCGGGCCATGATATCTTCGTGCGTCTCGCGGCCGCGGGCTTCGAGGCGGCCTGCCAGCACTTCTGGGCGGGCGGTTACGTTGATAACCTTGAGGCGGGGAAAAACGGCGTGAAACAGGTGGAGTGCCGAGCGGGAGCCGTTGGCGATTACCAGGTGTCCCTTGGAGAGCGCGACGGAAACCTCTGCTGGAATTCCGTATTTCAGGCCATGCGCCTCCCACCAAACGGCGAAGTTGCCGGACTGCTCCATAGAAACGAAGCCTCCGTCGGAAACGGACAGATGATTCTCGCCGCCGGCATCCCCGTCCCGCGTGATGACGCGGCGGACGAAGTGCACGTCGGGACGGCCGGCGAAATGCTGTGCCGCCAGGTTTATCAGCGTGTCCTTGCCGGCGCCGCTCGGGCCGACGACAACGACCATGATGCCCCGCTCGGTGCCTGGTACCAAGTGTGGCTCGTGCGAGGGGATCATGCGACCCGGCGCCCTTCGCGCCAGACGGAACGGGTCACCGGGACGCCTTCTTTGCGGAAGACGCGGACAAGATCGGCACGAAGGCCGATGTCGATCCGGCCGCGATCATCCAGGCCGACGGTGCGCGCGGGCGTGGCGGTCACCATTGCGATGGCCCTGGACAACGAAATGGTCTCCACCTCGTCGGCAAGGATGAAGGGTGCGTAAAGCAGGCTGAGCGGCACGTAATCGGAAGAGAGCACGTCCAGGACGCCGCGCTCGGCAAGATCGCGAGCGGCGATGTTGCCTGAGTGAGACTTGCCCCGCACCACATTGGGAGCGCCCATCAACACGCTCATTCCATGTTCGTGCGATGCCTTGGCAGCATCGAAGCTCGTGGGAAATTCCGCAAGGCGCACGCCGTTTTCGATCGCCTCGTCGACATGGGCAAGGGTCGCATCGTCGTGGCTCGCAACCGTGATACCGCGCTCTTTGCAGACCTTGGCGATCGCGGTGCGGTGCGGCGTCGAATTGCGAGCCGATTCGCCGAGCCGCTTTTCTATGAAGCGCGCGAACTCCTCGTCCGAAAGGCCGCGCTTCTTCTGATAGTAGAAGACGTATTGATCCATGGTCTGGAACTGACGCTGTCCCGGCGCGTGGTCCATCAGTGAAACGAGGCGAACATAGGGATCGTCCTCGAAGTCCGCGAAGTGCTCCAGCACGTTGTGGGCCGAGACTTCGCAGCGCAGGTGGATCAGGTGCTCCGCGCGAAGCCTGCCTTCCTGCTCTGCCTTCTGGATGGCATCAGCCATCTCGCGCATTTCGCCATGTTCAAAGCCTCCGTCCTCGTCCGCGCCCATCCGCAGGCAGTCGAAAACTGTGGTGATGCCGGAGGTGACGATCTGGGCATCATGGGCCTGGATTGCCGCCGTCTTGTTCCAGCGCAGGCCGGGACGAGGCGAATAGTGGCCCTCCAGATGGTCGGTATGGAGTTCGACGAGGCCGGGGATGAGGTAATCGCCTTCGAAATCCTCTCCACTTGCCGAATTGCCTTCGGAGATATCGGCAATCCTGCCATCGCGGATCAAAAGCGAGCCATTGACGATCTCGTCTTGAAGAACGACTCGGGCGTTGGAAAGCACTGTCTCTGTGGTCATCTGCGGATCTCTCAGCGTTTGGCGCCAGCAAGCGGCAGCCAGGAATGAATCTTGAAGGGCCCGCCCCGATCTTCTTCAGTGAAAACGGCGAGGCCGGAGATGGAAAGCGGCCGGCCAATGAAGGCGGCAAAACGCTTTTCAAGGATCGATTTCATCAATGCCGATCGCTCTTCGGGCACCTGGCCGGTCAGCGTCATGTGAAAACCGAAGTCCTCCATTACATAGGGATAACCCCAGCGCATGAGGTTGGCGCGCTGGCTTTCAGTCAACTTTTCAGGCTTTCGTCTTGCAATATCGGCCTCGCAAAGCGCTGCGCGAAACGGCTCGAAGGACTTTACCACGCTTGCCGCAAAATCCTGAAGCGGCGCATGCAGAAAACCTGGAACGAGCGCAAAGAAGCGACCGATCTGCCCGAGGACAATTTCGGGGATTTCGACAGCCGGTGTACGGCCGGTGAAATCCTCGACGAAAGCCATCAAGTCTTTCTCGTTGACTGAAGCGGCAAGCGCAAAAGGCGCCTTTATGGTCGCATGAAAGCCGTAACGGCGCGGATCGGCTGTCAGCGCGAACTGCTCTGCCGCCGGCATCCCCTGTTCCTCGGGAGCCGGGTAAGTTTCTCCCGCAAATGCGTCGCGCCCAAGCCAGACGGAAGCAGCAACGTTCAGGGGATCGTCCTTCGGCGGCGTGAAATAAAGGGCGTAGCGCAACGTTCTTGTCCTGAAAAAATGGTCGAGCAGAGCCGCAATGTCAGTGATTTGGCGACGCACTGCAAGCAAGCTCCCCGGCTAAAAGATTTCCGTGACAGAATGATGATCAGGCGGCGACATAGAACTTTCCTTGTAAGCTGAGCCTTAGCCAGCATGCCGGCAAAGGAAGTCTTCGGCCGACAGTGCACGGAAATCCTCAAGCGCTGCACGCAGCCGTGAATGTTCCCAGTCCCACCAGGCAAGTTTGTCCATGCGCTCGCCGATTTCCTTGGGAAAGCGCTCACGGATAAGCTTTGCGGGAACGCCGCCGACGATCGTATAGGGTGCGACATTGCTGGAAACGACGGCGCCTGCGCCGATCACCGAACCATTGCCGACGGTGACGCCGGGCAGGATGGTGGCCCCGTGGCCGATCCAGACGTCATGGCCGATGACGACGCGATTGGAACGCCGCCATTCGAAGAATTCCGTCTCCATGTTCGCATCCGGCCAGTAGTCCGCGGCGCGATAGGTGAAGTGATGCAACGTGGCGCGCCATGTCGGATGGTTGGTCGCGTTGATGCGGACGGCGGCGGCAATATTGACGAACTTGCCGATCGTCGCGCACCAGATGGAGCCGTCCTGCATGATGTAGGAATAATCGCCGAATTCGACTTCGCTGATCCGGCAGCGCTCGGATATTTCGGTATAACGGCCAAGGGTGGCATCGCTGACGGAGGCGGTCTCATGAATAAAGGGCATGTCGCCCAGCTTCCGGCTCATGCTGCAAGCGCCTTTCGCGGTGAAAACTGCTGGACGTCGAGGATGCGATCGGCGACCGCCTCTCGCACCTCCTCGTCATGGAATATGCCGAGAAGGGCAACACCTGCCTTTTTTTTCTCCGCGATCATGCCGATGACAACGGCGCGGTTTCTTGCGTCGAGAGAAGCGGTCGGCTCATCGAGCAGCAGCACCATATGCTCCGTTATGAAACCGCGAGCGATGTTGACGCGCTGCTGCTCGCCACCCGAGAAAGTCGCAGGCGGCAATTGCCATAGCGCTTCGGGAAGGTTGAGCTTTTCGAGTAGTGCTGCAGCCTTTTCGCGAGCGCCGGCTGCCGCCTCGCCAAGGGCAACCAGCGGTTCGGCAACGACATCGATCGCGGCAACGCGCGGCACGGTGCGCAGGAACTGACTGACATAGCCGAGCGTATGACGCCGGACATCGATAATGGTGCGTGGGTCCGCAGAGGCAAGGTCGACAATCCGGGCCTTGTGGCTGATCAGGATCTGGCCGGCGTCGACTGCGTAATTGCCGTAAATCATCTTGAGCAGGGAACTCTTGCCGATCCCCGAAGGACCGCCAAGGACGACGCATTGGCTGGCGGCAACGGAGAAGGCGACATCGGAGACGACCGGCAGCTTGATGCCGTCGCGCAAATGCATGGTGAAGCTCTTCGAGACTTCGGAAACGACGAGGGGCGTTGCCATGATTGTTGCCTTTCAGACCTGCAGGATCGATGAGACGAGCAATTGCGTGTAGGGCTCGCGTGGGTCATCGAGCACCCGATCGGTCAAACCGTGTTCGATGACACAGCCGTCCTTCATCACCATCATGCGATGCGAGAGCAGACGCGCGACTGCGAGATCGTGTGTGACGATGATGGCCGAAAGGCCGAGATCATTGACGAGACCGCGAACCAGATCGAGCAGGCGCGCCTGAACCGAGACGTCGAGGCCGCCGGTCGGTTCGTCCATGAAGACGAGCCGCGGCTTGGTGACGAGATTGCGAGCGATCTGCAAGCGCTGGCGCATGCCGCCAGAGAAAGCACGGGGCTGATCATCGATACGGCTGGCGTCGATTTCGACACGCTCCAACCAATCGACGGCCGTCGAGCGGATTTGGCCGTAGTGCCGATCGCCAATCGCCATCAGCCGTTCGCCGACATTGGCGCCGGCCGAAACGGTCATGCGCAGGCCGTCGGCCGGATTCTGGTGCACGAAACCCCAATCGGTGCGCATCAGGAAGCGACGCTCTGCCTCGTTCATCCGGTAGAGATCGCGATAGTTGCCGTCGCGCATATGATATTCGACGCTACCGGTCGTCGGCATCAGGCGCGTCGAGATGCAATTGAGTAGCGTCGTTTTCCCGGAACCGGACTCGCCGACGACAGCCAGCACTTCGCCGGGCCAGAGTTCGAAAGATGCATTCCGGCAGCCGATACGATTGCCGTAGAATTTCGAGACGTCGTTGACTTTGAGAAGAGGGGCGTCGGTCACTCCGCAGCCTCCTTCGGCGCAAGCATCTCGCCTGCGTGTCCCTGCTCGCGGCGGTCTTCGCAATGATCGGTATCCGAGCAGACGAACATACGTCCTCCCTTGTCGTCGAGGATCACTTCGTCGAGATAGACGTCCTGCGCGCCGCAAAGCGCGCAGGGCTTGCCGAAGCGCTGGATCTCGAAAGGGTAGTCTTCGAAATCGAGGCTGACGACTTCCGTATAGGGCGGCACGGCGTAGATCCGTTTCTCGCGGCCGGCGCCGAACAGCTGCAGTGCATCCGACATATGCATTTTCGGATTGTCGAATTTCGGCGTCGGAGAAGGGTCCATCACGTAGCGGCCGGCGACCTTGACCGGATAGGCATAGGTCTTGGAGATGCGGCCGTTATGGGCGATGTCCTCATAGAGCTTCACATGCATGAGGCCGTATTCTTCCAGCGCATGCATTTTTCGCGTTTCGGTTTCGCGCGGCTCGAGGAAGCGGAGCGGTTCGGGAATCGGCACTTGATAGACGAGCACTTGGTTGGCTGCGAGCGGCTCTTCAGGGATGCGGTGACGCGTCTGGATGATCGTCGCATCTTTGGTGTGAGTGGTCACCGCGACGTTTGCAACCTTCTGGAAGAAGGCGCGGATGGAGACAGCGTTCGTGGTGTCGTCGGCGCCCTGGTCGATGACCTTGAGCACGTCGTCCGGTCCAATGATCGAAGCGGTCACCTGGACCCCACCGGTACCCCAACCATAGGGCATGGGCATTTCGCGCGAAGCAAAAGGCACCTGATAACCGGGAATCGCGATGGCCTTCAAGATGGCACGGCGGATCATCCGCTTGGTCTGTTCGTCGAGATAGGCGAAGTTGTAGGTGGCAAGATCGCTCATTATTCAGCCGCCTCCTTGGTGGTGTCGCCGCCGGCACGGTTGGCTTCGAAGTCGCGGCGCATTCGGCGCACGAGGTGCAGTTCGGCCTGGAAATCCACGTAGTGCGGCAATTTCAGATGCTCGACGAAGCCGGTCGCCTGGACATTGTCGGAGTGAGAAATGACGAACTCCTCGTCTTGTGCCGGCGCCGTGATGTCTTCCCCGAGCTCTTCGGCGCGTAGGGCGCGATCGACCAGCGACATTGACATCGCCTTCCGTTCGCTCTGGCCGAAGACGAGGCCGTAACCGCGCGTGAATTGCGGCGGGGCCTTGGCCGAACCCTTGAACTGATTGACCATCTGGCACTCGGTCAACTGGATCGTGCCAAGCGACACGGCAAAGCCGAGTTCTGGAACGTAAAATTCGACTTCGACCTCGCCGATGCGGATTTCCCCGGTGAAGGGATGATTGCGGCCATAGCCCCGTTGCGTGGAGTAGCCGAGTGCCAGGAGGAAGCCCTCGTCGCCGCGAGCGAGCGCCTGCAGGCGAAGGTCGCGGCTCATCGGAAACTCCATCGGTTCACGGGTAAGGTCACCGATCTCGTGATCTTCCGGCATATCGCCGTCGGCCTCGATCAGCCCCTCCTGGCCAAGGATCTCCGACACGCGCATGATGCGGCCGGCTTCTGCCGGGCGTTGGGCCGGTTCTTCAACGGACTCGTCGGAAAGCAGCGAAGGATCGAGCAGCCGGTGCGTGTAGTCGAAGGTTGGACCGAGAAGCTGGCCGCCAGGCAAATCCTTGTAGGTCGCCGAAACGCGACGCTCGATCTTCATCGCCGCGGTGTCGAGCGGTTTCGAATAGCCGAAGCGTGGCAGCGTCGTGCGATAGGCGCGCAGCAGGAAAATTGCCTCGATCATGTCGCCGCGCGATTGACGGATGGCAAGTGCGGCGAGCGTGCGGTCGTAGAGCGAGGCTTCCGCCATGACACGGTCGACGGCAAGCGCCAGCTGTGCGACGATCTGGTCGATGCCTATCGCAGGCAGCGAGCGGTCGCCGCGACGGCGGTCGGCCAGCAGGCGATGGGCATTGTCGATGGCGGCCTCACCTCCTTTGACGGCAACATACATGGCTCACATCTCCGTTGCGATGATCTTGGTGGTGCGCGGCAAGCAGAGAAAACGGCTGCCTGCCGTCATGACGAGGTCGATGCCACGCGGAAAGAGGGCGCGGTTTTCCGTCCACAGACGCAGGAACGCCTGCGGCAGGCCGGCCGGCGCAATCTCGCTGACGCCTTGAATGCCGGGGCCCGTCAAGGCGAGCCGGGAGCCGCCTTCGAGGCCTGCAAGCTCGACGATCAGCGTCGTCGAGCGATCCGGATATTCTTGGGTTCCCAAGGCAAAGAGTCCGAACGAGGAAAGCGCCACGCCGTGCTCGATAAAGGCAAATCGGGCTTCAGTCCTTTCCGGCACCACGTATGCGCCGGTGTGAAAGGCGAGCCAATCGACCATTGAGGATTTGGCGAGTCGGGAAGATAGCCAGACTGGTGTCTCATGGTCGCACAGCGTCAGTGCAATTGCGGCTGCGGCCATGCCAAGTGGCGCAGGTGGCGCGACTTCTGGCGCGATGGTCTGGATCGTGCCGGGCCGCGCCATGCCGTCCATCATGGCCTTGAAGACGCTTTGGGCGTGGAAGACCGGTTGGCCAAATCCGCCCGTCAGGGCTTCTGTCTTGATGTTCATCAGTCGTCTCCGCGCACCATTGTGAAGAAATCGACCCGTGTCGCCGCCGTCTCGTCCGCCTTGCGCCGATCGACCCCGGCGATCCGGGCCGCGATTGGCAAAAGAAGCCTCTCCTCGACGAAATCCTTCATCGCATCGTCCTGCCACAGTGCGTCGAAGATCGCGGCAAGCCTTGCCTTTTCGCGATCGGTGCCAAGCGCCTGTGCATGCCCCACGGCGCCAGACCCAAGCTTCATTGTCGCGCGCGTAACCGTGACCTCGCCGAGATTGAAGGAGGCGCCGCCGCCGCCGATGCGGCCGCGCACCATGACGAGGCCGGTTTCCGGTCCGCGCACCGGCTGGACCGCTGGCTTGTCCGTGATTGCCTCAAAGGCTTCAACGAGTTCGTTCCGTTCAGCCCGCGCGAGAAGATCGGCAACGCGCTTGCGCTCACTGGCTGGCTGGGTCACATGACTCTGGTGCTTTGCTGATGTCATTGCCGTTCCTTAAATGTCTATTGATATAGACAACCGTACAAGGTAGTTGTAGCCTTAAGGGGAGGACGTGACAAGCGTGTGACAACACTCAAGCGAAAGTGCAGGGCTGGAACGAATGGCCGGACTGAACCAGGTACAGAGACAAACGGGCGTGGCGCTCTGGCGTCAGATCGCCGACCGTATTCGCGACGCTATCGGTTCCGGGGCTTATGACGAGACCGGCATGGTGCCGCCGGAAACGGTCCTGGCGCTGCAATTCGGGGTCAATCGTCATACGGTCCGAAGCGCGCTTGCTGCCCTTGCTCAGGAAGGGATCGTGCGCGCAGTGCAGGGCCGCGGCACCCTGATCGAGCGCAAGGAGAGGCTGAATTTCCCGATTACGCGGCGCACGCGCTTCACCGCTGGTATCGGCGCTCAGGCGCGCGAGATGCGCGGCCTGCTGCTCGACCATGCGCAAGAGAGAGCCGATGCTGACGTTGCGCGCTGGCTGAGACTTAGGTCCGGGACCGCGGTGATTCGCCTCGAAACATTGCGTCTGGCCGACAAGCGGCCGGTATCTTGCGCAACGACATGGTTTCCGGCAGACCGGTTTGCCGGTATCGACGAAGTCTATCGCAAGACGGAATCGATCACCAAGGCCTTTGCCGAGCTCGGCCTGCCGGATTACGTCCGTGCAACGACCGAGATTACCGCCGCCCACGCCGATTCACACGACATTGCCACGCTGGAATTGACGCCGGGCGCCATCCTGCTCGTCGCCAAGGCGACGAATACCGATCTTGACGGCGTGCCGGTTCAATATTCGATCAGCCGCTTTGCAGCCGACAGGGTGAAGTTCACGATAGAGAACTGAATTGAAAAAGCCGGGCAGCGAGCCCGGCTTTTGAATGAGATTTCGAAGGCTTAATGGGCCCCGGACATGTCGCCGAGCACTTCCTTGGAAGCGACGGTGGAGTCGGAATTGAGCTTGTAGACCATGGGAACGCCGGTCGCGAGGTTGAGTGCCAGGATCTGCTCCTTGGTCAGGCGGTCCAGCACCATGACCAGCGAACGCAGCGAGTTGCCGTGGGCAGCGACAAGCACTTTTTCACCGCGCAATACGCGTGGAAGAATCTCGGTGAGATAGTACGGCCAGACGCGCGCGCCCGTATCGCGCAGGCTTTCGCCGCCAGGAGGGGGGACGTCGTAGGAACGCCGCCAGATATGAACCTGCTCCTCGCCCCATTTGGCGCGTGCATCGTCCTTGTTGAGGCCCGAGAGGTCACCGTAATCGCGCTCGTTAAGCGCCTGGTCGCGGATCGTCTCGAGGTCCGGCTGGCCGATTTTGTCGAGAATGAGCGTAAGCGTGTGCTGCGCGCGCACGAGCGCCGACGTGAAGGCGATATCGAATTTCATGCCGTAGTCGGCGAGCGCCTGTCCACCCGCATTGGCTTCTTCGATACCGAGTTCCGTGAGACCTGGATCCTTCCAGCCGGTGAAGAGATTTTTCAGGTTCCAGTCGCTCTGGCCGTGGCGAACGAGGACGAGGGTGCCGCTCATGAAATATGCCTCCGTAATGAGATCAATGTGAAGGGAGCCCGAGCACGTCGAGCATGGAGTAGAAGCCGGGCTTCTTGTCGCGCGCCCAGAGCGCCGCCTTGATGGCGCCTCGAGCGAAGATCGAACGGTCAGCGGCGCTGTGCGACATCGATACAATCTCGCCTTCTCCGGCGAAGAGGACGGAATGTTCTCCGATCACCGAACCGCCGCGCAGCGTCGCAAAGCCGACCGTACCCGTTTGGCGCGCGCCGGTATGGCCGTCGCGAACGCGGACGGATTGCGCCGACAGGTCGATATTCCGGCCTTTGGCGGCAGCTTCTCCCAGAAGCAATGCGGTGCCCGACGGCGCATCGACCTTGCGCTTGTGGTGCATTTCGAGGATTTCGATATCCCAATCGGCAGCGTCGAGCGCTCGTGCGGCCTGCTCCACGAAAACGCTGAGGAGGTTCACGCCAAGACTCATATTGCCCGATTTCACGATACGCGCATGACGCGATGCTGCCACGATTTTGGCATTATCCGCATCCGAACACCCGGTGGTGCCGATGACATGGACGATACGCGCCTGAGCGGCGAGTGCAGCAAATTCGTTTGTTGTCCCGGGCGTCGTAAAATCCAGGACGCCGTCGGCATGAAGAAAGGCCGCGAGAGGATCGTCGCCAATGGTGACGCCGTTTGGTCCAAGGCCTGCAATTTCGCCTGCATCCTTGCCGACGAATGGCGAACCAGACCGGGCCACGGCCGCATGCAGCGTGACACCCTCCATGGCATGGATAAGCCGGATCAGCGCCTGTCCCATGCGACCCGCTGCCCCCACCACCACCAGCTTCATCGCAGTATCGCTCATGTCAGCTCATAATCCGTGTCAAAAAGAATCCGAGGCGGCGGGCCGCTGAAGATTGTTGAGGCGAGCGTAAAGTCCGTCGGTACGCTTCGCAAGCGTCTCGTGATTGCCTTCTTCGACGACACGACCCTGCTGCATCACGACCATCTTGTCGGCACGCATGACGGTGGAAAGACGATGGGCGATGACGACCACGGTGCGGCCGGTCATCGCTTCATCGAGCGCCCTCTGCACGGCCGCCTCGGATTCCGTATCGAGTGCCGACGTCGCCTCGTCGAGAAGCAGGATGGGCGCCTTGCGGACGAGCGCCCGGGCGATCGACAGTCGCTGGCGCTGGCCGCCTGAAAGCGTCACGCCGTTTTCTCCGACAGGCGTGTCGTAGCCGTTGGGCTGCGCCAGGATGAAATCGTGGGCGTAGGCAAGCCGGGCGGCCTCTTCCACCTCGGCGTCCGTGGCTTCCGGCCGCCCGTAACGGATGTTTTCGCGGATCGTGCCTTCGAAGAGGTACGGCTGCTGCGACACATAGGCGAGTTGCTGGCGGAGCGACTGTTTGGCGACATGTGCGATATCCTGGCCATCGATGAAGATCTGACCGCTCGTGGGGTCGAAGAAGCGCGGAATGAGATTGATGACCGTCGACTTGCCGGCACCGGAAGGGCCGACAAGCGCCGTCGTCTTCCCGCCCTCTGCAACGAAACTCACGTTGTTGAGGATCGGATCGGCACTGTAAGCAAAGGACACGTCACGGAACTCGATGCTGGCGCTCGTCACGTTCAACGGCTTGGCATCGGGAAGATCGCGCTGACGCGGTTCCATGTCGAGCAGTTCGTAGATCATGCGGGCATTGACGACGGCGCGCTCCAGCTGAACCTGCAGCCTTGCAAGGCGGCGGGCCGGATCGTAGGCGAGCAGCAATGCCGTTACGAAGGAGAAGAATGCGCCCGGCGGCACATTATGATAGATCGAACGGTAAGCGGCATAGGCAAGGATGCTGGCGACGGCGAAACCGGCGAAGGTCTCCGTCATCGGCGCGTTGCGCTCCGAGAGGCGCGCGATCCGATTTGCACGGTTTTCAGCAGCCGCGACAAGCTTGTCGAGCTTGCGTACCAGTTCGGCTTCCATTGTGAAGGCTTTGACGATCGCAATTCCCTGGATCGTTTCCTGCATTGCGCCCAAGACGTGGCTGTTGAGATGAATGGCTTCCCTGGTCACCTGACGCAGACGCTTGGAAAGGTACCGCAAGCCATAGAGGAGCGGTGGAGCCAGGATGAAGACTGCGAGTGTCAGCAGCGGATCCTGAAAAACCATTACGCCGATCAGAGCGATGAAAGTGAGCAGGTCTCGCGCAGTCGACGTGATGGTCAAATTCATGACATCGCGGATTCCGCCGACATTCTGGCTGACTTGCGCTGCGATATGCGCCGAACGGGCTTCGTTGTAGAAGCCGACGGACAGCGTCATCAGGTGGGCATAAAGGCGCCGCTGGTAGCGCGCCACGATATTGTTTCCGATCCTGGACAAAGCCACTGCTTGGCCGTAGCTCGCAAAGCCACGCAGTACGAACGCGATGAAGATCGCAAGACAAATGATCCAGACCATGTCCGCACGGCGATTGGCGAAAGCTTCGTCAATGATCACCTTCATGATCCACGCGGTGAACGCAGTCGAAAGGGCGACAACAACGAGGCAGCTGATTGCGAAAGCATAGCCCCCGATATGATCACGGCCGTTTTCGGCGATGATGCGCTTCAAGACGCCGGTGATGGTATCGCTGCTGACGGTGCGCTTTTTGTTCGCGGACGATTCCAAAAATAAGCTTCCTGTCTCGGACTGCGTGCGCCACATGAGCCGCGCGCTTGCGGCGGCTCTATAAAGAGTTGGCGCGCCTTTGGCTAGAGCGGGGCTATCGGCGCCAGCGGCGGCCTTCGGTTGAGACGCCGAAGCTTGCGGGCTGGCGTGCATAGAAGGAAAGCCCTGCAAGAGCTGCAAGCGGGTGAGTCACCACATAAGTCGGAATCGCTTTCAGCCAGTGCGAGTGCGGCGCTTTGTCCTCGAAAGCGGCGCGGAATTCGGGCCGTCTCAATGCCGGCAGGATCTTTTGTGAGATGCCGCCTGAAAGATAGACTCCGCCTTTGGCCATGAAGATCATTGCCAGATCGCCCGCGAGGCGGCCGAGGTAAGTTGAAAAAAGCGAGATGGTCTCCCCCGCCGTCTTGTCGGTTCCAGCAAGCGCATGAGAGGTGATATCGGCTGGATCGTGGTATTTGATTTCAATGTCGTCGGCCTTGCAGATCGCGCGGTAGAGATTGACGATGCCCCGCCCGCAAAGGATCTGTTCGGCTGCGACGCGGCCTTCGATGGTCTCGACATGCGGGAAGATTTGAAGGTCGCGCTTGCTGCGCGGTCCGAGATCGACATGTCCGCCTTCGCCCGGAACGGGAATCCACGAGCCTTGCGCATGCACCAGCCCGCCAACGCCAAGCCCGGTGCCGGGACCGAGCACAACACGGGAAGCGACAAGTTCTCCGGATGCGGCGCCAATGCGCTCGCGATCGTTCTCACCCAGGGCGGAAATCGCCAGTGCCTGTGCCTCGAAATCATTGATGACAATCACGTCCTCGATCCCCAGATCTTCAATCATCGTGCCAGGACGGACGATCCAGTCACAATTGGTCAGCGGAATTTCATCGCCGTTGATCGGACCGGCAACGGCGAGAATAGCCGCACGCGGGCGCATCTCAGTCTTTGCAAAAACGCCCTTCAGGATCGCTTCATCGATGGTTCCGAAATCGGCGGTACGAACGTTGGGGAAATTGACGGCCTCGGCAGAGGCGTCCGCGAGAATGGAGAAGCGTGCATTTGTTCCGCCGATATCGCCAATCAGGATTGGAAAAGGCAGGTGGGCACCCTTTGTTTTGAGCATGGACATAGCCGTTTTCCGTGTCTAGGCGTGCAGAGTCGGGATGAGTTTTTCGGCAGTCGCTTCGTTCAGCGCCATCGGAATATCGTAAACGATCGCAAGCCGCATCAATGCCTTCACGTCGACATCATGCGGCATCGGCGTCAATGGATCGACAAAAAAGATGAGGGCGCCAACTTCACCAGTCGAAATCAATGCGCCGATCTGCTGATCGCCGCCGAGCGGCCCGCTCTTCAGCCGGGTGACGTCGAGATCGGGGACGGCATCGAGGACGCGGCCGCCGGTTGTTCCGGTTGCCACGATCTTCCATTTGGAAAGCTGGTCTTTGTTGCGGCGGGCAAATTCCGCCATCTCGTTCTTCTTCTGGTCATGCGCAATCAATGCGAGGCATTTGCCGCCGGCCATGAAAAAGAACCTCCAACCCTTGAATTCAATCGATTTGGCCGCTTCTATACCAAGCCCATGATCTGAAAAACAAGCATTTCCGCTCTCATTGCACCAGGGGCTTGTCGGTGGGGACCGGGCCGATGGCAGGAAGAAGGTCACCGGCTGCTGCTGGTACGGCTGGTGCCACTGTCAGGGCGGTTGCGTCCGGACCGCCATCAGCCGCCGCGATGGATGCAGCCGGCGGCGCATCCAGAACGGCAGCGCAAGATTTCGGAAGATCGGACACCATCATCTCGCGCGGCGGCTTAGGTGGCCGGACATTTGGCTTCGGCGCGGCCCACGGCTCCTTGGTAAACCACCAGGCCAGCGACTTGCCGCAGCCATCGCCGTCGGAAATTGGCGCCTGCGGCTTGCAAGCCGCAGCGCCTGGCGGGCATTTCATACGAATGTGAAAATGCGAATCGTGGCCGTATATCGGACGCAGCTTGCCGAGGTTCGTGCGCTCGCCCGTCCAGGTATCGCACATCTTTTTCTTGATCGCGGGGTTGACGAAAATGCGCTCCACCTGGGGATAACTTGCCGCAAGCATCAGGAGCTTGGCATGGGATTGCGTCCAGACCCTAGGGTCGATGGTCAGGAACTTCCCCTTCTGCAGCGTCGTGGTGAAGGGAAGTTCTTCGCGCTCCTGTGCTGTCAGCCGGCGTGAAGGCATCGGTGTCAGCCAGACGTCGGCATCGAGGCCGATCTGGTGCGAGGCGTGGCCGTTGAACATGGGCCCGCCGCGAGGTTGGGCAATATCGCCGACCAGCAGGCCCGGCCAGCCGATCTTCTGTTGCGCATCGCGGGACAATTGCTCAAGCAATGCAATCATTGCCGGATTGCCCCAGCGGCGGTTGCGGGAAAGGCGCATCGCCTGCCACGTCGGACCGTCCACGGGTAGCGCGATGCCGCCCAGCATGCACCCCTTCGAATAGAAGCCGATCGATTGGGCCGGGCCCTGTGCGGGCAGGGAAGCCGAACCGAAGAGTGCTTTGGCGCTGCCGGGACTCGGCTGTTTCTGCTGTGCTCCCGCATCGCCCGCGATCAGACTCGCACCGATAATACCCGCCAAGGCGAGTCTGCCGATTGTCTGGAAAGGCGCAGCAAGGCGGATTGTCATGCGGTATCTCGAATGTCTGCCGAAGTGATTTGCATCGAGCCTACCGTGAAAAGCAATTTTGGTGAATCGATGTTTTGGCAGAAAGGTCCGGACGATGTTTGCGTGAGGCGGGAGGGCCTGCAGGCGGTCAAAATTCTGCGAGATGGACGAAAACGTCACACTTTCCTGTTTTTTGCCTGTATTTCCCGTATTCTCGAAGAAAGCTAAGATAGTACGGGGTTTGGTGAATGGCACTCGCATGGTCGAAAAGAAGTATGCTCGTTGCTCTGGTTGCCTTGATCTCCTTGCCAATGGGAGTGTCGGCGCAAGACCAGGACTTCAGGATTGGCACCTCGACGATAGGCGAGCTCAAATACCAGCCCGGCTTCAAACATTTCGATTACGTTAATCCGGAGGCACCGAAAGGGGGGAACCTGAGGCTTTCGACATCGGGCACTTTCGACACCTTCAACCCTGTGCTTGCGAAGGGCGAGGCTGCGATCGGGATGGCATTGTCCTTCGAAACCTTACTGAAATCCGCCGATGACGAAGTGCTCTCGTCATATGGCCTTCTGGCGGAGGGCGTTTCCTTTCCTGACGACGTATCGAGCGCGACGTTCCGGCTTCGCGTGGAGGCAAAATGGGCGGATGGCCGGCCTGTGACGCCCGAAGACGTCATCTTCAGCTTCGATAAGACCAAAGAACTCAGTCCGCTTCAGGCCAATTATTACAAGCATGTCGTCAAGGCAGAGAAAGTGGGCGATCGCGATGTGAAGTTCACCTTCGATGAAAAAGACAACAAGGAATTGCCCAATATTCTGGGCCAGCTTGTTGTCGTCCCCAAACATTGGTGGGAGGGCACCGGCCCGGACGGCAAAACCAGGGATATTTCGAAGACGACGCTCGAGCCGGTAATGGGGTCGGGACCTTACAAGATCGCTGCCTTTTCCGCAGGCTCAACCATCCGCTATGAACTGCGGGACGATTATTGGGGGAAGGACATCAATGTGAATGTCGGCCAGAACAACTTTCGTTCGGTCACATACACCTATTTCGGCGATCGTGACGTGGAATTCGAGGCCTTCCGCTCCGGCAATATCGACTACTGGCAGGAAACGCAGGCAAGCCGCTGGGCGACCGGATACGATTTTCCGGCGGTAAGGGAAGGCCGCGTCAAGAAGGAGGCACCCACCAACCCGCTCCGTGCCACCGGCATTCTGCAGGCTCTGGTGCCCAACATGCGACGTGACCTCTTCAAGGACGAGAAGGTGCGCGAGGCGCTGAACTACGGGTTCGATTTCGAAGAACTGAACCGCACGGTCGCCTTCAACAGCTACAAGCGTATCGACAGCTATTTCTGGAATACCGAGCTTGCCTCTTCCGGCCTGCCGCAGGGCCGGGAACTGGAGATTCTTCAAGGCTTGAAGGACAAGGTGCCACCGGAGGTCTTCACTGCGCCCTACAGCAATCCGGTTGGCGGCGATCCACAAAAGAGCCGTGACAACCTTCGCAAGGCCATCGCGCTTTTCAAGGAGGCCGGCTGGAACCTCAAGGGCAATCGCATGGTCAATGCCAAGACCGGTCAGCCGATGAGTTTCGAGATCCTGCTGTCGAGCCCGATGCTGGAGCGTTGGGTCGTGCCTTATGTCAACAACCTCAAGAAGATCGGCGTGGATGCTCGGGTCAGGACCGTCGATGCCTCGCAATATACCAATCGGGTGCGCAGTTTCGATTACGACATGATCTGGAACGTCTGGGCAGAGACGATGAATCCGGGCAACGAGCAGGCCGACTATTGGGGATCGGATTCGGTCGCTCAACAGGGCTCGCGCAATTATGCCGGCATTGCCAATCCGGCAGTCGACGCGCTTGTCCGCATGATCATCTTTTCGCCGAACCGCGCCGAACAGGTGGCGGCGATCAAGGCCATGGACCGCGTTCTGCTTGCCAACAACTATGTCATCCCGCTCTTTTATCGTGACAGCTATTGGATTGCCTATTGGAACACGATCACACGGCCGGCGGAGCTGCCGGCATACTCCCTCGGCTTCCCGGACGTGTGGTGGTCGAAGGACGCAAAGTAGCGGGCTTGCATTGCCGGAATGGCTGGGTTCCAAATGGACCGTCCGAATCACTTCGGAAACCCTGAAAAGCCGGTGCGCCCGGCGGGAAGGCTGGCGAATTGAAGACTCCTGATGCAACGCGCACCCTGATGAAATTCGAGACCTGGAAGGCTGGGCGCTGATGGGAGCATACATTCTTCGACGCCTGCTTTTGATGATACCGACGCTTGTCGGCATCATGGCAATTTCCTTTACCGTCATTCAGTTTGCGCCTGGTGGCCCTGTTGAGCAGGTCATTGCGCAGCTGACAGGCCAGGCCGACAGTGCCGACCAGAGGATTTCCGGTGGCGGCGATGTCGCACAGCAGTTCGATAGCAGCGATTCCAGTTACCGCGGTGCTCAGGGCCTCGATCCGGAACTGATCGCCAAGCTCGAGAAGCAGTTCGGCTTCGACAAGCCGCCACTGACGCGCTTTTTGGAAATGATGTGGAACTACATCCGTTTCGATTTCGGCGAGAGCTTCTTTCGCAATACCTCGGTGCTGGATCTCATCAAGGAAAAGCTGCCGGTTTCGGTTTCGCTCGGCATCTGGATCATGATCTTCTCGTACGCCATTTCCATTCCCCTCGGCATCCGCAAGGCGGTGAAGGATGGATCGACCTTCGACGTATGGACGTCCGGCGCCATTATCGTCGGTTACGCTGTGCCGAGCTTCTTGTTCGGCATCCTCTTGATCGTGCTTTTCGCCGGCGGCTCGTTCTACAACTGGTTTCCGCTCCGCGGATTGGTCTCGGACAATTTCGACCAGCTCGCCTGGTGGCAGAAGCCGCTCGATTATTTCTGGCACCTGACCCTGCCGCTGATTTCACTTTCGCTTTCCGCTTTTGCGACAACGACGCTTTTGACGAAGAATTCCTTCATCGAGGAGATCAAGAAGCAATATGTCACGACGGCCCGCGCCAAAGGCTTGAATGAGCGGCAGGTGCTCTACGGTCATGTCTTCCGCAATGCCATGCTGGTCGTCATCGCCAGTTTTCCGGGCGCCTTTATTTCCGCCTTCTTCACCGGTTCGCTGCTGATCGAGAATATCTTCTCGCTCGACGGACTTGGCCGCCTCGGCTATCTCTCGGTCGTGAACCGCGACTACCCGATCGTCTTTGCAACGCTTTACATCTTCTCGCTGCTCGGCCTTTTCGTCAGCCTGATCTCTGACCTGATCTATACCTGGATCGATCCGCGTATCGATTTCGAGCGGAGGGATGTCTGATGGATGCGGCTGCCAACCCGACGTCGGTTTCGCCGGTCAAGCCACCGCGCAAGGGCCTGTTTTCCCCAACGAACATTCGCCGCTGGCAAAATTTCAAGGCGAACCGGCGCGGCTACTGGTCGTTCTGGCTGTTCATGGCGCTGTTTGTCCTGACGCTGTTTTCGGAATTCATCGCCAACGACAAGCCGGTCATCGCCTCCTACAAGGGGGAAATTCTGTTTCCGGTGCTGGTTGATTATCCGGAGGAAAAGTTCGGCGGCTTCCTGGCGGAAACGGATTACCGCTCGGATGTGATTGCCGATGAGATCAAGGCCAATGGCTGGATGATATGGCCGCCGATCCGTTATTCCTATCGGTCTGTGAATTCCAACATCCCGCATTCCGCGCCGACGCCGCCATTCTGGCTTATGAGCAAGGAGGAGCGCTGCTCAGGCTATCCGCAAGGCGTCAACGATCCCAATTGCAATTACGGCAATCTCAACTGGCTCGGAACCGACGATCAGGCGCGCGACGTGCTGGCGCGCATCATCTACGGTTTTCGTATATCCGTGCTCTTCGGCCTTGCATTGACCATCTGCTCGGCAATCGTCGGCGTGACGGCCGGTGCCGTGCAAGGTTATTTCGGCGGTTGGACGGACCTGCTCTTGCAGCGCTTCATCGAGATATGGTCCTCGATGCCCGTGCTCTACATCTTGCTGATCATCGCCGCGATCCTGCCGCCGGGCTTTTTCGTGCTGCTCGGCATCATGCTGCTCTTCTCCTGGGTGGGGTTCGTCGGTGTCGTGCGCGCGGAGTTCCTGCGCGCCCGCAACTTCGAATATGTCCGCGCCGCCCGCGCGCTCGGTGTCAACAACCGGACGATCATGTGGCGCCACATGCTGCCGAACGCCATGGTGGCAACCCTGACGTTCCTGCCCTTCATCCTGTCAGGCTCGATCACGACGCTCACCTCGCTCGACTTCCTGGGTTTCGGCATGCCGCCCGGTTCGCCGTCGCTCGGCGAAATGATCGCGCAGGGCAAGGCCAATCTTCAGGCGCCATGGCTGGGGTTGGCGGCCTTCTTCACAATGTCGATCATGCTTTCCCTACTGATCTTCATCGGCGAGGCCGTGCGCGACGCGTTCGACCCGAGAAAGACCTTCGCATGAGCCAGATGCATGAACCCCTTCTCTCCGTCCGCGATCTTTCCGTCGCCTTCCATCAAAGCGGCGAAACATCGCTGGCTGTCGACCGCATCTCCTTCGACGTCAACAAGGGCGAGGTCGTGGCGCTGGTCGGCGAATCGGGATCGGGCAAATCCGTCTCCGCAAATTCCATCCTGCGGCTTTTGCCTTATCCTGCAGCAAGCCATCCGACTGGCGAAATCTTCTTCAAGGGCAAGGATCTGCTCAAGGCATCGGAGAGGGCGCTGCGCGAGGTGCGCGGCAACGATATCACGATGATCTTCCAGGAGCCGATGACCTCGCTCAATCCGCTTCACACGATCGAAAAGCAGATCGCCGAAATCCTCGATCTGCACCAGGGCGTCACGGGACAGGCGGCCCGCACGCGGGTGCTGGAACTCTTGAACCAGGTCGGCATCCGCGAGCCCGAAAAGCGGCTGAAAGCTTATCCGCACGAGCTCTCCGGCGGCCAGCGCCAGCGCGTCATGATCGCGATGGCGCTCGCCAACCGGCCCGAACTCTTGATCGCCGACGAGCCGACGACGGCGCTCGATGTCACGGTCCAGGCACAGATTTTGGATCTGCTGCGCAAGCTGAAATCCGCGCACGGCATGTCGCTGCTCTTCATTACCCATGATCTCGGCATCGTCCGCAAATTCGCCGATCGCGTCTGTGTCATGACCAAAGGCAGGATTGTCGAGACGGGTACGGTCGAAGAGGTCTTCAGCAATCCCAAGCATGACTACACGCGCCATCTGCTCGCCGCCGAGCCGCGCGGTGAGCCACCTGTTGCCGATCCGTCCAAGCCGTTGGTGATGGAGGGCTCGGATATCCGGGTCTGGTTCCCGATCAAGGCGGGATTGATGCGCAGGGTCGTCGACCATGTAAAGGCCGTCGACGGCATCGATCTTTCGCTGCGCGCCGGCCAGACACTCGGAGTTGTCGGCGAATCGGGCTCTGGCAAGACGACGCTCGGACTTGCGCTCACAAGACTGATTTCCTCCAAGGGGCGCATCAGCTTCGTCGGCAAGGATATAGCAGACTATTCGTTCACCGAAATGCGGCCGCTACGCAACCAGCTCCAGGTCGTTTTCCAGGATCCCTACGGCTCGCTCAGCCCCCGCATGTCGGTCGGCGATATCATCGCGGAAGGGCTGAAAGTGCATGAGCGCTCGCAGTCGCATGAAGAGCGGGACCAGCGCGTCTGCTGGGCGCTGGAGGAAGTTGGCCTCGACCCGCTGACCCGCTGGCGCTATCCGCACGAATTCTCCGGCGGTCAGCGTCAGCGTATCGCGATTGCCCGCGCCATGGTGCTGAAGCCGCGCTTCGTCATGCTCGACGAGCCGACATCGGCCCTCGACATGAGCGTCCAGGCACAGGTTGTCGACCTTTTGCGCGACCTGCAGAAGAAGCACGATCTGGCCTACCTCTTCATCAGCCACGACCTGAAGGTCGTCAAGGCGCTCGCCAACGACGTCATCGTCATGCGTTTCGGCAAGGTGGTAGAGCAGGGGCCGTCGGCAGAAATTTTCCGGACGCCGAAAGACGACTACACCAAGGCGCTGATGGCGGCCGCTTTCAATATCGAGGCAGTGCCGGCGCCTGCCGTAAAGCAGTAGAAGAGATTATGCCCGCAAGACCTCCTGTTCTCGTTGATTTGAAGTTCAACCCTGAAGGCATCGCCCGTATTTTGAAAACAGCGTTTCCTGATCGCGGCAGCATCAATCTTGCCGATCCTGCGGCCAGGAACCGCGATTTGAGCGCGATCGACTACGCCTTGCTGTGGAAGCCGGATGCCGACCTATTCGAACGCGCACCGAACTTGAAGGTGATCTTCTCGGGTGGTGCCGGTGTCGATAGCTTCATGAACCTTCCGGGATTGCCGGATGTGCCGGTCGTTCGCTTCGTCGACAAAAGCCTGACGGTGCGAATGAGCGAATGGGTGGTGCTGCAGTGCCTGATGCACCTGCGCCAGCAGCGCGCACATGACCGGCATCAGCGCGATCGGATCTGGAGCCAGATGGCGCCGCCGGAAGCTGCCGACATCACCGTTGGCGTTATGGGACTTGGGGTATTGGGGCAGGATGCCGTGCGCAAGCTGAAGGCCATGGGCTTCAATGTCATTGGCTGGTCGCGAAGCCGCAAGCGGCTTGATGGGATCGAAACCTTCGACGCAAGCGAACTCGATACCTTTCTGTCGAAGACCGATTTCCTCGTCGGCCTGCTGCCGCTGACGCCGCAAACGTCGGGCCTTTATGATGCGCGGCTGTTTGCAAAGCTCCGTCGGGACGGTGCACTCGCAAAGCCGGTCTTCATCAATGCCGGCCGCGGCAAAAGTCAGGTGCAACGCGACATCGTTGCGGCGATTGAAAGCGGCGTGCTCGGCGGCGCATCGCTCGATGTCTTTGAGGTCGAGCCGCTCCCGGCGGACGACCCGCTATGGGGTTTTGAGTGCGTTTTCATCACCCCGCATGATGCCGCAATCTCCGAAGAGAATGCGCTCTTCCGCCATGTCGAGGCGCAGATTGCCCGCTACGAGCGCGGTGAGCCGCTGGAGTTCGTGGTGGACCGGACGGCAGGCTACTGAGGCGGCGTGGAACCATGCCGCCGCATATCCGTTGCCCCTAACGACAGTTCTGAGGCGGGCCGGCATGCGGCCCACGAGACATCGTAAGGGAGACGAAGATGGCTCATCAGATGGAAAAGCGCTGGGAAAATGCGGATGGAAAGCGGCATGCCGAAGAGCAGATTTCCGCGGCAGAGGCAAAGCAGGGCCGCACTGGTGCCCGCATCCTGATGGTCCTGGTCGTTGCGCTCATTCTTGCATTCGTCGTTTGGATCCCGGTCGAAATCTGGGGCAACCGCGAAGCTGATGAAGTTGCGCCACAGCAGCCAGGTCAGGAAATGCAGTCCCAGTCACCGGCACCGGCTGCGCCGCCAACCCTGCAAAATGGCAGTGCGGTTCCCACCGTGACGCCGAACACGCAGCCACCGGCACCGAACGCTGATCCCGCCGCGCCCAGCACACCAGCGCCACCTCAGCCGGCGCAATAGGCTCGGGTAAAAGGCGGTCGTCGAAAGAGGCCCTGCCGCCGTGCTGCGGCAGGGCATTTATTTGCGCTGGACATTACCCGCTGATTTTTCGATAAGAAGGCGCACGAGCCGGTCGTCGTGTGCTGGCCTTTTGCGGCACCCGACCGGATTGGGACGGGATGGAGCATGGCCAAGACAGACATTGCAAGGCGCGTTTACAATCACGCCTGGAAGCTTGATCCCATCGTCCGTAGCCTGATTGATACGGACTTCTACAAGCTACTGATGCTGCAAATGATCTGGAAGCTTTATCCGGATGTCAGCACCACTTTCACGCTCATCAACCGCACCAAGCGTGTGCGCCTGGCCGAGGAGATCGACGAGGGGGAACTGCGCGATCAACTCGATCATGCCCGTACGTTGAGGCTCTCAAAGAAGGAGATGATCTGGCTCGCCGGTAACAGTTTCTATGGCCGCGCGCAGATTTTCGAACCGGAGTTTCTCGCCTGGCTTTCTCATTTCCAACTGCCGGAATACGAGCTGTCAAAGAAGGACGGCCAGTACGTGCTCGACTTCCATGGCTCGTGGAAGGAGACGACGATGTGGGAAATCCCGGCGCTGGCGATTATCAACGAGATGCGCTCGCGCTCGGCGATGAGGGCGCTCGGACCTTTCACGCTGGATGTGCTTTATGCACGCGCCAAAGCCAAGATGTGGGCAAAGGTAGAGCGGCTGCGCGAATTGCCCGGCCTGCGGATCTCCGATTTCGGCACACGCCGCCGCCACAGCTTCCTGTGGCAACGGTGGTGCGTTGAGGCGCTCAAGGAAGGTATCGGTCCCGCTTTCACCGGCACGAGCAATGTATTGCTTGCTATGGATTCCGATCTGGAAGCCGTAGGAACAAACGCCCACGAGCTGCCGATGGTGGCCGCCGCACTTGCCGACACCGACGAGGAGTTGCGCAACGCGCCCTACAAGATCCTGCGGGACTGGAACAGACTCTACGGCGGCAACCTGCTGATCGTGCTGCCGGATGCCTTCGGCACCGCTGCGTTCTTGCGCGACGCGCCCGAGTGGGTCGCTGATTGGACCGGCTTCCGGCCGGACAGTGCGCCGCCGATCGAGGGTGGCGAGAAGATCATCGATTGGTGGAAGAAGATGGGTCGCGATCCACGCCAGAAGCTGCTGATTTTCTCGGATGGACTCGATGTCGACGCAATCATCGATACCTACAGGCATTTCGAGGGCCGTGTTCGCATGAGCTTCGGCTGGGGCACCAATCTGACCAATGATTTTGCGGGCTGCGCGCCGACCGAAATTTCCGGGCTCAACCCGATCTCGATCGTCTGCAAGGTCAGCGAGGCAAACGGCCGCCCGGCGGTCAAGCTCTCCGACAATCCTCAAAAGGCAACTGGAGATCCGGCAGAGGTCGAGCGTTACCTCAAATTCTTCGGCGCGGAAGACCGCACTGAGCAAACGGTTTTCGTTTGATAAAGGTTATGGGGAGGGCCAGTGCGGCCTTGCCTGTTCCTTTTCCTTCCGCCGACTTCTTCTCCGCGGTTTGGCCGACATGGCAGTTTCCTCGAATGGCGAGGCAACGCCAAGCCTCTCGGCAAGCGAGCGTGCATCTGCTGGTGCGCGCACCTTCACGTCGTTGTCGAAATAGACGAAGACGTCACGGCCTTTGGCTGACGTCTTAAGCGGCGGCAATACGCGATTGGCATCTTCCGGCTCGTGTCCGCGCGCCCATGCCGCGATCCGTTTGGCCCAGACATCGAGCGACGCGTCGTCGTATCCGCTGACATAAAGCTCCTCGGATCCATGAAGGCGGCAATAGACGAAGTCGGCAGTGACATCCATCAGAAGCGGCCACTGGACGGTATCGGCGCAGACGAGCCCCACCTGATGTTCGCGCAGCAGTTCGATGAACTGCTTGGAGCAGAAACTGTCGTGGCGAATTTCCAGCGCGTGGCGAAGCGGCTGCTGCACATCGCTTTCCAACCAGTCGCGGCCGTTCAGCCGGTCATCGTGTCGCCTTGCAAGCTTTGCCGCGTCATCCGTGTCCTTCGGCAGCATTGCAAGAAATCGTGCGAAAACTTCTCCGTCGAATTTCATGGTCGGCGGAAACTGCCAAAGAATGGGGCCGAGCTTTGGCCCAAGCCGCAGGAGGCCGGACGCCATGAAATTGGCAAGCGGCGTCTCGACATCGCGAAGCCGCTTCAAATGCGTGATGTAGCGTGAACCTTTCACGGAAAAGACAAAGCCGTCCGGTGTCGCCTCGCGCCAGCGCGCGAAGGCGGCAGGCTTTTGCAACCCGTAAAATGTGCCGTTGATTTCGATGGAGGCAAAATTGCGAGCGGCAAAATTCAATTCGCACTTCTGTGGCAGGCCCTCAGGATAAAACACCCCGCGCCAAGGCGCATAGGTCCAGCCGGATATGCCGATACGGATAGTGCCGTTCCTTGCCATGCAAGGCAAACTGACCGCGCAGCCGCTTGTTCCCCCGCCGCGTCGGTCAGATATTCATGCTTGCGGTTTTCGCTTCTCTTCAGCTTCGCGAATGGCGTCTTCGTGGTACCAGGTATCGAAGGCGGCGTCGCAGACATCGGGATCGATGTCGAGCGGCTTGCGGGCGCCAAGGCGTTCGTCCGGCCTGCGGAACTTCACTGGGAACTGATAGATCTTCGCGGTTTCGCGATGAACATTTGCTGGCATCGACTTGCCTTCCATTCTCTTCGCATACCGGTTGCCCGGGTATTCATAGTAACAGAGTGCACATCATTTGCGCAAATCGCCTAAAAAAACGCCAATAGCTGGGGGATTCATAAGCACTTGATAAAACGTCGAAAATGCCTCGGATTGCCTGCATCTTTTTGAGGCGTTGAGTATAGATCAAAAAAACGTGCGGTGCGCCGATGAGTTCCGTGGCTCTAAACCCTCGCTTTCGTTGAAAGTTGGCGATCGTCTGATGTTTGATTCCCGCCGCGCGTCTCGTTGCAGTCGTCTGTCTGCTCGAAACTGGCACGCCACGTGCTTGGTACCTGGCATCCGGTGGTGATCAAGCACGCGCTTAGCGGTCGCTTCGGAATTTGCTCACACCCTTACGTTTGAGAGACTGGCCAATGACAAAGTATAAGCTCGAGTACATCTGGCTCGACGGTTACACACCGACGCCGAACCTGCGCGGCAAAACGCAGATCAAGGAATTTGACGCGTTTCCTGCTCTTGAGCAGCTTCCGCTGTGGGGCTTCGATGGCTCCTCCACGATGCAGGCCGAAGGCCGCAGCTCCGATTGCGTACTGAAGCCCGTTGCCGTCTATCCGGACCCGGCCCGTACCAACGGTGCGCTCGTCATGTGCGAAGTCATGATGCCCGATGGCGTCACCCCGCATCCGTCGAACAGCCGCGCAACCATCCTTGACGATGAAGACGCCTGGTTCGGCTTTGAGCAAGAATACTTCTTCTACGAAAACGGCCGTCCGCTCGGCTTCCCGGAGCAGGGTTATCCGGCTCCGCAGGGTCCGTACTACACCGGTGTCGGCTACAAGAACGTCGGCAGCGTTGCTCGTGAAATCGTCGAAGAGCATCTCGACCTCTGCTTGGCTGCTGGCATCAACCACGAAGGCATCAATGCCGAAGTGGCCAAGGGCCAGTGGGAATTCCAGATTTTCGGCAAGGGCTCCAAGCGCGCCGCCGACCAGATCTGGATGGCTCGCTACCTGCTTCTCCGCCTTTGCGAAAAGTACGGCATCGACATCGAGTTCCATTGCAAGCCGCTCGGCGATACCGACTGGAACGGCTCGGGCATGCACTGCAACTTCTCGACCAAGTTTATGCGCGAAGTCGGTGGTAAGGCCTACTTCGAAGCGCTCATGGCGCAGTTTGACAAGAACCTGCAGGCTCACATCGACGTCTACGGCCCGGACAATCACTTGCGTCTGACCGGCAAGCACGAAACGGCCCCGTGGAACAAGTTCAGCTACGGCGTTGCCGACCGCGGCGCGTCGATCCGGGTTCCGCACTCCTTCGTCAAGAACGACTACAAGGGCTATCTGGAAGATCGCCGCCCGAACTCGCAGGGTTGCCCTTACCAGATCGCTTCGCAGGTCCTGAAGACGATATCGGAAGTCCCGACCTCTAGCTTCGCTTCGGCTGCTGCCTAAGCCTCAGGCTTTCCTCCCAAGGGCGCCGGTTGCCTAGCAACCGGCGTTTTTTATTTGCGAAGCGCATGCAAGGAAAACATTCCTTCACGCCGTCGGCCGCGTTATAGTCGCAGCATGGCCCAACGAGCAGGCAGCGCTGATCTTCCATTGCATGGCGGCAGAGTTCCGAGGTGGCTTGGCGAGCGGATGACGAAGCTCGGAGCCGTGGTCACCGAAGCAGTCGTGCACCATTATGGCCGGGATGAACTGCTCCGGCGCCTCGCGCATCCCTTCTGGTTCCAGTCTTTCGGTGCCGTGATGGGCATGGATTGGCATTCGTCCGGAATAACCACCAGCGTGCTCGGTGCCCTCAAGCGCGGGCTCACTCCGCTTTCAGGCGAACTTGGCCTGCATGTCTGCGGTGGCCGCGGTTCGCATTCCCGCAAGACGCCGGACGAACTCGTTGCGATCGGTAACCGTGTTGGTTTGGATGGCAGGGCGCTGGCGACTGTGAGCAGGCTTGTGGCGAAAGTCGATAGCGCCGCGGTTCAGGATGGTTTTGCTCTCTATCTCCATGGCTTCATTGTCACGGATGACGGCAAATGGGTCGTGGTGCAGCAAGGCATGAATGGCGACAAGCGGCAGGCCCGGCGTTATCACTGGCTCTCGGAAGGCCTGGAGAGCTTCGTCAATTCGCCGCACACGGCAATCGAGGGCCGCAGCCAGGGCAATATCATCAATCTGGCCGACAGGCGTGCGGAGCGTTCGCGCTCGGGGCAGCTTGATCTCCTAGCAACGCTCGGTCCGGATCGTATCTTGCGCGAAGCGGCAGCTCTGGCGCTCGATACCGCAAAGCCCGCGCCACAGCCCGACCAGCCGCTTCTGCCGCATCTCATCATGCCCGCCCATCACGACGTGCGCGAAAAGGACGTCAACATGAAGCGTCTGCACGGCAGTCTTGCAGCCGCCGCCGACCGCGGACCGGCAGATTTCGAGCAGCTTCTGCTCGTGCCCGGCGTCGGAGCCCGAACGGTACAGGCGCTGGCGATGGTGGCCGAAGTGGTTCATGGTGCGCCCTGCCGCTTTTCCGATCCCGCGCGTTTCTCGCTTGCCCATGGCGGCAAGGACCGGCATCCCTTTCCCGTCCCGCTGAAGGTCTATGATGAGACGATCAAGGTGATGAAGTCTGCCGTGCAAAAGGGCAGGCTCGGCCGCGAGGAGGAACTGCAGGCGCTGAAGCGTCTCGACGACCAGTCCCGCCAGCTCGAGCGATATGCCACTGGCCCCGACCTCAAGGAGATCGTCGCCGGTGAATTTCGAAACTCACCCGACTGGGGCGGCAGAAGCGTCTTCGGCTGGGAGGAAGAGAATTCGCAGTAAGGCGCTCTTACGCGGTGGAAGTCTTGACGCACGCAGAGGCCACGCCGGTGTCAGGTAATCTTTCGATGAACGACAGGTATGACTTCCGCGAAGCTGGTCACGCAGCACATAAAGGGCCGATATGCGCCCAGCTTTGTTACCCGAGACCTTGAGACCGACCGGACAGTTACAAATCGAACTCAGCGCCCACTTTAGACTGAAGTGGCGGACAGAGAGGGATTCGAACCCTCGGTACGCTTTCACGTACACACGCGTTCCAGGCGTGCGCCTTCAACCACTCGGCCACCTGTCCATTTGCGTTTCGCACCCGGAGAGGAGCAAATCGTCGGAACGGCGCGATATATACCGATGAATTTTTGCTGATCAACCTAAATCTAACAGTTTTTTGACTTCTTGCGATAAAACTCCGCCCGCGCTGTCCATTGTGCTTTGAGCGTGAGATAATTATTTATTGGCTAGGGTGGAGAATGGCGCGGCTGACTGGAAAAATCCGGCGGCGGGGCGTCGGAGGTATTGATGCGTTTCTTGTTGCGTTTGGCTAGCCTTGTCGCGCTTGCGGTAGCCGTGATTGCAGGAACGATCGATTCAATTCAATCCGTTGCGGCGTCGGCAGTCGTGATGACTCCGATGGGCGATGCTTGGCAGGATTTGAGCCCTTCGTCGCTTTCGGCACTCCAGTCGTCTGTTTCTTACTATGTGCACCCGCGCTTCTACGCCTTCGTATTCCAATGGCTGATGCTCCAGCCCGCTTTTGCCGTCTTTCTGGTGATCGCGCTGCTGCTTTGGATGATCGGCTACAAGAAGCCGCCGGTGGCGGGCCGCTTTACCGCCTAACAAACCGCGATCCCTTCGTAACGGCTTTGAGCCCGCATCCACGCCGACGACGCAAAGCTTGCCATGCCAGAGCGCTTGGCCACACGTTCCAGACGGAGGCCAGATCTGCCGGCCGCACGTCGAAGATCACCCCGGGGATCGCTGGGGCGCGAAAATACTACCATGCCGAGATTATCACCGGCCGCATCTGGCGAAGGATCCGGAGGGTCATTGCGGTCTTTGAGGAACCGGAGCGAGGCGCCCGATTGGTTCGTAAAATCGCATTCCAACCGCTGATTTTGCGCAAAAATCAGCCCGTTTGGACTGTTTTTCAGCATCTACGTCGAATTTTTACCAGCCGAAAAATTTCTCGTGAATTTTTCCGTGAGCCATGCAAGGATGCGCGCAGCCAGGCCTCCGGGGGGAGGCCTGGTGGTTCCGCAGACATGCCTGGCAAGGGCTTGCGGGAGGACCCAGACAAATAGCAACAATAGGGCTGCACTATGAAAAAAACCCTTCTTTCTTTCCTGGCCGTGGCCGCGATGTCCACGACGGCGCTCGCTGCCGACGTCAAGCCGGCTCTGGTTTACGGCACTGGCGGAAAGTTCGACAAGTCCTTCAACGAAGCAGCCTATAATGGAGCTGAGAAGTTCAAGGCCGAAACCGGCATAGCCTATCGCGACTTCGAGCCGACCGGCGACACACAGGGTGAGCAGGCGATCCGCAACTTCGCAAGCCGCGGCTTCAACCCGGTGGTAGCCGTGTCCTTCGCATGGACCTCGGCAATCGAAAAGGTCGCCGCCGAATTCCCGGACACCAAGTTCATCATCGTTGATTCGGTCGTCGACAAGCCGAATGTCCGCTCGGTCGTCTATAAGGAAGAAGAAGGCTCTTTCCTCGTCGGCGTACTCGCCGGCATGGCTTCCAAGAGCGGTAAGGTCGGTTTCGTCGGCGGCATGGATATTCCTTTGATCCGCAAGTTCGAATGCGGCTATGAGCAGGGCGCCCGCTCCGTCAAGGCGGACATCGAAGTCTTTCAGAACATGACCGGCACAACCGGTGCTGCCTGGAACGACCCGGTTCGTGGGGGCGAGCTCGCCAAAAACCAGATCGACCAGGGCGCCGACGTCATTTACGCCGCTGCAGGCGCGACCGGCCTTGGCGTTTTGCAGACGGCTGCCGACAACAAGAAGTTTTCGATCGGCGTCGATTCCAACCAGAACCATCTGCATCCGGGCTCCGTGCTGACCTCGATGGTCAAGCGCGTCGATCTTGCCGTCTACAATGCTTACACCGATACCAAGAATGACAAGTTCACAGGCGGCGTGCAGGCTCTCGGCGTCAAGGAAGACGGCGTCGGCGCTGCGATCGACGACAACAACAAGCCGCTGATCACGCCGGAAATGCAGGCCGCCGTCGACAAGGCAAAGGCTGACATCATCGCAGGAACCATCAAGGTTCACGATTACACGACGGACAACTCTTGCCCGAAGTGATCCGCGACTGAGATGGGCGTATGGCGGCCAGATTATCCGCCATACGCCCTTTTCGTATTTGGAGCCTGCAGTGACAGACACGCCCGCTATTGAACTTGTGGGCATCGATAAGAAATTCGGTGCCGTTCACGCAAACAAGGACATCAACCTTACCGTCGCCAAGGGCACGATCCACGGGATTATCGGGGAAAACGGTGCCGGTAAATCGACGTTGATGTCGATCATCTACGGTTTTTATCATGCCGATGCCGGAGAGATCCGCGTCAACGGCACGCCGGTGACCATCCGCGACAGCCAGGCGGCGATCGCGACTGGTATCGGCATGGTCCACCAGCACTTCATGCTAGTCGATAATTTCACGGTCCTGGAAAACGTCATGCTCGGCGCCGAAGGCGGCGCACTTCTGGCAAAAGGCGTGGCGTCTGCTCGCGCCGAATTGAAACGGCTGGAGAAGGAATATGGCCTCGAGGTCAATCCGGATGCGCTGATCGAGCAGCTCCCGGTCGGCCTGCAGCAGCGGGTCGAGATCCTCAAGGCCATGTATCGTGGCGCTGAAATCCTGATCCTCGACGAGCCGACAGGTGTCCTGACGCCGGCTGAAGCCGACCACCTGTTCCGCATCCTCAAGGTGCTGCGTGACCAGGGCAAGACCGTCATCCTCATCACGCACAAGCTGCGTGAAATCATGGCCATCACCGACACCGTCTCGGTGATGCGCCGCGGCGAGATGGTGGCGACCCGTAAGACGGCGGAAACGACGGTCGAAGAACTTGCCGAACTCATGGTGGGGCGCCGTGTACTTTTGCGCGTCCAGAAGGGCGAGGCAACGCCCGGCGATGTGCTGCTGTCGGTGCGAAACCTGACAGTCAAGGACAATCGCGGCGTGACCATGGTCGACAACGTCTCCTTCGATGTCCGGGCCGGCGAGATCGTCGGTATTGCAGGCGTAGCGGGCAACGGCCAGTCGGAGCTGCTGGAGGCGATCGCGGGCATCCGCAAGCCGCATTCCGGCGAGATTTTCCTTGATGGCCAGCCGATCGACAAGGCCGACGCGGCGCGGCTGCGCGAGCTGGGGCTCGCCCATATTCCCGAAGACCGCCACCACATGGGTCTGGTGCTGAAGTTCGAGGAATACGAGAATTCGGTTCTCGGCTATCACCGCAAGCCTGCCTACAGCAGAGGACCGCTGCTTGACCTCGATGCGATCCGCAAGGATGCCATGGAGAAGATCGAGAAATACGACATTCGTCCGCCGAACCCGCGGCTGAAGACGGCCAATTTCTCGGGCGGCAACCAGCAGAAGATCGTTGTTTCCCGCGAAATCGAGCGCGACCCTGCCGTGCTCATCATTGGCCAGCCGACGCGCGGCGTCGATATCGGCGCCATCGAGTTCATCCACCGCCGCATCATCGAGATGCGCGACGCGGGCAAGGCGATCCTGCTCGTCTCCGTCGAGCTCGATGAAATCCGCGCCCTTTCAGACCGTATCCTTGTCATGTTTGCCGGCCATGTCGTCGGCGAGAAGACGCCCGATGCCGGTGAACAGACCCTCGGCCTGATGATGGCCGGCATTGCCGCGTGAGGCCTTAATGAGCACTGCTTCCGTTTCTCTTCCAAACTGGATCACCTACGGTCTCATCCCGGTTTTGAACCTGATCGTTGCATTCCTGATCTCCGGCGTTGTCGTCTGGCTGATCGGCGAAAGCCCGCTTGGTGCTCTTTCCTTGCTGATCGAGGGTGCGCTCGGCAGCGGCGAAGGCATCGGGTTCACGCTTTATTACGCCACAAGCTTCATTTTCACGGGCCTTTCGGTCGCGGTTGCGATCCATGCCGGTCTCTTCAACATCGGCTCGGAAGGTCAGGCCTATCTCGGGGGCCTTGGTTGCGCACTGGTTGCGCTGGCGCTCGACCGCTTCGTTCCCTGGTATGTCACGATGCCGGTTGCCGTTGTCGGCGCCGGCCTTTTCGGCGCTGCATGGGCATCCATTCCGGCCTTCCTCCAGGCAAAACGCGGCAGCCACATCGTCATCACGACCATCATGTTCAATTACATCGGCGCGGCGCTGATGGTTTATCTGCTGGTCCACGTGCTGATCGTGCCCGGCAAGATGGCGCCGGAAACGCGCACCTTCCTCGACGGGGGCCAGTTGCCGAAGCTCGGATGGGTGATGAACCTGTTCGGTGCGAAGCTCGGGGCCGCGCCGTTCAATGTCTCCTTCATCATCGCCCTTGTCGCCGCCTACTTCGTCTGGCTGCTCGTCTGGCGAACGAAGCTTGGATTTGAGATGCGCACGCTCGGCGCAAGCCCCACTGCCGCCTCCTATGCAGGCATTCCCTATGCCCGCACGGTCATGATCGCCATGCTGCTCTCTGGCGCGCTGGCCGGCATGATGGCGCTGAACCCGGTCATGGGCTCTTCAGCGCGCCTGCAGGTCGAGTTCGTCGGCGGCGCCGGCTTCGTCGGAATTGCCGTCTCGCTGATGGGACGCAATCATCCCGTGGGGATCATCTTCTCGGCGATCCTTTTCGGAATCCTCTATCAGGGCGGCGACTGGATCTCCTTCGAGATGCCGAACATTACCCGCGAAATGATCCTTGTGATTCAAGGTCTGGTTATTCTCTTTGCGGGCGCGCTCGAGTACATGTTCCGCCCGGCGCTCGTCCACGTCTACCAACAGTTCAAGGTCAAGTGAGGGGCGGACGATGGATTACTACGACATCCTGATCAACGTTCTAAGTTCGACGATCCGACTCTCGATCCCGTTGATCTTTACTGCCCTTGCCGGCCTCTTTTCCGAACGCGCCGGCGTCTTCGACATCGGTCTGGAAGGCAAGATGCTGGGCGCGGCCTTTGCCGCCGCCTGCGTTGCATACATCACCGACTCGGCCTGGCTCGGCCTCGTCGCGGGCATCCTGTGCTCTGTCTCGCTGAGTTTGGTGCACGGCTTTGCATCGATCACCAATCGGGGCAATCAGATTATCTCGGGCGTTGCCATCAATTTTTTCATCGCCGGTATCACCATTGTGCTTGGCCAGGCCTGGTTCGGTCAGGGCGGCCGCACGCCGCAGCTATCCCCCGCAAGCCGGTTCTCGCCAATTACGCTTCCGGGCGCAGATGCGATCCGCGAGGTTGCGATCATCGGTCCGCTCTATTCGAACGTGATCTCCGGCAACAACATTTTGACCTACCTCGCATTCCTGGCAGTTCCGCTTTCGTGGTGGATCCTCTACCGGACGCGCTTTGGGCTGCGCCTTCGCGCCGTCGGCGAAAATCCAGGAGCGGTTGATACAGCCGGTATCTCGGTCAGTTGGCTGCGCTACCGTGCCGTCATGTGCGCCGGCGTTCTCTGCGGCTTCTCGGGCACCTATCTGGCGATCGCCCAGTCGGCAGCCTTCATCAAGGACATGTCGGCGGGCAAGGGTTATATCGCCCTTGCCGCGCTGGTCTTCGCGAAATGGAAACCGGTGCCTGTGATGTTCGCCTGCCTGCTCTTCGGCTTCCTCGATGCACTTGCCAATTTCATGCAGGGCAAGCAGGTGCCGCTGATCGGCGCAGTGCCGGTGCAGATATTCCAGGCTCTGCCGTATATTCTCACCTGTATCTTGCTTGCTGGATTCATCGGCGTTGCAACTCCGCCGAAGGCCGGTGGGGTCCCCTATACGAAGGAGCGTTGAAATATGTCGCACGACCTTTTTAAAGCCGCCCGTGGTGCGATGGCCTTTGCCCACGCGCCTTATTCAAAATTCCCGGTCGGAGCGGCGATCCGCGCCGAGGACGGCAAGATCTATACCGGTGCCAATATCGAAAACCTCTCCTTCCCGCAGGGTTGGTGTGCCGAGCCGACGGCCATCAGCGCCATGATCATGGGCGGAGCGAAGAAAATCGTCGAAATGGCGGTCATTGCCGAAAAGCTGCCGCTTTGCCCGCCTTGCGGCGGCTGCCGGCAGAAGATCTCTGAGTTTGCGTCGAGAGATACGAAGATTTATCTTTGCGACGAGACGGGCGTGAAGAAGGCCATGACGATGGAAGAACTTCTTCCCTTCAGCTTCGAGACCGAACTCGGATGAAGGCCGCCATCGATCTGCTCGTCGGCAAACTCGGTGGGCTCGTGCCCCGACACGGCATCGTGCTCGGCTCGGGCCTTGGCTCGCTGGTAAGCGAACTGACGGATGCAGTGCGCATTCCCTATCGGGATCTGCCGGGCTTTCCTGTCAGCGCCGTCTCCGGGCATGCGGGCGAGGTCGTTGCCGGTCGTCTCGGCGGCGTGCCTGTCATCATGCTGTCGGGCCGCGTCCATTACTACGAAAAGGGCGATGCCGACGCCATGCGGCTGCCGATCGAGGTGCTGAAGGGCCTTGGCGTGCAATCGCTGTTTCTTACCAATTCCGCAGGCTCGCTACTTGAGGAGATGGCGCCGGGCTCGGTTATGCAGATTACCGACCACATCAATTATTCCGGCATGAATCCTCTCATCGGCGAGGAAAGCGACCGCCGCTTCGTCGGCATGACGAGCGCCTATGATGGTGATCTTTCCTCATCGATGCGCAAGGCGGCCGAGAAGCTTGGCATCAAGCTCTTTCACGGCGTCTATATGTGGTTTTCGGGACCAAGCTTTGAAACGCCTGCGGAAATCCGCATGGCGCGGATTTTAGGCGCGGATGCTGTCGGCATGTCGACCGTACCGGAGGTCATCATCGCCCGCATGCTGGGTTTAAGGGTTGCCGCAGCTTCGGTAATCACCAATTATGGAGCTGGTATGACGGGTTCCGAACTCAGCCACGAAGAAACAAAAGACATGGCGCCCGTCGGCGGCGCGCGTCTCGCCGCAATCTTGAAGGAAACGATTGCGGGTGGAGGAAGCAATAATGAATAACTACTCGCAGAAAGAGACGGCAGCGGTCGCGCTGTCGCTGCTTGATCTCACCAATCTGAAGGACGATTGCACGCAGGAGCAGATTGATACGCTTTGCGCCCGCGCGCAGACTCCCTACGGCAATAGTGCCGCGATCTGCATCTGGCCACGCTTCGTGGCCCATGCCCGCATGGTTCTTGGCAAAGGCCATGCGGTCCGAATTGCAACGGTTGTCAATTTCCCGTCCGGCGAGATGGAAGTGGCCGATGTCGCCGCTGAAACCCGGGAGGCAATTGCAGACGGTGCAGATGAAATAGATCTGGTGATCCCCTATCGGAAATTCCGCGAAGGTGACGAAAAGGCCGTCGTCGACATGGTGACAGCGGTGCGCGCTGAATGCACCGGCGGCGTATTGTTGAAAGTCATCCTGGAGACGGGTGAGATCAAGGACCCTGGCCTCATTCGGCGCGCCTCCGAACTTGCAATCGACGCGGGCGCGGATTTCATCAAGACATCCACCGGCAAGGTAGCCGTGAACGCGACGCTCGAAGCAGCAGATATCATGATCCGCGCGATCCGTCACAGCGGCCGCAAGGTTGGCTTCAAGCCGGCCGGCGGCATCGGCTCCGTCGCCGATGCCGCCCTTTATCTCAGCCTTGCCGAAACGATCATGACGCCGGACTGGCCGATGCCGTCTACCTTCCGTTTCGGGGCCTCCGGCCTGCTCGATGACATTCTCGCTGTTCTCAGCGGCGCCCAGTCGGCGCCCGCCAAGGCCTCGAGCTATTGAGCATGATCCCGCAGGAGATCATCCGGCGAAAGCGGAACGGCGATGTCCTTTCCACGGATGAGATCCAGTCGTTCATTACGGCGCTTTCCGCCGGTAAGTTATCAGAGGGGCAGATCGGCGCATTTGCGATGGCCGTCTGGTTCAGGGGCATGTCGCGCGGTGAGACCGTCGCGCTGACGCTCGCCATGGCACGCTCAGGCGACGTGCTGACGTGGCCCGGGATCGATCGCCCGATCGTCGACAAGCATTCAACCGGCGGCGTCGGCGATAATGTTTCTCTGATGCTGGCGCCGATTGCGGCTGCCTGCGGGCTTGCTGTACCGATGATTTCCGGTCGCGGCCTCGGTCACACCGGGGGAACGCTCGACAAGCTGGAATCCATTCCCGGCTATGAAATTACGCCGGATCCAGCACTCTTCCGCAACGTCGTCAGCCAAGCTGGCTGCGCCATCATCGGACAGACGAGCTCGTTGGCGCCTGCCGACGGCAAACTATACGCCGTGCGCGATGTCACGGCGACGGTCGATTCCATCCCGCTGATCACGGCCTCCATCCTCTCCAAGAAACTCGCCGCCGGGCTTCAGACCTTGGTGCTCGACGTGAAAACCGGTAACGGCGCCTTCATGGCAGATCACGCGCAGGCAAAGCTTTTGGCGCAGTCTCTGGTGGATGTGGCAAATGGGGCAGGGATCAAGACCACCGCGTTGATCACCGATATGAACCAGCCGCTGGCAGACGCAGCGGGAAACGCCGTTGAAATATGGAACTGCCTGGATTTCCTGTCCGGAAAAAAAGCTGGAACCCGGCTGGAGACCGTCGTTGTGGCTTTCGCAGCCGAGATGCTGGTGAGCTCCGGCATTTGCCCGTCTTTGCAAGACGGCGAAGTGAAAGCCCGTGAGGCGCTGGCCTCTGGCAAGGCGGCCGAGATTTTTTCCCGCATGGTGCATATGCTGGGCGGCCCGGCGGATTTTGTCGACAAGCCCGCGAGATATCTGGTCAAAGCGCCAATCGAAATGCCGGTTCTCGTAAGTGAGAGCGGATGGCTTTCAGCTTGCGATGCTCGCGAGATCGGCTTGGCCGTTATCGATCTCGGCGGCGGGCGACGCCGTCCGGAAGACAAGATCGACCATCGGGTCGGCTTCTCGGCTCTGCTGCCGCTCGGCACGCGCGTCGACAAGGGCGATAGGCTCGCGATCGTGCATGCTGCAAGCGAGGCGGCGGCGCAAAAGGCGGCAGCCTCGATCGCGTCAAGCTACCGCATCCACGGCAAGACGCCTTCGTTGCCGCCGGTTGTTTCCGACCGCATTTGATTATTGCTTCAGATTGAGCGAGCCGTCCGCAAAGGAATAAGACTCCAGTTTCTTCAGGAAACTCATGCCGACCAGAGTTGTCGAAAGTGCATCATCATTGAGCACGAAAGCCTCCACGCCCTGCACGCGGATGCCGCCGATTTCCATGCGATCGAGTGTGACATGTGCGGCCTTGGTCTGGCCGTTGGCCGTATTTACTGTATGCCGGAAGTCGAGCTGATTGGCACTGTAGCCGAGACGGCGGGCAAGGCTTTCGTTCAGCGCCACATAGGTCGCGCCGGTATCGATCAGTCCCTTCACGGGTCTGCCGTTGATCTTGAAGTCGCCTGTATAGTGCCCCTGCGCATTGGCCTGAAGGCGCATGCGGCCGTTACCAGGAGCCGGGGCGGGTGTCACAGGCTGTTCAGTGGCGGTTGAGACAATGTTGGCCGAAGCGGTCTCGGTAGCCGGTTGGCCGCTTTCGAAGAACGAGGGGACTTGCGTGGCGAATGCGGCGATAATGCTCGCGAAAATGGCGATACGCATGAGCATGAACGGAAATCCTGCCTGTATGAACCACGCCTCATGCGGGTTTGAGACTTCAAGACCGCTACGCCGCATTTGCTGACAAGTCGCTAATGGCGAAGTTAAAATGGCCCGGATCCGTGCTCCGGGCCTTCTATATCCAAGGACTTGGTAAAGGAAAGCTGAAGTTACTTCGTCCCGTACATGCGGTCGCCCGCATCGCCTAGTCCAGGCACGATATAGCCCTTCTCGTTGAGATGGCTGTCTATCGCTGCCGTGAAGACCGGCACATCGGGATGCGCCGAACGGAAATTCTTGATGCCTTCCGGAGCAGCGAGCAGGCAGAGGAAGCGGATATTATGTGCGCCCCGTTCCTTCAGCTTGTCGATCGCCGCAATCGAGGAATTGCCGGTCGCGAGCATCGGATCGACGACGATGATAAGACGCTCTGCCACGTCCTCCGGCGCCTTGAAGTAATATTCCACAGGCTGCAGCGTTTCGTGATCGCGATAGACACCGATATGGGAAACGCGGGCAGAAGGCACGAGGTCGAGCATGCCTTCGAGCAAGCCATTGCCGGCGCGCAGGATCGAGGCGAAGACGAGCTTCTTGCCTTCCAGGATAGGCGATTCCATTGTCTGAAGGGGCGTTTCAATGGTTTCCATCGTCAGTTCGAGATCGCGCGTCACCTCGTAGCAGAGCAGCGTCGAGATCTCGCGAAGCAGCCTGCGAAAACTGCCCGTCGATGTCTCCTTGCGCCGCATGATGGTGAGTTTGTGCTGCACGAGCGGGTGATCGATGACGATGACGCCTTCCATGGCCGGGCCTTCCTTTAATTGTTCTTATCGGACGTTTCTTTCACGGAAAGCGCCTCAACTGCAAGAGTGGAGGCGATTTTCATGGGATGATCTTCAGGCCCGGGCGGTTCAAATGAGGGCGAGCAGCGCCATGCGGGTTTTTTCATCAACGAAAGCCGCTTCGATGCCGGTCCGCGTCAGTTCGTTGATTTCTTTGTCGCTGAAACCGAACGCATCGGCGGCGAGCTCATACTCGCGCTTCAACGAAGTATGAAAAAAGGGCGGGTCGTCGGAACTGATCGTCACGCGAACGCCTGTTTCCTTGAACTTGCGCAGGGGATGGGAAGCGAAATCGGGAAAGACGTTCAGCGCAATATTGGAGCCGGGGCAAACCTCGAGAACTGTGCCGAGATCGGCAAGCCGCCTGACGAGGTCGGCGTCCTCGATTGCACGAACACCATGGCCGATGCGCGATGGACGCACGACGTCGAGCGCATCGGAGACGCTGAAGGCGCCGCAGACTTCGCCGGCGTGAATGGTGAGGCCAAGGCCTGCGTCACGGGCGATATCGAAGGCCTGGGCATAATCTGCAACGCGCCCCATGCGCTCCTCGCCAGCCAGGTTGAAGCCGGTGATCAGCGGGTTGTCGGCCTTTGCCGCGTATTTCGCAGCGGCGATCACGCGCTCAGGCCCGAAATGCCGCTCGCCGGTTACGATGAGCCGCGCTTCAATGCCACTTTTTGCCTTGGCCTGGCGAATGCCTTCGCAGATGCCGGCGATATAGGCGTCTGCCCCAAGCCCGATACGATCGCCGTGGTCGGGCGAAACGATAAGTTCGCTATAGATCGTACCGATCCCCGCAAGCTCCTGCAGGTAGGTCTCGGTGAGGAGCGCATAGTCTTCGTCGGTCTTGTAGACCTCGGAGACCTTGTCATAGCATTCGAGGAAACTCGCAAAATCATGCCAGACATATGTTCCGTCGCGGAGATAAGCGCTGATGTCGGTATTGTATTTTTGCGCCTGCGCTTCAGTCAGCGCCGGAGGTGCCGCGCCCTCCAGATGGCAATGCAGCTCGACCTTCTTCAAATGTGATGTCACAGAAAGCTTCTCCCATGCGGTCCGGCTGCGATGCCGAGATGGCGGGCAACCGTCTCGCCGACATCGGCATATGTGCTGCGAATGCCGATATCGCGCGACTTCAAACCCGGCCCGTAGGCGATGATCGGCACGCGCTCGCGCGTGTGATCCGTGCCCCGCCAGGTTGGATCGCAGCCGTGGTCGGCCGTAAGGACGACGAGATCGCCGGGTGCAAGCTTGCGGTGCACGTCCGGCAGCCGCGCATCGAAGGCTTCGAGCGCGGCAGCATAGCCAGCCACATCGCGCCGGTGGCCGTAGACCATGTCGAAATCGACGAAATTGGTGAAGACCAGGTCGCCGTCTTCGGCCGCTTCCATTGCGGCGAGCGACGCGTCCATCAGTGCATCATTGCCGTTCGCCTTGATGACCCTGGAAACACCCTGATGGGCGAAGATATCGCCGATCTTGCCGATGGCATGAACCTTGCGCTGCGCATTGACGAGACGATCGAGCAACGTCGGCTCCGGCGGCGGCACCGAGAAATCGCGGCGGTTGCCGGTGCGCTCGAATGTTGAGGGCCTCTCGCCGACGAAGGGCCGGGCGATCACCCGGCCTATGTTGTGGCTGTCGAGGAGTGTGCGGGCGATGCGGCAAAAGCCGAGCAGCCGGTCGAGACCGAAATGGGTCTCGTGGGCCGCGACCTGAAAAACGGAATCGGACGAGGTATAGCAGATTGGCTTGCCGGTGCGGATATGCTCCTCGCCGAGCCGAGCTATTATTTCCGTGCCTGAGGCGTGACAATTGCCGAGAATGCCCGGGACCTCCGCCGCGTTGCAGAGCGCCTCGATAAACTGCGACGGAAAGGCCTCGCCTTCGGTGGGAAAATAGCCCCAGTCGAATGTCACCGGTGTTCCCGCGATTTCCCAATGGCCGGACGGCGTATCCTTGCCGCGGGAGATCTCGTTGGCGCAGCCATGGATGCCGTAGACTTTATCTGGAACCGGCATACCGGCTGGAGCACGCCCGGTTGCGGTTCTGGCAATCTGCATCAGGCCGAGTGCCGACAAATTGGGAAGCGAAAGCGGGCCGGACCGCAAGCCTTGCCTGTCGGCAGCCCCGGCTGCGCAAAATTCCGCGATATGGCCAAGCGTGTCCGAACCTTCGTCGCCATACTGTGCCGCATCCGGCCCGCCGCCGACGCCGAAGGAATCAAGAACGAAGAGAAATGCACGTGCCATCGCAAACCATCAAGCTGGGCGGCCAAGAGCCGCAATTCGGCTCAGGCATATAATGCCGCCGCGGGCTTGGCAAATTTCAATGGATTGCGATCAGCAATCGTTGCAGGCGACATTGTCGCCCTGTCGCTGGCGGTAATAGTAGGTGCGGCGAATGGTGAGTTCCTGGATGTCGCCTGGAAGAAAATCACGGCCGAACGCAAACAGCGTGTAGGGAACGCTGAGATCGGCCCGCACGAGAAAGCTATCTGCCTTCTGCATGTCGGCCGGAATGCCCGTAACGGCGGAATTGGCCGCGTATGGCGCCGTCGTCGCGTCGTTTGCCCAAGACCATAAAACCTTGGCATTGGCACCAGCATCGATGGTGATGCCGGTCACTTTGATCTGCATACCGGTCGTACCGAAGGGAGCGAAAATCCCGCCGGCAACAGAGCTGATCTCGCTCAGCGAACTTTTGGTGACGTTCTGCTGCTGCGTGATCAGGTCTGCGATCGAGCCGGCAGCGCGGCTGGTGCGTTTGCTGACATTCAACCCGATCGTGATCTCGAAGGCGCCGATATAAAGCATCACCAGGACGGGAAAGAGGATCGCAAATTCGATTGCACCAACGCCACTTCGATCGCGCCCGAACCGGACGAGCTTGTCTTTCAGCCTGATCAGGGTTTTGCTCGCCGCCATCAGTATTGCTCGTTCTGGAAGGCGGCTGTGGCGACGATAAGGTAATCGTTCAGCCTCGATCCGTCGGTCGTGCGATATGGAGTGATATAGGGCCGGATAAGATCGGTAACGACCTGCCAGTGGTAATAGGCGCGAACCATGTTGATCGCGCCTGACCCGCCGGGCGAATATTGCATTGCGGTCGTATCGAGGCCCGTTGCGTTCATCGGAATGGTAACGGGGATATCGGAAAACTTGCTGAATGTGCGGATATCGAGCCAAAGCTTGTTCGGCGTGGCGATTTCGCTGTCGGAGCACTGGATCAGGATCGAGACTTCCTCGCAAAATTCCTGCCGGAATGCCGTGCGGTCCTTATAGGTGGTCTGCCCGACGACATTGGTGATCTGTCCGGTCCGCAGCTTGCGGCTCATGGTATCGACGGCGTTGGAGACCAGTTCTTCCGCGGCGAAGGCGATGAAGGTCTCCAGGATTGCGAAGATCACCATGAAATAGGGAATGGCCAGCAGCGCAAATTCTATCGCCGCCGATCCGTCGCGCGAGCGCGCAAGAGCTAGCCATTTGCCCTGCCGGCCGGCCGGCATGCAGGTTCTGTCTGCCTGATGATCATTGGCCGCGACGGGGCCGTCCGATGGAACGTTCATGCAGCGATCGTAAAGTATGTTCGTTGATTTTCCGTTTCATGGCGGGTCAACAGTTTAATGGATGACGACGATCAGCCGCCGGCATCTGCCGCATTGTTCTGCTGCGTGTGCTGTTCGCAGTTCGGTGTGCAGGAAAGGACGGAACGATCGGTCTGCCGATAGACACGAACGGTGTTGCCTTCGTCGATGGAAACGAGGACTGTCTCGTCGAGGATCGCATTGCCGTCGACATCGAGCAGAACGAGATTGGTCGTCCCGAAACTGCGGCCTGTCAGCACGATCGTCTTTGGGTCGGCAACGGTGGCGTCGGCGACCTTGGAATTGCCGATGATCACTTTGCTGGCTGGCCGGTCGAGCTTCAAAACACGCGCGTGATCCATATAGACGCGCAGCACGTCATCCTCGGCGCGCACGGGAGCCTGCAGCCCGCAAAGCACGAGGATGGCAGCCGCGGTAAAGGAGATGGTCTTGCCGCTCGATGGCATAGCGTTCTCTTTTATTGGATCCGGATCATAGTCCGGTGGAAATCTCAAGATACAATGGAAAAAAATGGTGAATGAAGCTTTAAGAATTGCCGGTCCTGCATGATGGCGGCACGTGTTTGTTCAAATCGGGTCAGGCAAGGAGGATTGACGGTGGCAGGATGATCAGTAATGGCGCAGCTTATGTAATGTATTGGTTCATCCCGAAGATCTGTGTTCTAAAGGATTTCCGACATAGATAAATTTGAATATATCCGAGTAACGAAATGCTTACCATGGAAGTTTTTACTTTAGCATTTACGATCTGGTAACCCTCTTCCTTAAGCCGATTGAAACAGCCCCTCGCTAGGTTGTGGCATCCGATCAACGGCAACAGTTGGCGGACGTGCTGAACCTCAACTGGAGTTAGGAGTAATCATGACCAAGCTTTTTAGCCGTTTTCTGAAGGACGAATCCGGCGCGACCGCAATCGAATACGGCCTGATCGCAGCGCTGATTTCCGTAGCGCTTATCGCCGGTGCAACCACCCTCGGCAACTCGCTGAACAACACGTTCCAGAATATCTCGGATAAGATGGTCGACGCGGAAGCTCAGACCCAGTAATCCTGACTATTCTTGCTATGCTCAAGCAAGCGAAAACCGCTCATATGAGCGGTTTTTATTTTTCTGCCGAGTGGAGAAGCCCCGATGCTGGAAGCTGCCATATTCCTGACCCTTCCTCTGTGCTTGGCCATGGCGGCATTTTCCGATCTGTTCACGATGACGATCCCCAATCGTGTGTCGCTCATTTTGATTGCTGCGTTTCCCATCATCACTTTGCTGTCTGGCATGCCGCTTGCTGCCATCGGCATGCACCTCCTTGCGGGGTTCATTGTATTTCTTGCCTGCTTCGTGCTGTTTGCCCTTAACGTGATGGGTGGGGGCGATGCAAAACTGTTGAGTGCTGCGGCCATGTGGTTCGGCTTCAATCAATCGCTTCTGTTGTTCGTCACCACTGTAGGTCTCCTCGGCGGCCTCCTCGCCTTTCTCATTCTTCTCCTGCGTACCCAGACCAATACGATCCTTGCCATCGGTCTGCCTGTTCCCAATTCACTTCTGCTTGCAAAGAAAATTCCCTACGGTATCGCGATCGCCATTGGCGGCTTCATGGCCTTCCCGAGTTCGCCAATATTGAACGGTGCGCTGGAATCGCTGAAGTAACGGTGATTTAAACGTCCGTTAACTTAAGTTGTAAGTGTTCCGTTAACTATAATTACACCAATTTCTGAGCATTCTTCGGGTGAACATGCCGTCTCCCGAGGACTGAATAATGAAACCCGCCCGTTTGATAATACTTTCAGTGGCCGTCGTTGCCGCTGGCCTCGCCGGTCTACTGGCGATGCAGCTTGCCGGACGGGGCGGTGTCGTCAAGCAGGTACAATCGGTCGTCGAAAAAGAGCCGACGGTCAACGTGCTGGTCTCGAGCGCCAATCTTCCGGTTGGCGCCCGCATCGACGACAAGGCAGTTCACTGGATGGCCTGGCCCAAGGGCGCTGTCGTACAGGGCTTCATCACTGAAACCGACAAGCCGGATGCGGTCAAGGATATGCTGGGCGCGGTTATCCGCCTGCCGATCTTCGAGGGCGAGCCGATCCGTGCTGAAAAAATCGCCGACTCCAACAGCCGCATCCTCTCGGCGCTTCTGCCCGCCGGCAAGCGCGCCGTCGCAACGGAAATTTCCGTCGCAACCGGCGCCGGCGGCTTCATCCTTCCGAACGACCGTGTCGACGTCATCATGGTCCGCAGGGAGCAGGGAAGCGACAAGTTCCTGACCGAAGCCGTGCTGAGCAATGTCCGCGTTCTCGCCATCGATCAGCAGATTCAAGAGAAAGACGATGGTTCCAAATCTGTCGTTGGAACCACCGCGACGCTCGAACTGACGCCCGATCAAACCAAGGTTCTGACGGTTGCGCAGCAGATGGCCGACAAGCTGTCGCTGGCCTTGCGTTCAGTAGCCGACGCGCAGGAACAGGATACGAGCGCTGCCGACTATCTCCTGAACGGAGACAATGGAAGCGCGCTGGTTCAGGTCATCAAGTCCGGTTCGATCGTCACAGACAGCAGTGCGCCAAAGGCCGAATGAGGGGAATGTAATGGTCAATATGATGCGGCGCACCAAGTCCTTCCTTGCAGGCTTTCTCACACTGACGGTCGCAGCTTCGGGCTTAACGCCTCCCGGCTTCGCGCCACTCGTCGGCGCAGGGACTGCGCATGCAGGTTCGGAAGGCGTCATCCAGATCTCGCGGACGGGTCCCGGCGCCCACCGCCGGCTGAAACTCGGGCTCAACAAGGCGGTCGTCGTCGACCTGCCCGAAGAAGCGCATGATATTCTCGTCTCCGATCCGTCGATGGCCGATGCCGTAACGCGCACCTCGCGCCGCATCTATCTCTTCGGCAAGAAGGTCGGTCAAACGAACATCTTCATTTTCGGAAGTGATGGCCAGGAGGTCGTGAGCCTCGACATCGAAATCGAGCGCGATGTCTCCGGCCTCGAGACGAACCTGAGGCGTTTCATCGTCGACTCCAACATCAAGGTCGAGATCGTGTCCGACAACATCGTGCTGACCGGCACCGTCCGCACGCCGCAGGATGCCAAGCAGGCTGCCGACCTTGCCCAGGCATTTCTCACAGGTGGCGAAGCGACGACGCGAACCGAGACGGCAGCTAGCACCGCACAACAGGGCGATGTCGCGATCTTCGCCGAGGCGCGCCAGCAATCGCAGGTCGTCAATCTGCTGCAGATCGAGGGCGAGGACCAGGTCACGCTCAAGGTGACGATCGCCGAAGTCCGTCGCGAGATCCTGAAGCAGATCGGCTTCGACAATCTTGTATCCAATTCCTCTGGTATGACTGTGGCGCAGCTGGGCTCGCCTGCTGCGGATGGCGCCGCTGCGACGCTCGGTGGTGGACTTGCAGCCCTCTTCAAGACCTCGATCGGCCGCTACGACATCTCAACCTATCTGAATGCGCTGGAGCAGGCCAAAGTCGTCAGAACGCTCGCCGAGCCTACGCTGACGGCGATTTCCGGACAGGCTGCCGTCTTCAATTCGGGCGGTCAGGTTCTCTATTCTACGACCGACAACGACGGCAACGTGACCGTTGTCCCCTACAACTACGGCATCAATCTTTCCTTCAAGCCGGTTGTCCTCTCCTCAGGGCGCATCAGTCTTGAAATCGTGACCAACGTGTCCGAGCCTGCCCCATCCGTCTCGGGTTCGCAGCCGACCTATCAGCGGCGTTCGGCCGAGACATCCGTCGAACTGCCGTCCGGGGGGTCGATTGCGCTTGCCGGCCTCATCAGGGACAACGTTTCGCAGACGTCGAACGGCACGCCGGGTGTGAACAAGATCCCCCTGCTGGGGACATTGTTCCGCCAAAGGACGGTGCAGCGCGAAGAAACCGAGCTTGTCATTATCGCAACCCCCTATCTGGTACGCCCCGTCGCCCGCAACGAGCTTAACCGGCCGGATGACAATTTCAGCCCGGAACATGATGGCCAGGCGTTCCTCATGAACCGTGTCAACAAGGTTTATGGCCGGCGCGAAGCCCCGGTGGCAGACGCGCAATTCCACGGTTCCATTGGGTTTATCTACAAATGAGCGGCGCAGGATCGAAAACGATGAAACGACATGGTGACCGGGCGATGGCTCAAGGCGCGAAATCCACGATGCGATGGACCATGCTTGGCGCGGCACTTGCGGCCGCGATGCTTTCCGGCTGCGCGGCTCCACGCGACAATCTGACGACCGGCGGCATCCCCGACGACTACCGCCAACGCCATCCGATCGTGGTGGCCGAGGCCGAGCAGACTGTCGACCTCCCGGTTGCCACGACGGATCGGCGCTTGACGATTGCCCAGCGCGACATGATCCGCGGCTTTGCAGCCAATTATACATCCCGGGCGTCCGGCCCGGTCTATGTCATGGCCCCGCAAGGTTCGCCAAACTCGGCTGCCGCAAGCCAGTTGCGGAGCCAGGTGCGGGCCGAGCTCTCGAAGAGAGGGATACCGAGCTCCAAGATCGTCAATGCCAGTTATTCGGCAGCTCCTGGCGATGCAGCGCCGATCCGCCTCAGTTTCGTGGGCATGACGGCCATGACCACGCAGTGCGGACAATGGCCGAAGGATATCGGCGGCGGCTTCGACAACCAGAATTATTACAATTTCGGCTGCGCTACCCAGAACAATCTGGCCGCACAGATCGCCAATCCGGAAGATCTGATTGCGCCGCGCGGCATGACGCCGATCGATGCTGCGCGCCGCAATGACGCCATTACCGAATATCGCGAATACAGGACCATCCTCGAGCACAACAACTCAGACACATTCTAATGAGGAGCGGATCCAGACGATGAGCCCGATCGAATACGAGATCAAGAACACGACGGAGCTGCAGCATGCCGAAGACGCCGTTCGCATGGGCGAGCTGGAAAACATGCGGCCGCTGCCGCGGATTTCCGTGCATGCCTTCTGCGAAAGCGAGGCGCTTCAGCGAGTGATGGAGCGCTGCGGAAACGATCGGCGGATGGCCAAGGTCAGCCTGCGGATCACCAGCGGCGGCATTGCGGCTGCTGCGAACATGTTCGCCAGCGCTCCGACCCCAAATCTGATCATCCTCGAAACAAAGGCCAATGCGGCAAGCCTTCTCCTGGAGCTTGCGCCGCTTGCGGCCGTCTGCGATCCAAGCACCAAGGTCGTTATCGTCGGTTACTACAACGATATCGCGCTTTACCGGGAGCTGATCCGCAACGGCATTTCCGAATACATGGTTCAGCCGATCGCGATGCCGGACGTCATGATGGCCCTGGCGTCGATCTTCGTCGACCCAGATGCCGAGCCGCTTGGCCGCAGCATTGCCTTCATCGGATCCAAGGGAGGCACCGGTGCCTCGACGATCGCCCACAACTGCGCCTTCGGCATCTCCAATCTGTTCTCGACCGAGACGATCCTTGCCGATCTCGATCTGCCTTACGGCACGGCAAATATCGATTTCGACCAGGATCCGACGCAGGGGATCGCAGAGGCGGTCTTTGCTCCCGATCGGCTGGACGAGGTTTTTCTCGACCGACTGCTGACGAAATGTTCTGAACACCTGTCGCTGCTTGCAGCACCCTCGCTCCTCGACCGCGCCTATGATTTCGATGGCCAGGCATTTCAGCCGGTTCTTGAAGTGCTGCAGCGCAGCGCGCCGGTAACGGTACTGGATGTCCCGCACGCCTGGTCGGAATGGACGCGTTCGGTCCTGGCTGCAGTGGATGAGGTCGTTATCTGCGCCGTTCCCGATCTTGCGAACCTGCGCAATGCAAAGAACATGCTCGATGCCCTGCGCAAGCTGCGCCCGAACGACAAGATGCCGCATCTGATCCTCAACCAGGTGGGCATGCCGAAACGGCCGGAAATCGCCCCGTCCGATTTCTGCGAACCGCTCGAGATCGAGCCGATCGCGATCATTCCCTTCGACGTCGCTCTGTTCGGCAATGCCGCCAATAGCGGTCGCATGATCTCCGAGATGGACCCGAAATCGCCGACTGCCGAAACCTTCTCTCAGTTGGCACACATCGTCACCGGCCGTGTGGCGATCAAGAAGGCGAAGCGGGGCGGGCTGATGGGGCTGCTGAAGCGCGCCAAGTAAGAGACGAAAACGAGTAGATTGGATCTTTTGGTATGTTCGGAAAACGCGGAAATGAAGGCCTCGGAAAGGTCGGCGCAGTAAGCGCACCGCCACCGCCGCCGGCCGCGGCGACTCCCGCTTCCGCGCCCGCCGTGCTGGTCGAGCCGGCAAGGGATCCTGGCAGGCATCAGGTGACACCGCCGCCGATGCAGGCGCCGCAGCGCCGGCGGCCGGCCCGCACCGAAGAATATTATGACACCAAGGCGCAGGTCTTCTCGGCGCTGATCGATACGATCGACCTCTCCCAGCTTGCCAAGCTCGATGCCGAAAGCGCTCGCGAGGAAATTCGCGACATCGTCAACGACATCATCACCATCAAGAATTTCGCCATGTCGATATCCGAGCAGGAAGAGCTGCTCGAAGACATCTGCAACGATGTTCTCGGCTATGGTCCGCTGGAGCCGCTGCTCGCGCGCGACGATATCGCCGACATCATGGTCAACGGGGCCGGCAAGACATTCATCGAAGTCGGCGGCAAGACGGTCGAATCGGAAATTCGCTTCCGCGACAACGGCCAGCTTCTGTCGATCTGCCAGCGCATCGTCAGCCAGGTCGGCCGCCGCGTCGATGAATCGAGCCCGATCTGCGACGCCCGTCTTCCGGACGGCTCGCGTGTCAACGTCATCGCCCCGCCGCTCGCCATCGACGGTCCGGCGCTCACGATCCGTAAATTCAAGAAGGACAAGCTCACCCTCGATCAGCTCGTCCGCTTCGGCGCGATCACGCCCGAAGGCGCAACGCTCCTGCAGATCATTGGCCGGGTGCGCTGCAACGTGGTGATCTCCGGCGGTACGGGTTCGGGCAAGACGACGCTTCTGAACTGCCTGACGAACTATATCGACAGAGACGAGCGGGTCATCACCTGCGAAGATACGGCCGAACTGCAGCTGCAGCAGCCACATGTGGTTAGGCTGGAAACCCGTCCGCCCAACATCGAAGGCGAAGGCGAGATCACCATGCGTGACCTCGTCAAGAACTGCCTGCGCATGCGTCCCGAACGCATCATCGTCGGCGAAGTGCGCGGACCGGAGGTTTTCGATCTTCTGCAGGCGATGAATACCGGTCACGACGGCTCGATGGGAACGATCCACTCGAATTCGCCGCGCGAATGCCTGAGCCGTATCGAATCCATGATTGCCATGGGCGGCTACAGTCTCCCGGCAAAGACCGTTCGCGAGATCATCTCCGGCTCGATCGACGTCATCATCCAGGCAGCGCGTCTTCGCGACGGCTCGCGGCGCATCACAGCCATTACCGAGGTAATCGGCATGGAAGGCGACGTGATCATCACCCAGGACCTGATGCGCTACGAGATTGAAGGCGAGGACGCTGGCGGCCGGCTGATCGGCCGTCATATGTCGACCGGTATCGGCAAACCGCATTTCTGGGATCGCGCGCGCTACTATAACGAGGAAAAGCGCCTGGCCGCCGCCCTGGATGAGATGGAAGCAAAGTCGAAGGAAATATGATGTTCGGTCTCGATCCGATAGTGCTCGCCATCATCGTGCTGGTTGCGGTCGCTGCGGGCGCGGTTTGCTATGGCCTGCTTTTCAGCCGTTTGGAAACCGAGAAGAAGGCTGCCAATCGCGTCAGCCGCGTTGCTTCAACCGAGACCGACCGGGTGAAGGTCAAGGCGGCACGCGACCGTGTCCAGGAAATGTCGAAGCGCCGCAAGTCGGTCCAGGACAATCTCAAGGATCTCGAAAAGCGCCAGCAGGAAAACACAAAACGCAAACTGTCCCTGAAGTCGCGGCTGACCCAGGCGGGCTTTGCGATCACGCCCGCCAAATTCTACATGTTCAGCGCCGCCTTCGGCCTGTTCCTGATGCTGATTGCGCTGCTCGCGGGCGCGCCGATGCTTTTCGTACTTGCGCTTCCGATCGTTGCCGGCCTCGGTCTGCCGCGGTGGATCCTCGGCTTCCTGATAAAGCGCCGCCAGAACAAATTCCTCGACGAGTTTCCGAACGCGCTCGACGTCATCGTGCGTTCGATCAAGTCGGGCCTGCCGCTGAACGATGCGATCCGCCTCATCGCAAATGAAGGCCGCGATCCGGTCAAGAGCGAATTTCGCCGTGTCGTGGAATCCCAGCAGGTCGGCCTCAGTGTTCCCGACGCCTGCGGGCGCATGACCAACTACATGCCGCTGCAGGAAGTGAGCTTCTTTGCGATCGTGATCGCCATTCAGTCGCAGGCCGGTGGCAATCTTTCCGAAGCGATCGGCAACCTCTCGAAGGTACTGCGCGACCGCAAAAAGATGAAGGCCAAGGTGAAGGCGCTGTCGATGGAGGCCAAGGCTTCGGCTGTCATCATCGGCGCCTTGCCCTTTATCGTCGCCACGCTCGTCTACCTGACATCGCCGCAATACATGATGGTTCTGTTCACCGATCCGCGTGGTCACTTCATCATGGGGCTATCGGCGGTGTGGATGTCGATCGGCATCTTCGTCATGCGCAACATGGTCAATTTCGACATCTAGCCTGGGGGGACGCGTCATGTCAGCAGATCTTGCAGCGCGATTGACCGATCCGGCCATGCTCGTCGCGCTTCTCGTTGCGGTCGCTGTCTTTGCGACCTTCTACACGATCGCCATTCCCTTCTTCGAGCGCGGCGACCTGAACAAGCGCATGCGTGCCGTTTCGACCGAGCGTGACCAGATTCGCGCACGTGAGCGTGCCCGCATGACGGAGGCGGGAAACAAGGGGTCTCTCCGCAACCAAAACAATCGCTCTGTCCGCCAGATCGTCGAGCGCTTCAACCTGCGCAAGGCGCTCGTCGACGAAAACACGATGAACAAGCTGCGTGCAGCCGGCTACCGCTCGGAAAACGCCCTGAACACCTTCCTCGTCGCCCGCTTCCTTCTGCCCTTTGTCTTCCTCGCCCTCGCAGCCTTTTGGATTTTCGGTCTCGGCAACCTCGCAGCCAAGCCGCTTCCCATCCGCCTGCTTGCTATGATCGGTATGGGATATCTCGGCTTCTATGCGCCGAACATCTTCGTCTCGAACCGCATGTCGAAGCGTCAGCATTCGATCAAGCGTGCCTGGCCCGATGCCCTCGACCTGATGCTGATTTGCGTCGAGTCCGGCATTTCGATCGAAGCAGCGATGCGCCGCGTATCGGAAGAACTCGGCGAGCAATCGCCGCCGCTTGCCGAGGAGATGGTGCTGACGACGGCCGAGCTTTCCTTCCTGCCCGACCGCCGTCAGGCACTCGAAAATCTGGGCACGCGCACGCAGATCGATCTCGTGCGGTCCGTCACCCAGGCCCTCATCCAGGCCGACCGTTACGGCACGCCGATTTCGCAGGCGCTGCGCGTTCTTGCACAGGAAGGACGAGACGAGCGCATGAACGAGGCTGAAAAGAAGGCGGCTGCCTTGCCGCCGAAATTGACCGTTCCGATGATCCTGTTCTTCCTTCCCGTCCTCGTCGCCGTCATCCTCGGCCCGGCCGGCATCCAGATCGCCGACAGGTTCTGATGCGGCTTGCAGGCGAGACGGAAACCGGCTAGCCGTAGTTCTCCGTGGCAAATGAGATGGAAGACCAGGCAAGTGCCGACGGGCTCTCCGCTCGTCTGGGGCCTTTGGAAATCAGGAGGAGCCATGATGTCTTCTGCAGCCATCCTCACCAGTATCTTTGCAGCACTGATGGTCGGCGCGATGAGCCCCGGCCCGAGTTTTGTCGTCGTTTCCCGCATCGCCATTTCCCGCTCGCGCCTTGATGGCCTGGCGGCGGCGCTGGCGATGGGTGTCGGTGGCGTCATCTTCGGCATTCTTGCGCTTGCCGGCCTGACGGCTTTGCTGACGCAATTCGCGTGGCTCTACCTGGTGCTGAAATTTGCAGGCGGTGCCTATCTCGTCTACATCGCGTTTCGCATCTGGCAGGGCGCGAAGGCGCCTCTCGAGGTCCCGGGTGCGGTTGAGGGCAGGGCGTCGCTCGGACGCAGTTTCTCGATGGCGTTGCTGACGCAGCTCAGCAATCCGAAGACCATCATCGTCTATGCGAGCATATTTGCAGCTTTTCTGCCGAAAACGGTGCCCGCAGGTGTCATGATCGGTCTGCCGATCGGAATCTTCGCGATTGAGGCCGGATGGTACTCGATCGTGGCGCTGGCTTTCTCCGCCCGCCGTCCGCGCCAGGTCTATTTGGCCGCCAAGCACTGGATCGACCGCGCAGCCGGGGTTGTCATGGGCGGGCTGGGATTGCGCCTGATGTTCTCCGGCGCGATGCTTCGGTAGTCGGAGGTCAGTTGGTGTTGCTTGGCGGGGCGCTGTCCTTCGCCGCCAGTTTCTGCCATGAATTCTGCTGGGAAAGCATCGAACGCAAATAGGCGACGTTGGCGTCTGCCTGCTGCGGGGCGAGCTCGCGACGGGCAATCTCTTCGGCCTCCCGAAAACGACCCTGCAGGCCGACAGCAAGGGCGAGGTTCTGCCTGACACGGCTGTCGGCACCCGGCTGGCCCGCCGCCTGCTTGAGATAGGTTTCGGCGGTCCTGAGATCGCCTGTCAGCACGTAGGACATGCCGAGGTTTGAAAGCACGGAAGGCTCGTTCGGCATGATGTCCAGTGCATCGCGATAACGCGCCCGCGCATCGCTGGGCTTGCCCATCTGGTCGAGAATCGCGCCCTGGGCAGAAATGAGCTTCCAGTCGGGCCGGTCGGGGGTTTGCGCCCGGCCGATCGTGTCGAGCGCTTGCTGGAACTGTCCTGCAGCTGCCTGAGCCTTGCCATAGGCAGCAAGGACATTGCGATCCTTGGGATTGGAAATCGCAACCTGCTGCATGACAGCAAGGGCCTGCGCGTCGCGCCCGGCCATGCGCAGCAGGTTGGCGTAGTTGACGCCGTTTACCGGATCGCGGGGATCTTTCTCGTAGGCCTGTCCGACCCGTTCCGTCATTGCGTGAAGCTCGTTCGAATCCATGGTTTCGACGGGCTTTGTTAACTTCGGCACCGAACCCGTCGTCATCTTGTCCTTGGTCGCCGAGCAACCGGCGAGCGCGGCGACAACCAGCGCTGCTGCGACACAGGGGAGAATACGGTTCTTGAGTGGATGGATGGCCGGGAGAGGCATTGCGCTTTCCTGAATTCAGAAACTGGCGCCTGACCTCTAAGCGGAACAGGGAAAGGTTTGACGCAATCTTCACTCCAGCAATAGTCTGTTAACCCTAACGGACGGTTAAAAAAACGATTCCCGGACATCGTCGAAGGATAAATATGGCCCCCTATCAGTTCATCGAGAGACCCACGCCTTTCAACACCAAAGGCGGTTCCACATTGCCGATCTTCGCGGTTACTCCGGCCCATATCGAGACCGGCACGATCGATCCGATCGCGCTCGATTGGGCGAAGAAGGCAGGTTACAAGGCAGAAAGCGGTTCGCTGCTGCTGATCCCGACCGCCGCCGGTCATCTGGGCGGCGCGCTTTTCGGTCTCGGCGCCAATCCATCGGAGCAGCCCTATATCACCGGCAAGCTTGCCCGTTCACTGCCCGCCGGCGACTGGCATGTCGAAACCGCACCTTTGACGGCAAACCGCCTCTCGCTCGGTTTCGGTCTCGGCAGCTACCGTTTCGACCGCTATCGTTCCGACAAGCAGGCAGCCGCGACGCTGATGATCCCGCGTGATGCCGACGGCGCGGACATCAAGCGTCAGCTTGCTGGCGTCTTCCTTGCCCGTGATCTCATCAACACGCCGACCAATGACATGGGCCCCGAACAGCTCGAAGCGGCCTTCCGCGGCCTTGCCGAGCACTATAAGGCGGAAATGTCGGTCATCATCGGCGATGATCTGCTCAAGGAGAACTTCCCGCTGGTCCACACCGTCGGCCGCGCCAGCGCCGACGCGCCACGGCTTTTGGAACTGCGCTGGGGCAAGAAGGGCCATCGCAAGGTCACGCTGGTCGGCAAGGGCGTGTGCTTCGATACCGGCGGCCTCGACATCAAGCCGGCCTCCTCCATGCTCTTGATGAAGAAGGACATGGGCGGTGCGGCGAACGTGATGGGCCTTGCGCTGATGATCATGGACGCGAAGCTGAAGGTCGAGCTGCGCGTCATCATTCCCGTCGTTGAAAATGCGATCTCGGCAAATGCCTTCCGCCCGGGAGACATCTACAAGAGCCGCAAGGGCCTGACAGTCCAGATCGACAATACCGATGCGGAAGGCCGCCTGATCCTCGCCGATGCGCTGGCTTATGCCGACGAGGAATCACCGGATCTCCTGATCGACATGGCGACGCTGACGGGCGCTGCCCGCGTTGCGCTCGGCCCTGATCTTCCGCCCTTCTTCACGGATGACGAAAACCTTGCCCACGATCTGACCGAAGCAAGCCTGGAGACGGACGACCCGCTATGGCGGCTGCCGCTCTATATGGGCTATGACAAGGATATCCGCGCCAAGATCGCCGACATCACCAACGCCCCGGCGGGCGGCATGGGGGGTGCGATCACGGCAGCACTGTTCCTGAAGCGCTTTGTCAGCAACGCCAAGAGCTGGGCGCATTTCGACATCTACGGATGGGCGCCGACCGAGCGGGCTCATTCGCCAGGCGGCGGCGAGGCGCAGGCAATCCGCGCGCTTTACCACCATATCCGCCACGGCTGACTGGCAATCGTTAAAATTTTATTCACCTTGCGGGGCGGCAGGTTCTGGCGCCTCTTGCCTGCCGGCATCCTGTCCGGGAAAATAGAACGCTGGCGTAATGATTTTCCGGAGGAGCCTTGCCGATCGAACTGACTGCATCGCAGGCCCTGCGGCTTTGGCACGGCGTGACCCTCAACCAGGTTCACCATGACGAACGTGATTTGACGTTGCGCCAGATGGCGATCCTGCTGCATATCTATCTGGTGCCGCCGCCCCATACGGTGCGTGGGCTTGCCTCGACGCTGAACGTGACGAAACCGGTTATTACCCGGGCGCTGGATACGATGGGCGAAATGGGCCTTGTCGATCGGGCACGCGACGAAAGTGACCGCCGGAACGTGATCATCAAGCGCACCGTCGGCGGCGCGCTCTATCTCGAGAAGCTCGGCGACCTGGTGCGTGACCAGGGGCGCCGCCTGCCGATCTAAGTGGAATGGAGATGACGATGCTCGACCGCCGCCTGCATGCCTATCGGCCCGATCTTGCCGAAGCGGGTCTTGAAGGCAAGGTCGAGGCCTTGCGCTTCGTTTCCGGTAGCCCGGCGCGGATCGCCGTTCCCGTTGCACCGCTTCGCCCGCAACCGGACATTTCGGTCGGCATCGACACCGAACTGCTCCTCGGGGAGGATGTGACGGTCTTTGACCGCGCCGGGGGCTGGTGCTGGATAAAGGCCTCTTCGGACGGTTATGTCGGCTACATGCCGGAGGAGATGCTGTCAGGCGCCCAGGCGGAGCCGACACATATCGTCACCGTGCAGCGCACGTTCCTCTATCCGCAACCCGAATTGCGAACGCCCTATCGTTTCGTGCTTTCCATGGGCAGCCGCGTCAGGGTCGCGGGTGAGGAAGAGGTGCGCGGAAACCACTACGTGGTTCTGGAGGATGGCACCGCCATTTTTGCAAGGCATGTCCAGCCGGTCAGCGCCGGCAAGGATGACGACTACGTCGAGATCGCGTCGCGCTTCATGAATGCACCCTACCTGTGGGGCGGTCGTTCAGGCCTTGGCATCGATTGTTCTGCCCTCGTTCAATTGGCCATGCTGATGACCGGCCGAAGCGCGCCGCGCGACACGGACATGCAGGCAGCAGGTCTTGGCGAGAGGATCGATCGCTCAGGACTTCGCCGCGGCGACCTGGTCTTCTGGAAGGGACATGTCGCAATCATGGAGGACCCCGAAACGATCATTCACGCCAACGGCTACACGATGACAGTTGCCCGCGAGAATTTTGAGGCGGCCGTCAAACGGATCGGCGAGCTCTACCAACAGCCGACCGGCTACCGCCGTCCGGTCTGATCAAAATCGCCGCGGGTCGAGGAAATCGCGCAGTCCATCGCCCAGCATGTTGAAGCCGAGAACGGCGAGCGCGATTGCAAGGCCGGGCAGGATGGCAAGCCATGGCGCCAGCCCAAGATAGGTTTGGGAATCGGCGAGCATCCGACCCCAGGTCGGCGTCGGCGGCGCCACGCCGAGGCCAAGGAAACTCAATCCGGCCTCAGTGAGGATCGCCAGCCCAAGCTGGATTGAGCCATGGACGATGATCTGGTTCATGATGTTGGGAAGCACATGGCGCACCGAGATCGTCAAGCGGCTGTTGCCGATCGCGCGCGCCGCCAGCACATAGTCGCGGCTCCAGGCCTGAAGGGCAGCAGCAAGTGTCACCCGCGCGAAGACCGGGATCATGAAGGCGGCAATCGCCATGATCGCCGTGGCCCTGCCGGATCCGAGAAAAGCACCGAGAATCATCGCCGAGAGGATCGGCGGCAGCGAGAAGATGACGTCGCAGACGCGCATCAGCAGTGTTTCGAAAATGCCTCGGGTCGCTGCTGCCGAAATGCCGGCAAGCGAACCGATCGCGCCGCCGATGGCTACCGCGGTGATGGCGATCGACAGCGAATTCCAGCATCCGGCCATCAGCATCGAAAGAACGTCGCGGCCGAATTGGTCGGTGCCGAGCACGCCGTAAGCGAAAGGCGGCTGCAGTTTGTAGATGATGTGCATCTTTGCTGGCGGCACCGGCGTCCAGACGAGTGACAGAAGTGCAACCGAAACAAGCAGTCCGACGACCGATGATCCTGCGAGAAGCCTTGTGTGCCGGCTAATGATAAATGGGCGCCTTTTGATGGAAGTATCGGATGCGAACGCCATTGTCATACATTCCTTCGCAGTCGCGGGTCGATCGCCAGATAGGACATCTCGACGAGGAAATTCATGATGACGACGAGCGCGGCAAGAAACAGCACGACGTCCTGCATCGCGATGATGTCGCGTTGCGACAATGCCTGGTACGCAAGCCGTCCGAGACCTGGAAGGTTGAAGACGTTTTCGACCAGAACCGCGCCCGCTACCAGGAACGTGAACTGCAGTCCAAGGGTCGTCAGGATCGGCACCAGTGCATTCGGCACGGCGTGCCGCCATAAGACGGCGCGCCCGGACAATCCCTTCGCCAATGCCGTCCGCGTGAAATCCTCGTGCAGCGTTTCCAGTACCGCTGTGCGGGTGACGCGCGTCAGCACGCCCGCTTGCGGAAGCGCCAAGGCCGTGGCGGGCATAACCAGCGCCTGCAGTGCCGGCCAAAGCCCCCCATTCCAGCCGGGGAAGCCACCTGCAGGCAATAGTCCGAGCGTTGTCGAAAACACGATGATCAGCAGCAGTGCCACCCAGAAGGCGGGAACGGCAATGCTTAGCTGTGAAAAGAGCGTCGCCATGATATCGGCGATGCCGTTCGGCCGAGCCGCCGCAAAGGAACCGAGCGGCACGGCGATGACGACGGAAAGGAGGATCGCGAGCAGCGCCAGCGGCAGCGTCACCGCCAACCGTTCGAGGATCAGTCCTGCAACCGGCACGCCATAGGTATAAGACTGGCCGAGATCGCCGGAAAACACCCCGGCTAACCATTGGCCGTAGCGAAGGATCAGAGGCTGATCGAGGCCGAGTTCATGGCGAAGTGCTAGAAGCGTCTCGGGCGTCGCCGAGGTTCCGAGCATGATCGAAGCGGGATCGCCCGGCAGCAGGTCCATGACCGCAAAGACCAGGAAGGAGACGGCGGCAAGCGTCAGGATCAGTCCGGCAAAGCGGCGGCCAAGAAGAGCGATCATAGGCGCAGCTTGCTTGCAGCCGACACATTTCCTGTCCCCGCGCTTGTGCCGAAGGTCAGCAAAGAAAACCACCCACGGCGCGCAGGTGGCGCGAACGACCCTATCGAAAGGTTCATTTGCGCCCAAGGGGTTCGGCGTTCTGGATCCCTGTGACAGGCACAGGGATGAGAATAAGGAGAATTGCGCGTCACCTATTCATGCCTTCTGCATGTCCAGTCCAAACTCAGCCTCACTCCTTCCATGCCACATTCGTCAGAACGTTCGAAGGAATCGGCTCGTTTTCCCACAAGCCCTTGAGATTCTTGTCCCATACGCCGAGCTTGGGCATGGCGAACAGATATAGCGCCGGCACATCCTCGGCGAGGATTTTCTGCGCCTCCACGTTGATCTTGCTCTGCAAGGCGGGATCGGTCGTCTCCTGCACCTTCTTCATCAGATCGTTGAAGACGGGGTTCTTGTAGTTGAAGTAGTAGGGATCGCGGGAATAGATGTCGATATCCATCGGCTCGGCATGCGCCACGATGGTCATTTCGTAGGCGCGGTCCTTCATCACATCCTGGACCCATTTTGCCGGAAATTCCGTCGGTTCAATATTCATGGTCACGCCGATCTCGGCAAACATTGCCTGCATGACCTGGGCGCTGCGGGGCGCATAGGCCATCTGCGGCGATTTGATCGTAAAGGTGAAGCCATTCGGATAACCGGCTTGCGCAAGGAGCGCCTTGGCCTTTTCGGGATCGTAGGGCAACACGCCGGTCATGTCCTGATAACCCGGATCGTTCGGTGTATAATGGCTACCGATCGCCGTGCCGAGACCCGACCAGGCCCCGTCGATGACGGTCTGGCGGTCGATCGCCATCATCAGAGCCTGGCGCACCCGCTTGTCGTCGAATGGCTTCCTGGAATTGTTCATGCCCGCAACGACCTTGAGTTCGGTATTGCCGATCTTCGTCACGAGCCGTCGATCGCCTTCGAAGGAGCTCATCAGCTCGGGTGCGGCGAATTCCGGAATGGCGTCGACGTCGCCTGCCTTCAATGCGGCAGCCTGTGCTTGCGGGTCTGCTATGAAGCGAAAGGTCACCTTGTCGAGCTTCACGGATACCTGGCTGTTCCAGTAGGCTTCGTTTTTCGCGAGCTCGACCTTGTCGCCCTTCGCCCAGTTGACGAATTTGAACGGGCCGGTTCCGACCGGGTGTGTCTTGTCGCTCGCGGCAGATTTCGGACCAACCATGACCGATGCCGGCCAGCCAAGCCAGTAAAGCAGGCTTCCCGTCGGCTGCGAGAGGCGCAGGACCAGCGTTTCGGGATCCGGCGTATCGATGGAGGCAATCGAGGCGAAGAAGCGCTTCTGCGGATTGACCGAATCTTTGCCGCGGGCACGTTCCAACGCGAACTTGGCGGTCGCGGAATCGAAGGCTTCGCCGTCGTGGAACTTGACGCCGGTCTGAAGCTTGAACCTATAGGTCAGCCCGTCCGGCGAAATTTCCCAGCTCTTGGCGAGCTGCGGTCGGACCTTGCCGACCTCGTCGATCGACACCAGCCCTTCAAAGATATTCTGCCAGGTCACCTGACCGATCGCGACCGGTGCGGCGATTGTCGGATCGAGCCCGGTCGGCTCGACGCTCATGGCGAGATTGAGCGCCGCCTTGCCCGCTTGTGCCGGCATGACGGCGCAAGCCATCATCGCGACGGAAAGGGCGGCGCTGAGGAAAATGCCGTGGGCAAGGCGTGTGAACGGTGCCGGCAACAGGCTGGTGATCATGGTCCTGCGGATCCTAAAAAAACGATGTGAAGCGATATGCACATTATGTGTTCACAGTGTATCGAAAAAAGCTACACACCAAAAACAGAAGAAATGCAAGCGGTCTGCCTTCGCGACCGCGGTCTCAGCGGCTCTTCAGTTTCGTCCGCATGAAATTCTCGATAAACCCGATGAGCTTGCCGGCGGCGAAGGAGAGCTGCCGGTCCGGTGCGATCGAAAGTTCGGCATGGGTGCGGATGGAGCTTTCGCTGGAAAGCGCAATTGCAGCAAGCTGACCCGCCTCGATCTCGCGGCGGACAGCAAGGGCCGGCAGGAGCGTCACCGCGCTATCGCTGAGCACGAGTTCCTTAAGCATTTCCAGCGAACTCACCGTGAAAACAGGGTCGATCGTCAGCCCCTGCCGCTCGACAAGTGCATCAAAGCTCTGGCGGAAACCAAACGACTTCTCGGGCAGAGCGAGCTTATCGCGCGCCAATTCGCGAAGGCTGATTTCCTTGCGGAGCGCCGCTGCATGACGCGCCGACACGATCACGTCGTAAGCGATCTCAAATCGTGTGACCACTTTTGCCTCCGATATCGGCGGCGCAAATAGCGTCAGGGCCATGTCGGCCTGTGCTGCGTTCACCGCTTCGATGGCCTGCCGCGCGCTGGTGATCGTCACTTCGAAGCGAATATTGGGATAGCTGAGGCTGAACTGCGAAAGCGCGGGAGCAAGAAGACTGGTGACGATCGCTCCATTGGCGTAGATGGTCACCCTGCCGCGCCCGAGCCCCTTGAGATCTTCGATCAGCTGTTGCACGTGCTCGAGTTCGCGAAGCGTCCTGCCTGCGCGCCCTGCAAGCAGCTCGCCTGCGGCCGTCAGTGTCACGCCGCGCGCGCTGCGTTCGACGAGCGCCGCGCCGAAATGTTCTTCGAGATTCTCGATCTGGCGGCTGACGGCAGTCGGCGCGACGCCCAGGTTCTCGGCGGCCTGGCGCATGGACTTTGTCCTCACCAGCTCGTCGAAATACATCAGGGCCCGGATCTGCATTTTTTCTCTCCGCCGCTTGGGCCTTCTTTACTTCGTCCAGGCAATCAGCGCCCGTACGGGTAAAGCTCCCGCCAGGCTTGCTGCGCACCTTCGTAAGGCAGCGCTGTCGCTTCGTAAACACCGCGCGCGATGGCCCGGGCCATGACCATCCCTGCAAGATGGCAAAGCTCCATCAGTTCGCCCCTGTCGGCCATCGCTCGTGCACCGGTCGAGGCGGCAAAGACCGTATCGCCGTCGAGCGGCAGATGCGCCGGAAGCAGTGCCCTTGCGAGCCCGTCTTGTGCGCCCAGCGAAAAGCGGTGAGTCTCGGTCTTCGTCAGCGCCGCATCGGTCACGACAGCACCGATCGTGGTTGCAGGCACCGTCAGGCCCTTCAGCCGCAAGCGATGATCTGCCACCTCCGGCATTCCGAGCCCGCCGAATTCACTGTCTTGTTCAAAGGGTGCGGCCCAGAAATGCGGCCCGTCGCCGATCGTTGCCGAACCGAGCGCATTGACTGCGACGATTGCCGCCACCCGATGCCCGGCGCTGCTGACCGCGCTTGCCGAGCCGAGCCCACCCTTGAATGTCGCTGTCGTCGCACCCGTTCCAGCCCCCACCGTTCCGAGCGGAAATTCGCCCTTCGCCGCTGCCTGGAAGGCCGCATAGCCCATCTCCTGGTAAGGTGAATGCAGGCCCCAATCCTTGTCACCGCCGTTCAGCAGATCGAAGAGGATCGCCTCTGGTACGATTGGCACGCGCACTGTACCCACCTGAAATCCGCGGCCTGATTGCCTCAGGCCGGCCTGGACGCCGCCTGCCGCATCCAGCCCGAAGGCCGAGCCGCCGGAAAGAACGAAGGCATCAACCTTCTCGACGGTCATCGACGGATCGAGCAAGGCGGTGTCCCGCCCCCCGGGCGCGCCGCCGAGAACGGTGGCCGAAGCCGTCGCCGGTTCGTCGAAGATGATCGCGGTGACGCCGGAACCGAGCTTCAGGTCCGTTGCCTGGCCGACCGAAACGCCTTCGATGTCGGTAATGAGATTGAGCAAGTGCGCCGTCCTTGTTGACGTCGGATAGGATCGCAACCAGCACGAAAAAACAAGACCGGCCCCGTTTTGGGACCGGTCATGAACCTTTAAACGCGATGAAATGCGGCAACCAAAGCCTGTTTTCAGGCATGGATTGGCTTTGGATGGCGCCGGGTCATCAGGTCGTGGATCGCGAGCTTCACCTCGTCCGGCGAACTGAAACGCTGCTCGTCAAGGTCGTGCACGTGAAACTTCACGGCGATGAATTTCAGCCGGTCTTCATCTGGAATGACGATCCCCACGGGAACGCCTGCATATTCGATAACTTGCTTTTTCATGCGTAGAACTCCTGCCGCGCGGACTGCGAGGCGATGACGAATTGACTTGTCTGATACCGTTGAAAGGGGACGAAGGTCACATTCGACAGTTCGGGCGGGAGAGAGCGCCCGGACGGTCATTACCGAGCACAATTCGCCCAAGGAGGGTGGCGAGAATACCGATATCAATCATGTCTCGTTCCTTGTGTTGGCGTTGCACTCTTGAGGTCTCGAAAGGGTCGGGACCCGGCGACGACTATCTCTTAATCTACCTTATTTGTAGAGAATAGAGTACAGCCTGTCAGAAACATATTCCGAAACGTGTCAAAATATCGACGTTTCGAAAAAAATAATTCCACCACAGTCATACTTGCTGAAAGAACCCTATCAGATCTTTGTGCAAATTGCGTGACGGCCGGAAGCCTCGTTTCGATCACCGGGAAAGACATAGGAAGTCGTTTTGATTCCGGCAATGGGGCTTTTGATTAAAAAACCGAAAGCCTCGAAATGACCGCATTGTTTAATGGCGCAGGAGGATCACCAGCCCTCGGACAGGACCTTTTCCAGCATCTCGGCGAAGAAGTCGGCGCTCTCGATGGTCAGGCAAAGCGGCGGCTTGATCTTCAACACGTTCAGGTGGTCGCCGGTTGGCTGCATGATCACGCCGAGCTCGAGAAGACGGTTGCAGATGGCCGCCGTCTCTTGCGTGGCTGGCTCCAGCGTCGTTCTGTCGCGCACGAATTCAAGACCGAGATAGAGCCCCATGCCGTGGACGGCGCCCGCAATCGGGTGCTTGTCGATCAGAGCTGCGAGCCGGCTTTTAAGATGGTCCCCGACATCGCGTGCGTTGTCCTGGAGTTTTTCGTCCACCATGACGTCGAGCACCGTCATGCCGGCAACGCAACTGACGGGGCTGCCGCCGGAGGAGGAAAAGAAATAGCCTTCCTTTTCCAGCGATCCGGCGATTTCCTGCGTCGTAATCACCGCGCCGAGCGGGTGGCCGTTGCCCATACCCTTGGCGATGGTGATGATATCGGGCACGACGCCCTGCTGTTCGAAGCCCCAGAAGTGATGTCCAAGCCTGCCATAGCCGACCTGCACCTCGTCGGCGATGCAGACTCCTCCGCGGGCGCGAACCTGAGCATAGACTTGCGATAAATATCCGTCCGGCAGAGAAATGCCGCCGGCGTTGCCATAGACGGATTCGGCAATGAAGCCCGCAAGCCCCTGCCCTTCGGCATCGATCGACTGCAAATCAGGCGCCATCGCGGTGAGATAGTCTCCGGCCGAATCGGGCCCCCGAAATTCGCCGCGATAGGTGTTGGGTGAAGCGACCGCATGCACCCAATTCGGCCGGGTCGCCAGGGCCTGAGGATTGTCGGCAATCGAGGTTGAGACAGCCTCGCTTGCGACCGACCAGCCATGGTAGGCTTCCAGCAGGCAAAGCATGTTGCGCGCTCCCGTATGCGCCCAGGCGAGCCGGATCGCCAGGTCATTTGCCTCCGATCCGCTGTTGACGAGGAAGATACGGTCCAGTCCGTCGGGCGCCAGAGCTGCCAGTCGCTCGCAGAACTCGCCGATCGCTGCATAGTGGAAGCGCGAATTGGTGTTGAGCTTCAGCCATTGTTCGCTGATCGCTTCTGCCATGCGCGGATGCCCGTGGCCGAGAATCGTGACATTGTTGACCATGTCGAGATAGGCGCGCCCCTCGACATCGAACACGTGTTCCTTCCAGCCGCGCTCGATCTGCGGCGGCACCTCGTAGTAATTCTTCTGCGGTTTTGCGAGATGTGCCTTTCGCCTCGAGAGCAGTCCTTCCGCCTCCGGCTCGGGCGCACGGGCGCCAGGCCCAAGCAGGCCTGCAGGCGAGGGGCAAAGGACCGACCAGGCGGCGGCCTCCTGCGGCGAGGCAAAGAGCGGCGGTTCGAGCGAGGGAACCGTGCAAAGCTGGACACGCAAGCCGCCGAGCGAAGAGACGTCGCCCGAGACGGTCCCGATGATCTGCCCCTGTTCCACCCCGGCGCCATCCTCGACAGAGAGTTCGAGGCCATCGAGATGCAGATTGATACCGTCGCCGATCAGGACGAGATGGTGGTTCTTGCAATCAATGCGTCCTGCAAAAGGTGCAGCAACGCGGTTGCCACCGGGGAGGCAGATGTCGGTATGCAGCGCGTAGGTCGATGGCTGCCTGGCGCTTCGAAGAACGGCGCGCGAAAGCCGGTATTCGCCGTAGCGGGTCGCGGCGATTCCCGCCTCATTCGCTGCGCGCGCCAAGAGCCGCCAGTCCATTTCCGCATTCAGCCAGTTTCCGGCCGCAAAATGCGGGCTTTGAACGCCGAGGTCGAGATAGGCGATGTTTGCAAGGTCGATCTCCGGCAGAAGCGCGTGCCAGCCGGACATGTCGACCGTCGCCATGTCGGCGCCCACGGCGTCGAGGATTGCCGCCTCCATCAATTCGAAGGAAACGGACATGGCCGTGTCGAAGATCTGCCGTTCAAGCTTCAGATTGGCGCGGACGTAATCGTTTTCCGGGTCGATCGAAATTTGCTGTTCGCTACTTGCGACGAGAATGACGGCGCGCGCCACAATCAGCGGCCAGAGCGCCTTCAGTTCCTCGTCTGTCAGCGGATAGATCTCGTGATAGGCCTTGACCGCGGGCAGGATGTAGAACGGATCGCCATCAGCCTGATGCAGCAGCGAGGCGCAGGTAACGGCAAGGTCGCCGACGAGCCAGCCTCGAATGATATCGCCGAAATCGATGACGCCATCAGGCATCGGCCGTCCTTGCTCATCAATCCTGCAGACGACGTTGTCGCCTGTTACATCATGGTGCACGGCCTGGACGCGAAGCGATGGCGCAAGCGGTTGGATGCGGCGGACGGCAAGCACCATGCTCTTGGCGATGCGGTCGCGCGCCGCGCTGTCGGTGATGGCCGAAAGCAGCTGGACGGCAACAGGCCCTGCCCGGCGCAGGTCCCATTGCAGGCTGCGGTCGAGGCCGGAATGGTTGAAGTCGGCGAGCGCCTGTGCCAACCGGGCGCAGAGCGCGCCGAGGGCTGCGACCGAAGCCTTGGGCAGGTATTTGCGATGCGTCAGCCCTTCGCCTTCGAGATACTCGAGCAGGCGCACCTTGAAGGTCTGTTCGCGGACCGTGACGGCGATGATGTCCTGGCCGTCCGTCGAGCTCATGACTCTCGGGACACGGGGCGTACCGTCCTTGCTGGTCAGATACCGGATTGCCGCATTCTGCGCCTCCAGCTCCAGCGTATCGTAGGCCATGTGGCAGATCTTCAGCACATAGCTGCCATCACCAGTATTGATCCGGTAGTTGCGGTCCTGCTGGCTGCCGAGTTCCGTGATCGTGCCGTGGAGCCCGTAGCGGGATTGCAGGATCGTTTCTGCTTCGGCCGGCGTTACGTCCGGGCGCGGCAATTCCATACGATCGGCACGCGCATCATCGGTCATGGCATCCCCCAGCATGATTCGATTTTCCACATTAAGCAGATAATCGAATGCATGGCATAGGCAAGCGCTCACTACTACCCTTTCGGGTGCGGTTTCAACCCATACGTTCGGAGGCGTAGCTTCCCGGGCTTGCCGGGAAGACGACGGTGCGGTTGCCGTTCAAGAAGACGCGGCGATGAATATGGGCATGAATGGCGCGTGCCAGCACCTGGCTTTCGACGTCGCGGCCGATCGAGACATAGTCCTCGGCACTCTGGGCATGCGTGATGCGCGCCGTGTCCTGCTCGATGATTGGACCCTCGTCGAGGTCGGCGGTGACGTAGTGCGCCGTGGCGCCGATCAGCTTTACGCCGCGCTCGTGGGCCTGCTTGTACGGGTTGGCGCCCTTGAAGGACGGCAGGAAGGAATGGTGGATATTGATGATCCGGCCTGACATCTTGCGGCACATCGCATCGGAAAGCACCTGCATATAGCGGGCGAGCACGATCAGTTCCGTGCCGGTCTGGTCGACGAGCTCAAGCAGCTGGGCTTCGGCCTGCGGCTTGTTCTCCTTGGTGACCTTGATGTGATGGAAGGGAATGTCGTGGTTGACCACGACCTTTTGATAGTCGAAGTGATTGGACACGACGCCGACGATGTCGATCGGCAGTGCGCCGATTTTCCAGCGGTAGAGCAGGTCGTTCAAGCAGTGGCCGAAGCGGGAGACCATCAAGAGCACCTTCATGCGGCTGTCCCCGTCGTGGATTTCAGCCTCCATCGCGAATTTCTCGGCAATCGGCTTGAAGCCTTCCTTCAGCGCCGGCAGTGCAACGCCTTCCTCGGAAATGAAGCTGACGCGGGTGAAGAATTTGCCGGTGTCGAGGTCGTCGAACTGCGAGCTATCGACGATGTTGCAACCCTGCTCGGCGAGATAATTCGAAATCGCCGCCACGATGCCGCGCGTCGATTGGCACGATACAGTCAGTACATAATGCGTCATGGCTTTCTTCTCTCTCGCGGCATTAGCCGACAGGTCTGCTTAGATCAAAGCAGCTACGCCGCATCGGGCGAAGCTCTTTCGTTCGTGCAACGTTTGCAAGAGAAGCTGTCAAGGACTTGCAGGCTCCTGCATCCGCTCGTTACGCTCCAACTTACGCAAATCATGGCGAGGCTTTGTTCCGCCTGCGCCGTCGCGTATCCCCGCCGCGCAACCGCTCAGGCAGAAACCGGCATGCCCACTTTACCGGCAGTGCGTTTCCCGCGCACGCCCTCGTTGACCCTCAGGAAGCCGACGAGCAGCCAGACGAGGCCGGCCGTCTTCATGGAGAATATCGCCGTGGAGCCGATCATCAGGTTCAGGAACATGAAAAGCGACAGCGAATGGGCAAGACGCTTCTGGTTCGGCGTCTCGCTTGCCGGGAAAAAGGAGACGAACAGCCAGAAGAGGATGAGGCCGAAGATCGTGGCGCCATAGGTTATGTAGACGTAGCCGCTGTCGACAAAGGTCGTGGCTTTCTCGAGTTCAAGGCCGAGTGCAGCCGGGATATCCATCGCGAGGATGTTCCGGATTGTACCGCTGATGCGGCCGACGAAATCGTCGTCATGGGCATCGGGACGGAATGCATGGATGACGAAGCCCATGACGATAATCGTCGGCATCATCAAGAAATCGCAAATCTTCGGAATCCACGGAAAGATAAAGTAGCCGCCGAGGCAGGCCAGGCTGAATATCAGCATCGTACGCGTGTCGTTGGTGACGAGGATCAGCATGACGGTGAACACGAAGAGCAGCCGGTCGAACGATCTCAGGCGATTGGAAAAACTGACGAGATAGATGACCAGCACGCCACAGAAATTGGCAAGGGACACCTGCTCCAGGAAGATCGATGAGGACCGGTGATCGATAATTCCGAAGGAAAAGCGGGACGGGAAGCCGAGCGCGCCGCGAAACAGCCCGATGTCGCTATAGGTGGCGCGCGGCACGCCGCGGGTGTTTTCGAAATATTCAGCCGGATGGAAGAGCGCCACATAGGCTTGCACAGAGACAATCTCGCAGATCAGCACCGCCAGCACGACAACGCAGCATAACTTGAATATCAGCTTCAGCGTTCGTTCGTTCGTCCATCGGCCCATGATGACGAAAGCGAAGATGATGAGCACGTTGCGCAGGTGGTCGATATAGCCTGAGCGATTGACCGCGATCACATAGATGGTGAGGAAGATTGTCGCCAGCAAATAGCCAAGCGGAGCGAGGTCTTCTTCATAAAGGCCCCTCTTCAAAAGGAAGCCAAATGAATAGATCAGCAGCAGGATTTCGCTGAGGGCGACATGTGACGACGCAAGGGGCGTGATGTTGTGATTGATGAAGGCGAGAATGCAATTATAAGTGACCGCCAGCACGCCGACTGCCAGGATGCCGTAGTCGATCGGTTCCTTCGTTGTTGCATCTCGCTGCTCCATCTCCGCTACCTGCCCATCGTCCGGCACGCGTCCTCGGCAGGAGAAGGCGCCTTGGCGGCGGCTTCCAGCACCGCGATCTGCTTTCGCTCATGGCCCTCGTGGGGCTGCACGTTCAAGGGCTCGCTTTCTGGCCACCAGTCGCCGGCCACCCAATAGGTCCAGCCAAGCCAGACGTCGGAATTGTCGTGGATCGCATCCAGAACCGCCTTCAAGCCGGCGATGCATTCCGGTGCCTGCGAAACGCCGAATTCGCCCAGCAGGACCTTGGTGCCGTTCTTGCGAGCCCAATCGGACATGCCGACGATGGCATTCCTGGCATTCTCATTGCCGGAGCATTCGTCATGCGTGCCGGAAAAGTCGCTGTCGAAATATTGGTGAACCTCGAAGGCATAGTTCTTGCGCGGGTCCTTGACGCCGAGCATCACCGTGCCGTTTGGCCCGCCCGGGCCATCGGACTGCCAGGAATGGGCGCCTGTCCATTTCGTGCCCGGCACGAGGATCAGATTGTTGGCGCCGACTGCCCGGATGCCGCGGAACGCCGCGTTGGCTGCGCTCAGCCATTTGTCGCTGGCAATGTCGTGGGGCTCGTTCATGAGCCCGAAAATCACGTCGTCCTGGTTGGCAAATTCGGATGAGAGTCTTGTCCAGAAATCTGCAAATGCCAGCGTCGTTGCCGGCGGTGTCCCGACTTGGGTTTTCCTGTACTGGGCATAATTGTGCGGATCGAGAATGACGCTCATCTTATGTTTTCGAAAAAGGGCCACCGTGTCCTTGATGCGCTGGAGTTCGGCGTCGTTCAGTGCCTGCCCGAGCTCGGGCTGCAGCCGCTCCCACAAGAAAGGCAAGCGGACGATATTCATCCCCTTCTGCTTGAAGTAGCCGATCGTCACTTCGGAGGGGTAGGCATAGTCCTTGAAAATCGCTCCATCCGGATTGCCGAATTCGCCACCGGAAAGATTGATGCCGCGAAAGCAGGGGCCCGCGGCGTCGGCAGGGCCCGCGTTCCACGGCAGCATTGCTGCCGCGGCAATCGTCAGCATGTGGCGCCTTGTGGAAAACGCGGCCTTCATCGATCTCGCTTTCAGGAGTTCTGCCATGTTCCGGCAATATCGGGTAGGGTATCTTAACGCTCCGTTAGCTAAGGATTTCTAAAGTCGGTCTACCTCCGCCAAAGATCTGTGTCGGCAGGTCACGAGTGTGTTCATGAGTCAATTCGACAGGAACAGGGTTAGTCGGCTGCCTAGCTGGCGAAGCTACGAGCCTGCGCCAACCGCGCCGGAAAGCTCTCCCGCGCGCGCGCCTGTCCTCAGGCCTGGTGATTTCGCAAAATCCAATCCCGAGCCGGAGGCGCAGCCGTCGCCCGCACCGCCAGAAAAGGACTTGCGCCGGACACAGCCTGTGCCATTGAAGCCGCAGCCTGCCATTGTCCGCGCAGTGCCGGTTTCAGTCGATCCTGACGCGCCGCTTGTCGATACGCGCTCGGTCATCTTTGCGATCTGGAACAGAAGGCTGATTGTCCTCGCCCTGGCCGCGCTCGGCGCTTTGGCGGGCGGCGCCCTGCTGCCGTTGCTGCCGCAAAAATTCACCGCAAGCACCAGCCTTTACTTCGACCCGCGCCAGATCGGACTTGCTGATCCGCAGACGCAATCAACGACGATTTCGCCCGAGATGATTTCGTCGATGATCGACAGCCAGGTGCAGATTTTGATGTCCGGAAATGTGCTGCGCCGGGTTGCCGATACGATGAAGCTTGCAGAGGATCCGGAATTCAACGGCGGCCGGAGCGACGACGCAGCTGTGGTCGGCGCCCTTGAGAAGGCGCTCACGATCACCCGCCAGAGCAGTACCTATGTCGTATCGCTGACGGCCGTGACGAACAACCCCGAGAAATCCGCCGCGCTTGCAAACCAGGTCGTGACCTCCTTCATGCAGGAGGAAAGCAGTGCCTCGACAGGTCTGTATAAAAATACCACGGCGACGCTCGATGTTCGATTGACCGATCTGCGCCAGAAAGTGCAGGAGGCCGAGCAGGCCGTCGAGACCTTCCGCGCCGGCAACGACATGGCGGCAACGGAGGGCAATCTGATTTCCGACCAGCGCCTTGCCTCGTTGAATACGCTGCTGCTGACTGCGCAGGAAAAGACGATTCAGGCCAAGGCCCGCGCGGATGCGGCCGCCAACATGAGCTTCGAGGATGTCGTCGCCAACAGTCGAACCGAGGGCGGTTCTGTGAACTCGTCGCTTGCGAGCCTTCGACAGCAATATTCCGCGCAGGCCGCAGCCGTCGGCAGCCTCGAAAGCCAGATGGGTGCGCGCCATCCGCGCCTGCAGGCCGCCCGCTCGTCACTGCAGAGCATTTCGGGCGAAATAAAGGGGGAATTGCAGCGCATGGTGGCTTCGGCGCGCGCCGATTACGAGCAGGCGACAAAGGCCGAGGAGGCGATTGCCAAGGAACTTAACATTCAAAAGGCATTGCAGGCGACCACGTCCGACAAGCAAGTGGAACTCAACGAACTGCAGCGCAAGGCGACGGCCGCCCGGGAAATCTACGAGAGCGTCCTGAAGCGCTCCAGCCAGACAACCGAGGAGCAGAACCTTCCGCAGAGCAATATCCGCGTCATTTCAGAAGCCGAACCCCCAACGAAAGCGGACGGCCCCGGCAAGAAGACCCTGTTGGTCGCCGGCGTCATCGGCGGGCTGTTCACCGGCTTTGCCGCCGGCGCGGCATTTGCGATCCTGGCAAGCCTCTTTGCCCATCCGGTCATTCGGAGCTATTTCCGCCGGCAGGCCCAGCGGTAAAGGGCTTCGAAATCAATTTGTCGTGCCCGTGCCTGCTCGACGGCTTGATGCCTGCTTTGCTGCTTCCTAGATTTGAGGACGCTGGAGCCCGTCCTGCGATGAAAGGTCACCGATATGCGATCCCTGCCGATGTTGCTCGCTGCCCTTTCTGTTGTCAGCGGCGTGATCGCCGGGCCGGCTTTTGCAGCGGATTGGAGCCGGGCGGGCAAAGCAGACATTCAGCCCCTTTATCCCTATCCCGATCTCCCCGGTGTCAAGTCTCAGCCTGACAAGAAGGATGAGGAACAATATGCCTGCCGCACCGAAACACGCGGCATCCGTCGCAATGGGGACTGGATCTTCCGCTCCGGCGGCATGCCAACCACCGTCTATGTTTGCGATCGCGACGGCTATGTGACCCAAGGGACGAGAGTGCCTGCAAGAGGCCATTATCAGCCGGTGCGCTGAGGCTTCATGCCGTGCGGGCAAAATGTCGTGCGATGAAGTGGTCGATTGAAATGCGTCCCGGTCCGCCTGCGATGATAACCAGAAAGCAGACGGCCCAGGTTCCATGTGTCGGCCATGCATCGGGATAGACGAAGATTTCGATCACCAGCGTCATTCCGAGAAGAGCCAGTGCCGAGAGCCGGCTTGCAAATCCCATGATGAGAAGAGCCGGGAACAGGTGCTCGGCGAAGGCTGCAAGATGCGCGGCGAGCCAGGGATCGATAAACGGCAGCCGGTATTCCGTCTGGAACAGATAGACGGCATTATCGGAAACGCGCCAGCCGTCGAGCTTGGTTTGCCCGGATTGCCAGAAAACCGCGCCGATCGAGATGCGTGAAACCAGGGCGATCAGGTCGTGCGGGATATGACCGAGGAGACGAAGCACACCGCTGAGTTTCTGCGGAAGGCCGCGAGCTTCTATCCTTGTCATGGTGCTCTCTTCATTCATGATTGTCTCCCGCGCCGTTCCAGCGCACGTCGATGAAGGCGCCGGCCTGCAGCGCGCCGGCGAGGTTGGATGAAAGATCGAAATCCGGCGCCGCTTCCGTGGCGTGCTCCAAGGCGGCAACGAGTGCGGCACCCTTTGCAAGTTCCGATAGGAAGGTCGCTCCGCCTGCCGGCAGACGATGCACTTCGACAATCGTACCGGGCCTCACGACCAACACGTCCTCGCCGCTCCAGTCTTCAATCGGCCGAAGCTCCATCTCGCCGGCATTCATTGCCCAGATGGTCACAATCGGATGAGGGGATGTGAGGACCGACAGGGAGGGGTGGGCGAGGAATGTCAACTCGGCGAGGCGATCCGGATCGATTGCGGCCAGCCGCTCGGCCTGCAGCGGAGCCGCGTCTGCCGCGTGGTAGGCTCGCCCGCGCGCCGCTTCCAGACGGATCACATCCGCAAGATAGGCGACGTCCCTGGCGGGCTCGAAGCGTTCGACGAAATCCGCAAGGTCGTCGCCGTATGCAAGAAGCAGCGGCGAGCGCGGCGGACAGAGCCGAATGAATTCATGCGACATCGCGGCAAAGAACTCTTTGCCGACGATCTTTTCGGCCACGGGAAACCGAGAGGCGAGCGCCCCCGTCAGTCCAATCGCCACGTTGTCGCGATAGACGCCAAAACGGCGCTTCGGCCGCGGCCCATTCCAGGCGGTCAAGCCCTCGGGAACCGGCAGGGAGATGTCGGTCAGTGCTGCTGCGAAGTCGTCTTGCGTCGTGGTTGGCACAGAGAACCTCATGCGGCCCGGCGTGCGGAGCTCTTGAGGATCGCATCAGCGGCCTCTGCTTCGGCGCGCAATACCGGCCATTCCGGCACGTCGTTGTCCCATTCCACCAGGCTTGCGATTGGCCCGGTTCGGTTGATCAGTTCCTCGTAGAGCGCCCAGACGGGATCCTTTACGGGCGTGTCATGCGAATCGATCAAAAGCCGCGCGCCCAAATCGTCCATCGTTTCCGAATGGCCGCTCAGGTGGATTTCGCCGACAAACTGAACTGGAAAGCGGGCGAGATAATCGCGCGGGTCCATATGATGGTTGGTGGAGGCGACGAAGACGTTGTTGACATCGAGGAGCAGGCCGCAGCCGGTTCGCCTGACGACTTCGGCGAGAAAATCGGTCTCTTCGATCGTGCTTTCCTCGAAGAGCAGATAGGTGGCCGGATTTTCGAGCAACATCTGCCGCTTCAGCGTGTTTTGCACCTCATCGACATGTTCGGCGACCTGCGCAAGCGTCGCCTCGGTATAAGGCAGCGGCAGGAGGTCACTGAGGAAGACTGCAGCGTGCGTCGACCAGGCGAGATGTTCGGAAAAGCTCTCCGGTTCGTAGCGGTCGCAAAGGGATTTCAGGCGGGCAAGATGTATCTTGTCGAGTGGCTGCGTCGAGCCGATGGAAAGGCCGACGCCATGGATCGACAGCGCGTAATCTTCTCGCAACTTTCCAAGCTGGGCATGCGGCGGCCCGCCTGCACCCATGTAATTTTCGGCATGCACTTCGAAGAAGCCGATCGGCTGTGGCTTTGCATTGATGTCGGTGAAATGCTGCGGCTTGAAGCCGACGCCGGCGCGACGGGGAAGTCCTGACGCTTTCATGTCATCTCTCCTGGAAGTGGGACGGCGGTGCTGATAGTCGGGCGCCGCCGATCTTTTCGCATATGTTTGGATGTCAGGCCGGGGCCGGGCCTTGCTTCAGAGAGCCGTGACCATTCGGCGTCTTCATCGCCTCGCAGGTACCGGCCGGAACGAGCTTCCAGGCGTTTTGCTGATAGTCGACCTTCGACGTTCCGGCGCAAGTGGTCCCCGGTCCGGCCGCGCAGTCGTTCTGACCCTTCATGGCAACGCCGTAGCACTTTTCCTTGTTGTCCGCGGCCGAAGCGGCAGGAGCGGCAAGAGTGGCAAGCGCCGCAGCGAGCGAGCCTGCGAGAGCCAGCGTAACGATGCTGTTTTTCATTGTTCATCTCCGTGAGAATGGCAATCCGTGATTGGCTTGCATTGCGGGCTACGGAGGCGATCGATGGAATGTTACATCGCGTATTGCATTTTTTTTGCCGGCTCGGCTTGCCGACTTCGCGATTGCAGGGGAAAAGGCCTGAGAACAAAGGCTCGCCCGCTACCGCGAAATAATCTCGAACGAGCGGTAACAAAGATGTGTGCCCTCTCGTAGAGGATTATGTCGGGTGAAATATTCAGCGCGGGAAGAGGAATGGGCAGGCTGGATGCGGAGCGCCATGGATGGCGATGTTAAGGCCTATCATCGCTTTCTTTCAGCTGTAACGCCTCATCTGCGCGCCATGGCCCGCAGGCGCTGCGAGCAATTTGGCGCGCCGGCAGGCGAGGCGGAGGATGTCGTTCAGGAGGTGCTGCTTGCTGTTCACCTGAAACGCGGAACCTGGGATCCGGCTCGGCCCATCGGACCTTGGCTGTCGACGATCGTGCGCAATAAGCTGATAGACAGCCTGCGCCGCCGCGGCCGTCACATCGATGTGCCGATCGACGATGTTATGACAACGCTCGAGGCGGAAGAACAGGCCAGCAACTTGGATCGGCTCGACGCCGAACATATGTTGAATCGCCTGAAGGATCCGCAGCGTGATATCGTGCGTTCGATTTCGATCGAGGGAGCAGGTGTTCGCGAAACGGCCGAAAGGCTGAAGATGAGCGAAGGTGCGGTACGCGTGGCGCTGCACCGGGCGTTGAAGTCGCTGGCGGCCTTATACCGGAGTGAGACGAGTGAAGACCGATGACCTGATCAGCCTGCTGGCACAAGACGCGCCCATCCGCATGCGGCTCGGGCCCTTGCTCGTGGGAGCGCTTTTGATCGGCGTCGCAGTCTCGACAGCGTTGCTTCTGTCGGCAGTCGGTATTCGCCCCGACATGGCAAGCGCGATCGAAACGGCACGCGTGCTGTTCAAGGTGGTTGTGACCTTGACGCTTGCCGTCGCCGCTTGCGGGCTTGTCTTTCGCATAGGCCGTCCAGGCGTTCCGCTTTGGCTTTCAAGCCTGGCGCTGTTCGTGCCGCTGATCCTGCTCGTGACAGGCGCCGCCGCCGAACTGTCGGTCACACCGCAGGATGCATGGGAAACCGCGATGCTCGGGCGCAACGCGAGCTTCTGCCTGTTCTTCATCCCGGTCCTGTCGCTCGCGCCGCTTGCGGGTTTTCTCTGGGCGCTGAAAAGTGGTGCTGCGGAAAGCCCGGGCCTTGCCGGAGCCGCAGCCGGCCTTGCTGCCGGCGGGATAGCGGCAGCTCTTTATGCCTGGCACTGCACGGACGACAGCCCGCTATTTATCGCGGTCTGGTACACCACGGCAATCGCGGCAGTGACAGCCATCGGCGCGCTGATCGGATCACGATATCTGAAGTGGTAAGAGAGCGGTGGTTACGAGGCGACGTGTCTTCGCCATCGGCTTTGGAAGCCTGCGATAGACACAAGTGATTGTCGAATTCGCGAATTACGGGGATGTTTCGGCGGCCCCTTTGTATTCTATCTTGCCGACTTCGTGTTCATTGCGATTGATCGATCGCATGGGGAGGGGATTGCCCTTCCGGATCACCTGGGTGCGTTGTCCAGGTGAAGATCAACGCAACGGCGCAAGCGATCAGAAAGATTATCGCGACGAACGTCATCATGCGGCGCGGTGGTTTTCGATGCTTCGTGCTCATCGCCTGAACCTGAGCGGTTATTTCTGCAGCGCTTTCGCCAACTCGTTTGCCTTGTCGCGACTATTGCCGGCCCTCTTTATGATGTCCTTCGCTTGCTCTACCGTTAGGCCATGCTTTTGCTTGAAGTAGTACAGCTCGTACGGCTGGTTGGTTGCAACCCGTGTGCGATCCCTTCCTGTGGCCTTCTTGTTGTCTGCCATTCCGTCCTCCCAAGTTTGCGATGCCGACCTTAGGAACGATTTGAATAACAAGTTGGTTCAGGCGGCCCAAGCAATAGCGTAACTAACGTTGTCGGATCGCGCTCAGAATACCAGGCAATCACCAAAACTTGGGGGGCTGCAAGACCCCCCGACTCGGATCGAATATATGCGGCCGCAAGGTACTGGGCGGGGGGTTTGTTGCTCCGCCCGAGGTGCCGGGGGGACTGGTTGGCCCAGGAGGTGTGATCGGCAGCTCTGGAGCTTGTCGGATCCCGCCTGCACCTGGCGATGTTGACGGAATGGCTTTTAAAACCTGCGTGAGTAGCTGAAGAGGAGCCGTGACCGCGTTGGAAACGTCGGAAGCGGCCTTCGCCACCGGTTGGGCTTTGTCCGCGAGCTTGTTTGCTTCGTCTATGAGCTCGCGAGCGTTGCGCAGTTCCGCCGTCCATTTCGCCGGTGGCGGCGGCACAAGGCTGTAGCGGTCGGAAACTACGACCGCAAGATAGAGGGTCCCGAGAAAGATCCAGATCTTCAAGAAGAAGGTAACGAGTTCCTTGATCATTACGCACCGCCCGGTTGGATGCGCAATTTTGCGCCCAGGCTTGAAGTGAGTCGAGCGGCGGTACAACCACATTCCCTAATCAAAAGTGATGACGCCACAAACGTAGGCTGTCCCTGCTCAGGGGCCCGTATCTTCGGGCGTCGATCACTGCAAGCTGAAGAAGGAATATCTCGCGTAAGCAACAGAACGCGCGCCGCTGTTACCACGGTGCCCGATACACGGCAGAGCAGATCAAGGCGCTGAACAAGCGCAAGCGGCGGGGGCCCTGTGCACCTCGAGCCGCAAGCTGCCCTTACCGGGGAAACGAAGCTCGTTTTCAAAGGGCGTAGGGCAAAACCGGCTTTGGCCGAGACAGGACACCACCTTGGAGGAAGTGCTGAGATAGGAGGGATCGATGCAGCGTTCGTCGGCTGCTTCGGGTGCCGGCTGAGGCTCATAACTCCACCGTCACCGTCTCGCGGTATCCTAGTTTGGCGCAGCGGCTGCGGTTTCACCCGGTGGTAAGATCCGGAACATAAAGGTCGAAACCTTCTCCCCCGGCTTGAAAGGACCAGGTATCTGATGGCTGACCGGTTTCAGGCTTTGAAGGAATGCTGCAATCGATGTCACGTCTTCTTCAGTGAGCTCCGCGAATGCATGCCACGGCATGATTGGCGCCAGGGTGCGACCGTCGGGTCTCTGCCCGGTCTGAATCGCAGTCACGATCTGCTCCCTGGTCCAGCTGCCGATGCCGGTCTCCTTGTCAGGCGTAATGTTGCGGCCGACGAAAACCCCTTCCCCCGGTATTTCAAAACCGACATCCGAGCCGCCCAGAAATCGCGAGCTATCCGGTTTTCCGAAGAAATATCCCGGTGTGTGGCAGTCGTTGCAGCCGCCGATCCTGACGAGATATTCGCCCCGGGCAATCTTCGTATCGTCGGCAGCCGCTGCCATGGAAGGCTGCAGACACATTGCATAGGCGGCCAAGAATGCGAACCGGGCGCTCAACCGAAACATCTTGCCCTCCGTGGCTTAGCTCACAACTGGAATGAATTGAATATCACGTTGAAGCCGCTCTATATATTAGCCATTTGGAATTATCGATTGCGCGAAGGACCCCGCTATTTTAGGCAGCGTCACGGCATTCAGGAGGATCTTCCGGAAATTCGAAGTCACCGACGATGTTGGGCTTTGGACGCTGCCGGGGATTGAGGCGCTCGCGTCATCGGAATCGGCCGCATGGCGATGCGTGTCGCCTAAGCGATGCGATTTTACGCATAGTCAGCGCTCCTGAAGTAATGGCGGAGCGCGTGACGTGCGTCAGTGAACCCGACGCTAGCTTCGCGGATGAGCGACGATAAAGAGGGGGCCCGCCTTTGGACTTGACGAATGAGGCCAGTAGCGATGACTGCCTGATGGATGGCGCAATCCGCTCGCTACTGAGGCTCTCGCCATCCACAGCGGGCGCGATGACCATGATCCCGTCTTCGGTCCTTATGCGGCTGCCCGAACCTTGAGCTACTTCGCCGATCGGGGTCCCCGAGGCTGGGGAACGGTCCGGACGTTTCCGCAGCATTCGAGTTATCACCTGTGACCCGCGCCAATGACCCAGCGAGCGGCCGGGAAGCCGTTATCAACAAATCAACAAGTTAAGTGGGAATGGTGCCCAGAAGAGGACTCGAACCTCCACACCCTTTCGGGTACCAGCACCTGAAGCTGGCGCGTCTACCAATTCCGCCATCTGGGCGACGGAGAGGCATGTAAGGGGGTGGCTCTTTGCTGTCAACTGGCTTTTTGAAGTTTTCCTGACAGGCTGGAAAAAAGAGCGAATATGCCTCCCGAAGAAGTCGATACGGGACGATCACGCCGAACTGAACGGATTTCAATCTTGTGGTGGATGCCATGCGGCGGCGGGTGTTCTATATCTGCAGTAGCAGAAAGGAATCAGTGATGTCTGCTCTTCGAACGATCATCTTTGGCTCCGTCATCGCCGTCGTGCCGCTTGCGGCCAGTGCCGCGCCTCCGCTTGCGCCGCTGCAACAGCGCAATCCGACGATCATCAATGTTCAGTCGACCTACTGCGACTATCGCGGGTGCTTCGGCTTCGGACCGCAACAATGGCACCGTCCTGCTTATATCCAGCCGAATTATCGTCCGCCGGAGGCGAGAGGACCGACCTATTACCAGCCGCGCGCCCAGCCCAGGCGGCAGCTCTACTACGATCCGCCGCCAATCCGCCGGATACGTCCGCCAGCGAAGGATATGCATGTCGAATGGTGCCGAAATCAGTACCGGACCTACAATCCGAGGACCGATCGTTTCGTGACCTACGAGGGCATCTACAAGACCTGCAAATCGCCCTTCGACTGAGGATCAGCTCTCGAGCGAAACGCGGTCGGCGTGACCGAGATCGCGGCCGGGCTCGATGATGTCCCGCACCCGCTGCTTGAGTTCCTTCGGCCCTGGGAAACCGCCGTCGCGCTTGCGCTCCCAGATGAGGTCGCCGTTGACGCGGATTTCGAAATTGCCGCCCGTACCCGGAACGAGCGCCACTTCGGCGAGGCTGTCCGCAAAGGTGTGCAGCAGTTCCTGTGCCATCCAGCCGGCGCGCAGAAGCCAGTTGCATTGGGTGCAGTAGAGGATCGTCACGCGGGCTTTGTCGGTCATCGGCAGGTTCCTTTCAATATTCCGATTTAGGGCCTTCGTGGCCGCTTCGCAACGTCCGGCTTGCGCGGGAAGGCCATGGCATGTTCATGTCACGAAATCAGCTGTGGTGCTTTGCGGGCAAGTTCGCATGATAGGCGGACAAAAGCGGGAGAGGCAGATGAACGAGCGGGAGAAGATGGCGGCTGGCGAGTGGTATTGTTGTCTTGATGGCGAACTCGAGGGGCTGCGCCGGCTAGCGCGCAAGGCGGTTCATCAGCACAACACGATGCCGCCGGACGAACGCGGCAATATGGCACCGGCATTGGCGGTGCTGTTTGCCAAGGCGCCTGCCGACGCATTCATCGAGGCGCCGTTTCATTGCTCCTATGGTGTGAACATAGCCCTCGGCAATCGCGTCTATCTCAATGCCGGCTGTACCATTCTCGATTCGGCAACGGTATCAATCGGCGAGCGTTCCATGCTGGGGCCGGGCGTGCATATATATTGCGCGGAACATCACAAGGATGCGGCCCTTCGCAAAGCCGGGATCGAGATCGCACGGCCGGTTTCAATCGGGGAGGATGTCTGGATCGGCGGCGGCGCAACCATTCTTGGCGGCGTCTCGATCGGGGATGGCGCAATCGTCGGCGCAGGCGCGGTTGTGACGAAAGATGTGCCGAGCGGTGCGAGGGTCGTCGGCAATCCGGCTCGGATACAGATGTGATTTCTTATCCATATCGACATTGGCCTTGATTGACGCCGGATGGCGCTAGATTAACGGCGAACACGGAGGATAGGCGATGGCCAAGAAGAACCTGCCATGGGAAGGTGGCTGCCGTTGTGGCCGCGTCAGGCTGAAGATCAGCGCAAAGCCGCTGCTCACAATGGCATGTCATTGCGCCGGCTGCCAGAAAATGTCGTCCAGCGCCTATTCTCTGAGCGCCGCGATACCGGCGGAAGGCTTCGAGATAACGCGGGGCGAACCCGTAATTGGCGGGCTGCACGGCGTAACAAGGCACTATTTCTGCCCACATTGCATGAGTTGGATTTTTACGCGACCCGAGGGCATGGACTGGTTCGTCAATCTGCGTGCAACCATGCTGGATGATACAAGCTGGTTCGCACCTTTCATCGAGACTTGGACGAGGGAGAAGCTGTCATTTGCCGAAACCGGCGCGGTCTATAGCTTTGAGACGCTGCCGGAAATGAATGCCTATGAGGGGCTGGTCAAGGAGTATATGGCGCGGGATGAGGCTTAGAAGCCTTGGATCAGAGAAATTCAGGCGGCAGAAATCTCGTTGCCTTTCGAAGTCAGGTCTGCGACCAATCCCCCGTTTCGTCCGGCTGAACAACGCCAACGATCTCTTGATTTGAGGGTTCGACCACGATGCCCTTGCAGACAATGTTGTCCTCTGATCCGATCTTAAGTTGATAACCGCTGTCCTCGCTCCAGTTCCGCCAGGCGCTCCTGCAGATCGCTTCAGCGGAACGGTGGAGGTTTTCTGTCCGCTCGAGCAGCCAACCAAGACAACGCCGCAGGCAAGCTCGCGCTGCTGTTCTTCCGGCAGATGTTTCAAGGACGATCGCATGGGTGCACCGATCGGCCAAGGGCGATTCGTCGTCTGCTGCTGGAAACTGTAGGAACGGCGGCGGCTTGCAAGCCGGCGCAATCTTGCGCGGCCACGGCGGAGCGGGACGGTAACTTGCTTTTCAGGGGCAGGTGCTTCGCCGCTTAGCACTTCTGCCATGCGTTCTGTCGCCATGTCATGTCGCGTTGAAGACGACAAGCGGATCAAGCCGCATCATGATGCCGGAGCGGCTCCTGCATAGAGAAGCCGGCCAACAGTGCTCGCAACGCCGGCGCAGGTTATGGGCAGACAATCTGGGCATAACGTCGAAAACAAGGATCTACTCGTCGCCCATCTTCAGCGCTGCGATGAACGCCTCCTGCGGGATTTCCACCTTGCCGAACTGGCGCATGCGCTTCTTGCCGGCCTTCTGCTTGTCGAGCAGCTTGCGCTTGCGGGTGGCGTCGCCGCCGTAGCACTTGGCGGTCACGTCTTTGCGCAGCGCTGAGATGGTTTCGCGGGCAATCACATTGCCGCCGATCGCGGCCTGGATCGGGATCTTGAACATGTGCTTCGGGATCAGCTCCTTGAGCTTTTCGCACATGTCGCGGCCGCGCTTTTCAGCCGCTGTCCGGTGCACCATCATCGACAGCGCGTCGACCGGTTCGCCGTTGACCAGAATCGACATCTTGACGAGGTTGCCTTCGCGGTGGTCGGTCAACGCATAGTCGAAGGAGGCGTACCCCTTCGAAATCGATTTCAGCCGGTCGTAGAAATCGAACACAACTTCATTGAGCGGCAGATCGTAAGTCAGCATTGCCCGCGTGCCGACATAGGTTAGTTCGATCTGGATGCCACGACGATCCTGGCAGAGCTTCAGGATGCCGCCGAGGTAATCGTCCGGCGTCAGGATCGTAGCTCGGATCCAGGGTTCGTGGATTTCTGAGATTTTCACGACATCCGGCATGTCGGCGGGATTGTGCAACTCACGCTCTGTACCGTCGGTCATGTACATCTTATAGACGACGGAAGGCGCGGTTGCGATGAGGTCCAGGTCGAATTCGCGTTCCAGGCGTTCCTGGATGATTTCGAGATGAAGCAAGCCGAGGAAGCCGCAACGGAAGCCGAAGCCGAGTGCTGCGGACGATTCCATCTCGAATGAGAAGGAGGCGTCGTTAAGGCGCAGCTTGCCCATCGCGGCGCGCAGATCTTCGAAATCGGCAGCATCGACCGGGAAGAGACCGCAGAAGACGACGGGCTGGGCCGGCTTGAAGCCAGGCAGCGCTTCGGCAGTCGGTCGCTTGTCCTCGGTGATCGTATCGCCGACGCGGGTATCGGCCACTTCCTTGATGCTGCCGGTGATAAAACCGATTTCGCCAGGACCGAGGCAATCCACATTGACCATCTTCGGCGTCAGCACGCCGACGCGTTCCACCTGATATTTGGCATCGGTGCCCATCATGCGAATTGTCTGACCCTTGGTCAGTACGCCATCGATGACGCGCACCAGAACCATGACGCCGAGATAGGCGTCGTACCAGCTGTCGACGAGCAGGGCCTTGAGCGGCGCCTTTTCGCCGCCCGGGCTCTTCGGCGCCGGCAGCTTGTGGACGATGGCTTCCAGCACGGCTGGAATGCCGAGACCGGTCTTGGCGGAAATCAGGACCGCGTCGGAAGCGTCGATGCCGATCACCTCCTCGATCTGCTCCTTGATGCGCTCAGGTTCTGCCGCCGGTAGGTCGATCTTGTTGAGGACGGTGACGAGCTCGTGGTTGTTGTCGATCGCCTGGTAGACATTGGCAAGCGTCTGCGCCTCCACGCCCTGGGACGCGTCAACGACGAGCAGCGACCCCTCGCAGGCCGAGAGCGAGCGCGAGACTTCGTAGGCGAAGTCGACGTGCCCGGGGGTGTCGATCAGGTTCAGGATGTAGGTTTCGCCGTCCTGCGCCTTGTAGTGCAGACGCACGGTCTGCGCTTTGATGGTGATGCCGCGCTCGCGCTCGATGTCCATGTTGTCCAGCACCTGCTCGGACATTTCGCGCTCGGCAAGGCCGCCGGTCGTCTGGATCAGGCGGTCGGCAAGCGTCGATTTGCCGTGGTCGATGTGGGCCACGATCGAGAAGTTGCGGATGTGGGACAGCGGAGTCGTCGGATTGGTGCTCATGCGCGCCATATAGCAGTGCCGCCCCCCGCCGCAAAGCGGAAAAGAAGGACTCCGTTTAGGATAAAATGCATGTCATGGGCGGTGGCAAAAACCACTTGATTCTATTATATGACCATGTATTTCTATTATATTGGAATATATGGATCGAACGATGGAAACGGAACTCGAGACGGCAATCGGCATTCGCATTCGCAAGCTCAGGATCGAAAAGGGGCTGACGCTGGATGACCTTGCCAATGCCTCCGGCGTCAGCCGCGCGATGATTTCGCGCATCGAGCGGGCGGAGGCGAGCCCGACGGCCTCGCTGCTTGCAAGGGTCTGTGCCGCGCTCGGGCTATCGCTTTCGTCCTTCTTTGCCGATGAAGGGCAGGGCTCGCCAATTGCGAGGCGTCACGAGCAGCAGGTCTGGCGCGATCCGGAAACCGGTTATCTGCGCCGCTCCGTCTCGCCGCCCGCAACCTCGTCCGGGGTCGATATCGTCGACGTAGAGTTTCCCGCCGGCGCCCGCGTCAGCTTTCCGCCGCATACGGCAAGCCACGGCATGACCCAGCACGTCTGGATGTTCGAAGGCGAGATGGAGATGACCACCGGCGAAACGGTGCATCACCTTCTGCCCGGCGATTGCCTCTTCATGCCGGTCGGGGAGGGCCATGTCTTCTGCAATCCCACCACCAGACCCGCCCGCTATTGCGTCGTGCTCAACCGTGGCACCCGCTGATTTGATTTCAGGAGAGAGATCGTGACCGTTATTCGTATTCTTGATTCACAACAGGCCAACGCGGCCATTCCGGAACTTTGCGAGATACTTGCCGACTGCGTGAAGGGCGGCGCCTCGGTCGGTTTCATGCAGCCTTACACGGCGGCCGACGCGGAGCCCTATTGGAGGAGCGTCGCAGAAACAGTCGGGGCGGGCGTCAACTTGCTCGCCGTGGCGGAGATCGACGGAAAGATCGTCGGAACAGTGCAGGTCGGATTTGCCTCGATGCCGAACCAGCCGCACCGTGGCGATTTGAAGAAGCTGCTCGTGCATCGGTCTGCACGCGGCAAAGGCTTGGCACGGCTGCTGATGGAGGCGATCGAATACGAAGCCGCAAGACATGGCAAGCGCCTGCTGGTGCTCGACACGGCAACCGGCAGCGAAGCGGAGGCGATCTATCCGCGGCTCGGCTGGGAGCGCGCCGGCGTCATCCCGGATTATGCGATGTGGCCGGAGGGCGGCTATTGCGCGACCACGCTTTTCTACAAGCGCATCGCCGCTTAAACCATTGACAAGGCAGCCGTCTGCCGCGCCTTATCCAACAAAACAGATCGGGAGAAGCCGGTGCGCGTCATCTATTCCGAAGACCACAAGCTGCGCGATGCGAAGACAGAGCTGCATGGCGGCCTGTTGGTGACGCCGTTCGAAGGACCGTTTCGCGCAGAGTGGATCCTGGAAGCAGTCAAAGAGGCGGGGTTTTCGGATGTTGTTGCGCCGGAACGGCATGGACTGGAAACCGCACTGAAAGTGCATGACGCCGGCTATCTCGACTTCCTGTCAAAGGCTTGGACTATGTGGCAGGCAAGCGGGGCTGCGGGCGAGGCGATCCCGACCTCGCTGCCGGTGCGCCGTGCAACGCAGCGCGTACCGAACGATATCGACGGCATGCTCGGCTATTACGCCAATGCCACCGAAACCTCGATCACCAACGGCACCCACGAGGCGGCCGTCGCCTCGATGCAATGCGCGATCACCGGCGCTGATTGGCTGAATTGCGGAAACCGTTTCGCCTTCTCGCTTTGCCGGCCTCCCGGCCATCATGCAGGCATCGACCTCTTCGGCGGCTATTGCTTCATCAACAACGCCGCCGTCGCGGCGCAACGCCTGCTGGATATCGGCGCAAAGAAGGTTGCGATCCTCGATGTCGATTTCCATCACGGCAACGGCACGCAGGACATCACCTACCGCCGCGGCGACATCTTTTTTGCATCGCTGCACGGCGAACCTGCCAATGCCTTTCCCTATTTCTGGGGCTATGCAGATGAAACCGGCGAGGGCGAAGGAGAAAACTGCAATGCGAACTACCCGCTCCCGCGCGGTACGGCCTGGGCTGCATGGTCGGCAGCGCTTGCGGATTCGCTTGCGCGCATCAAGGCTTTTGGTGCCGAAGCCATCATCGTCTCGCTTGGCGTCGATACTTTCGAACGCGATCCGATCTCCTTTTTCAGGCTGACTTCCGATGATTTCACACGCATGGGCGCGTTGATCGCCAAGGCGGGCCTTCCAGTCCTGACCTGCATGGAGGGCGGTTATGGAGTGAGGGAAATCGGTTTCAACGTCGCCAATATGCTGAAAGGGCTCGAGGCCTAGAAGCCTTCAATGGACGACCAAAATCAGCCATCCGATGTTCCGACGCCGCGCATGCTCTCCTGGGCACGCAACTCGACGATCTATCGCCTCGAGCGCCGGATGATGACGGAAAAACAGCTCTTCGATGCGATCACGCGAAAGGCGAAGCAGAAATTCGAAGACATCAGTCCGGCGCAGCTGAAGGCACTTGCCGCTTCGGCGGTCAAATTCGCCTACGACGTGAAGGCTCTGGACGACGTGGCCTATGCAGCGGTGAGCACCCGTTCGTCGGTACGCGGCGGCAAATCGAAACGGAGCATCGCGCAAAAGCTCTCCTCGAAAGGGGTGGCAAGCGATATCGTCGATACCGCGATCGAGCATGCCGACGATCTGTTCGCCGCCGTCGTCTTCGCCCGCAAGCGCTCCTTTGGTCCGTTCCGGCATTGCGACGTTGATGAGAAGCGAAAGGTGAAGGAGCTTTCAGCTTTTGCCCGGAATGGATTCAGCTTTGAGATCGGCAGGAAAGTATTCGCCATGAGCCGCGGCGAGGCTGAAGAGGTGCTCGAACCCGGGCTGGCGCTTTAGCGTCTTGGTGCATAAAGACCGCTTATGTCCGGATCAGAAGTTTGCATTTGCCGCTCTGTGATTGCGTTCGTATCAGTGATGCAAATCGGGAGCAGGAAATGGATCAGAAGAGGGGCAAACCAACGCCAAACGGCGCTGTCGTTGCGTTAACCGCAGCTGCGCCTGCATTTTCCGGCGGTATTGCGGCTGGTTCATTGATGTGCCTGCTTTCGATGTCGTCCATTCAGTTCGGTGCGGCATTCTCTTCCGGCGCGATCGCAGCATATGGATCGGCAGGTGCCTCCTGGCTTAGGCTTGCCTTCGCGGCAGCCATCCTGGCAATCGCCGTTCGTCCGCCCTTGCTGCGTTACTGCCGCGAGCAATGGATCGGCGCATTGGTTCTCGGCACCACGACGGCGCTGATGACGATGTCCTTCTTTGCGGCGATCGAGCGAATTCCTTTGGGGCTTGCGGTGGCGATCGATTTTCTTGGTCCGCTCTCCGTCGCGACGTTCGGTTATGGCCTGACGCGGCGCCTGATCTGGCCGGTGATCGCCGCAGCCGGTGTTCTCCTCCTCGCCTATGATGGCGAAGGATGGGTCGGCAATCTGCCCGGCGTTCTCTTTGCCTTCGGCGCCGGCGCGGGCTGGGCATGCTATATCATGCTGACGAAAAAGGTCGGCGCGGCGTTCAAGGGGCTCGAAGGCCTCTCCATGTCGCTGATCGCGGCGGCGGTGGTGGCGGCGCCCTTCGGCTTTGCCGGTGCCGCGTCGAACTTCGATGGCTACGGTCTCTTCGAGATGGCAGGTCTGGCGATCCTCGTTCCGCTCCTGCCTTATACCCTGGAAATGATTGCGTTACGACGGATGACGACGGCCGCATTCGGCATCCTCATGAGCTTGGAACCGGCAATCGGTGCGCTCGCAGGCTTCCTCATCCTTGCCCAGCCCATGACGCTGTTGCAGATGCTCGGGACCGCGCTGGTCGTCGCGGCGAGCGCAGGTGCGACCTTTTCAACCGAAAAAGCTTAGGCGGAATTGCGAGCAGGATCGTCGAGTGCGGGATTGTAAAATAGCGATAGCGTCAAGCTCTTCGCGATGCGTTCCGCCGTCGCCATGAACCAGGCCTTTGCCCCGGCATTCGGAGCGATATCGTCGAGCGTTGCTGAAAAGAGCTCCAGCCATTGGGGAAAAAGATCGGGCGTCATGTTGGCCACACCGACATGTGCTTGCACCGGCTTGCCGCCGTAGGCGCCGCTGCGGAATGCGACGGAGGACCAGAAGCTCTTCATCTTCGCCATGTGCTCCGGCCAGTGGCCCGAAAGCCGGGCGTCGAAAACGGGGCCGAGTTCGGGATGCGCAAGGACGCGGCCGTAGAAAGTCTCGACCAGCCTGTCGATGAAGGCATTGTCGATGCCCATGGCATTCATTTCCATTTCCGCTCGCTGGCGGATTGCGGCGGCATGCGCCGCCCGGCCTTGCAATTCACTATTCATCCCATACCCATGATCGCTTTGTTGCGGCACGCCTCATATAGGCACCTGCCTCGTCCAGCTGAAGTGCACAATTTGTATTGCGGCAATCTGTCAGATCGAACGCCCGATGCTTGACGCTTTGCGGCGCACTGTTTAGATTTAGAATTATTCTAAAATGGAGCTTTGTTATGCTGCCGCGGTTTTTCACCTCTTTCAAACGTTCATTCAAATCATTGTCGGAACAAGAAATTCTGGCGCTGGCGATTGCCTCAGAGGAGGACGACTCCCGCATCTATCGGGCCTATGCCGACAAGCTGAAGGTCGCTTATCCCGCCTCGGCGCAGATCCTCGAGGACATGGCGGAAGTCGAAAACACGCACCGCAAGTCGCTTATCGAGATACATCGGCAGCGTTTCGGCGAACGCATTCCACTAATTCGCCGCGAGCATGTGCAGGGTTTTTATGAGCGCAAGCCGGATTGGCTGCGCAAGAACCTGTCACTGGAAGCGGTTCGGCAGGAAGCCGAGACGATGGAGGAGCAGGCTTATCGCTTCTACGTCGAGGCGGCAAAGCAGACTTCGGATGCCTCGACGCGCCAGCTTCTCGGCGATCTCGCGCTCGCCGAACAGGGTCATGAAGACATTGCCAGAATGCTCGGCGACAAACATACGCCTGAGGATGTAAAGGAAGCCGAGGACGAAACGGCGCGGCGACAATTCGTGCTCACCTATGTGCAGCCGGGCCTTGCAGGCTTGATGGATGGTTCTGTCTCGACGCTGGCGCCGATCTTCGCCGCCGCCTTTGCGACGCAGGATACGTGGCAGACATTCCTCGTCGGCCTCTCGGCTTCGGTAGGCGCGGGTATATCGATGGGTTTCACCGAAGCTGCGCATGACGATGGTAAGATTTCCGGGCGCGGTTCGCCAATCAAGCGCGGTTTCGCCTGCGGGATCATGACAACGCTCGGAGGCCTCGGCCACGCACTGCCCTACCTCATCCCCCAATTCTGGACTGCGACGATCACTGCCGTCGTCATCGTCTTTTTCGAACTCTGGGCGATCGCGTTCATCCAGAACAGATATATGGAAACGCCATTTTTGCGCGCGGCCTTTCAGGTCGTGCTTGGCGGGGGTCTCGTGCTGGCTGCCGGCATCCTGATCGGCAATGGGTAAGGCCCGGTCAGGCGCGCAGCCGAAGCAATCGACCAAGGGATACGGTTGCAGCGCCGAACGCCTTGAACTCAATCGAAGAGACGGGAGACCGTGCGTAAAGCAAAGTCTCCCAAAGCGGCCGACGGTCGCGGGCCTTCGTGCTTGAAGATTGAAATTCTTACTTCAGAGCGCCGACCAGGACGTCGCGGCCGTTTTCGATCGTCACCCAGCGGCCGGCATTGTAGCTCGACTGGCGCTTGACGAAGGAATAAGCCGTATCGAACCAGGGTTTCACGCCGGAAGCGAGGTTGTCGAGAATGAAGTCGCCTTCGGCTGTGCGAAGCGTCAGCACGGCGTGGCCTTCGCCATCTGGCTTGCGCACCACGGTCATCAGAAGATTTGCCGGATCAAAGCCGCGCTGGATCAGAATGCGGCGCTTGAGGAGAGCAAAATCTTCACAGTCGCCCGCCGTTGTCGGATAAGACCAGATTTCGTCCTTGCCGTAGATTTCCTTGTCCGTCATCGGGGTGATGGTACTGTTGACGGTGGAATTGACCGAGCGGACAAGAGCCCATTTCTCGCCATTCATTTCCGCCGGCCCTGCATTGCGGTCCGCACCGCATTCGATCCGGTGCAACTGGCAGAAATCATAATGGCCGATTGGCTGCGAGGTGGCGCCGCCTGTAACCATCGAGAGGTTTCTTGTGGGGGCCGGTAACGCGGCCGAAGACATCGCACAAATGGCCATCATAGCCATCAAGTAACCCTTGATCCGCACGCCCGTTTCCCTGCATCGCCCTTGTATTTGTTAACAAAGAGTTAACGGAGAGGGTGTTGAGGAGTCAATCATTACTTCTTGCGGCTCTGCCCTAACAACCAGACATGGTTAAAATGCCACACAACCGGTGGTTTTTTGCAGAGTGCGGTCTCGAACTCTGGTAGAGGCCGCAGGCGCCGGCTTCGGCTAACGAACGAGGCTTTTAGCGGCCGATAGTATCCGCTCGATATCCTGCGGCCGCGAAAGCCGATGGTCGCCATCGCGAATGAAGGTCAGCACGACATTGTCGGCGGGCAGGTGTTCAACCAGCTTCATCGCGTGGCTGTAGGGAACGTCCGGATCTTTCATGCCTTGCAGGATATGTACCGCGCAGCCCGTGTTGATGATGCCGGTCAGTACGCGGTTTTCGCGACCATCTTCCAGGAGTGCACGGGTGTAGACGTTGGGCTCCGGACTATAGTCGGACTTCTCTTCGAAATAGCCGCGTTCGGCGAGCGAGGCGCGATCCTTTTTCCTCAGATGCGGCTCGATGAGATCCGATGTGAAGTCGGGTGCCGGCGCAATCAGCACCATCCCGTCGAGCTTTGGCGTCCCCTCCAAGCTTGCAAGTTCCTGCGCCAGCCGCAATGCAATCCATCCGCCCATGGAGGAGCCAACGAGGATGATGCGCTCGGGTCTTGCATGGAGGACGACGGCAAGCGCCTCTTCCAGCCAGCGGGAAATCGTTCCGTCCTTAAACTCTCCACCGGAAAGTCCGTGCCCCGAATAGTCGAGGCGGATGCAGGCAAGTCCGAGTTCACCGGCCAGCCGATCGAGTTCTAACGCCTTTGTGCCGCTCATGTCCGACCGGTAGCCGGAGAGCCAGACGAAGGTCGGGCCGCAATCCTTCGAGGTGGCTTGACGAATGATGAAAGCGATCCTTCGCTCCGCGTCACCTTCGCCCACCGTCAGGAACTGCGGCTCGGATATGGCTGTTGCTTCGGACATAAGCACTAACTCCCATTGTTTGTGCCTATAAAACAGATTCTTGAATAGGCTGACAGCAGGTGATTTTTCCGCTAAAGCGTGTTATTGACGACATCGCAGCGGCAGCGAGACTTCGTTGCGCCCCAATGGAGCGCGAAGCTGCGATCTGAAACAACTCGAGGAGAGTACGACCATTCGCAGACCTTTTAAAACCGACGCGCCCGTGAAGGAAGGGCCGCGTTCGAACCGGGAAATCCGTATTCCTAAGGTTCAGTTGATTGATGCTGAAGGACAGAATTTGGGCGTGGTGCCCACCGATCAGGCCCTGAGAATGGCTGAAGAAGCCGGCCTCGACCTTGTGGAAATTTCTCCCAACGCCGAACCGCCTGTGTGCAAGATTCTCGATCTGGGCAAGCTGAAATACGCCAACCAGAAGAAGGCCTCCGAGGCGCGCAAGAAGCAGAAGATTGTCGAAGTCAAAGAAATCAAGATGCGGCCGAACATCGACACCCATGATTATGAGGTGAAAATGAAGGCTATGGGCCGCTTCTTTGAGGAAGGCGACAAGGTGAAGGTGACGCTGAAGTTCCGCGGCCGCGAAATGGCCCACCAGGAACTCGGCATGAAGCTTCTGCAGCAGGTCAAGGCCGACACACTGGAATTTGCAAAGGTCGAAGCCGAGCCGAAGCTTGAAGGCCGCCAGATGATGATGGTGCTCGCGCCGAAGTGAGCGGGCCACATCGATGCATCAAAGCCGTCCGTAAGGGCGGCTTTTGTGTTTTTGCGCCAGGCATGGCGCGTGGTGCGTTAAATGGAGCTGTCTGGGCCGCTGTGGCACCCCAGCGTCGTTTATGGCCGCTACTATTGCAAGCACGCTCGGATCAAATCTTATCGAGGGGTGGGGGCAGCCACTATCGTTGCAGCGAGCATGGTGAGATGGCGTCTCTTCGGGACAATCTCCTGGCTTCGGGCACGCCATGCCGCCCGCATTCTCATGCCTCGCATGCGTGCCCTTGTTGTTGGAAGGGGCGGTGTGAACCGCCCGACGGTCATTGAATGACCTGGATGACCTTCCGGGAGGAAGGTTCGACGATAACGCGCTGATCGTTGACGATTGCATATGCATATTTCGGATCATCGGGAACGGGGGTGACGACGACGGTTTCCGGCAGGGGCTGCCCGACGACGACCTTCTCCCTCACCACGACGCGTTCAGCCGGGGCGGGAGCCTGCTCAACGTAGGTCACCACCTTCGGCGGCGGTGGATCGATCATGCTGCCTGCCACGCCGCCGACGATGCCGCCGACAGCCGCACCGACCGGGCCACCGACAATAGCACCCGTTGCAGCGCCACCCGCTGCTCCTGTAACCGTCGAGGACTGCGCAAAGGCACACGTCGACGCCAACAGAATACCCGAGGCAAAACCAATCGATTTGATATTCATCTTCTTTCCTCCTTTGATGCGATTGCTTCCTTGAAAGCCAACGGGGAGATGGAAGAAGTGTTCCAGAGCTGGGACTTTAGGCGGAGGCATGATGGGACCTTCGTCCGACCCCCGCCAGTCACCGTCGACTACTGCATGGGAAAGCGGCTCAGCATCCGGTCATGGACATTTTCCCAGCCTACGATCATGGCTGCAATCGAGATCGCTTTGTCGCGATCTGCAGCCTTCGTTATGTAGCCTTCCAGCAGCACGACCGGACCGAGCATCCTGATCTCGATGGCGCTGCTGTCAATTTCCGGGTCGGCGGAAAGGGCTGCTGATATCGTCGCGATGGTCGATGCCGAACTATGGCCTTCAAAGCAGCGCTCTTCGTGATTGTCGGGGCCGAATCTCATATCCTTCTCCTGTTCCGCCCCTCAACGGACTCAACATTGCATCATATCCGTATATGAGCACCGCGCCCTGCGGTGGCCAGTCCGACTTAGGTCCTGCTTTCCCTCGGCATCGTCTGCCATAGATGCTGCTCACCCTGTCGAAAGGACATCAAGGAGGTGCTGGTCGTTGTTGCTGAACCCGATCTAAACCTTTCCTGATGAAGCGCCAGGTTATCGATCCATGGTGGAACAGATAGTGATGCGAACGGTCGGGATATTGGAGCAAGCGAAGATTTCGCGCCTGTGATGCTTGTAATGAGCGGTCAGGAAAAGCACAGGCTGGTGCGGTCGCTGAGTGAGCTTGCCGGCGACCTGATCGCCGCGTGGCCGACAGACGATGGCGAGCATATATTGCCGCAGTGAAGACATGCCTGGATGCCATTGAGGGTGATATCCCGGCAAAGACAGCGCGTGCCGCGCTCATTCGCGCTGCCGAGAAAGCAGGAATTCCGGTGATTGCGGCTGTTCACTGAGATCTTGCAACGTTGAAGATCGGTGGATCGGTTTCATAAAAAGGGTGCATGAAAAAAAGAGCCAAAGCGCGTCTGCAGCACAGAAAAACAGGTAGAGGCGAAGTGCATGAATGAGCCGCGCAGTCCTTGGACTGCGCGGCTTTGAATTCAGTTTTTCCCAGCGAGTTCTCGGCCAAGAAAGTCGTGAATAAGCGGCGCCATCACGTCCAGCTTGTCCTCCAGCGCGAAGTGGCCGGTATCGAGAAGATGCAGTTCTGCATCCGGCAGGTCGCGAAGATAGGGATGCGCGCCTTCGGCAGGGAAGATCTTGTCGTTTTTGCCCCACACGATCAGCGTCGGCGGCTTGCGATCGCGGAAGAAGGCCTGGAATTGCGGGTAGAGCGGCACGTTGGTGCGGTAGTCATAGAAGAGGTCCAACTGAATGTCCTTGTTGCCGGGACGATCGAGCAGCGCCTGGTCATGAATCCAGTTGTCGGGGCTGATGCGGCTCAGATCGCTCATGCCGTCAGTGTACTGGAATTTCGTGGTCTCCAGGGCGACCAGGCCAGAGAGCCCGTCGCGGCTTTCGTTCGAGCCATCGGCCCAGTATTTTTTGATCGGATCCCAGAATTCGCGAAGGCCCTCGTCATAGGCATTGCCGTTCTGCACGATAAGAGCCGTCACGCGATCCGGATGCTTCAAGGCGAGCCGATAACCGACCGGCGCACCATAATCCATGACGTACATGGCGTATTTTTTTGCACCAAGCTGATCGAGCAAACCCTCGACGAGGTCGGCATAATGACCAAAAGTGTAGGCGAATTTGGTATGGTCCGGAGCGTCACTCTGGCCGAAGCCCGGATAGTCCGGCGCGATGACTCGATAGCGATCGGCGAGAAGTGGCATCAGATTGCGGAACATATGCGAAGACGTCGGGAAGCCATGCAGCAGAACGACTACGGGGCCGTCTTTCGGACCTGCTTCGCGGTAGAAGATGTTCACACCATCGATTGCTGCGGTCCGATAGTGGAGGGTAACGGGAGCCTGCCGGGTGATGATAGCTTGGTCGGGCGTGGACGAGGCTGCAAAGGACATGGGGGCAAAGCTGACGGTAGCCAGCATCAGGGTCATGATCAGGCGTTTCATGGCGGTCAGGCGCCAGCTGCGGCTGCCTTGGAGACCAACATATCCTTTCACATAGAAACGATAATCTGCTCAGTGTGGAAGTGATAATTACGACGTGTGAAAGAATGAGCGACGTCACGACCTGGGTTGCTTCAGCAGCTGTCACTGGAGATCCGCGCCCCTCAACGGCGGGATCTGGCACCATTTCGGCGGAAGAATGCGGCGGTGGTTTTAGTTCAACAACCGGTTTTCCCGAAGACGCGCCGCCGCCATGTCCACGAAGGCCCGAACCTTGGCGGGCGCGTGTCGCCCTTCCGGATGAAGGATGTGAATGGGCATTGGCGGCTCTTCATGATCGCTGAGGACGATCTGCAGCTCCCCCGCAAGCAAGGCCGGGCCGATCTGATAGTGCAGGACTCGGGTCAGTCCCCAGCCTGCCCGTGCGGCCGTGATAACGGCGTCGTTGGTGTTGCATTGTAGAAGGGGGTCGATCGTCACCCGCTGATCGTTTGCAAAACGCCATTCCGGCGATGCCCAGGCGCTTGTGGACGCGGCAATGCGATGGTTCTTGAGGTCGGCGGGCGTGGTTGGAACGCCGTGGCTCTCGAAATAGCTCGGGGACCCGCAGATGACATGCCGAACGGTCCCGACCTTTATGGCAGAGAAACCTGAGTCCCGCAGGTGTCCGATACGAACGGCCACGTCGACCCCTTCTTCGACGATGTTGACCGGGCGATCGATGAACAGGGTCCGTGCATGCATGGTCGGGAAGGTGTTCAGGAACTCGGTCACGATGGGCAACACATACATCTGCCCGAACAATGCTGAAGCCGTGATGGCCAGCGTACCCGTTGGAGTGGCATAGGAGCCACCCGCGGCAGCCTCCGCTTCGGCAATATCCGCCAATATGCGGCGGCAATCCTCGAAATACCGTGTGCCTGCCTCCGTCATCTTGACGGAGCGCGTCGTGCGAACGAAAAGGCGGGCGCCAATCAGATCTTCAAGCGCTGCGACGGCGCGGGTGACAGCCGGTGCACTCATATGCATGTGGCGCGCGGTATCCGCAAAACTTCCGGTCTCCGCAACCTTCGCGAAAATCCGCATTGCCTGCCATCGATCCATTCGCCCCTCAAAGATTGCTCGTGTTGCTCAACGTGACCGTCGCCCAGAAATGTATCAATCCCGAAACAGATCGAGCAAGACCGTTTCGAGATTGATACGAATGACATGGCTGGAGATGTCGTGAAAGGTCGACGATGGCCTATGGGGATCGCAACCGAGATCGGCTGATGTAGGACGCCGCCAGTTCTTCGATGTCGGCACAGGCTTGTGCGTCGATACCGGCTTTCATGGTGCGCTCGCGGTGCTCGGCGTCTGGTTTGAGGGCCAAGGCTATCGCCTTGGAAAGCTGGAAATCGAAGCTCGAGCCCTTGCGGGCCATATCGACTTCAGCCCCCGTAATGCCGAGCGCCTTCGCGTCCATTTCCTGCTGTCGGGCAAAAATGGGATCTCCGCGTCCGGCGGTAAGCGCGAGCTCGATCGACAGCCGTGCCCGCGCATCGAGCTTGAAACCTGCCATGGTGGCGAGCTTCCTGATGCGGACCTGGCTTTAGAAGCCCAAATCGCTCAAGCCCGGGTGATCGTCAGGCCTGCGGCCGAGCGGCCAGCGGAACTTGCGCTCCGCCTCCGTGATCGGGCGCTCGTTGATGCTGGCATGCCGCGCCCGCATCAGCCCGTCCTCGGCGAATTCCCAGTTTTCGTTGCCATAGGCACGAAACCACTGACCGCTGTCGTCGTGATATTCGTAGGCATATCGAACGGCGATGCGGTTGCCCTGGAAAGCCCAAAGCTCCTTGATCAGCCGGTAGTCGAGCTCGCGGTTCCATTTGCGCCTGAGGAAAGCTTCAGCCTCGGCACGGTTGGTCGCGAATTCGACGCGGTTGCGCCAGCGTGTGTCGAGTGTATAGGCGAGCGCGACCTTGGCGGCATCGCGGCTGTTCCAGCCATCTTCGGCAAGGCGGACCTTTTCGACGGCGCTCTGTTCATTGAAAGGGGGAAGTGGCGGACGAGACATGGTTCGGTTCCTTATAGATTGGGAATGGATAGGGCGGGTGGCCGCCGCCCAGGCGACCACCGTGAGTTAGTCATGCTGCAAGGCGGTCGATGCTGGGGAAGTCGATTTCGGTGCCCAGGGCTTCGTTGACATAATTGGTGAAGGTGTTCAGCGCGACATGCGCGATGATCTCGAGGATTCCCCATCGCTGTAACCCGCGGCGCGGACTTTTTCGACATCGCCTGGGGCCACGGAACCGCCGGCGACGACAAGAGCGCGAGCGAATTCGACGGCGGCGGCTGCCTTTGGATCATTCGAAGTGCCGCGCCGGTTCTTCTCGATCTCGCTCTCGTCCAGCTTGGCAAACTTGGCGCCGGTATAGCTATGCGCCGACAGGCAGTAGTCGCAACCATTGGCCTCGGCCATGGCGAGCGCGATCCGCTCGCGGGTGGCCGGAGCCAACTTGCCCTTGCCGAGAGCACCCTGCAGGGCCGCCAGGGCGTTCAGAGCGGCCGGGCTGTTCGACACCAGGCGGAAGATGTTCGGCACGCAGCCAATCTGTTTCTGAATGGCTTCCAACACGGGGCGGGAAGCTTCCGGTGCATCGTTGATTGTGGCGGGCGTGGCAATGCGAGACATGTCTATTTCCTTGGTTTAATTGCGAAAGGCTGTCCCCTTCGTCACTTGGAAGATGCTCCCGTTCTGCCGGATGATGAACGTTGAAAAAGCGGAAGATACTCTTGCGCCGGATGCATCAATGGGAAGCGTCAGAGTTCGAGCTGGATCTGGTTTTCCTCACCGCCCTCCTGTGCGGCGGGGACCGAGCAGCACAGCAGTACTTCGCCTTCGGCAATCGCCGCCGTCGGCTCCTTGATGTAGGTCACTGCCCCCCTGGTGAGCTTGGTGCGGCATGTGCCGCAACTGCCTTCCCGGCAACTGAATTCGGGACTGAGGCCGCGCGCTTCCGCCAGCTCCAGCAATGTGCCGGCCTCCGGTGTCCAGCGGGCTTCCTTCAGCGATCCCATGAAGGCGACCGGTACCGGCTTTGTGGATGGCGGTCGACGCGTGGGCGGGCTCACCCCGGCGTCGAGCGTTCGCTCCAGGGATGACGGGCCGAAAGCCTCCGCGTGAATGCGGGCATCAGCAATATTATAGCCGCGCAAGCCATCGTACAGTGACTGCGTGAACTGCGGCGGCCCGCAGAGGTAGAAGTCATAATCGTCGAACGGCAAGTGGCGGGACAGGAGCGGCATATCGATGCGCCCGATGGCGTCGTAGTCAACGCCTTCTTCAGCGCCATTGGCATCGCTCAAGACCCGGATCAGCCTCACCGCGCCTCGCGCGGCGTCGACGAGCTCGGCGATTTCCCGATCGAACGGACGCTCCTGCCTGGAACGCGCCGCGTGAAAAAGAAAGATCGGGCGAATGCGCTGCTTGCGCAGCCCCTCGTAGACAACGTGGCGCAACATGGCAAGCAGGGGCGTTATCCCAACACCGCCGGCAAGCAGCACTGCCGGACGGGCAGCGCGGGCGTCGACGGTAAAACTGCCGGCCGGCGAGCGCGCCTCGATCGTGTCGCCGACGCGGATGTGATCGTGGAGATGTTGCGATACCGCACCGTCGCGCTTGACACTGATGCGGTAAAGGCCGTCCGAGGGTGCCACTGACAGCGTATAGGTTCGGATAGCAGGCTTGTCGACGCCTGGAACGCTGATGCGGATCGGCAGATGCTGGCCGGCAACATGCGGCAGCAAACCTGCCCCATCGCTCGGCTGAAGGTGAAACGAACGGATGGAGGCGCTTTCTTCCACAATCCTGGTCACGGTCAGGGCGCGCCACCGGGTGGCCACTTCCGCAGCGCGCAGCCGGTCCGCCGCCTGCGCCCAATCGCCGGTCATCAACGAATTGGCAGACCAGCCGTCGTCCCGGAAGGACCAGCGCAGTGCCAATGCGTTCCGCCGACGGATGATCCGACGTGCCTTGAACGTCCACAGTCGTTCGGCGCCCTGAAAGGCCGCGATCTCCGGTGAATTAAGGATAACCTCGGCGTCACCGGTCATCTGCAGCATGTCGCCGCTGGAATAATCGACGAAGACAAGCCCGGCCTTGCCGTTCAACAGGATGTTGCCGAGCGTTGCAAAAAAGAGGTTCCCGTCAAAGTCCGGGATCGTCAGTGTCCCGTCGCCCGCAACGCGAACGAAACCGGCCTTGCCGCCGCGATGCGACACGTCGACCTGGCGTCGATCTTCGCGATCGGCATAAGAGGCGACGAAAAACGCATCCGCCGCCGTGATCATGGCGCGTGCAGCACTATCGAGGTCGGGCAGGTCTTCGACGGTGCCGGAAAAATCTCCGCCGGGATTTCGAACGAATTCGAAATCCCGCAGCTGGATGTAACGCGGGCAGTTTCCGAAGCTCTGGTCGACATCCACGCGGAAGCCGTCGGGTGAATTGGAGACGAAGCCGTTCATGCGGTTGCGCCGCCTTGTGTGCATCTCCATGCCAAGCAGGCCGATGGGCCGGCCCTCGGCCAGACCCTCGCTTGCGGGGTCGCTGGGATCTCTTGTGGCCGCGATATTCAAGGCGGTTGACGATGGAGAGGACATGAAGCCCGGGTGCCCTTCAAGGAAGGTTGCCCAGGCGTCACCGCGGCCGTCGACGCTGCCCAGCACGACGAACGGCAGCTGAGCGTAGAAGTCGCGATGCTGGTCTGGCATGAAATCGCGGATGACACGCTGGCCGATGGCCGCCATGCGTTCGGCGACGCCGACCTTCTGCTGAATATAGGTCTCGCCTTCGTGCCAGACCGGCAGGGGCTTCAAGGTCTCGTTCATGTCCTGTTTCCCCGAAAATGTAGATCGGGCGCACGCAAGCCGCACGCCCGTACCCTGGCCTCAAGCGGCAAGGCCGACGGGCGTTTGAACGAAGGGGACGAAGCCTGGCAGCGCTTCGATACGACGAAGGAACGCGTCGACGGCAGGGTAGGTGGAGAGGTCGACGTTGCCTTCCGGCGCACGGGCCACATAGCTGTAGATCGCAACGTCCGCGATCGTTGGCCTGTCGCCGACGAGCCAGTTGTGATCGGTAAGCTGGCTTTCGAGCTTGCGCAGCAGCGCATGGGCGCGGCCGATAACCTCTTCGGGATTATATTTGGCGCCGAAGACTGTGATCAGCCGCGCCGCTGCCGGACCATAAGCCACTTCACCGGCGGCAACCGACAGCCAGCGCTGGACGGCGGCGGAGCCCTTGGCGTCTTCGGGTAGCCAATCGGTACGGGCCGCTTTCTTTGCGAGATAGACCAGGATGGCGTTGGAATCGGCGATCACGACGTCGCCATCCTCCAGCACCGGCACCTGGCCGAATGGGTTCAGCTTGAGAAATTCGGGCGTCTTGTGCGCGCCGGACTTCAGGTCCACCTCGACCAGCTCGTGGGGCAGGCCAAGCAGCGAGACGAACAGACGTGCCCGATGCGAGTGACCCGACAGAGGGTGATGATAAAGTTTCATGTTGTGCTCCTGCGAACTTGGCCGGGTCCATTCCCGATCCGCATGCCGAAGGTGCGACAGGTGGCCGCCAATGAGAACGGCCCCGTTTGGCAGTTCATAATTGCAGTTGACGCAATAGTTTGGAAAAAAGCTGGCGGCCAAGATCGACCCGACCTGGCGGAAACGCATCACGTTTGGCCTGATTTCACTCACGAGATGGAATGATGTCTTGCCTGTTTAACGTCTTCAACATCAGCACGCTTCGTCGGATTTTGCTGCCCGGACACATCGAACCAGGTGAAAGACATGTACGACGACATCATGATCGCTGAATGGATCGAAGCTGCGTTCACGCCGTGGGGCAGTCGAACGGATGGAAATGAGTTGGCGGACACCGCCAAGGACCCGACTGGACTTCCAGGGAGCGTCTTTTGCCGGAAAATGATCGCCTTGACCGCTTACGAGGCACCTATGAGCAACTGCTCGCGCACTAGCGGTCGCAGGAAGCTCACTGCGGGGACAAGGTGAGTTCTCGCCCCCTCACAGGCCCAGAGAATGAAGCGCAACAGTTGTCGAGCAGGTGATCCGTTCCCCAATCGGGGCTTCCGGCAAGCCGTTTCGGCCGAATTGACACCGAGGACCCGACGCAGCCTCTCAAAGGCGAACGCGCGTGAGCGCCGCATATCGGTCGTCGAAGCCACGTTGAGCAACTTCCAAAAGCGGAAATTACCAGCGTCTGCACCGGAACTTCGTGGGCTGCGGACCCACCTCAACAGTCTCTGCCAGCTTCGGCCATCGACTTAACCGGCGGTTGAAGCCGAAGGAGTGGGCAGAACGGTCGATAAGGCGTGATCGGGTCCATTTTTTTGGGCTCGCAAACTACGCCCACTAACACCAGATTTGGATCCGCTCCGGGGAGGCTGGACGACCAAAAGGCGAAAACTTAAAAGAGACTAATCCCAAACTCGCCTCTTGAAGGAGGAGAAGAAATGAAACGCATCGAGATGGAGGTGAGCGGCGGCTGCCAGTGCGGTGCCGTGCGCTACCACGCAACCGCAATGCTCGACAACTCACATCTCTGCCATTGCCGCATGTGCCAGAAAGCTTCGGGCAACATCTTTGCCGCGCTCGTCGCCGCACCCGATGATGCACTCACCTGGACACGCGGCAAGCCGAGCGTGTGGAAGAGCTCGGAGCTTGTCGAGCGCGGCTTCTGCGCCAATTGCGGCACCCCATTGTTCTTCCACCACCTCGAAAACGGTCGCACCAACCTGATGATCGGTTCGCTTGACGATCCACACGCCTTCTCGCCGCTTGCCAATACCTGCACCGAGAACATGGTGGCATGGTTCGATAAGATCACGGGCATAGAAAATACCGGTGCGACCGAAAACAACGGCGCCGAGTGGGCCGCGGCGATCAAGGGGAGCAACAACCAGCACCCCGATCACGATACCACTTCATGGGCGGTGAGAGGGCGAGATGGCTGAGCCCGAGGTCAACGGGTCATTGTCCTCGCTCGCCCGCTTCCTCGCCGAAATCCTGCCTATCCAGCATGACTGAAGAATCCTCCTCTGCCCCGTTGCACTTTCGCGGCGCTGCGGGTATAAGCGCGCGTCCGAACTGACCGGCAGGGCATGCCGTGGCAGTTTCGAATGCTTGCGGGACGGTTTCGTCGCCATGCCCGCGGATCAACAACAAACGCTCCCGCACCTTGTTGCGACGGCCGGAAGACCGGACATCGCAGGAGGGCTTTTTTGAAGAAGCGCGCAGGAGGATAGAAACGGAGTAGCAAAATGCCCAAGATGAAGACGAAATCCTCCGCCAAGAAGCGGTTCAAGATTACCGCGACCGGCAAGGTCAAGGCCGCTGCTGCTGGCAAACGCCATGGCATGATCAAGCGTACCAACAAGTTCATTCGCGACGCACGTGGCACGATGGTTCTCGCAGAACCCGATGGCCGCAAGGTTGTGAAGAACTACCTGCCGAACGGTCTATAGGACTATTCCGCGAACGCTTTAGATTAAGGAGATCATGAAATGGCACGTGTAAAAAGAGGCGTTACAGCCCATGCCAAGCACAAGAAAGTTCTGAAGGCAGCAAAGGGCTTTTACGGCCGCCGCAAGAACACCATCCGTACCGCCAAGGCTGCCGTTGATCGCGCCAAGCAGTACGCCTACCGTGACCGCAAGGTCAACAAGCGCAATTTCCGCGCGCTTTGGATCCAGCGCATCAATGCTGCCGTCCGCGAATTCGGCCTGACCTACGGCCGCTTCATCGACGGCCTGAACAAGGCTGGCATCGAAGTCGACCGCAAGGTCCTCTCCGACATGGCGATCCATGAGCCGGAAGCATTCGGCGCGCTCGTCGCAGCCTCCAAGAAGGCCCTCGAGTACCTCAAGGATGCCGGTACGACGAACGAGTTTGAAAGCGCGGTTCGTTAACCAGCGCTTCCCAAGCTTGACGCTTTTTAGAATTTTGGGAAACCCGCGCTGGTTTGGGCTGGCGCGGGTTTTTCTTTCTCTTTACTCCTTGCCCGGCCGGTTTAACCAGCCTCCGATTCCCGCCTGATCCCGGACGGAAAGAATTGACGATGTCAGATATCGACCAGCTCAAATCATCGCTGCTTGCGGAAATTGTTGCCGCTAACGACGAACCGGCACTCGAAGCCGTGCGCCTTTCGGCCCTCGGGAAAAAGGGTTCCGTTTCCGAGCTCCTGAAGACGCTCGGCACGATGTCGCCCGAAGAGCGCCAGACCAAGGGCGTTGCAATCAACGTCCTCAAGAATGAGGTCGCGGATGCCCTTGCCGCTCGCAAGGCGACGCTCAAGGAAGCGGCGGTCAATGCCCGCCTGAAGGCCGAGACGGTCGACATCAGTCTGCCGGTCCGCTCCTCGCCCGCCGAGCGCGGCCGCATTCACCCGATCAGCCAAATCGTCGACGAAATCACCGCGATCTTCGGCGACATGGGCTTCTCGATAGCCGAAGGTCCGGATGTCGAGACCGACTATTACAATTTCACGGCGCTGAATTTCCCCGAAGGCCACCCGGCCCGCGAGATGCATGACACCTTCTTCTTCCAACCGGATGAGGACGGCGAGCGCAAGGTGCTGCGTACGCACACCTCGCCCGTACAGGTGCGCACCATGGAAGCGCAGAAGCCGCCGATCCGCATCATCATCCCCGGCAAGACCTATCGTCAGGATTCGGATGCGACCCATTCGCCGATGTTCCATCAGGTCGAGGGACTGGTAATCGACACGAAGGCGAATGTCGCCAACATGCGCTGGGTGCTCGAAGAGTTCTGCAAGGCCTTCTTCGAGGTCGACAGCGTGACAATGCGCTTTCGCCCGTCCTTCTTCCCGTTCACCGAACCGTCCTTTGAAGTCGATATCCAATGCGATCGATCAGGCCCGATCGTCAAATTCGGGGAGGGAACGGATTGGATGGAAATCCTCGGCTGTGGCATGGTCCATCCGAACGTACTGCGCTATGGCGGTCTCGACCCGGACGAATATCAGGGCTTTGCCTGGGGGATGGGCCTCGACCGCATCGCCATGCTGAAATACGGCATGCCCGACCTGCGCGATTTCTTCAACGCCGATGTTCGCTGGATGACCCACTATGGCTTCCGCCCGCTCGACATGCCGACGCTGTTCGGCGGCTTGAGCGTGTAAGGGAGGATTGAGACCATGAAATTCACACTCTCCTGGCTGAAGGATCATCTGGAAACGGATGCCGCCCTGGATGAAATCTGCACCCGCCTGACGATGATCGGGCTGGAAGTCGAAGACGTCGATGACAAGGCGGCCTTCAGGCCTTTCATCATCGCCAAGGTTCTCTCCGCCGAAAAACATCCGCAGGCCGATCGCCTCAAGGTTCTCTCGGTCGATACCGGCAAGGGTGCTCCGATCCAGGTTGTCTGTGGGGCGCCGAATGCCCGGGCGGGGCTCATCGGAGCATTTGCCGCATCGGGCACCTATGTTCCCGGCATCGACGTGACGCTTTCCGTCGGCAATATCCGCGGCGTTGAAAGCCACGGCATGATGTGCTCCGAAAAGGAACTCATGATTTCTGACAATCATGAGGGAATCATCGATTTGCCCGAAGACGCCCCAATCGGGTCCAGCTATGCGGCCTATGCCCATCTCGACGACCCTGTCATCGAGATCAATCTTACGCCGAACCGTCCGGACTGCACGAGCATCTTTGGCATCGCCCGCGATTTGGCCGCTTCGGGTCTCGGCACGCTGAAGGCGCGGCCTGCGCCGTCTTTTGCCGTCGAGGGCGAGACGCCTGTCAGGGTGAAGCTCGAACTTGACGACGAAAAGCTCTGCCCTGGTTTTGCGCTCCGCCTCGTGCGCGGCGTCAGGAACGGCCCGAGCCCGCGCTGGATGCAGCAGCGGCTGCTGGCAATCGGTCTGCGTCCAATTAATGCCCTGGTCGATATCACCAACTACATGACCTTCGACCAGGGCCGGCCGATGCACGTCTTTGACGCTGCCAAGGTCAGCGGCAATCTGACCGTCCGCCGCGCGAGGGAAGGCGAGACGGTGCTGGCGCTCGACCAGCGCGAATACAAGCTTGGGCCCAACAATGTCGTGATCGCCGATGCGGACGGCATCGAGTCGATCGGCGGCATCATGGGCGGCGAGCATTCGGGCTGCGACGAAAAGACGACTGACGTGCTGATCGAATCTGCGCTCTGGGACCCGATGAATATTGCCAAGTCCGGCCGCGGTCTGGGCATCATCACCGATGCCCGCTATCGCTTCGAGCGCGGTGTCGATCCGGAATATATGGTTCCCGGACTGGAGCGCACGACCGAACTCGTTCTTGAACTTTGCGGCGGCACGCCGGCAAAGGCCGATGTCGTCGGCTACAAGGGGTATCAGCCGAAGATCGTCGATTTCCCCTACAGCGAAGTCAGGCGCCTGACCGGCCTCGAAGTCTCGACCGAGGAGAGCAAGGATATCCTGACCCGCCTCGGCTTCGTGGTGACGGGTTCGGGCGAAAGCGTATCGGTCGCCGTTCCTTCCTGGCGTCCGGATATCGGCGGTAAGGCCGACCTCGTTGAGGAAGTCATGCGCATCCACGGCGTCGACAACATCAAGCCGGCGCCCTTGGAAAGCCATGCAGCGGTGAACGGCAAGATCTTGACGACGCTGCAGATCCGCACGCGGATGGCCAAGCGGGCGCTCGCCTCGCGCGGCATGCTGGAGGCAGTGACCTGGTCCTTCATTTCGCAAGAGCAGGCGAAGCTCTTCGGCGGCGGTTCACCGGCACTCAAGCTTGCAAACCCGATCGCAGCCGAAATGTCCGACATGCGCCCCTCGCTCCTGCCGGGCCTGTTGATGGCTGCGCAGCGAAACGCCGACAAGGGCCACGGCGATGTGGCGATCTTCGAAGTCTCCGGAACCTACGAGAATGACCGGCCGGAAGGCCAGCGTCGTGCTGCCGGTGGCATTCGCCGCGGCACGGCCTCGCTCACTGGCGCTGGCCGCATGTGGTCGAACAGTTCGAGGGGCGGCGGCAAGCCGGTCGACGTCTTCGACGCCAAGGCCGACGCGCTGGCGGTGATGGAGGCCTGCGGCCTGCCGATGGGCAATATCCAGATAGAACAGGGCGGACCGGATTGGTATCACCCAGGCCGTTCCGGCACCATCAAGATGGGCCCGAAGGTCGTCCTCGGCTATTTCGGCGAATTCCATCCTTCGACACTCGAAGCACTCGATGTCTCAGGCGCGCTCTGCGGCTTCGAAGTCTATATCGACGCGATGCCCGAGCCGAAGAAGAAGGCGACGCGGACCAAGCCGGCGCTGGAGCTTTCGCCATTCCAGGCCGTCAAGCGCGATTTCGCCTTCGTCGTCGACAAGGCGGTTGAAGCCGGCGCGATCATAAAGGCTGCGAGCGGTGCCGATCGCAGGCTGGTCACCGGCGTCAATGTCTTCGACATCTTCGAAGGCGGATCGCTTGGGGAAGGCAAGAAGTCGGTTGCGATCGAAGTGCAGATCCAGCCCGTCGAGCGGACGCTGACGGACGAGGATTTTGAGGCACTGACGCAGAAGATCGTGGCGAGCGTGATGAAGTTCACGGGCGGTGTGCTGCGTAGCTGACATAAGTCGCGCACTGCGGGCCGGCGGTTGCGCCGGCCTCATGCTGTGAAAGCTGCGCTAGCTAGGAATGCAGGTAGTAGACCTTGTTGACGATCGTCCATCGACCGTCGATCTTCAGCATCGATAGATAGTCGGTAAAGCGCATCCCGGCGAATTCGTCAGTCACCTTTGCCATCGCGGCATCGCCTGCGACATCGATCATTGTTATATCCATATAGGGTTGGGTCCCCGGCGGAGCGGCGCCTTCGGCTGTGATCGCAGCGATGAATTCGTCGCGCGTCAGCCATTCGACCGCATGTTCATAGTGACCGATGATCGCGCTTTGCGGATGGAACGCCTTTCGCAAAGCCGCTTCGTTGGCAAAGGTCATGCCTTCGACGTAGAGATGGACGACTGCTTCGATTGCCTGCTGTTCGGACATATCTTGCACGCTCCGTATCGGCCTCGACATAACGGTGGAAGATTTAGAGGCGGGTGGTCCCTTGACAAGCCGTACCAAGGCTGGAGCAGCCGGTAAGACCGGCTCCTCCAGTCGATTGTCGTCAAGCTGCGCGGGCGGCTTTCTGGTTTGCGGCGCTGACGGCGAGTTTCGTAAGCAACTTGTCAGTTGCCTCTTCTTCCAGCAAGGTCTGGTCCAGCAGCGCAACGGCGTCCTTGTATCCGAGGTTCTGCGCCCAGGTCTTCAGTGTGCCGTAACGGGCGATCTCGTAGTGCTCCACGGCCTGCGCCGCAGAGATCAGGCCGGCGTCGACAGCGGCCGTCCCCTTGAATTCTTCCATGATCTCTTCGCCTTCGGCGATGATGCCCTGAATCGCTTCGCAGGTCTTGCCCTGAGCACGTTTGCCGGCAATCTCGAACACCTGCTGCAAACGTTCCAGATGGGTTTCGGTTTCTTCCTTGTGCTTTTCGAAACCGGCCTTCAGATCGGCGGACTGAGCAGCGCGGGCCATCTTCGGCAGGGCGCGCAGAATCTGCCGCTCGGTGAAGTAGATGTCCTTCAAGGTGTCGTAATAGAGATCCTCAAGTGACTTTTGCTTGGCCATTTCTTCGTTCCTTGTTCTCGTTTTTGGACTCACGCAGTCGTGAACCCTTACAGAAGCGACCTCGTTGGAAATTGTTCCGTTGGAGCCCGCACTTTCCGGGTGGCGATAGCGCGATCACGCGCTAGGCTCGGCCAGCGGATGGAGGAGAGACGCATGAACAAGCCTGGGTCGATGAAATCACTCGAGGATATGGGACGGGTGCGGCTATCGAAGAATTTCTTCCTGCGCGATTTCCTCCATTCCGAGATCGCAAATTTCTATCGCATTCCAAATATTCCAGACGATCCCGATCTTGCAATCGAGGCGGGCAGGCGGCTTTGCAAGGAACTGCTCGAGCCGCTTCAGGCAACGTTCGGCAGGCTGCACATCCGCTCGGGCTACCGCTCTGCCGCCGTCAACGGGTTTGGAAACAAAAACAAGCTCAATTGCTCGACCAATGCCTCGAGCGCGGCGGACCATATCTGGGACATGCGCGATTTCGATGGCTGCATGGGGGCGACGGCCTGTATCGTCGTACCCTGGATGATCGATACTTATCGAGATGAGCAAGATTGGCAGAAGCTCGCGTGGTGGATCCACGATCATCTGCCCTATGCATCTCTCTGCTTCTTCCCGAAACTATGGGCCTTTAATATCCAGTGGCATGAGCGGCCAAAGCGTACGATCCAGAGCTACGTGCGGCCGCGCGGAACTCTCACCAAGTCTGGGATGGCGAATTGGCAGGGAGATCATGCGCAATACTACGAAGGCTTCCCGCCTCTCAGAAACTGATGCGATAGCGGATGTGCCCGTCGCTTTCGACATAGCTGTCGTAGAGCGCACGTGCCCTCTTGTTCTGTGCGTTGGTGTGCCAATAAAGCCGCGACCAGCCGTTCTGCTTGCAGAGCAGAACCAGGTCATCCATGAGCGCCCGGCCGACCCCTTTGCCGCGCGCGCCTGGGTCGACGAACAGGTCTTCGAGATAGCAGTCCCTGCCGTCAATCCATGTGCCTTCATGCGTCAGCGATAGGGTGAAGCCCATAACCTCTCCGTCGACTTCGGCAACACGCATGAAGATTGCTGACGCCGGATCGAAAACCCGGCGCCACGTTGAATTGGTAATGCCGCCATTAACCGTGACTTCATAAAAGGCGAGGTAATCCTGCCAGAGTTCGCGCCAGCGCGCTTCGTCTCCCGGTCTGGCATCGCGGATCGTCACGGTCATGTCGTCCCCCTCAGGCGCCTGCCTCGTCGAGCAGTCTCATTGCTTCTTCAGAAAGCTCAAGCCTGGCCGCCTTCACCAGGCTATCGAGCTGTGATGTGCTGGTAGCACTGGCGATCGGTGCCGTCACGCCTTTCTTGTTGAGCAGCCAGGCGAGCGAGATCTCGGCAGGTTTCGCGCTCATCTCGGCGGAAATCTGGTCGAGTGCGGCCAGAATGCGCATTCCCTTATCATCGAGATATTTCATGACCCGATCTTTGCGGGCCTTGCCCTCCGTATCGGTCTTGCTGCGGTACTTACCGGTGAGAAAGCCGGCTGCGAGGCTGAAATAGGTGATGACACCGATGTCTTCCTTCACGCAAAGATCGGCAAGCCGGCCCTCGAAGCCCGATCGCTCATAGAGATTATATTCGGGTTGCAGGACATCGTAGCGAGGAACGCCAGCCTTCCAGGCGGCATCGAAGGATGCCTGAAGCTGGCTGGCATCGAGATTGGAACAGCCCATCGCCCGGATTTTGCCCTGCTGCTTCAGCTTGGCGAAGGCGCCGAGCGTTTCTTCATAGGGCGTATTTTCGTCGGGCCAGTGGGACAGGTAGAGGTCGATGTAATCCGTCTGCAGGCGGCGGAGCGAATCTTCCACGGCCTTGAGGATATATTGCTCTTTCAGCGTCTTTCCTTGGCCCATGTCGGAGCCGACCTTGGTGATGATGACAGCCTGGTCGCGGGAGACCTTGGCGTTCTTTAGCCACTTGCCGATGATCTCCTCTGAATCGCCGCCTTTGTTGCCGGGCACCCAGGATGAGTAGACGTCGGCCGTGTCGATGGTATTGAGACCTGCTTGGAAGAATGCGTCGAGGATATCAAAGGAGGTTTTCTCGTCGGCGGTCCATGCAAAGACATTGCCGCCGAAGACGATAGGCGAGATTGAAAGGCCTGTTTTTCCGAGCCGGCGCATTTCCATGGCGCTATCCTAAAATGTTGATTTGATTGAAGGGGCATACGCGACAGAGGGTCGCCGGGAGTAAACTAGGGCATGTTGGGGCAGAGGAAAACCAATCTTCCGTGATTTGCGCGCGCGCCATTGCGTCGCCCGCCACCCCTGAATAAGGTTGCACCCAATCAAGCTCAGGGAGGTAAGCCATGCTCCGTTTCGGTATCATTTCGACGGCAAAGATCGGCCGTGAACTCGTCGTTCCTGCCATTCAGGACGCGGAAAACTGTGTCGTCACCGCGATTGCCAGTCGCGACCTGAAAAAGGCGCGCGAGATGGCTGACCGCTTTTCAGTTCCTCATGCCTTTGGCTCTTATGAGGAGATGCTCGCCTCCGACGTGATCGACGCCGTCTACATCCCGCTGCCGACTTCGCAGCACGTCGAATGGTCCATCAAGGCGGCAGACGCCGGCAAGCATGTCCTTTGCGAAAAACCGATCGCGCTCAATGCGGGCGAGATCGACAGCCTCATTTCTGCTAGGGATCGCAACAAGGTCCTGATTACCGAAGCCTATATGGTGACCTACGCGCCGGTATGGCGAAAGGTCCGCTCGCTGATTGCCGATGGCGCAATCGGCAAGCTTCGCCATGTCCAAGGTGCCTTCACCTATTTCAATCGCGATCCCGGCAACATGCGCAATATTCCAGAACTTGGCGGCGGCGGCCTACCCGATATCGGCGTCTATCCGACGATCAGCACGCGCTTTTCGACAGGCAAGGAACCACTGCGCATCCAGGCCGTCACCGAACGTGACAAGGAATTCGGCACCGATATCTATTCGAGCGTCAAGGCCGATTTCGGCGATTTCGAGCTGAGCTTCTACATCTCGACCCAGATGGCAAACCGCCAGGTCATGGTGTTCCATGGCACGGAAGGTTACATCGAGGTAAAATCGCCCTTCAATGCCGACCGCTGGGGGCCGGAGGAACTGGAGCTCGCCAACCGGAGCCACGACGAGTCGACCATCTTCCGCTTCCAGGACAGCCGCCAGTACAAATGTGAAGCAGAAGCTTTCGCCCGCGCAGCCAGGGGCGAGAAGGAAGAGGTCGTCACGCTCGAAAGCTCGAAGCTGAACCAAAAGGTGATCGACGCGATTTACCGGGCGAGCGAGAAGGACGGCTGGGAGCCTGTTTGATTATTCACGAAATGCGAACCGGCTGTAGCCGAAGATTGCAAAGCACAATGCAGAGAGGGAGGCGAGAACCGTCGCCGCCAACGGCTGCAGGGACGGCAAACCTGTTATGAGGGCGGCGTAGAGACCATAGTTCAAGATCGCCGAAGTCAACAGGATGGCGACGATACCGGCGCGGCCGACCGACAGGCGGCCGGCTGCCGTCAGATCGATGCATCGCAGCATCGCGAGCATAATGCCAAGGACTGCAGCAAGGCTAACTGCCCGCGTCAGGAGCGGGCCTTGCATCACCTTCAGCAGCAAATGGAAGAGCAGCGTTTCGGTTGCCGATCCCAATAGCGACATTGCGGCAAAGCGCAGAAGCGACCCGCTTCGATTGAGAGGGGCGTCAGCCATTGATCGCGAGCATGCCGGCAATAATGAAAGCCGCGCCAATGGCGTAGCGAACAGTGAGGGCTTCCCCAAGAAAGAGCTGCGCCAGCAATGGCACGAAGCAGAAGGTCAATCCCATAAACGAGTAGGCAATCGTCAGCGGGACGGCTTTCAGGACATAAATCCAGATAATCGTTCCGAGGCCGTAAAGGAGCAGCGCTGCAAGCAACACGGGGTTGAGAAGCAGCACAAGAACGTTGCGGACGCTGAACTCGCCTGTTGCCGCGCTCGCCAGCTTGAACAGCACCTGGCCCGAGGCAATCAGCAACGGCGTGCCGACAAGCCCAATCCATGTTGCGGTCGAGAAAGTGGAAAGCATCGAACCGTCCTTCAATTCCCTCCACCTCTCTCTTCCGAATAGAAGATGTCGCGACCGATGTCCTCGCAGACAAAGGCTGGAGGCACCGGGTGGACAGCTCTGAGGAAGGAGTGCGTATAAGGGAAGAAATTGAAGTGCGGATTGAACGTGTAGCGATATTCGCGTTCCCTCGGCACAACGATAATCAGGCGGCGTTTTGCAATCCGGCGCAGTTCGGCAATCGCTTGCCGGTAGTCGAGAATATGCTCGATCACGTGCGTGCAGATGACCGTGTCGAATTCGGCGTCGGCAAAGGGGAGGTTTTCGACCTTGGCTGCGACATATTCGATGCCAGGCAGCCGTGATGCGTCTTCAATGACAAAGTCGACGCCTGTAAGGCGCTTGAGCCCAGGATGCGCTGACTGGATGCTGCGGAGCAGCGCTCCCGTGCCGCAGCCGATGTCGCAGACGCTCTCTCCCGCGATCGATCCGAGGATGCGGCTGATGCAGGCCGCAGAATTGTCGGTGCCTTCGTGAACTCGCGGATGATTGCGGTAAAGCTCGGCATATTCCTCTGCCGAAAGAAACGGTGCTCGCTCGCGAAATTTCGCCAGGTGCGTGATATGGTCTCCCCAGACGCGCCGCGCAGCCCAGCGAAACGCAAAGGAATCACGGACAAACGGCGGCAGGATGTCTTCCAGCACGAAACGAATGCGGTTTGTGGTCTCTCTGTTCATGAAAAGGGCGTCACCTTTGAGCGGAAGCAGCTATGCGATACGCGTGGTCCTGGCACCTTGCGCTGTTTCCATGAGCTTTTCCGGCATCAAACCCTGGCTCGGCGCGCCGACGCTGAGGTAGTGAATGCGAAGCTGCTCGGCACGCGAGCGTGCGACGGAATCAAGGATCAGACCCGCGGTGAAGACCATGAAGGAGATCATCATCAGCGCCATGGACAGAACCCATGTCGGCATGCGGTTGACAAGGCCGGTCTCGAAATATTCCGCCAGCACAGGCGCCATGAAAGCCATGCTCGACAGCATGAAGAAAGCGCTGATGAGGCCGAAGAAGGCAAAGGGCCGCGTTTCCTTCATCAGCATGGCAAACATCCAGAGAATCTTGCCGCCGTCCTTCAAGGTCGAGAGCTTCGAGTGCGAACCTTCCGGGCGACGGCCGTAATCGAGTTCCAGCTCGGCGACCGGCAGCTTGAGCCGAGAGGCGTGGACGGACATTTCGGTCTCGATCTCGAAGCCGGCGGAAACGGCCGGGAAGCTCTTGACGAAACGGCGCGAAAAGGCGCGGTAGCCTGAGAAAATATCGGTGAAGTCCTGACCGAAGATCGTGCGGTAGAGGATGTTGAAGATGCGGTTGCCGAGAGCATGTCCGTTGCGCCCGGCGTCGGAGTGAACCCCGCGCCGCGTTCCGACTACCATGTCGGCGCGCTCGGTCAGCAGCGTGCGGATCAACTCTTCGCCGTCTTCCGGCGCATAAGTGCCGTCGCCATCGGCCATCAGATAGATGTCGGCGTCGATATCGGCGAACATGCGGCGCACGACATGGCCCTTGCCCTGGCGCCGTTCGCGCACGACAGCGGCGCCGGCCAGCATCGCATGGAGCGCGGTGCCGTCAGTCGAATTGTTGTCGTAGACATGAATCTGCGCTTGCGGCAGTGCCGCCTTGAATCCGCGGACGACTGCACCGATCGTGGCCGCTTCGTTGTAGCACGGAAGCAGCACGGCGACGTTTGGGGTTTTGATCTGCGATCGTGTCATGATGCCACTCGCCATTGACAATTGGCTCGCAGTCTAAAACACGCAGCGTTAATAAGACCCTATAATGCGGGAAGAATCAGCAGCCGGTCGGACGCTTTACACTTTCTTGATCTGCAAAAGCTAAAGTTTGCGCAGCTCAGGACGGGACAGCAGGAATGGCGAACGTCGCAGGAATGACTGGCACTTCAGCTTCTAAATCTTCGCCGCCCACCGTATCGCTTGCCACTATGCGCATGCTTCTTACGCGTCTGCGCCCGTCCGTTTTGCTTTATAGCGCGGTGCTGATCGCGGGCATTTTGCCGGTGAAGCTGATCGGGACGAAAGACTACGTCGGTGCAGACAATGACGACGGTATGCGGCTCGTCGAAGTAAGGGATTTTCTTTCCGGGCAGAGCTGGTTCGATTTGACGCAATACCGGCTGGGCGTTGATGGCACGCTGATGCACTGGTCGAGGCTGATCGATTTGCCGATCGCCGGGCTCATCAAGTTCTTCGGCTTGTTTCTGGCGAGCGAGCAGGCCGAGGCCGTGGCGCTCGCGCTCTGGCCCGTTTCACTCGTTATCCCTCTCATGCTTGCGATGGCGATCGCGGGCCGCCGCGTCGGCGGCGTGCCTGCCATGCACATCTCTCTGGCGATGACCGCACTGGGCGTATGGACCAGCAACCGTTTCGTTCCGGGTGCGATCGATCATCACAATGTGCAGATCGGGCTCGTCGCGATGATGACGGCAATGCTTCTCGATGAGGAGCATCGGGCCCGAAGCTATATCGTTGCAGGCTTGATGGCGGCACTGGCGATGGCCATTGGGGTCGAGACCACACCGTTTGTCGCATCGGTCTGTCTTGTCGTCGCACTTCATTGGGCCTGGGTGGGGGCAGCCTTTCAGAACGCTGCCAAAGCATTCGCACTGACGCTGACGCTGGCCGTCAGTATCCTGTTCTTCTTGACCATGCCGCCCCGCCTATATTCGACCGTAACCTGCGATAATTTTTCGCTTGGCTTTTACAGCCTCGCGGCGATCGGCGGTGGGATGCTTGCCGTTGCTGCTGTTTTCGCAAGCCGTGCGTCGAGGATGGGACGCTTCGCTGCACTCGGTGCCATCGGCATCGCTGTTTCAGCTTCGGCCATCGTGATTGCGCCCCAATGCCTGCATAATCCGCTTGACGATCTCGATCCCATGCTCGTTGAGTTGTGGCTGAACAACATTTCAGAAGCGCGTTCCATTCTCGACATGATCCGCGACGAGCCTTTTGGGATCGGTGCCTTTTACGCATCCGGCCTTTTGGGTATTGCTGTCAGTGCATTCCGGATCCTCTATCGCGACAGAGTGCGCATTCACGCCATTCTGCTTTTCCTGCTCGTCCTCTGCTGGGCGATCGGTCTCATGCAGGTGCGCGGCGTACCCTTTGCAAACCTGATCGCTATCCTGCCACTCGCGCTGCTGATTATCGACATCCGCCGTATATCGAACAGCGATCGCGAAAACGTCGCTGTCGCTTCCTGCTACATCATGCTGGTTCTCGCCAGCGTACCTGCTGTCTGGGCCGTTGCTGGGGCTTTCATCGAGCTGCAAGGGCAGACGGAGCAAGACAAGAAGAAAGAAAAAGACGAGGAAAACAAGCCTTCATGCACCTCAAGAGAGGCGCTTGCGCCGCTGAAGGCGATGCCTGTCGGCATGGTGGCGGCCTCATCTGAACTCGGGGTGTCGATCCTCCGCTTTACGAGCCACCGTGTTCTGACTGCACCTTACCATCGCAATCCCCGGGGTATGCTGACCGAAATGCATATCGGCCTCTCCGAACCGAAGGATGCAAAGGCCTTCCTGAGGGGGGCCGACGTTCGTGTTTTGGCTTTCTGTCCCGACGATTATCCGACGATGCAGTTCGCAAAACTGAAGCCGGAGGGTCTTTATTCTCAATTGGCGAAGGGCAATGTGCCGTCCTACCTCCAGCCGCTTCCTAAGGCTGCGGGCGTTGGCGTGCAGTTCTTTCTCTTCAAACCGGAAAAGTGAGCGCTGACCCGAAGCTATGCTGATCTTTCCCTCCGCTTTCGCTAGAAAGAAAGGATGAGCAATGTCTTCGACACCGATTCGCCCACCAACCTGACTGAATATTCGGTCTCCGAACTTTCGGGATCGATCAAGCGCACGGTCGAAACCGCCTTCGACCAGGTCCGGGTGCGCGGCGAAATTTCCGGCTATCGCGGCCCGCATTCATCAGGGCATGCTTATTTCTCCCTGAAGGACGATCGTGCGCGTATCGACGCCGTCATCTGGAAAGGCACGTTCTCGCGGCTAAAATTCCGGCCGGAAGAAGGCATGGAGGTGATCGCCACCGGCAAGGTGACGACCTTTCCTGGCTCGTCGAAGTACCAGATCGTCATTGAAACGCTGGAGCCCGCGGGTGCCGGCGCGCTGATGGCGTTGATCGAGGAGCGCAAGCGAAAGCTTGGTGCTGAGGGACTTTTCGACGCGGCGCGAAAGAGGCGGCTGCCGTTCATGCCGAGGATCATCGGCGTCGTCACGTCGCCAACGGGCGCCGTTATTCGCGATATCCTGCATCGCATTTCAGATCGTTTTCCAGTCCATGTCATCGTCTGGCCCGTCAAGGTGCAGGGCGATGGTTCCGGCGAGGAGGTGGCCAATGCGATCCGCGGTTTCAATGGCTTCCAGCCGGGCGGCGAAGTGCCAAGGCCCGATGTGCTGATTGTCGCGCGTGGTGGCGGCAGCCTCGAAGATCTCTGGAGTTTCAATGACGAGATTGTCGTGCGCGCCGCCGCTGAAAGTGAAATCCCGCTCATCTCGGCGGTTGGCCACGAAACGGACTGGACTTTGATCGACTATGCAGCCGATGTTCGTGCGCCGACGCCCACAGGGGCTGCGGAAATGGCCGTTCCCGTCAAAGCCGAACTGGACGCCCAGGTTTCGGCGCTTTCGGCGCGACTGCAAGGCTGCACGAACCGGCAGATGGATCACAGGCGGCAGTCCGTTCGGGCATTGATGCGAGCGCTGCCGTCGCTCGATCAGTTGCTGGCACTGCCGCGCCGGCGCTTTGATGAAGCGGCCGCAGGCCTTGGCCGCGGACTTGAGCTCAACACCATCAACAAGCGCCGGAGCTTCGAGCGCACAGCATCGCATCTGAGGCCGGACGTTCTTTCCAATCGCATTGTCGAGCGCCGCCAGATGCTGGCCGAGCGGATGACGCGGGCCGAGCGCACGGTGGAGCGACTGATCGATCGCTCCAAGTCCCGCGTCTTGAGGGCCGATGCCGTCTTTGCATCCTTGCCGATGCGGCTGAAGACGCAGACGGCACGCATGCGTGAGCATCTGACAAACCTGTCCCGTCACGCCGATACTGCTGTCCGCCATCAGTTGACACGGTCAAGGGGCGAGCTTTCGGCGCAGGACCGCGTGTTGCAGTCGCTGTCCTACAAGAACGTCCTGAAGCGCGGTTATGCAGTCATTCGCGACGATGAGAACCGGCCAGTATCGCAGGCCGCGGCGCTTTCGCCTGGCGTGGGCATTTCGCTCGAGTTTGCCGACGGCCGCGTAGGTGCAGTGACCACCGAAGGCGGTGCTCCGCCAAGGAAACGCTCGCCGAAGCCGGAAGAGCCGACGATGCCGCCGAAGCAGGGTAGCCTGTTTTAGGAGGGAGTGATGCGTATCCTGCTGGTACTCGCCCACCCGCTCAACGAGAGTTTTGCCGCCTCTGTTGCAAAGACAGCGCGTGAAGCTTTGGTAGAAGCTGGTCATTCGGTCGATCTGCTCGATCTCTACGCCGAGGATTTCGACCCTCGCCTCACGAAGACCGAGCGCGGCGGCTACTTCGACATCCCCTACGACACTTCCGGTGTCTCAAGGATTGTGGAGCGGTTGAAGGCGGCCGATGGATTGATCCTCGTCTTTCCGCAATGGTGGTTCAATTTTCCGGCGATCCTCAAAGGATTCTTCGATCGGGTCTTTGCGCCCGGTGTTGCCTTCTCGCATGATACGGCCGGCGGACGGATCGTTCCGCAGCTGACGAATATCAAGCTGCTTTGGGCTCTGACGACGACGGGCTCGCCCTGGTGGCTGGTTCATCTCTACATGGGCGATCCTGTGCGGCGGCTACTGAAGCGTGGCATTGCAAACTTCTGCTCCAAGGGCCTCAATTTTCGAATGCTCAGCCTGCATGACATGGACCGCGCGACGGCCACCAAACGCCAAGCTCATCTTGATCGCGTGCGCAAGGCGCTGAGCGCGATATGACTATTCGAACTTCGCGAGGAACTTGCGCAGCAGCGCATCGAGCGCTGCCTTATCTTTATCGCTGAGGCCTTCGATAAGCCGCTGCTGATTGGCCACATGGGCACCGACCGCGGTCTCGACGGCCGCAAAACCGTTCTCCGTCAATGCAATCAGCACGCTTCGCCGGTCGTCGGGATTGAGCACGCGTTCGACGAAGCCTGATTTCTCGAGCTGGTCGATGCGATTGGTCATGGTACCGGAGCTCACCATCGTCATCGCAAGAAGATCGCCAGGCGAGAGGCGATAGGGTTTTCCGGAGCGCCGAAGCGTTGCCAGCACGTCGAAGGCGGATGACGAGAGCCCGTGCTGAAGCAGGACTTGCTCTACCTCGCGTCCGAGATGTGTCGACAACCGTTTCAGGCGCCCCAGGATACCCATGGCTTCCACATTAAGGTCCGGCCGCTCACGTTGCCATTGGGACAGGATTTTATCTACGCGGTCCATTGCTTGCTCATCCTTCGACAAACAAAGGATAGCACGATATGTCTTGACGTCAAGATAAATAGCGATATGCTGGTTTTATCTTGAAATAGAGATTCTTGATATGAAGAAAAACAGCACCTATATAGGCGATGTCCTGGTGACAGCCGTCGCGCCCGCCATCTGGGGCAGCACCTACTTCGTGACGACCGCGTTCCTGCCTGCAGGCTATCCGCTGACTGTTGCGATGCTGCGCGCCTTGCCTGCCGGTCTTGTCTTGCTCGCCACCATCCGTCGCTTGCCGGTTGGTATCTGGTGGGGCAGGGTCTTTATCCTCGGCGCGCTGAATTTTTCGTTCTTCTGGGCAATGCTTTTCGTTTCGGCCTACCGGCTTCCAGGCGGCGTCGCCGCGACGGTCGGGGCTATTCAGCCGCTGATCGTTATCGCGCTGTCGCGCCTCCTTCTTGGCAAACCGATCAAGCTTCTTGCCGTCGTTGCCGGTCTGGCCGGAATGGCTGGCGTCGCCCTGTTGGTGTTGACACCCAAGGCTGCGCTCGATCCGATTGGCATTGCCGCCGGTCTTGCAGGCGCCGTATCAATGGCTTTCGGCACGGTGCTGACGCGCCGGTGGACGCCGCCGGTATCGAACTTGACCTTCACCGCATGGCAACTGACGGCGGGTGGGCTCTTGCTCGTGCCAGTTGCGCTGATTTTCGAGCCGGCTCTTCCTGTGCCGACAACGGCCAATGTGCTGGGCATGGCCTATCTCGGACTGATCGGCGCGGCCTTCACCTATGTCCTATGGCTGCGCGGCCTGTCGAAGATCGAGCCAGCGGCGGCGGCCTCGCTCGGTTTCTTGAGCCCGCTTGTGGCGACGTGTCTCGGTTGGCTTGCGCTTGGCCAAAGCTTGACGCCCGTGCAGCTCTTCGGTTTCCTGCTCGTACTGGCGAGCGTGTGGATCAGCCAGCGAGCGATGGCACCCGTCAGGCCCATTCTCCCTGCCGCATCACCGCAACCCGCGAACCGTCCGGCTTGATGCCATCGATATCGACTTTGTCGGAACCGATCATCCAGTCGATATGGATAAGGCTGCTATTTCCGCCCTGGGCCTTGATCTGGTCCTGGCTGAGCTTTGCGCCGTCGAGGAAGCACTTCGAGTAGCATTGTCCGAGCGCGATATGGCACGAGGCGTTTTCGTCAAAAAGCGTATTGTAGAAAAGGATGCCGCTTGCCGAAATCGGTGACGAGTGCGGCACGAGCGCAACTTCGCCGAGGCGGCGCGCGCCGTCGTCGGTGTCGAGCACCTTGTTCAATACCTCTGCGCCGCGCGAAGCCTTGGCCTCGACGATCCGGCCCTCTTCGAAACGAACCTGGATGTTGTCTATCAGTGTGCCCTGGTGCGACAGCGGCTTTGTGCTTGAGACATGGCCTTCCACGCGCAGCGCGTGCGGTGTCGTGAAGACCTCCTCCGTTGGGATATTCGGGTTGCAGGTCACGCCGTTCTTGGCGACGGAGGCACCGCCATGCCACTCATGACCGTCGGCAAGCCCAACGGTCAGGTCGGTGCCTGGACCCTGGAAATGCAGTGCTGCGAAGCGCTGACCGTTCAGCCAGGATGAGCGGGCGGCAAGGTTCGTATTGTGCTCGATCCAGGCTGCGACCGGATCGTCGAGATCGACGCGAGAGGCGGCAAAGATTGCCTTTGCCAGTTTCGCGACCGCGATTGGCTCTGGATCGTCTGGAAACACGACCTTCGCCCAAGACGGATTGGGATAGGCAACGATGTTCCAGTTGATGTCGAAGTTCGAGATCTTTTCAAGCGCTGGTTTGTAGGCAGCGGAGTTCGCCCGGTTTGCGCGGCTGACCTTGCCGGAATCCTGTTCGGAAAGGAGCATTGGATTGTCGCCGGCAATTGCAAGACGTGCCGCACCGTTTTGAAATGCCTTTGCCATGCCTTCGTAGAGCCAGCCTGAGGCTCTGTCGAAGCTTTCGTCGCTGCCGTATTGATAGCGGGCAAGCGTGGTCTCTTCATCGGAGTAGAAAGTCGTAACAAGCCCGGCGCCCGCCATGTAGGCGTGATTGGTGATCAATCGTACCAAAGGCATTGCGACAATCGGCGCGGTCATCACCAGATCCTGACCCCTTTGTAGCTGCAGGCCGACCCTGACGGCGACCTCGGCGAGCTTTTCCAGCTTGATCGGATCGACGGAATTCTGACTCTGGGGCATGAACGTCATGGCCGGCTACCTCTTGAAATCTGCTCTCTGAAGATGCCAGACTTAGACCCCTTTACGGCGAAAATGAAGCTCGCCGGCGTGAAATTGCAAAGCGGCAATACAACGCACGATCTTAGGCAGCCGCCTGTTCAAGCAATGCTGAGCGATGTTTCTCAAGGAACGCGATGAGACGCTCGTGATAATCGGTAGCGGCGGCTTGCCTGACACTTCGCCGCTGGGCAAGCGTGCTTCTCCAGCGCTGCACCTTTTCCAGGCCATCGAAGATGCGGCTGTCGCTGATTGTGTCGAAGACATCGAAATATCGGAAGATCGGTGCAAATACGGCATCCACGAGGCTGAAGCTCGTGCCGCCGAAATGTGGTCCGCCGGAAAGTTCGGTTTCGATGACAAGGAATTTCGATGCAAGGACCGTTCGTTTGGTCGCCAGCACCCGCGGGTCGCTCGTCGTTTCGTATATCCACAGATCGGCCAGGATGGACGAGCCGAACTCCATCCATCCGCGATGGCGGGCCCGTGTCAGGGCATCTTGCGGATGAAGCCTCGGCCCGGGTTGCGTTTCGTCGATGTATTCGCATATTGCCGCGCTCTCGAAGAGGTTGATCTGCCGCCCGTCTGCCTCGATCAGCAGAAGCGGAACCTTGCCGAGCGGAGAAATCTTCAAAAACCAGTCAGGCTTGTCATCGAGATCGATGAAAATGCGCTCGTAGGGCACGCCCTTCTCACCAAGGGCAATCGCAGCGCGCTGAACATAAGGGCACAGGTGGTGCGAGATGAGGGAAAGCTTCTGCTTGGACCTGGATTGACCGGTGTTCATGTGCGTGAGTCTCCAATGGTATATGTAATTGCATATAATTTTCCTTGCTCGTTCGTCAAGGTAAATGTAATTGCATCTATATGGGCCAAAAACCTCGAACCGAGACAGTCACGCAAGCGTGGATCGCCATCATGCACGCTCAGCAGCGCTTGCTGCGGGCCATCGAGAGCGATCTCAAGAAGGCCGGCCTGCCGCCGCTTGGATGGTATGATGTACTCTGGGAGTTGGCGCGCGCGGAGGAAGGCAGACTGCGCCCCTTCGAAATCGAAGAGCGGACGCTGCTGGCACAATACAATCTCTCGCGATTGATCGACCGGCTCGAGCGCGAGGAGCTCGTCAGCCGCGAGACGCTTGCCGAAGACGGGCGCGGCCGATGGGTTGTCATTACCCAGGCCGGCCGGGCGCTTCGCGAACGCATGTGGACGGTCTATTCCAGGGCGATCGAGACCCACGTCGGCTCGAAGCTTGACGAACCATCCGCCACGGCGCTCGTCAATCTACTGGCGCGATTTTCCGCCTAAGCGATGAGCGAGGCGGCTTTGGCATTCAGCATCTTGAGCGCCTCCTTCGGCGCAAGGCGCACCTGCAGGCCGCGTTGACCGCCGTTCATGTAAACCAGAGGCTCACTGAGCGTGGCCTCCTCCAGCGCCGTCGGAACCGGCTTTTTCTGACCGAACGGGCTGATGCCCCCGACATGATATCCGGTCATTCGCTCTGCATCTGCAGGCTTCATCATGTTTGCCGATTTTCCGCCGAAAGCGCTGGCAAGTTTTTTCATGCTGACTTCTCGATCGGAGGGCACGACGACACAGACTGGCTTACCGTCCACTTCCGCCATCAGCGTTTTCAGCACGCGATGCGGCTCCTCGCCGAGCGCTTCGGCAGCTTGGAGACCGACACGTTCGGCATTCGGATCATAGTCGTAGCCATGCACCGTGAAACGGACACCGGATTTGGCAAGAACCTGCGTGGCGCGCGTCGACTTGGACATCTTATCTTTCGAATTCCGCCGCGTAGCTCTCAGGCTTGAAGCCGACCAGCAGCTTGCCGCCTGCTTCCAGAACCGGCCGCTTGATCATCGACGGCTGATCGAGCATCAGGGCGATGGCCTTTTCCCGCGTGAGGTTTTGGCGGCTGGAGTCGGGTAGTTTGCGGAAGGTCGTTCCGGCGCGGTTGAGCACCGTTTCCCATCCGGCTCGGTCAACCCATTGCTCCAGATGAGCGCGATCGATACCCACGGCCTTGTAGTCGTGGAAATCATAGGCAACGCCATGCTCTTTCAACCAGGCGCGCGCCTTCTTCATCGTGTCGCAGTTCTTGATACCGTAAATGATGGCAGTCATTCTCAATCCTCGAGGGTTCCGGCTTTGCGCGCCACGCTGCTGGGCTGGCTGCAGGCGATCTTCATCAGGGTCGCGCGCCGGCGTACCAGTCGGTCGGAAACGCGGGTCAGCACGAGGCCGGCTTGCGGCGCGCGAATTTGCATGCTGCCGTCCGCCAGGCCGGGACGCGTGAGGATCGTGGCCAGCAGATCGCCTTCAGCTACCACTTCACCGATGCTTCGATGAAAGAGGACCGTGCCGGACGCCGGCGAACGGATCATCTCGACATTGTCGAGCGGCACGGCCGGACCGGCGAACTTGCCTGGCAAGACACCCTCGGCTTTGATGATCTCGCGTGCAGTGAGGAAGCGCCACAGCCCTTCTGCATCCGCTTTGGCCATATCCGGATAGACATCGCGTATGCCGCGAAGTTCCAAGGTGACGGAAAGCTTGCCGGGCAGACGGGTGCGCTTTTCGCCAGGCACTTCATATTTCCAGGCAAAGCTGATCGCCTCCTCGAAAGCCGTGCTTTCGCCATCGGAAAGGAGCACTGCGTCCATCGCCAAGGCGGCGGCAAGGTCGCTCGCATCCGGCCAGTAGGCCTCATCGATATAGGCGTATTGGAGGGATTCGTCGTCGCAATGCAGATCGAGCACGAGATCGGCGCCAAGCGCCATATGCATCAACTGCCGCTTCAGCCGGTCGATTGCCGGATAACGATCGAGATCGTCGGTCAGGTTGTCGCGGTCGCGCAGCGAAATCAGCGGAAAGTCCCGATTGAAATTTATCCGCGAACCGAGATCGAAACGGCCCTGAAGTGCGCCGAAATGCGACTGTGCCGCACCAATCGGATTGGCCTGGGGTACGATCGTGATGTCGCCCGCAATCTTGTCGGCAGTTTCTGCATCGCGCAGCATCCTGCAGAGAAAATGCAGAAGTGCTGTGCCCGGAAGTTCGTCGGCATGGAGTGCCGCCTGGATATAAACCTTAGGTGCGGCCGGGTCGTTGCCCTTGAACCGAAAAACCGGCAGACGCCACTCGATGCCGGGTGTGTCGCCCGGAATGATGATCTCGGAAATATCCACGCTGCGCACTCCCGAAAATTTTGCTTGAAAGAGCTTTATGCGAACCCGGCGGGCATGTGCAAGGCGTCAGCTAGTGCTCTTCGTTTGAAGCAAGTACACCGCCCTTACTCCGCCATCCCATCGGTGACGCTCGCCGATATGCTTCGCTCTCGCCGGCTCCCGAATGGGCGAAGGAAGTTCGAATTGTTCGGTGCTGGCATGACCATTCGCAGGCATCGCAGTCGCCTCCATTTTCTCATGCAGTTCCAGATCCACCGAAGGTGCTAAAGCGCACGAACAAAATTAGAACATTTAACCTTGGCCAAGGCCCGTGCGAAATGGGTAAACTGTTGCAAGAAACGGGTTGAACTCATCGTCCGGCCGCACGATTTTAGGGGCGAGTGAAGCACAGAGGCGATGTCATGGCTGAGAAAGCGCATCAATATCTAATCTTCGAGACGGCTGGCGGTTTTTGCGGAATTGCTTGGAACGAGATCGGCATTGCACGTTTTCAACTGCCGACAAGTGCCGCGGATGCGACGGAGCGGCTTCTGTTGCGTCGCCTTCCGGCAGCCGAACCAGGTACACCGACGCCTGAGGTTGCAGAGGCGGTCGCTGCGGTAAAGCGTTACTTCGACGGCAAAGAAACAGATTTTTCAGGCGTAAAGCTCGACCTTGAGGGTCAGGATGCATTCTTCAAGTGCATCTATGCCGCTGCCCGCCGCGTCGGCTGGGGCCGAACGACCACCTATGGCGCGTTGGCGAGGGAACTTGGCGCAGGCCCGGAAGCGGCGAGGGACGTGGGTCAGGCGATGGCAAAGAACCCGGTTGCCCTCATTATCCCGTGCCACCGCGTACTTGCCGCAGGTGGCAGGATTGGCGGATTTTCGGCGCCGGGCGGATCGAATTCCAAACTCAGGATGCTGGAGCTGGAAGGCGTCCGACTTGAGCCGCAGCCGGCGCAGCAATCCCTGGAATTTTAGTCTGCGGGATGAAAACCCGCGTGATCGTTCAATGAAACGTATAACGACAACGGCTTTTGGCACCGTACAAACTTCGGCAACCAGGCCATCAAAAAGTTTCTCGTCCGGACGTTATTGCGAGCTTACGACGCCGTGCCCGAAATAGACTTCGGGCTGTTTCGATGATCGTTTTTTCCGGAGCGCGAGGATGCCACCCCAGTATTCGCCTGGACTTCTCGCCGGAACTTCTACGAACAATCAAACTCCGCACGTCTTCTACCCGCGATGTTTGCACTTTCGCAGCGAATTCGCCGAGGTTCTTTTTAAGATATTGGCTATATCGAACAGCATTACGACACCGCCGCTCACGCACATCGACCACCACCTGAGCACCGGCGAGGGCTTCCGAGAGCCCTTCGCCGGTGAAGGGGTTGACGCCAGTGCTGGGCGAGGCGGCGACCACTTCGTGACCCGCTTCGCGCAGGAGAGTGACGGGGCGCGACCCAATCAGTCCGCTGCCGCCGATAACGACGATTTTTAGGAACGTGCCTCCATTTGGAACGAGGGCCATGAGCCGGCGCTGGGGATGCCGGCTTCTGGTGAGTCAGCCCTTCACGAACGCGAGGAGATCCGGGTTCACCACATCGGCATGTGTGGTGCACATGCCGTGCGGGAACCTCTCGTAGACCTTCAGCGTGCTGTTCTTCAGCAGCTTCGCCGACAGGGGCGCGGAATCCGCGATCGGTACGATCTGGTCGTCGTCGCCATGCATGACCAATGTCGGCACCGTGATGATCTTCAGGTCTTCCGTGAAATCGGTCTCGGAAAATGCCTTGATGCCATCATAATGGGCCTTGGCGCCGCCCATCATGCCCTGTCGCCACCAATTGTCGATAACGGCCTGAATCGGCTGCGCGCCGGGCCGGTTGAAGCTGTAGAAGGGACCTGACGGTAAATCGACGTAGAATTTGGAACGGTTGTCGGCGAGCGCCTTGCGCAGCCCGTCGAACACCTCGATCGGCAGGCCGCCCGGGTTGGACGCTGTCTTCACCATGATCGGCGGAACCGCACCAATGATAATCAGCTTGGCGACGCGACTTTGCGGCTGTCCATGCTTTGCAACGTAGTGTGTCGCCTCGCCGCCGCCGGTAGAATGGCCGATATGCACGACGTTCCTGAGGTCGAGATGCTCAACCACCGCCGCTGCGTCAGCGGCATAATGGTCCATGTCATGACCCTCGCTCACCTGTGCCGAGCGCCCGTGCCCGCGGCGGTCGTGGGCAACGACGCGATAGCCGTTCTGGAGGAAGAACAGCATCTGCGTGTCCCAATCGTCCGAGCACAGCGGCCAGCCATGGTGGAACATGATGGGCTGGGCGGTTTTCGGACCCCAGTCCTTGTAAAAAATCTCGACGCCGTCCTGTGTGGTGATCGTGGCCATGGTTTGGTTCCTTTCGGAGGTTGGGCCTTGGGCTGTGGTTGATTGGGCTGTGGTTGATTAGACTGTGGCTGGCCAGCTTGGGAGCATCGCTGTCGCGCCAAGGCCGAATGCAAGCATCTCGCGACGGCCAGGATCGTCCGGTTCATGTGGTTTTATGTCTGTCATCAATCGCCCCCTTTTCCGCTCGCGGCAGAATTACTGTTCTCTATTCGACTTGCTTTTCCGGGTGGAAGTGATCGTCTCACTCACCCTTGAGCGCGCGCAGGATCTGGTGATCAGTGATGATGCATCGCCGGCAATGCCCCGCAACATTGTAGCAAGAGCTTAAGTAACTAATGGAACAGAATGTATTCATTTCGACCAAACCCGGGAAGTAGTCGAGTTTTTTTATCTAGTAATATTCAAGAACATTGCCGCCCCGGTGCGTTGACCTGTATTCTTGAGTATTTTCTGCAAAGCAGCAAGTAGGATGGATTTTGTGACCTGGTCTGAAGAATCAGACCATCGTATGTAGATCACCCGCGGCCGTCGCCAAGCCCTCATCCAGAGGAGCTGGGTTCGCTTGGATTGATACCTGCCATTGGACACCGCCACCGTTGACGGTGTTGCAGAGCCATCCATGTCATCTGTGTTGAGATCCGCCAGAAACGTTTGGCAAGCTCGTGCGGCTCAAGGATTTGACACTCCGCCGGCCTTGCGTCGCCGGTGTGGAGGACCGCGACGTCGCAATCCTGACAATAGACCCCACCGATGCCGTTGAGTAGCGGACTTGTGGCACACCAGAACACATGTCACGGCTTTGCAGACCCGTCTTCATCCCTCGTGATGGCTCGAGAGCCGACGCCCCTCTCTGTCAAAGGCATCCAAACCGGCGGCCCTCTTCGAGCTCAGATGGAGCGCAAAATCGGCCAGAGATTGGCCAGGATGAAGTCAAAGCGCACCAGCGCGTTGACGGTCTTCGACTGGCAAAGGGGAGTGATTGGAGTTCGACGTCATTTGATCGTTCCCGGCCCAACTTGCGAGACGGTCGTCAGCTTTGATCTCCATCTATGTTGCCGCCCCGGTAATTTCGTTCGCCCGTAACGGCGGGAAACACCGACCACGCTGCCAGAAACAGCGCCGCGATCACAGGGCCGGCTACTAAGCCGTCAGGCCCGAAGGTGGCGATGCCACCCAGCGTCGAGATCAGGACCAGATAATCCGGAATTCTGGTTTCCTTTCCTATAAGGATTGGCCGCAGCAGGTTGTCCACGAGCCCAATCACGAGGATTCCGAAGGCGAGCAGCACCGTGCCCTTCCAAATAGCCCCTGATACCAGCAGGAAGATGGCGATGGGTCCCCACACGAGAGCGGTGCCCACAACCGGCAGCAGCGCGAAGAAGGCCATCACCGCCCCCCAAAGCACTGGCGTCCGAATATCAAGCATCCAGAGAACTAGCGCACCCAGCGTTCCCTGCACGAGCGCCACGACGACGCTGCCCTTGACGATTGCATTAATGGTCAGTGCGAATCGGCTGAACAGCGCCTGGCGCAACTCGCCACTGAGCGGCATAGCCTCGCCGATCAGTCGCGCCAATTCGCGCCCGTCACGCAGCAAGAAGAACAGTAGGTAAAGCATCACGGAAACGCTTACCACGAGATGGAAGGTTGACTGCCCGATGTTGATCGCCTGCCCCGCCAAGAACTGCCCGCTCTCTGCGAGCGCGTTCAGCAGCCGTTCGCGCAGCAAAGCAGCATCCGGCAGCTCGATACTGTCGAGCAGGCTATTTAACCAGTCTGGCAGCATGCCGCGCAGGGTTTGTATGTCAATGGCGGGAGCGAACTGGCCCGCCGCGATGCTCTTGTAAACCGAGGCCGCCTCGCGAAAGACGAGGTTTGCAATGAGCAGAAACGGCAAGATCACCATCATGAGAATGATGACCAATGTGAAAAGCGCTGCAAGATTGCGCCGGCCCGGGATGCTCCTAAGAATCCCGCGGTTGACGGGGGCAAATAGCACAGCGAGCACCGTCGCCCATAGGATCGCGCCAGAAAACGGCCACAGCATCCATGCGAAAGCCAGCGATACGGCGGCCGTCAGCCAGATGAAGGTCTTTTCCTTAATTTGCCGCACAGTCAGCTTTTCCGGTTGCGCCCGCACAATCGATTATTCCAAAGCCGTGTCAACCCACTTCGCGCCATACAATGCCGGGGGCAGCAGGTGCACCTATCCCAGCCTCCTTCGACGCCCGCTCGTTTGCGACGATCTTTTTTGATGAATAGGCGGACTTTATCGGCTCGAAAATCAGGCGCTGCATCGCCCACGCCGGAGGCGAATGCTCTGTCGGACACGAAAAACACCGTCAAAAGTACCGTCAGAGTGATCTGCTACAAGCTGCGAGCCTGCGCCAGGCGCTCCGATAAACTTAACGATTTCAACGACTTGATAGAGTTGTCAAGTCCATTGATAATGTGCCCCGGCTAGCAGTCTGCCCTGCCCGCAAATCATTGTATTTTTTGCGAAATACTACGCTAGAGCCGCCTACCATCACCGTTTCCCTCACTCCCACTCGATCGTTCCGGGCGGCTTCGAGGTCACGTCGTAAACCACGCGATTGATGCCGCGCACTTCGTTAATAATGCGGGTTGCGGCGCGGCCGAGGAATTCCATGTCATAGTGATAGAAATCCGCCGTCATGCCGTCAACCGAGGTGACGGCGCGAAGCGCGCAGACGAATTCGTAGGTGCGCCCGTCGCCCATGACTCCGACGGTCTGGACCGGAAGCAGCACCGCGAAGGCCTGCCAGATCGCATCGTAGAGGCCCGCCTTACGGATTTCGTCGAGATAGATTGCATCGGCTTCGCGCAGGATGTCGAGCTTTTCGCGAGTGATGCCGCCCGGGCAGCGAATTGCGAGCCCCGGGCCTGGGAAGGGATGGCGGCCGATGAAGCTATCGGGCAGCCCGAGTTCCTTGCCGAGTGCGCGCACTTCGTCCTTGAAGAGCTCACGCAGAGGCTCGACGAGCTGCATGTTCATGCGCTCCGGCAAACCGCCGACATTGTGATGCGACTTGATGGTAACCGACGGGCCACCGGTGAAAGATACGCTTTCGATCACATCCGGATAGAGAGTGCCCTGGCCCAGGAAATCGGCGCCGCCGAGCTTTTTGGCTTCTTCCTCAAAGGTCTCGATGAACAAGCGCCCGATGATTTTGCGCTTGGTCTCCGGATCGCTGACGCCTTCGAGCTCGCCGATAAACCTGTTCGAGGCATCGACATGCAGCAAGTGTAAATTGTAATGCTCGCGGAACATCGCGACGACGCTCGCGGCCTCGTCTTTGCGCATCAGGCCATGATCGACGAGTATGCAGGTCAGTTGGTCGCCGACGGCTTCGTGGATTAGGAGCGCTGCGACCGAGCTGTCGACGCCGCCCGAAAGCGCACAAATGACGCGCTTGGTGCCCACCTGCTGGCGGATTTGCTCGACCGCCTTCTGGCGATAGGCCGACATTGACCAGTCGCCCTTGATACCGGCAATGTTGTGAATGAAATTGCCGATGAGCTTCGCGCCATCCGGGGTATGCACGACTTCCGGATGGAATTGTACGCCGTAATATTTGCGCTTTTCGTCGGCGATGAAAGCATATGGCGCATTGGAGGAGGTCGCGACGACCTCGAATCCTGCCGGCAGCACCGTGACGCGGTCGCCGTGGCTCATCCAGACTTGATGGCGCGAACCTTTAGACCACAGTCCTTCGAACAGTGGGCAGTCCTTGTCGACGTCCAGGAAAGCGCGGCCGAATTCGCGGTGATGACCGCTCTCGACCTTGCCTCCGAGCTGCATGCACATCGTCTGCTGGCCGTAGCAGATGCCGAAGACCGGCAGGCCGCTTTCGAAGATGATCTGCGGCGCGCGGGGCGAACCTTCGTCGACCGTCGAAGCCGGGCTGCCGGACAGGATCACGGCTTTCGGCTGAAGGCGCTTGAAGCCCTCTTCGGCGGATTGGAAGGGAACGATCTCGCAGTACACACCCGCCTCACGCACTCGGCGTGCGATCAGCTGGGTCACCTGGCTGCCGAAATCGACGATGAGAACGCTGTCGGGATGTGCTGTGTGGGTCATGGCGAGCCTTTAATGAAAAGCACTCGTCGTGGCAATCCAGGAAATCCGCCGACGCGGGATTTTATTGTCCTGATTGTCACCGCTTTAGAGCGCATCAGAACCAGAAAACACCATCCTCGAGCGCTGCGAATAGGCTATCGACGGCATATGAGAGCTTGCGGTCGATCACGTGCAGATATTCCGTCCAGCCGGAGATATGCTGCAGTTCTTCAGCGCCGTCGGAGATTCCGCGAAGGCCGATCAGCGGCAGCCTATAGCCTTGGCAGGCGCGCAGAATCGCAAATGTTTCCATGTCCACCATGTCGGCAGCGATGTTCCTGTAGGCCGGCCCAGAGATAACGTTGCCACCGGTGGAAAGGCTGGCCTCAGGAATACCTGGAATGCGCAACGGCAAATCGATGACCGCTGGAAGATCGAGGAAGGGTGTGTGGCCCTTCTCGAAACCAAGCGGCGATGCATCCATGTCGCGATAGGAAACGGAAGAAACCTGATAGACTTCTGTCTGCTCCAGCGTCGCGGAACCTGCCGAGCCGAGAGAGACGACGAGCTGCGGCAGGTCGTCGGCCTGATCGAGCCGGGAAAGGGTCTTCGTCATCGCGACCGCCGCCTCGACCGGACCGACGCCCGTCATCAGCGGTTCGAAACGGGAGCGCAAGAAGGGTCCATATTCGGCTTCCGCTGCCATGACGAAGAGAATTGACTTGCCGGCGATCGGCTTCAGTTCGAATTTCATCCCGTAATTCCTTCTCGGCCGCGAACGACCATCATCGTTCCCGTCATGGAAGCAATCAGCTTGGCCGGTCCATCGCCGATCGCATAGCCACGCCCGTCGGCAACGATGATATTGGAGCCTGGCTTGGTGATCTCGCCGCGAAACAGGAAGCGCTCGCCGCGCCCAGGGGACATCAGGTTGACCTTGAATTCGATTGTCAGGATCGAGGCATCGATGTCGATGACACTGTAGGCGGCAAAGCCGCAGGCGCTGTCGAGAGCTGCCGAAATGACGCCGGCATGAAGAATGCCATGCTGTTGCGTAAGCTTGAAGTCGAAGGGGAGTTCGATCTCCACCACGCCATGCTCGACGCGCGTCAGCTCGGCGCCGATCGTTTCCATCGCCGCCTGGCGGGCAAAATTGCGACGGATCCGTTCGCGGAAGTCGCCGTTGTTCCTAACGCTCATGCATTTATCCCCTTGCGATCGCGAAAGTGGCACGGCGCGCCGGTTTCGACAAGGATGAAAGGCAATCAGTTCCGATATGCAATCGAGCCGGAATGCCGCAAAAACGATCCGCAGCATAAGTACAGGATGCAGATCAAGTGCGCGCTCGGACAATCCTGACGATGTGCTGATCCCATGCCACATTGCTGCGCGTTGCAAGGAACTCACCGGCATAGGAAGAGATCGCAAAACCATGTCGGGCGGGCGCGATGCCGGCAGCGTCGGGGATGATGTCTTCGGCCAATACCTTGCCGGAGTTGCAGTCGAGGATTGCCGATGCGCCCTTCGGCGAGGTCACGCCGACCAGGGCGTCCTTGCGGTTGACGGCAATGGCGCCGACATAGTTGCCGAGCCGGCGGGTCGTTTCCTGTGGCAGATCGATAAAGGTCAGTTCCTCGCCTTTGGCGAAGTGACCGACGAGCGGCGGCAGGTCGTTACGGTGGCCCTCGTACTGGCATGCAAACCACACGCGACCATTTGCGTCTATATCGACATGACGTGTCGAGACTTGCGACCATTGCCGTGGCAGCACATGTTTTTCGACGAGCGTTCCATTTGCTGCATCGATCAGTGTCAGCGATGGCTGCATGTTGCCGAGGTTGAGCTTCGTGCGGCCGAAATCGGGATGGGTCTCGATGCCACCATTGGCGATGACGAGAAAGCGGCCGTCATCGGAGACGGTCATATCGTGCGGGCCGACCCCATAGGTCTTGAACTCGCCGATGCGGGCGAAGCGGTTTGTCGCGTCGTAGAGACCGATCATGCCGCGATTGCCGTCAAAATCGTTCTCACTGGCATAAAGCAACCGCCCGTCCGGCGAAAAGGTGCCGTGTCCGTAGAAGTGGCGGCCTTCGGCGGAGGTGATGACGTCCGGCTCGCTCCTATTGCTGGGTTCGAAAATCATTGCGTAGGTGCCGGGACGGCGGGCGAAGGCGACGGCCTTGCCGGTGGTCGGGCTGAAAGCCATGCCATGGGCACGTGCTGGCAGGGCGACCTGATCGATGATTTCGCCGCGTTCGGTCACGGTCGCCACCGCGAAGGAGCCGTCGGCGGCGCGGATGCCCGAGGCATAAACCGCATCCGCGCGCTCAAGTGCCAGCAGCCCGCGCGGCGGCAATGCGGCGAGAAAGCTCAGGCCCGCTGCCTTGACGAAACTGCGCCGGTCGATCGCAGCGCTCCGCCACATCGCCTCAGTCCCCGTCGGAGAAGGAGAAGCCGGCCGAAAGACCGATCGCGCCGCCATATTCGTCGCTGATGCGGGTGATCAATTCACGGCTCACCGCCAGAAATGCGTCGAGCTTGGCTTTCTCCGCATCGCTGGTTGCCACGTCAATATCCGGGTTGAGCTTCGGGACAGTATCAAGCAGGGTCTTGAAGTTCGCCTCGATTGCATCGGCAACGGGCTTCTTGTCGGCAGGCAGAAGTTCTGCCATTCCGGCCTTCTGCCAGAGCGTGCGCAGTCCCTCGAGATTTGCCGTCATCGATTTCCAGGTGTTTTTTGAGCGCCAGTAGATAGCCATCCGCGGGCGCGGTGCCGTGTCTCGACCTTTGTAAAACAGCTCCAGCCGCTGATCGCGGACGGTTTCGACGCCGTGGACAAGAATTCCGAGAAGCGCGGTCACCGCTTCCTTGTTGTCGATGAAATCTTCGCTTTGGGGACCGGGTCGTTTCCAGCTTGCCTGAACGCCGTCCGGCTTTTCCCAAGCCGCAACGACTTCGCCTGCCTCGCGCTGGATGTTGCCGGCGACAGCCGCACCATATTGACAGCGGAACCCGTTCTTTTGTTTGAGGAGATCGTCTGACCCGTTGCCGTAAAGCACGTATTCGAGCGCCGTCAGACCCTGCAAGGCGACACTCTTTTCACCAATCGCATCGACCGTTGCATCCTTCGGGTCGGCCTTGGCGAGCAGTGCCTGTACCTGTCTAAGGCCGACACCCTTGCGGTCAGGAAAGAAGAGGATGTGCTCGAAGAGATTGTCGTGCATCACCGGACCGGTTTGCACGATCTCGATAATCGACCAATAGCGGATTGTATCGTCGAAAGCAGATTTGGCCTTGTCCAAAGTCTGCTGTGTGCCCTCGTCGCAAAGGTCCTTCATCGCCGTCGTCAAGCGTGCCGTAGACTGCTGCATGTTTCGGTAGCCGGGACGGATCACCTCGTCGACGGCGCGCGCCATCACGCCCGGCACCGCTTCCTCGTTCAGCCCCGTCGGCGTCGACGCAGTCTGCGCAGTTGCCGATGCCGCAAGCATGAACGAAAGCAGGAGAGGTTGCCAAAGGCGCATTACAGGGACTCCAGGAATCTGATCAGGGCCTCTCTATCGTCTTTCGGCAGAGAGGAGAATGCATCGCGGGCTTTCTCCGCTTCGCCGCCGTGCCAGAGGATCGCTTCGGTAAGATTTCTGGCGCGGCCGTCGTGAAGGAGGAAGCTGTGTCCGCTGACAGTCCGGGTCAGTCCTATACCCCATAGCGGCGGCGTGCGCCATTCACGTCCGCTTGCGCGGCCAACTTGCTGGCCATCGGCAAGACCTTCGCCCATATCGTGCAGCAGAAAATCCGAATAAGGCCAGACAAGCTGAAAGGACTGAGCTTTTTCGGCGGCATCCCGACGTGTGACAAACTTGGGCACGTGGCAGGACGTGCAGCCGGAACGATAGAAGAGTTCCTTGCCTCTCAGCGTGTCAGGAAAGCTTGCCTTTCGCCGCGCCGGCACGGCGAGATTTGCGGAATAGAAGGTCACTAGATCGAGGATGGGTCCGGGCGCCTCTTCATCGCCCAGTCGCTTTTGAACACCGGTCGGCATTTTTTGGCATTTTATCTCGGCCTTCGTGCAATCCCCGTGTGCGTCCGGCCGGTCGGGCGTCGATATGCCGATATCGCTGGAGAAAGCGGCAGCGCTCTGGTCGCGCACAGTTGCATTCTGCGCCTTCCATCCGAAGCGGCCAAGGGCGACTATGCCTGTGCGATGATCACGCACGATGGCGGCCTTGCCTGAAATGCCATTACCATCTTTGTCGTCCGGATCGGCATGCGCGAGGATATCGGCTGCTGGAATGGCTTCGATGAGGCCCAACCCGATCATTGCCGGGGCGACGCGTGGCGATATCGTTGTCGCCGGATCGAGACTGCCGTAGGCAAGATCTCTCACATCGTAGGTTGGCGCTCGCAATGAGGCTGTTTCTCCGCCGGCAAGCGCCACGGTCGTTTCCGTATAGCGAATGACTATCTTGCCTTCGCCGGCGAGACCGGGCACGGCAAGGTCCTGCAGCTGATGACCATAAGTAGCGTCCGGGAAATTGACCGCGTCGGCATTTGCGATCTCCTCTCTTTCTTCCGGTGTCGCCGCTGCTCGACCAAGGCGAAAGAACATCGATGTGGCGCTGGCGCCGCCTTCCGGTGGCCTGCCGCGTCCGTCGTTTACGTGGCAGCTCATGCAGGAGCGCGCATTGAAGAGCGGCCCGAGGCCATCCGATGCCTGTGTCGAAGATGGTGCGGAAACCCAGAGCTTCTTGAAGAGTGCGTTGCCGAGCTTGAAGTTCTGCTCTTCTTCGAATGGGATGTTTGCCGAGATATGCGAAAAGGCATCCTGCGTAACCGGATCGACCGATGTGGCGGCACCTGCCTGCATCGCCTCGTATGGCTCGGCTTCGGAAAAATCGACGGCCGGGCGCGTTACTGCCTCGACGCGCTTCAAATCGGCATCGGAAAGATCGGTGCGCTTCGTGGGAAGATCAAAACCGGCGGCAAGAGCCACCGGAAGGCTGACAAGCGTGGCGCAGAAAGCAGCGCAAAGAACGACGCGACAAGCCGGATTATGCGGCATTTCAGAGTTCGGGCCGCTTGGGTTTGGAAGCGGCCCGCCTTTTTGCTTATTGGAAGACAGCGTCAGGCTTATCCAAGCTGTCGGAACCTTCAAGCGGAACCGTGCCAAGATCCAGCGCGGCAATAACACGCTGGATCGACTTCGTTTGGTCAACGAGGCCGTCGACGGCGGCTTGAACGGCGGCGTTGCCGTCCTTGTTGCCTTCAGCGATCATCTGGTCGTATTTCTCGACCGTCTCGCCGCGTTTTGCCATGGCGAGCATTGCATCAAGCGTCGTCTTCAGCTTGCCGGCGACTTCGGCATCGAGTGCCTTGTCTTTCGCGGCAACGAGATCGTGCAGCGACGGGCCGGTCAGCTTCGTTCCGTCGACGCGGGTATATTCCCCGCTGTAGGCGGCGGCGATGCCGATCGCATCGTTGAGGTGCGAGTTATAGGTGTTGTCGGAGAAGCAATCGTGCTCCTCTTCCGGATCGTGCAGCAACAAGCCGAGTTTCATCCGCTCGCCTGCGAGTTCGCCGTACGAGAGCGAGCCCATGCCGGTCAGAATCGCGACGAGGCCGGCCTTCGGATCGGCTTCGACGTTCTTTGTCGCGGCACCGTCAGCCGCCCAATGATCGGTCATTTCCTGCAGGTCGGAGACCAGCAGCGTGGATACCGACTTCAGGTATTCGGCGCGGCGATCGCAATTGCCGTTCGTGCAATTTTCGGGGTCGTAATCGGTTGCCGGGCGGCTGCCCGACCCCGGACCGGTGCCGTTCAGGTCCTGGCCCCAGAGCAGGAATTCGATGGCATGGTAGCCGGTCGCGACATTGGCTTCGACGCCACCTGCTTCCTGCAGCGTACCGGACAGGAATTCCGGCGTCAGCTTGGAAGCATCGATCTCCTTTCCGTCGATCTTGATCGTCTTGTTGGCGATGACGTTTGCAACATAGAGCGCGTTCTCGTCGCTCTCCGCTCCGTAGGAGGCATCGACATAATCGATCAGGCCTTCATCGAGCGGCCAAGCATTGACCTTGCCTTCCCAGTCATCGACGATCGGATTGCCGAAGCGGTAGACTTCCGTCTGCTGATAAGGAACACGGGCCGCAAGCCAAGCATCCTTGGCGGCCTTCAGCGTCTCGTCGTTCGGCGTCTTCAGGAAGGCGTCAATCGCCTTGTCGAGCGCTTTGGCGGTGATCAGCGAGTCCTCGTATTTGGCATGCGCCACTTCGGCGTAATGCTTCACGACGGCTGCAGCATCGGTGTCCGCGAGAGCCGGGCTGGATAGCGGGGCTATCACAAGCGCCAATGCTGCGCAGAATTTCTTGTTGAGCTTCATGGTCCTCTCCTGTGACGGATATCCGCCTGAAATCGCCCAAATCTCTTCGCCCAAAAGAAAACCAGTGTCAAATACTCTAGTTTGGAATGATTTTAAGAATTGGAGATTGTTTGAAAGCGCGTGTTCAGAAGGGATTTTTACTTGCAGAAGAACACAAGATTGAGCTGTTAGTGCAATTGTTCAATTCTGGTCCGGATCTGGTGCGCGCGCGACGCTATCTGCTGCGGCGCTGATTGCTGTCTGGTTGTCTTCTTCCTTGGGTGTTGGGTCGCGGCGACCGCCATCGGTCCTGCAATTGCCGGCGTGCTTGCCGTTGCAGAGCCCGCATCCGCCGGTGGGACCGCCAGGTGCTCAGTTCGCATCTCGGCGGGCTTGGGCTCTTTGCTGGCGTTCTATCCGAACGGCGTCCGGTGGTGGTGGTCGCAGACGTAGACCACGTCATCCCGCCGCGGCATCGATATCGACTTCGCGCGCGCGCCAGGCGATTTTAAGCCTTACGTTGCATGCGGCAGAAGAAGAAACCGTCCGTGTCAGTCGATGCCGGTGTCAGTGTAACCGTTTCACCATCAGACGACCGCGGGCGCGGCGCATCCTTGCCGAACAGCTCGTCCCAGCCAGCCAGGGCGCTTTCGATGGAGAATGCCGTATTTTCCGCGGTGAAGCGTCGTACCTGATCTTCGTTCTCCTGCGGCAGCACGGAACAGGTGACATAGATCAACTCGCCGCCGGGGCGCACGAAGGCGCTCGCCTGCTTCAAGGCATCCTGTTGCTGGCTCGTACGCTCGTCGAGGTTCTTCGCCGTCAGCCGCCATTTGGTATCGGGGCGGCGGCGCCAAGTGCCGGTGCCCGTGCAGGGGGCGTCGACCAGCACCTTGTCGCAGCGAGCGCGCAGGCTCGAAAGAGCCTTTGCATTGTCATGGACTTGAACATTGCGCGTACCGGCGCGCTTCAGGCGTTCGATGATCGGCGCAAGGCGTTTGCGGTCGGCATCATAGGCATGGATCTGGCCCTTGTTGTGCATGGCTGCCGCCATTGCTAGCGTCTTGCCGCCGCCTCCGGCGCAATAGTCGAGCACTTGCTCGCCATCCTTGGGCAGCACCAGATCGGCAACGATCTGCGATCCCTCGTCCTGAACTTCGAACCAGCCTTTTTGAAAGGAAAGCTCTGCTGTGACGTTCGGAAGCCGTGAGGCGCCTTCGCCGGCGGGAATCCGGATGCCATACCGCGCAATTTTCGCTTCATGAGCGCCGGCTCTTTCAAGCGCTTTGACCGCCTTCTGGCGGCTGGCCTTCAAAATGTTGGCGCGAAGATCGAGCGTTGGGCGGGAAGCGAGCGCCTTGGCTTCGGAAAGCCAGCTATCACCGAATGCAGTCTCGAAGGAGCTTTGCACCCACTCGGGAATATCACCCTGGACGTGGACAGGCGCGGAGGAAAGAGCCCGGTTCTGGAAGGCTGCCAGCGCTGCATCGGGCAGAGAAGGCGGCGCGAACCTGTCGTCGGAAAGTTCAGCGGTAAGCGCTTCCGGCGTGAAACCCCATTGGCGGAACATGACGGCATAAGCGATCGCCAGTGGGCCGTCGTCGTCCATCAGGAACGCGTGTGAAAGCCGCATGCGCAGCGCATCGTAAACGATGTTGCCGATTGCGGCGCGATCGCCGGAGCCGGCGAAACGATGCGCAAGGCCCCAGTCCTTCAGCGCCTCGGCGACAGGTCTCTTGCGCTGATCGATATCAGCCAGAACCGAAATCGCCCCCTCAAGGCGGCCGCCCAAACGCATTCACGAAACTCCCGTTGCCACGGACCTGTGCGCAACCGGCAGGAAGCATGTCACAAGTCTCAACCGCGTGGTATCCGCGATTGACGGCAAGAGCAAGCGCCGTCCGCTGCAGGTTCGGACGCTCAGCTGGCCGTGACGACTTCGTAGCAGACTTTGGCGGTACCGGAGCGGACCATGCCGATGTTCTGTGCGGCAGCGCGCGAAAGGTCGAGAACACGGCCGCGGATGAACGGGCCACGGTCATTGACCCGAACGATAACGCTGCGGCCATTATTGCGGTTGGTTACCCTAAGCTTCGTGCCGAAGCGGAGCGAACGGTGAGCGGCAGTCAAAATGGCAGGATTCATACGTTCGCCGGAAGCTGTTTTGGAATGCAGTGCGTACCACGAAGCACCACCACATCCGGCCGCAGCAAAACCTTCGGAAGGAAGGATGAAAGAACTAGCTGCAATAGCTACGGCAGCGACTATAGAGCGGCTGATATTCTTCAAAACGGATTGTCCCTCAACTATTGAACTTGCGCCTTTACGGGCGGCGGGGTTAAATCCGGCGAAAAGTGGCGAAAAAGTGCCGCTGTCTATCACGGAATGTTACAGCCGGTAATATTTGTGTTTTCCCGGGCCTCGGGTTGAAAAAGCGCGATTGCCGAGAAAATGGAAAAAAGATAAGAGAATCAGGTAAAATTAGAACGATTTTTTCTGCTGCGGCGCAGCGTCATGCTTTGTTGGAAAAGTAACAAAAATAATTTTCCGAACTTGCCACAATTGATGCCTCATTTGCGCAAATTCAGAGGCCGTTAACCATAAAGCGGAGCGAAATTCGGATCGCCAAAATGCCGAAGTAGGAATTTTCTACTCATTTCGAATGTGCCGGAACCGCCCGTTCGGACTAACCGCGCCACCGTCCGCTCTGCCACAATTGTGCAAGCGACACGGGGTAATTCGGAAAGCTAAAGCTATAGCCCGCAGCTTTCAATTTGGCGTTCGAAACACGCTTGTTCTCACCATAGAAGGAACGGGCCAGCGGGGTCAGCGCCGCGGTTTCGAAGGGCTGTTCCGGAGGCGGCTCAACACCCATCAGCCGCGCTGCTTCGACAATGACGTCCTGCGGCGGGCCGGGCAGGTCATCGGTCACATTATATAGGCCGCCAAGGGACCGGTCCGAGAGGTAGCGCGCCGATGCGGCGATATCCTCAACGCGGATGCGATTGAAAACCTGATCCTTCTTGATCAGGCGCCGGGCTGTGCCCCGTTCTAGATTGACGAATGCATTCCGGCCCGGGCCGTAGATGCCCGACAGGCGCAGTATGGCGGCCGGAATACCGAGATCCTTGCCGAGCGCCAGCCACGCACCCTCTGCCTCGAGCCTTTCCTTCGACCGCCCGGACACAGGAACGCAGACGGTCTCTTCGCTGACCCATTCACCCTTGTGGTCGCCGTATACGCCAACGGTGGAAAGATAGCCGATCCACTGAAGCGCCGGCATCATCTTGCCGAGCTGGCCGCCTGCGAGATTGATCAGCGGGTCGCCTGCTTCCCGCGGCGCGATCGATTGGACGAGGTGTGTGACGCTTGCCATGGCGTCAAGCAAGGCGGCACTGATATTCTCGCCCTCGAAAATGAAGGCTTCAATACCTTGGCTGCGCAGGAGCTCAGCCTTGTCTGCCGATCTGGTGGTGCCGGAAATGCGACCGGTTCCGACTGAGAACGCCTTGGCAATCGCCGTGCCGGAATAACCGCAGCCGAAAATCATCACATGCATCACATCACCCCCGCCAATTGCCATTCTGCAAGTACGCCCGCATCAGTCTCATCCGGCCTTTGTGCCGCAAAGTCTCCGAATTCACCAGGCTCCATCAATCGCGAAAGCGCCCAGATTGCCATGCCGCGAACATCCGCAGACGCGTCGGTGGCGAGCCTTCGGCATTGATCGGCAAGGCTCTGATCACCGGAATTGCCGGCGGCGATCAATACATTGCGGATAAAGCGGTCTCTGCCGATGCGCTTGACCGGCGAACCGCTGAAGAAAGTCCGGAAAGCCGCCTCATCCAGCGTCAGGAGAAAGGAAATCGACGGCTCTTTCAGGTCGTCACGGGCCCGCAGCTTCATTTCGGATGCCGATGCAGCAAACTTGTTCCACGGACAGGCGGCGAGGCAGTCGTCGCAACCATAGATCCGGTTGCCGATCAGCGGCCGGAATTCGACGTCGATTGGGCCTTTGTGCTCGATCGTCAGGTATGAGATGCAGCGCCGAGCGTCGATCTGATACGGCGCCGGGAATGCATTGGTCGGACAGGCATCGAGGCAGGCGCGGCACGAGCCGCAGTGATCGATCTCGGCGTCGTCAATATTGAGATCGGCCGTCGTGAACATCGAGCCAAGGAAAAGCCAGGACCCGTGGCTGCGACTGACCAGATTGGTATGCTTGCCCTGCCAGCCGAGGCCCGCTGCCGCGGCGAGTGGCTTTTCCATCACGGGTGCAGTGTCGACAAAGACTTTGACGTCGGCACCTGCCCGTGCTGCAAAGCGAGTGGCGATCTCCTTGAGCCGTCCCTTGATGACGTCGTGATAGTCGCGATTGCGCGCATAGACTGAGATCGCCGCCTTGTCCGGAGTTTCGAGAATATGGCGTGGGTCTTCCCCGGGGCCGTAATTGAGGCCGAAGACGACGATGGATTTCACATCGCTCCAGAGCGTGCGAGGATCGCCGCGGCGATCGCGCGTCTCAGCCATCCATTCCATCGTGCCGTGACGTCCGGCGTCGATGAATTCGCCAAGCCGTTCCTTCGCTTCTGGTATCGAATCGGGCCGCGTGATGCGACAGAGCTCAAAGCCGAGCTTTGCCGCCTCGGCACGAACAAAGGCGGTCAAACTGTCGCGGCGCTTGCGTTCTTTATCGTCTGCTATCCGTTCGGGCATCGAAAGCCCTCGTCAGAAATCCAGGTCTGCGTAGTGAGAGACCGGTGTGAGCCCACGCACCCGCTCCGTCAGCAGCGGGCGGAAGGACGGTCGTGATTTCATGCGCTGGTACCAATCCTTGGCGACCGGCGATTCCGTCCAGTCGATCTCGCCGAGATAGTCGAGGATCGACAGCGAAGCGGCCGCGGCGAGGTCGCCATAGCTCATGCGATCTCCTGCCAGCCACTGCCGCGAACCGGCAAGCCAGGTCAGGTATTTCATATGCTGGCGGATGTTGGCGCGTGCCGTGCGCAGGATCTTCGAATCCGGTGCTCCGCCGCCCTGATCTGCGCTCATCTGCAGCTTGTACACGCGTTCGCGGGCAAGGGGCCGTGTCACGTCCGTCTCCATCTTCTGCATGAACCATTCACCGAGGCGGCGAATTTCCGCGCGCTGGAAAGGATCCTCCGCAAGAAGCCGCCGGTCGCGCTTCAGCACGCCATGCGTTTCATCGAGATATTCCGAAATGACGGTCGCGCCGCAAAGAGCGCGCATGCTGTCGTCGACATAGACAGGCAGGGTACCGGCAGGATTGAGCGCCAGAAAGTCGCGCCGCTTTTCCCAGGGTTGCTCTTCAATGAGATCTGCCTGAAAGCCATACTCGCTCAGAATCAACCTGACGAAGCGTGAAGCGGATGACATAGGATGATGATAAAGCGTCGGCATCGATACCCGAAGTGTTGATTTGTCGCGGCATGCTCTGGTGCACTCATAATCATAGCGCCCTAGTCATGACTCATTCGTTGCAGCTATAGGAGCTTGGCCCTTTCAATACAAGCAAATCGGGCCTCGCCCGCCTCACAAGGGATAAAACATGGCTGATATCTTTAGCGCGCTCGTTCTAGGCCTCATTGAAGGCCTTACTGAATTCATACCGGTTTCCTCGACCGCCCATGTCCTGCTGGCAGGACATTTCCTGGGCTTTCGCTCGCCGGGCAATACATTTGTCGTTCTCATCCAGCTCGGCGCGATCCTTGCCATTCTTCTCGTCTATTTCAAACGGCTGCTGAGCCTGGCGCTTGCGTTGCCGCGCAGCGCGCGGGCGCGGCATTTCGTCCTTGCCGTACTCTTTGGTTTTCTGCCTGCCGCCGTCATCGGCGCAATGGCGCACGACTTCATCAAGAACGTGCTCTTCGAAACGCCGATGCTGATCTGCGTCGTCCTCATCCTTGGCGGCCTCGTCCTGCTTGCCGTCGACAAGATCCAGTTCAAGCCGAAATATCACGATGTGACGGAGTTCTCCCTGCCGATGGCGCTGAAGATAGGTTTCTTCCAATGCCTGGCAATGATCCCTGGGACATCCCGCTCCGGCGCGACGATCGTCGGCGCATTGCTGATGGGTGCCGACAAGCGCTCTGCGGCCGAATTCTCGTTCTTTCTCGCCATGCCGACGATGGTCGGCGCCTTCGCTCTGGATCTATACGAAAACCGCAATGTGCTGAGCTTCGATGACGGAATGCTCATCGTCATCGGATTCGTGGCGGCTTTCGTCTCGGCGCTATTCGTCGTGCGCGCACTGCTCGACTTCGTCTCGATCCGGGGCTATGCGCCCTTCGCCTGGTGGCGAATCTTCATTGGCGCGGCAGGCCTCGTCGGCTTGACGTTGTTCGGTTGATTTCAAGTATTTGACAAGAGGGGCGGCTGCGAAAGGAGCCGCCCTTGCCTCAGTGGTTGAGGGAGGCTGTGGAACAGGGATCGATGCCGTAAGCCGGCGCGCAGCCACCTTTCACCGCTGCGACCGAGCCGGGCGCGATGAAGGAACCTGCGAGAATAACCAGTGCCGCACACGCAAAAAGAAGCGCGATTGACTTGCCCATCGAATAAAGCCTTTCAAGTCGATTTAGCGCGCCGCAAATGGCGCTGAGTCCGGTTCAGGACGCGCGGGGTGTGTAGTCAGTGGAATGGCAAATAGCAATAAAGGTTGCAGCTAAATGTGACGTTAATTTCACTAATTTTTTGATGCGTCTTTTATGCAACGCCCTTCCGGCCGGGCGCTTTGGAAGCACGCGAAACTTGGCTCCGGCTGCCTGAAATAATCGAAAAGAAAACGCCGTCTGTGATCGACAGAGCGGCGCTTGCCCGATTGATAATTTTCTCAGGCTGCTTTTCCCGAACCCGTGTACTGGCCGTGCGGGCGATAATGCACCAGATACGACGGCAGTACGGAGGTCACCATTGTCGGCGTGACGCCGAGGGCCTTCAGCGTGAGGCCATCCGCTTCGGCCTTCGTTGAAACGACATTGTCGCGCTTCAGCAGGCGGACCTGGTCGGGCGTGATCGGAGGCTTAACGAATGGGACGAGCGAAGCGATGCTGCCGATCAGCGACGCGAGACTGAAGGGGATGGAAACCAGCCGGTTCTTCCGGGCGGTGATCTTCAGCATGATCTGAAGGCACTCTCGGAAGGTGAGCACTTCGGGACCCCCCAGTTCATAGATCGTTCCGCTCGCAGCCTTGCCCTCGACGGCGCGTGCCACGGCTTCTGCCACATCCTCCACGTAGACCGGCTGCAGCTTCGTCTTGCCGCCACCGATGAGGGGAAGCACCGGCGAAAGGCGAGCCATCTCCGCAAATTTGTTGAAGAACCCGTCTTCCGGCCCGAAAACGATGGAGGGACGGAAGATTATGGCGTCCTTCTTGATCGAAAGGATTGCCGCCTCCGCGCGGCCCTTGGTGCGGGCATAGCTGGAATCCGAATGGGCGTCGGCGCCGATTGCAGAAATATGGATGAGCTTCGCGCCGGATGCCCGGGCGGCTTCCGCCACGGCGCGTGCACCGAATTCCTGCACTGCATCGAAGGTGTTGCGCCCCGTCTCAAAGAGCACGCCGACACAGTTGATGACGACGTCGGCACCCTCGACGGCGCGATCGACCGAATTGCGATATCGCAGGTTCGCCTGGACAAAAGAAATCTGGCCGACATTGCCGAGCGGCTGCAGGAAGCCTGCGAGATCCGGCCGGCGCACCGCGACGCGGATGCGATAGCCGCGCTTTGCGAGGGAGCGCACGATATGCCTGCCCAGAAAGCCAGAGCCTCCGAACACGGTCACGAGCGGCGGCAGATTGGCAAGGGTCATGGCAGGCTCCTCGAAAGGCTTGATGGATGCGTTGATCGGCACTCGTATTAGCCGAAACCCAGCGCGACGGAAAGGTCCATCTTGCCTCGCCTTCGCAGGTGCGAAGAGCGCTCAGATGCCTTCTACGACCATCATTTCCGCGTCGGCAGCTTGCTGGCGGATCCGGGCAGCGATCTGGTATTCCGGCGAGTTGTAGCAATCGACCGCAGCCTGCATGGATGGGAACTCGATGACGACGTTTCGGGCTCGCGATTTACCTTCGAGTTCGGTGATTGAACCACCGCGGGCGAGGAAGTTTGCACCGTACTTTTCAAAGGCCGGCTTTGCTGCCGCGACGTAGTCCTTGTAGCGCTCGGGATCGCGAACATCGACGTGTGCAATCCAATACCCTTTTGCCATGGTGTTTTCCTCCCTGTTGACAGTTGCCCACGTCGTTCAAATTGCTGATATGCTCAGTATCGGCTGTGTCCTTCAAGCGTCAGAGAACGGCTTCCATCTCGGCAAGAATGGCGCATGCCGCTTCCTTCGGATCGGGCGCCCTGACGATCGGGCGGGCGACGACGAGATGGCTCGAGCCGGCCCTCAGGGCATCGGCGGGCGTCATGACACGCTTCTGATCACCCCTTTCGCTACCAGCCGGGCGAATGCCGGGGGTGACGACGGCCATGCGAGGTCCGACGATTTTCCGGACGGCGGCGGATTCTTCGGCGGAGCAGACGACGCCGCCCATGCCAGCGAGCAACGCCTGTTCGGCACGGCGCAGCACCAGTGTATGTGGGTCGTATTCGTAACCTGCGGCCAGCAGATCCTGTTCGTCCATCGAGGTAAGGACGGTGACCCCGAGCAGGCATAGATCGGAACCCTTTGCCGCTTCGACGGCAGCCTTCATCGCCTTGGGGTAAGCATGGAGCGTCAGCATGGACATTCCCATCGTCACGATATTCTCGACGCCGGAGGCGACCGTGTTGTCGATATCGAGCAGCTTCATGTCGAGGAAGATCTTCTTGCCGCTTCGTGCGAGATCGCGAGCGAATTCCAGACCGCCGGCGAAGGCGAGCTGATAGCCGATCTTGAAGAAGAGAATGTCGTCGCCGAGCGTCGAGACGAGCTGTTCGGCCTCGCCAAGTGTCGGAACATCGAGTCCGACGATCAACCGCTCGCGTGCGTTCATCTCACATCCATCCGTGCCAGTATTCCATGGGCGTCCAGTCGCATGATAAGCGCCGGTCCGCAAGGCTGAAACAATAGAGATTGCCGCCGCCGGGCGGCTGATCGCGGTCGCGTGCGATGGCGCGGCTCTCAAGATGGCATTTGAGCAGCGTGCCGACCCCGCCATGCCCGATAAAGGCGATTGCCTCGTTGGGATCGTGGTCGGCAAGAACAGCGTCGAAGGCCGAAACGATGCGCTGCTGCGCATCGGCGGCACGCTCCCAGCCTCTGAAACTATCTTGCGGATGCGCGAAGAACCGGTCGGCGGCTTTCTCGAACTCCGGAGGCGGCAGGAATCCCGTTGCAGACCGGTCGTTCTCATGCATGCCATGCCGGATTTCGACGGCCACATGAGCCGTCGCGGACAGAATTTCAGCGGTCTCGATGGCTTTCGTCTCGTCGCTAGAAACAATACGGCGCAGCTGCCTCACCCAGCTGCTTTCTGCCGCCTTGCGCGCGCGAGCCTCGCCGATCTCGGATAAACCCCATTTGGGCACCGCGAGGTTCGGATCGATTTTCACTTGCGGGTGGGTGATGTACAGCCCGTACATATCAGCTGCGTCGGTAGATCCACAGTTGTGCCGGCGGAATATTGCGGACGATAAAATCGAAATGCTGGATGTGGTAGCGCTCCGGCCGTGCGATGATCGGCGAGACGGGACCATAGGAAATCTGCACGACCGGCCTTCCTGCCGGAATACGGTCGAGCAGGCTTTCGAGAAGGGCAATTCGCGCCTGCATCGGGAAATTCAGCAGCGGCACGGCCGAAACGACGGAATCGAATGTCTGATCCTTGAGGTCGCCGAGCGTCTTGTCGAGGTTGAAGGCGTCGCCATTGATGAAGCGGACACTGGGGTAGAGGCGAACGAGATGCTCGTAGAAATCCGTCGAATATTCGATGGCGACGAGATTTTCCGGCTTCACTCCGCGCCCGAGGATCGCTTTGGTGATCGCGCCCGTGCCAGGACCGAGTTCAAGAACCGGGAGGCCAGAATTCAGGTTGACGATGCTCGCCATCTTGCGGGCGGTGATGGAGGAGGTGGGAACGATGGAGCCGACCGTTTTCGGCCCCTGCATCATGCCCTTGAAGAAACGAATTTCTTCATCGAACTTTTTGCCGAGCCGTTCTTTCAGCCGCAACGCCATGCCGTCCTCCACGAATAATTTACTAAACCGCTGGCTACCTATTTGCCATCCTCTGGCGCAAAAACAAGACCAAACGTCGCAATCGGCAAACTTTAGCGCAGCAAATGCGACGTGCGCTTACACACGCATCGGCATCAGGACGTAAAGTGCATCATCGCCGGCGGTATCGCGAATGAGAGTCGGCGAGCCTGCATCCGCAAGCAGAAAAATCGCCTGATCACCGGAAAGCTGCGCAGTGATGTCGAGCAGATATTTGGCATTGAAACCGATTTCCATGGCATCCGTGTCGTAACCGACGGCGACTTCTTCCGTCGCGCTGCCGGAATCCGGATTGTTGACGGTGAGCAGAAGCTGGCCGTCCGAAAGCGCAAGCTTCACGGCGCGACCGCGCTCGGAAGAAATCGTCGAAACGCGGTCGACAGCCTGAGCGAATGTCGTGCAATCGACGCGCATTTCCTTGTCGTTGCCGGTGGGGATCACACGCTGGTAATCCGGAAAGGTGCCATCGATGAGCTTCGAGGTCATGACGATCGAGTCGATGCCGAGGCGGATCTTGGCATCTGAGACTTCGACGGTGACTACCGCGTCGGGATTGTCGACGAGCTTCTGCAGTTCACCAACCGTCTTGCGCGGAATGATGATGCCCGGCATGCCTTCAGAGCCAGAGGGCGCCTTCACGTCGGCACGCGCGAGGCGGTGTCCGTCGGTTGCTACCGCACGCAGCTTCAGGTCGCCGTCGCTTTCGATCGTGTGGAAGAATATGCCGTTCAGATAGTAGCGCGTTTCTTCCGTCGAGATCGCAAACTGCGTGCGGTCGATCAGCATCTTGAGATCGGCCGCCCTCAGCTTGAAGGAATGCGTAAACGTGCCGGCGGTCAGATCCGGGAAATCGGATTCCGGCAGGCACTGCAGCGAGAATTTCGAGCGGCCGGACTGGACAGCCATGGATCCGCCATCCGCCGATGTTGCCAGAAGAACTTCCGAACCATCCGGCAGTTTGCGGACAATGTCGTAAAGAAGATGCGCCGGAACGGTTGTGGCGCCGCCCTGCTCGACATTGGCGGGCGTCGCTTCGGTCACTTCCAGGTCGAGGTCCGTCGCCTTCATGTCAAGGTTCTGGCCATCGGCGCGCAGCATGATATTGGACAGGATCGGGATCGTGTTGCGACGTTCGACCACGCGGTGAACGTGGTTCAGCGACTTCAAAAGGTTTGACCGCTCAATAGTTATACGCATGGGATGCTACCGCTTTCGACCGTTACTGCCCCAGCACGCAAGACGCGCCGGAAGATGCTGTCCGGCTCCGGGCCGGAGGAGTGGACAGGCAAAATGGCAGAACTTTGCTCACGAATGCAAGGGGTGCGAGACGCAGCATCGCTGCAAATGCCGTTTTCCGGGACAATGCTCACAGAAATCCGAACACTTGCTGCGGGCCAAACGCCCGCGCATAAAGGTAGAAAGCCAAAGGAGCCATCGAAATTGAACAATGAGGAAACGGCAGGCGAGGGCGGCAGGCAGCGCGGCTATCGGCTGCATAATGTCGCCATCCCGGCGCGCCCGCTGGAAGCGGCACTTTATCTTGTCGCTACGCCGATCGGTAATCTGGGCGATATTACGTTGCGGGCCCTGGAAACGCTGGCAGGCGCTGATGTGCTCGCCTGCGAGGATACGCGTGTGACCCGCGTTCTGCTCGACCGATACGGCATTCACAACCGGCCCTTTGCCTATCACGAGCACAATGCCGACGAGGCCGGTCCGCGATTGCTGCAGGCCCTGGAGGCGGGCAGGTCTGTTGCACTTGTCTCCGACGCCGGGACGCCGCTCGTCTCTGACCCCGGCTATCGTCTTGCACAATCTGCGATCGAAGCAGGTTACCGTGTCGTTCCCATTCCGGGAGCATCGGCGCCGCTTGCCGCACTTGTCGGCTCGGGCCTGCCGAACGACACCTTTTTGTTTGCGGGATTCCTCCCGGCGAAGGACAAAGCGCGGCGCGACCGGCTGGCGGAATTTGTCGCCGCTCCAGCGACGCTCCTCTTCTTTGACTCGCCGCATCGGATCGGCGCGACGCTGGCTGCTGCCGCCGACGTGCTCGGGCCCAGCCGTAGGGCTTCCGTTTGCCGCGAATTGACGAAGACATACGAGGAGTTCCGCCGCGGCACGCTTGCAGAGCTTGCTGCGTATTATGGCGAAAACCACAATGTGAAGGGCGAGATCGTGCTCGTCGTCGGCCCACCGCAAGAGCAGCCGGCGGACGAATCGGATGTGGAGGCCATCCTCGCCGACCTTGCGACTTCCATGCCGACGGCAAAGGCAGCCGCCGAAGCAGCTCGCGTCACCGGGTTGCCGCGCAAGGAACTCTACCAGCGCTTACTTGATATGAAAGCCAAGGATGGGCAGTAGCTGTGCGACCATTAGCCGGCAAACAACGCATGTTCCGAGCTGTGACTTCACCATCTGATCTGCGCCTGGCAGTTTAAAATAAAAATGCGATGTCATCGCGGCAATGGCGCTGGTGCCGGTGGTGCGCTCACTGCTCATCATCCGACAGTCGCACACGCATATCCCAAAGAGTTGAAATGGACTGCTAAAATTTTAGCGGCCGATTGAACGCCTCTGTTACGGGTTTCTGCTATTGGGGCAATGATTGGGTAGCAGATTAGGGGGATCCATGGCCATGAAGCTCATGCTGGCAAGCGCAGTTGCAATGGCCGCGCGTTCGCTGCCGTATGTCGTCGCGCCAGCACGAGGCAGGAATTTCGTTGCACACTCCAGCGACCACCTGCCGATGAAATCGACCCCGATCAATCCGGACTGGATCGTCGATGGCGACCCGCAGGCGCGCACGGCCGAACATTCCCGCGGTCATGACGACGCATCGTTCACGGCAATCTGGGACTGCACAGCTGGAGAATTTCGCTGGTTTTTCGGCTGGGACGAGACGGTGATGATCCTCGAAGGCGAAGTGCACGTCACCGCCGAAGACGGAACGGAACGCACTCTACGAGCCGGCGACGTTGCCTTCTTCGCGGGTGGTACATGGGCGAACTGGCGCGTGGACAACTACGTCCGGAAGATCGCTTTTCTGCGAAAGCCCTTTCCCAAGCCTGTGGCGATGCTCTATCGGCTTCGCAACCTGTTGCGCAGCAGCGGCCAGCAGGGTTTCGCCGCCTGAAAATCCTTGAGGCCCGCACCTGGAGGTCCTTGATTGGCCGTTGCGTTTGCTTTGCTTGCGACCTACATCTGTCCGGCACTCACTGAGGGACGGAAATGGGCAAGATCAAGAACGTAGCGGTCCAGATGGACCATGTCGCGGGCATCAACATTGCAGGCGATTCCACCTTCGCCGTGTGTCTTGAGGCCCAAGCCCGAGGCTACAAGCTTTTCCATTATACGCCTGAGCGGCTCAGTCTCCGCGATGGCAAGCTTTACGCTTCCGTCGAACCGATGCTGCTGCGCGACGTGAAGGGCGATCATTTCGAGCTTGGTGCTCCCGAACGTGTCGACCTTTCGACCATGGATGTGGTGCTGCTGCGCCAGGATCCTCCCTTCGACATGGCCTATATCACCTCCACGCATCTCTTGGAGCGCGTTCACCCGAAGACGCTCGTCGTCAACGATCCGGCATGGGTTCGCAATTCGCCGGAGAAGATCTTCGTCACCGAATTCGCCGACCTGATGCCGAAGACGCTGATCACCAAGGACGCGGACGAGGTCCGCCGCTTCCGAGACGAGATGGGCGATATCATTTTGAAGCCGCTTTACGGAAACGGCGGTGCCGGCGTCTTCCACTCGACGAGGGACGACCGCAATCTGTCCTCGCTGCTCGAAATGTTCGGCCAGCTTTTCCGTGAACCCTTTATCGCCCAGCAGTATCTTCCCGATGTCCGCAAGGGCGACAAGCGCATCATCCTGGTTGACGGCGAGCCGGCAGGCGCAATCAACCGGGTTCCTGCCGACCACGACAGCCGCTCCAACATGCATGTCGGCGGCCGCGCGGAAGCGACCGAGCTCACGGCACGTGAAAAGGAAATCTGCCAACGCATCGGCCCGGCGCTGAGGGAACGCGGCTTCCTGCTCGTCGGCATCGATGTCATCGGCGACTTTATGACCGAAATCAACGTCACGTCGCCGACCGGAATTCGCGAGGTCCGCAAGTTCGGCGGCGCTGATATCGCAAGCCTTCTCTGGGATGCGATCGAGCGCAAGCGCCCTTAGGGCGTTGCGGCTTTCTTTGGCCTTCGTTCATGCTCTGCAACTGACTGCGGCTGAGACGTCAATCTGTAGCTTTATCGTTGTTGCGGGTCTCCCCAAGGAAGCGTGCACTTCGACCTGCCTGCGTTTGGTCGGATGACGGCCTTGGCGTCGTACCGATGGATGCGCTTGCCGAGTTTCGTCGTGCTCGGCATGCTCCCCAGCGTTGCCGGCGAGCGGCCGACGGCGGTTTCCTGACGGAGAAAGGGGCGCCGAAGCGCCCCGATTTACCCGGAAATTAGCTCCCGAGACCTTCGAAGAGAGCAGTCGAAAGGTAGCGCTCGGCGAAGGAAGGGATGATGACGACGATGTTCTTGCCGTTGTTTTCCTCGCGGCTGCCGATCTTGATTGCCGCCGCCAGTGCCGCGCCGGAGGAAATGCCGACCGGCACGCCTTCAAGCCTGGCGACAAGACGCGCCGTTTCCATCGCCTGCGCGCTGTTGATGGTGACGACTTCGTCATAAATCTTCGTGTCGAGTATCGCCGGGGCAAATCCGGCGCCAATGCCCTGGATCTTGTGCGGCCCCGGCTGACCGCCGGAAAGAACCGGAGATTCCTCGGGCTCGACGGCAATTACCTTGATGCCGGGTTTCTTCGACTTCAGAACCTGGCCGGCACCAGTGATCGTGCCGCCGGTGCCGATGCCGGAAACGAGGATGTCGACGGCACCCTCCGTGTCGTTCCAGATTTCCTCGGCCGTTGTCTTGCGGTGGATTTCCGGGTTCGCAGGATTCTCGAACTGTTGCGGGATGATGGCATCGGGAATTGTTGCGGCAAGTTCCTCCGCCTTGGCGATTGCGCCCTTCATCCCTCGCGCTCCCTCGGTCAATACCAGTTCGGCGCCGAGCAGCGCCAGCATCTTGCGGCGCTCGACCGACATGGTTTCGGGCATGGTGAGAATGAGCTTGTAGCCCTTGGCGGCAGCGGCAAAGGCGAGCGCGATGCCGGTATTTCCGGAGGTCGGCTCGATGAGCGTCGTCCTGCCAGGGGCAATCTTGCCTTGCACTTCGAGGCTCTCGATCATGGCGACGCCGATGCGGTCCTTGACCGAAGCAATCGGATTGAAGAATTCGAGCTTGGCAAGCAGATTGGCCGTCACGCCCTTTTCCCTTGCCAGCTTGTCGAGGCGCACGATAGGCGTATCGCCGATGGTATCGGTGATCGACGAGTAGATGCGGCCGCGGCCCGGTTTTCTCGACATGGTGCGCTCCCTTAGTGATTGTTGCGCGAGAGAATAGGGTCAAAGGCCGAATCAGGCCAGAGGGGCTTGATCCACGGAAGTGTCATCCGGAAGAAAAAATCGTTTGGAAAGGGTGCTTTGCCGAATGATTTTTTCAGGCTGCGCGTGCAGCGATAAAGGCTGCGGTACCGGCCAGGATGCTCGCCGCAACCCGATTGAGCGCTTGAAGCGCGCGCGGCTGTTTCAGCATCGTGCGGGCGCGCGACGCAAGCAGCATGTAGGGGACCAAAACCAAAAGCAGCACCGCGAAGGTTGCGATCAGAAGTATGCCGTATTCTTGAAGACCGACGTGGCTGATGTCGATCAGCGTTGGCACGAGGGCGATATAAAAGAGCATCGTCTTCGGATTGCCGAGGGTCACCAGAAGGCCAGACAGGAAGGACATGCCGATGCTGCTCGATTTGCGCGCAGCAATATCGTGCGGCAAAAGCCCCGCCGTCCATAGCTTGTAGGCGATATAGCAGAGGTAAAGGACGCCGGCGAATTTGATGACGAGGAATACCGCGGTGAAGGTCTGCGCCACGAATGCAAGGCCGAGGATCACCGCCGTCAGGTAAGTGATGTCGCCGAGAACGAGGCCGAGACCCATGAAGAAGGTCTCGCGAAAATTCGAGCCGAGCGCGCGGGCGACGATGGTGGTGATACCGGGTCCGGGAATTATCGCAGCGATAAAAAGGGCGCCGCTATAGGCAAGCAGGGCTGCAATGGTCATCTTTGCTCTCCTCAGGCAGCTTCTCTTACTGATGCTTAGGCCGGCTTTCAAGATGAGCTCCCACGCTCGAATCAGGTAGAAGTGGGCTGAAAGGAAAGAAAGCCGATGACAACCGGACTGCTGCTGATCGACGTTCAGAAAGCCATCTTGAAAGGCCTCGGAAGCACCGAACGCCAGCCTTTGATCGACAAGGCGCTGGACGAAACCGTGGCGCGTCTTGCAGAGGTCCTTCGCAAAGCCCGCGCGGTGAACGCACCGGTCTTCATCGTCCAGCATGACGGACAGGCATCCCACCGTCTTGCTGAAGGCAGCGACGGCTGGCTGTTGCGCGACGAGATTGCGCCTCAAGATCGCGACATTGTCATTCACAAACGCAGCTGCGACTCGTTTTTCGAAACCGGTCTCCAAACGTGCCTGAAGGAGAACGGCATCACAAGGCTGGTGGTGGGCGGCTGCATGACCCAGTTCTGCATCGATACAACCGCGCGGCGCGCCGTGTCGCTCGGCTACGATGTAACGCTGATGTCCGACGGGCATATGACGGCCGACATGGGCGATCTCGGCTTTCAACAGATCATTGCCCACCACAATGCCGTGCTCGACGAGTTCGATGCCGGCAGTCACGAAATCCGGCTTGCAGAGGCAGCGGCGATCAATTTCGGCTAGGCCGCAGCCATTGCCAAGGCGTCCAGCCGAGATTCATGCCCGCTGCCGCGACAAGGATGATTGCTGCACCGAGGATCTGCAACGGCTGCAGTGCGCGGCCAAAAGCGAGGCCGTCCACTGCGATCGCCACGATCGGGTAAATGAAGGAAAGGGCGCCGGTAAGATGTGTCGGCAGCTTCTGGATGGCGCCGTAAAGCAGTACATACATCAGCCCGGTGTGGATGACCCCCATCGCCACGAGAATAGACCATGCTCCGGCCGTTGTGGGCAGATCCGAAAAGTCGGTCACGGGCGCCAGCATGAGAATGCCGGTCGAAACCTGGATGAGCGCGATCAGGTGCGGCGGCGTGCCCTTCAACCACTTTGCAGCAATTGCTGCCAGAGCATAGAAGAAGGCCGCTCCGAGCGCCAGCGCAATACCCAGTCCGTAGCTGCCTGAAACGACGCCCGCCTCAGGTTTGGCTTCGACAATCGCCGCCATGCCGGCAAAGGCGAACGCCAGCCAGAACAGTTTCGTCAAAGTGATCTTCTCGCCGAGGAATGCGGCGCCGAGCGTCAGCAGCATGAAGGGTTGGGTATTGTAGACGGTGGTCGCAATCGAGATCGATGCGTGCGAGTAGGAGGCGAAAAGCAGCAGCCAGTTCGCCACGATGGCGATCCCGCCAAGCACGGCGATGCCAAATGTTCTCGGCGAGAGAATGCCGGGTTTCAGGAATCCGAAAGCACCGCAGATGACGAGAAGGCTCGCAGCACCAAACAGGCAACGCCAGAAAACAACTCCGCTCACAGGCTGGCCGGACATGACGACGAACCAGCCGATCGTCCCCGAAACCACCATTGCTGCCGTCATCTCAACTGTGCCCTTGCCTATGTCGTTGTGCATCGCGATCTCCTCTTTGTGACATTGGAGATTATTGCGTTTGTATGCTGATCTCTATAAAGTTAAATGCGCGTAGAGCGAATTTTGCCTAATAAAGAAAGGTAAGATTACATTAATGGCTAACGGAGCAACTCACTTGGACAGCATCGACCAGCGTCTCCTCGATGCGCTGGCGCAGAACGCGCGTATTTCTCTGAAAGAGCTGGCGCAAGTGGCCCACCTCTCCTCGCCAAGCGCGGCGGAACGGCTGCGCAGACTTGAAGAGCGCGGCATCGTCACGGCCTTCACGATCGATATCGATCCGGCTGCCCTCGGCTATCCGCTACAGGCAATCGTCCGCGTCCGGCCGCTGCCGGGACAGTTGCACGTGGTTGAGCGGATCATCCAGGAAACCCCGGAATTTATCGAATGTGACAAGGTCACCGGCGACGATTGCTTCATCGCCCGCCTCGTCGTCCGCTCGATGGGCGAACTCGACGTTATCCTGGACAAGGTGGCCGAAAGGGCAGAGACCAACACCTCGATGATCAAGGCTTCCCCGGTCAAACGTCGGCTGCCGCCGCTTTCGGGCCGCTGAACGGTTGCGCGAACCGACCTGCTAGAAGTCCGCCATCGGTGAGAGCATTGCAGGCGACGCAGGCGCGAGATCCGTCGTCGTGCGGAGCATGAAGGCCGTACCGTTGTCGAAGGCGACAGCCTCTCCGCCCCAATCAAGCTTGTCCGGCGAAAAGAAGACGTCGACGTGTTCAGGCAATGCGCCGAGTCTTCCGAGGATGACGGCAAGCGGGGGAATTTCAGCAGCGACGACGTCGAGCAGGCTGAAGCGGCCAGCTGCTCCGGCTTTCCACGCGATGATGGCTTTCTCCTCATCGAGCCAGCTCAGACGAACCTCTGTATCGAGTTGGGTATTGACGAGGAACATCGCCGCATTGCCGGAAACGGCCAGCACGTCCGAAACGGGTGCCCGCGTCTTCAGCGCCTCCTGCAGCAAAGCAAAATCGGTCTTGTTCCATGGATCGAGCTGTCGGGCAGAATTTGTGGCGGACCTTGGCTTTGGTGCTCCCCCGCAGTAGCGGTGCATCGGCAGGATGCTGAAGCCGTAAGATTCGTAGAGCGAAGGCTTGTCGGTATAGAGCACGATTGCCTCAAACTGCCGGCCCTCGCACCATTCAAGCGCCTTCCGCGTCAAGTCGCGGTAAAGCCCGCGTCGGCGCCATGGCGGGCGAACGGCACCGGATTGGAAGGCGCCTGCTTCGATCTGCCGGCCATTGACGACGATTGGCATGGCAAAGGCGGTGAGATTGGCGGCGAGCGTGTCGTTGGAGGCAAACCAGCCGAAAGGCATGCTGGTCGGGTCCGGGCCGCCCAGATGGCGCAGCGGCCCGATATCGATGCCGAATGTATCGTCGAGGAGAGAAACGAGCGCTGTCCATGCCGCCCGATCGTCAAAATAGTCCTTTCGAAAGGTCAGCCCGGCGCTATCGAAAGACTTGCTCATACGCCGGTCGAGCCGAAGCCACCGGCGCCGCGAGCCGTGGTGCTGCTTTCGGTGACCTCTGCAACACGCGCCTGGGTGACCGGTGCAATCACGACTTGTGCGATGCGCATGCCGCGCGTGATTTCGAACGGCTCATTGCCGAGATTGACGAGCAGTACCTTCACTTCGCCGCGGTAATCGCTGTCGATCGTGCCGGGAGTGTTGAGGCAGGTGATGCCGTGCTTGAAAGCGAGGCCGGAACGGGGCCGAACCTGGGCTTCATAGCCATCCGGAATTTCGAAGATGAAGCCGGTCGGCACCAGAGCGCGATTGCCCGGCGCGAGCGTCATCGGTTCGTTGACGGCCACAGCCGCCCGAATGTCCATGCCCGCAGCACCGCTCGTCTCATAGGAGGGCAGGTCGAGACCTACGCCATTGGGCAAACGGACGAGGTTGAGCTGCGGACGGATGTCGTTGTGAATGGTCATGGGACATTACTTTGCGCCGGGACGCCCAAGGTCAATTGCAATGGCGGGCTTTAATCGCTAGATACGCCGCAATTCCACAGGATTCACATCATGGCCGAAAGTCTCGCCGAGGCGGTTTCTCGCCGCCGCACATTCGCTATTATCGCGCACCCGGACGCGGGCAAAACCACGCTCACCGAAAAGCTGCTTCTTTTCGGAGGCGCCATTCAGCTCGCCGGTGAAGTCAAGGCGAAGAAGGATCGCATCCAGACCCGGTCGGATTGGATGAAGATCGAGCGCGAGCGCGGTATTTCGGTGGTGACCTCCGTCATGACCTTCGAATACGATGACAACGTCTTCAACATTCTCGACACGCCCGGCCATGAAGACTTCGCCGATGATACCTATCGCACGCTGACAGCTGTCGACGCCGCCGTCATGGTGATCGACGCCGCCAAAGGCATCGAGCCGCGTACGCTGAAGCTCTTCGAAGTCTGCCGCATGCGCGATATTCCGATCATCACCTTCATCAACAAGATGGACCGCGAAAGCCGCGATCCGTTCGAAATCCTTGATGAGGTGGAGGAGAAACTGGCGCTCGACACAGCTCCGATCACCTGGCCAATCGGCCGCTCCAAGACGTTCTGTGGCTCATATCACCTGGCCACAAGCACTGTGCGCGGTTCAGATACGGAAGTGGAAGCAACGCCGGTCAACGGTCCTCGTAGCGTCGCTGACCGTTTGCCGGAAAACGAGCGGACTGCCTTCATCGACGAGACGGAGTTGGCGATGGAGGCTTGCCGTCCCTTCGATCGCAAGGCTTTTCTGGAAGGCCACATGACGCCGGTGTTCTTCGGCTCGGCGCTCCGCAATTTCGGTGTCCGCGATCTCATCAATGCGCTCGGGGAATTCGCCCCGCCGCCGCGCGACCAGATAGCCGATACCCGCAAGGTACATGCAAGCGAAGACAAGATGACAGCCTTCGTGTTCAAGATCCAGGCCAACATGGATCCCAACCACCGCGACCGCATCGCCTTCGCCCGCATCTGCTCAGGCAAGCTGGAACGCGGCATGAAGGCACGCCTTGCGCGCACGGGCAAGCAACTGGGTCTCACAGCGCCGCAGTTCTTCTTTGCCTCGCAAAGACAGCTCGCCGATACCGCCTATGCGGGCGACGTCGTCGGTATTCCGAACCACGGCACGCTGCGCATCGGCGATACGTTGACGGAAGGCGAAGCGCTGGTGTTCCAGGGCGTGCCCAACTTCTCGCCGGAAATTCTCCGTCGTGTCCGCCTTGAGGATGCGATGAAGGCGAAGAAGCTGAAGGAGGCCTTGCAGCAGATGGCCGAAGAAGGCGTCGTCCAGCTCTTTTCCCCCGAAGACGGTTCACCGGCGATCGTCGGCGTTGTCGGTGCCCTGCAGCTCGATGTCTTGAAGGAACGTCTGCAGGCGGAATATGGCCTGCCGGTCTCTTTCGAAATGTCGCGCTTTTCAGTCTGCCGCTGGGTGTCGGCCGAGCAGCCTGCAGAACTCGAAAAGTTCCTGACGGTCAAACGTGGCGATATCGCCCGCGATCTCGACGGCGATCCCGTGTTCTTGGCACAGGACAGCTTCTCCCTGCGCTACGAGGCAGAACGCTATCCGGCAATCAAGATGGTCGCAATCAAGGAATATCACGTCGCTAAGGCGGCGTGATTTCTCATTTACGCGGCGGCAACAAACTCGATCGACCAGCCAGTCCTCCCGCAGCGTTCGAAGACCACGACTGTTGCGGGCAACCCGGCGCTCTCCGAGCTCGCCGCCACCTGCCCATTGTGGTTTGCCTTTGCCAAAAGATGCGGTCGCGCAGGTCGCGGGTCAGCTGCACGATGTTGCCCGTAGTCGTTTGTGCCCCGGCCAGAATTCGCCCGAGCTGCCATGCCAGCATGGCCATCAAGGTGCGGTTTTGAAAACATCAGGCGGTCGAATGTCCCGGCCAGGTTGATTGCCCGGAAGACGTCGGCTGCACGCGCAGCCATATCGCGCGTTCCACTGATCTCGAGCGGCCGGTGCAGGCGCAAGCGAGTGCAGATCTATGCCGTTGCCGCCAAAAAAGTCAGTCGAATTTCACGGCCGTCGTGTTGGCACCGCAGACCAAGACGCAGACCCGCTCATTGCGCGCCGGAACATATTTGCCGGAGAGTGCGGCTGCGAATGCCGCCGCGCCGCCGGGCTCGGCAACGACTCTGGCCCCTTCCCACAGGGCTTTCTGAGCCGTACGGATTTCGTCGTCCGTTACCAGCACCGGCGGCTGCACGAATTGCTGCGCGAGCGGAAACATCAGTTCACCGACCCGCTTCGGGGCGAGCGAATCTGCCGCAATGCCGCCTGCCGGAGCATCCACCGGTCTGCCCGCTCTGAAGGCCTCGTAAAGGGTGGGCGCTCCATCCGATTCCACGGCGACGATCTTCACCCGGCCGCCAAACCAGGCCGCGATGCCGCCGACCAATCCGCCGCCGCCGACGGCGACCAGCAATGTGGTCATGGCCGGCATGTCCTCCTCGATCTCTTTGCCGAGCGTTGCCTGGCCGAGCAGCGTCTCCAGCTGGTCATAGGCATGTACGGCAAGCGCCCCGGTTGCCCGCTCATGGGTCTCGCTCGCCGCCAGCGCATCGGAGTAACGCTCTCCTCCGATGACGAGACTGGCACCGTAGGCGCGGATCTTCTGCGCCTTGGCAGGCGAGGTGACGGCCGGCACGAAGATGGTAGCCGGCACGCCAAGCCGCGATGCGGCATAGGCAACGGCCGCGCCGTGGTTGCCGCCGGAGGCTGCCACGATGCCGGCTGCGGGAACCTGCCGCGTAAGGAGATGGGAAAAGGCGCCGCGTGCCTTGAAGGAGCCGGAATGCTGCAGGCATTCGAGCTTGAGGTCGACTTTGAAGGGCGCTCCCCCGAAATCCTGCATGTCGACGGACATCATGGGCGTGCGACGGATATAGGGGCGGATCAGCCCTTCGATTTCGGCAATGCGTTCGGCAGAAAGGGCGTTCGGCATGCACGCTCTCCATGGATTGACAATATTTCGTTACTTGGCAAAATAACGAAATGCAAGATGCTGGTATTCTGAAAGCCCTCGCCAATGAACGACGCCTCGTCGTTCTCGAATGGTTGAAGAAACCGCGGGAGCACTTTTCGCCTCAGGTGGATGGCGACCTGGACGATGACGGTGTCTGCGCCGTGCTCATCGCCGAAAAGCTGGGCATAACTCCGGCAACGCTCAGCGAACATATGCGCATATTGGTGCAGGCGGAGCTGGTACAGGCAAAACGAATCAAGCAATGGATCTTCTATCGGCGCAATGAAGACCGCATCGCGGCGCTGAAGCAGGGACTTTTCGCCGACCTGTGACCGGAGGGCTCATGGCTGCCCCAGCCGCTCGCTCAGGAAATCCAGGACGGCGCGCACTGATGGCAGTTGGCCGCGCCGATGCGGCAGGAGCGCCGTTGTCGTGATGTTTCCCGCCGTCCATTCCGGCAGGATACGGAGCAATCGCCCTTGCTCTATGGCCTCTCGGCAGACGGAAGTCGGAAGAATGGTGATTCCCATTCCCGCCGCCGCAGCTTTCAACAGGACGAACGGTTCGTCGGCCGCCATGACCGGCGCTGGCTTGACGAGCTTGTCGTCCCCTGCGGCGGACAAAAGCCGCCAGGCCGTCTCGGTGAGGCTGGGCATGACGGCAGCATGCGCTGCGAGATCTTCCGGCCTTTGTGGAACCCCGTGCCTATCGACATAGGATGGCGCGGCAACGAGAAGAAATTCATGCTCTGCCAGTTTACGCTGCACGAGGCTTGAATCGGCAGGCGGTAGCTGATGGCTGCGTACTGCGATATCGAAGCCCTCTTGTACGATATCGACGAAGCGATCGGTGACATGCAGAAGGACTTTAAGCTTCGGGTATCGGATCGCAAGGTCCGGCAAATGCCCGGCAAGCGTGAACTGCGAAGTCGGCACCGAGGCAGTGATGCGCACGGTGCCGCTCGGCTCGCCGAGACGCGACCGGACAATGCTTTCGGCCATCTCCGCTTCGATGACTGCTGCCCGCGCGTGCTCGAAGAAATCGCGTCCCAGATCCGTGAGCGAAAAGCTGCGCGAGGTGCGCTGGATCAGTCGCACGTCCAGCTTCGCCTCGAGCTCGGCAACCCGCTTGCTCACTGTCGATTTAGGGACTCCAAGGCGCCGTCCAGCAGCCGTGAAGCTGCCGCCTTCGACTGCGTGAACGAACAGGCTGAGGTCGTTGAGGTTAAAGGAGCTCAATCTGATCTTCCAGATTTGTAGACTTTGATGTGCATTTTGAAGGTCTGTTCGGCGATCGTCCACAAATCGATATTCTGATCGTGAAATCAGTTCAATCCTGAAAGGAACGACGAATGTCTCCGATTTTATTTTACGGCGTGCCGGAAGGCTGCTCCTTTGCCTCCATCGTCGCACTCGAATGGTCAGGTGCGCCCTATCATCTTTGCCGCATCGAGATGCCAAAGGTGGTCTCGAGCAAAGACTACCGGCGGATCAACGCAATCGGCGAAACACCTTCGCTCATGCTTGGCGATGGCCGTGTCATCAGCGAGAGCATGGCAATCCTCAACCACATCGCTTCCGGCCACATCCGCAAGGGGCTCGGCTTTGCACAGGCCAGCCCCGAGTTTGATCAGCTGAACCAGATGCTCGCCTATCTGAACACCAGCTTTTTCAACGCGTTCAGCCCACTGTGGCACACGATCGAGCATGAGCTCGAACCGGACGCCAGGAAGGCGCTGACCGCCTATGGCGTTGGAAAGGTGGAAAAGGTCCATAGGGAACTCGAGCAACTTCTTGGCGGCCGCAAGTGGCTGCTTGGCAAGGGACCCAGCCTTGCCGATGCCTATTTCGCCGGCATCGCACGCTGGAACGACTTTCATGATGTCGTCGATCGCAAGCAATTCCCGGCACTGAACAGCCTCTATGAGAGGCTGCAGGAAAATCCAGCAGTGCGCTTTGCCCTGGCGATCGAACACGAAGAACCGGCTGAAAGCACAGGTGACTTTCGTGGCCATGTCACGCTGGAGGACGCGCTCGGCTATCTGAAGCATGCTGCCTGATGCTTGCAAGCACGATCCGCGCGGGTCATTCCCCGCGCGGATATCGCTTGTTCTCTTCCAGGACGTTAAGGTCCATGTGGTTGCGCATATAGCGCTCGGAGGCCTTCTGCAGCGGCTGGTAGTCCCAGGGATAATAAGCGCCATTGCGCAACGCTGCATAGACGACCCAGCGGCGTGCCTGGCTTTCCCGCACGGCTTGGTCGTAATGTGCAAGGTTCCAGCGACTATTGGCCTCGTCGGTCAATGCCGTGAGCGTCGCGGCATGGGCCGGGTCCGCAGCGAGGTTCCGGAGCTCGTGCGGATCGGCGTCTAGGTCGAAGAGCATCGGTGGATCTTTTTGGCAGAGCGACAGCTTGTAGCGCCGGTCGCGCAGGCACACGAGCGGCGCGATCGAGCCCTCCGCAGCATATTCCATCGGAACCGGGCCGCGACTGCCGGTGCCCGTGGCGAGAGGGGCCAGATCCTCGCCGTCGGTCCATTTCTTGAGTGAACTTATGTCGAGGCCGGCAAGCCCCGCCAGCGTCGGCGTCACGTCCAGCGCTGAAACCGGTTGGTCGATACGCGCTGCCTTCCAGCCTGGAGCGGCAATCATTAGCGGCACCCGCGCCGAACCGTCGAAGAAGCACATCTTGAACCAAAGCCCGCGTTCGCCGAGCATGTCGCCGTGGTCGGAGACAAACAGGATGATGGTGTTTTCTGCCATCCGTCCGCGCTCGAGCACGTCGAGGATCTCGCCGATCTTCTCGTCTACATAGGAGATACTGGCGAAGTAGCCCCTTCGCGCGCGGCGGATCTGTTCGGGCGTAATGTCGAAAGCCTTGTAGTCGCAGGCCTCGAGCAGGCGCTGGGAATGCGGATCGAGCTCCTCGAACGGGATCGGTCCGACCTGAGGGTCGAGCGCCGGGCAGTCTTCGTAGAGATCGAAGAATTTCCGCCTTGCCACGTAAGGGTCGTGCGGGTGCGTAAAGCTGACGGTCAGGCACCATGGACGCTCGTCCTGCCGGCGCGAAAGATCGTAGAGCTTGCGGGTCGCGTGGTAGGCGACCTCGTCGTCATATTCCATCTGGTTGGTGATTTCGGCGACGCCGGCGCCGGTGACCGATCCGAGGTTGTGATACCACCAGTCGATGCGCTCGCCGGGTTTCGTGTAGTCTGGCGTCCAGCCGAAGTCGGCAGGATAGATATCGGTCGTCAGCCGCTCCTCGAAGCCATGAAGTTGATCTGGACCGACGAAATGCATCTTGCCGGATAGTGCTGTCTGATATCCGGCGGCCCGCAGATGGTGCGCGTAAGTCGGGATGTCGGAGGCAAATTCCGCGGCATTGTCATAGACGCGGGTCCGGCTGGGAAGCTGGCCCGACATGAAGGAGGCTCGCGCCGGAGCGCAGAGCGGGCTTGCCGTATAGCTGTTGGCGAAACGCACTGAACGCTGCGCCAATGCCTTCAGATGCGGAGCGTGAAGAAACTCGGCCGGCCCGTCCGGAAACAGCGTTCCGTTGAACTGGTCGACCATGAGAATGAGAATATTGGGACGTTCCATGTGTAGTTTGTCCTGGAATTAGAGGCAAAGCGAGCTTTCGCCGTATCGGCAGCAGGCTTCCCGTCGAATGCGCCGCAGATTACGCATCGATGGCCTTCCATCCGCCTTCAGAAAGTGCGGGAAGCCGGACGCCGCGGAGGCAAAAGAGGAGGCTGGCCGCGAACCGGTTCATGGTCGAATTCTTTCCGTTGCAGTTTCCCTGTTATTCGAGCAATTTATTGAACATCAGGTTAGTTCCCCTTGTAAAGCTGGCATTTTTCAATGGGTGATCAAAGGATTCCTTATGGCAGAGCGACCAGTTGACCTTGGATGGGTTCGTGTATTTGTCGCGGTGGGGAAAATGGGCAGTCTTTCATCTGCGGCCGGAACTCTCGGCCTGACCCAGCCTGCCGTCAGCTACCAGATCCGTCGCCTGGAAGAGCACATGGGCGTCAGCCTCCTTCAGCGACAGCACCGCGGCGTCGAACTGACCTCGGAAGGCCGCAGGCTTTTCGAAGTCACCTCTCGCACGGTTGACGATATCGACATGCTGGTGCGCAGTCTTCGCAGCCAATCCGAACGTCCGGCGATCAGGCTGAGGACGGATTATGCCTTCTCATCGCTCTGGCTGATCCCACGCATGCATACATTCCGCCTGCTCTATCCCGAAATGGACATTCAGATCGTCGCCACGCAGCGCATGGAGCAGCACGGTCCTCCGGATGGCGACATCGCTGTCGTCTTCGGAACGCGGGAGGACTTCGGCAGCAATGCCACGCTCCTTTTGCCGGAAAAGGTCGTCCCGATTTGCACCCAGGGCTTTCTGGATCGGAACGGCCCGTTCTTCGATCCGGTCGAAATTGCCGGCGCGCGTCTTCTGCATCTCGATGCGCGCGCACCGTCGCCGTGGTTCGATTGGAAGAGCTACCTGGCCGAGCTTGGCATCAATCGCGATGCGGCCATAGGGCAGGGCGAGCTCAGCTTCAACACATATTCGCTCGTCGTGCAGGCGGCGATAGGCGAGCAGGGACTGGCGATCGGCTGGATGGGTCTGGTCGATTCGCTGCTGGCGTCAGGTATGCTGGTTACGGCCGGACCGATGTTGGAGGCCCCGGACCGAGGCTACTGGCTTTTGCCGCCGAAAGCGCAGAGCGCGCAGACTGATCGGCTTGCCGCCTGGCTGATCTCCGAGGCCGGCGCAGATGCGCTCAAGGCGCAAGATCCTTGAGAAAATCCCGGCACCAGCGCGAAACATCGTGTTCGAGCAGATGGTCCATCATCATCTCCCAGCGCTCTTTGCGCTCTTCCAGCGGCATGCTGAGCGCCCTTGCCATCGCGTTTGCAGTACCCTCGATGTCGTAGGGGTTGACCAAAAGGGAGCCTTTCAGCTCGCGGGCAGCTCCGGCGAAGCGCGAAAGCACGAGCACACCCGGATCGTCCGGGTTTTGTGCGGCCACGTATTCCTTCGCGACAAGGTTCATCCCGTCACGCAGCGGCGTCACCAAGCCGACCTTGCCGAGCCGGTAGAGCCCTGCGAGAACGTGGCGCCCCACGGAACGGTTGATATAGCGTATCGGCACCCAGTCGACGGCGCTGAGCGCTCCGTTCACCCTGCCGGCCTGCTCGGCCACGGTGCGTTGCATGGCTTCGTATTCGGGTACCTCGGAGCGGGACTTGGGGGTGATCTGCAGATAGGTGACGCGCCCCTGCTGTGCCGGATTGGCCAAGATGAAGCGCTCGAAAGCATCGATGCGCTGCGTGATTCCCTTGGAATAATCCAGGCGGTCGACGCCGATGATCAGGCTGCGGCCCTCGATGCTTTGACGGGCTTTTTTGACCATGCTGTTGGTTGCGGCCCTTTGGGCGAATTCGGCAAAGGCTGCAGTCTCTATGCTGATCGGATAGGCGCCGCCCTTGAAAGTCCGGCCATGGGCGCTGTAGCGGCCTTCGCCGAGTTCATCGCCGATGCCTTCCCGTCTGAGACAACCAGCGAAATTCTCAAGGTCGTGATCGGTCTGAAAGCCGACGACATCATAATGCGAGAGGCCGCGCATGATCTGCTCGTGAACCGGCATCGTGAAGAGCACGTCCGCAGGCGGCCATGGAATATGAAGGAAGAAGCCGATGCGATTCTTCAAGCCCATTTGGCGCAGTTCCGCGGCGAGCGGGATCAGGTGGTAGTCGTGCACCCAGATGAGATCATCGGGTTCGATCAGCGGCGCCAGCCGATGGGCGAAAAAACGGTTGACGCGGAAATAGCCGGCCATCTCCTTGCGGCCGTATTCTGCGAGATCCAGACGGTAGTGGCAGATCGGCCAGAGTACACGGTTGGCAAAGCCGTGGTAGTATTCTTCCACATCGGTGTCGGTCAGATCCGTCAGTGCATAGGTGATGTTGCCTTGTTGCAGCCGTGCAAGCGGCTGCGGCTCATGCTCGCCGCTCGATTTTCCCGACCAGCCCATCCATATGCCGCCGCGCTCTTCAAGGGCGGCCTTTAGGGCGACCGCCAGACCGCCGGCGGGCGCAATGCCGCCTTTGTCGGGAACGGGCACGCGATTGGAAACAATGACGAGACGGCTCATGCCAGTTCCTTTCATGCAATGAAATACGTCGGGTGCTCAAATCTTCACGAGGCCAATGTCTCGATCATGCCGCGCAGAGCTTCTGCCGAGGGGATGGAGCCGCGCGCTTGGCTTGCAGGCGAAAGCGGCCCGACGCGGATCGATTGACCGCCAAGGCGGTTGACCGTGCGAAACATCGCTTCGTCGGTCACGTCGTCTCCGATCGCAATGGGGCGCCTGCCGGCAAAGACTGGATGTGCGAGAAACGCTTCGACCGCACTGCCCTTGTCGGCACTGGCCGGACGAATTTCGATAACCATCTTGCCGTGCTGGATCGTAAAGTTCGGTCCGGCTCGACCAAGCGCCTGTTCCATCAATGGTTCGAGTTCGAGCTCCCTGTCCGGCGCAAGCCGGTAATGTGCGGCAACCGCCGCTCCCTTATCCTCGATCAGAACCCCGGCCCAACCTGCAGTCTCTGCGGTGAGATCGGCCTTCAGCTGCTCGAATTGCGCTGTGACTTCGGCTTTGCTCACGCGTCCGTCCGGGTCGCGCCGCTCTGCGCCGTGAAGCCCGGCGATCGGGAAGTGGAACGGCCGGAAGAGCTGATCGGCATAGTCAAGCCCTCTTCCGGTGACGAGGGCCAGGGCACCTGCGAGCCTTTTTGCCAGGGCATCGAGACTTTCGGGCAGCGATGGTGGAACGACGATGTCGTCCGGCGTTTCGGCCAGGTCGAGCAGGGTCCCGTCGATATCGATGAAGAGAGCCCAGTTTTCCGGCTCGGCGGAGAGAACGGCGAGAATAGAGTCTACCCCTGAAACCGCATCCGGTTCCGAGGCGCTGAGAAACTGCTTCTGGTATGACATAAGGCTCTATCTATGTCAGGGCCCACTCCAGGCAACCCTAGCTTTCCGTTTCGAATCGCGGCAGTGCTTCGATATTGCCGGTCCAGGGCAGGGCAGAGCGGCACCAGATCTGCTTGCGCGGCCACAGCTCGGCCCGCTCGTTGATCGTGCCGAGGCGGATGCCGACGAAGGCGTCGTCCTCTCCCATGCGATAGAGATGCGATCCGCAATTTGGACAGAAGAATTGCCGGCTGCGTGCTCCGCTTTCGCCATGCTTGACATAGGTTTTCGGTCTGCCGCGGAGAAGCCGGAAATCGGCCCGTCGCGCAACCGTGCTGACACGATAAGCCGTTCCGGTCAGCCGCTGGCAATCCGTGCAATGACAGATGCTGACGCGCTCCGGATCGATTTCGGCCTCATAGGCAATCGCGCCGCAATGGCATCCGCCGGTAACGTGCATCTGCTCCTCATTCGGCTATCTGCGCCGCCGGATGCTGACCATAAAAGGTCTTGGCATCAGCGGTAAAAGCAGCCCGCGCCTGCGCATTGGTGTAAAACATATGGCCGCCGCGATAGACGTCCAGGCTTACACGGCCTCTAGTCAGGCTTTCAGGTAGGTGGTCCACGACATAGCGGCTGACCCCATAGGGCGTGACGATATCGCTGTAGCCATGTGCGATCAGCAAATGAAAGCCCGCATTGGTGCCCAGCAATTCGCGGATGTCATCCGTTATGCTCGCCTGCAGCCGTGAGCCGGTGCCGTGTCCACCGCCCCATTCCCACTGACGGCTGACGTCGCTTTCGAGCAGCGTATAGGTCATCTCGGTCCTGAAGCCGAGTTCGTTGCGTGCGTAATCGGCAAAAGCGCCGCCATAAGCGCGGGTGAAGCCGTCGAGGACCGCGTCATCGCCACGACCGGAGTCTGATTCCGGATAAGGGTCGGGCGTTGCGAACGAGGCATCGTAGGGGCTCATCACCTCGCCCTGCTGCCTGGCAGAATTCTTGGCAAAGGCATTGCCCAGAAAGCCGCGGTTGCGGGCAACGACGTCTTCGGGAATGCCGGTCATCGTCGAGACCTTGCCATAGAATGCCTTCGCAGCCTCGCCCGCCGGTGCCGGCCCGGCCAAGGTCGTCAGATATTCACTGAGCGCGAACTTCTCCGCGTCCCGTTGCGCTTTTTCGTCGAAGGTTTTGCGGCGCTCGGCTTCAGCGGCGGCAAGGGACGGGAATTCGAGAGCAGCGCCAAGGGCAAAACGGTCTGCATTGAACATCAGCTGGCCCTCCAGCAACGGCGAGAGCATGACCGCGCCGGAGATGATGATGCCTTGGCTTTGCCGAAGGGCAGCAGCGACCTTGGCCGCACGGAAACCGCCATAGCTTTCGCCGAGAAGATATTTTGGCGAGCCGGAGCGATTGTTGTGTGCGACATAGAGCGCGATTGCCTTTGCGATGGCCTGCGCATCGGCGTTGACGCTGTAGTAGTGCGAAGCGTCGTCGGCCTTTGCCGTGCGGCTCCATCCTGTGCCGATCGGATCGATCAGCACGAGATCCGTGAAATCGAGCCAGCTCTGCGGATTGTCGACGAGCTTGGCATTTGCGCCGTCGCGGGCCTGCGGACCGAAATCCAATATGCGCGGCCCGACGAGCCCAAGGTGCAGAAATGCCGAAGCCGCGCCCGGACCGCCGTTGAAAGCGAAGGTAATGGGGCGGTTGGGTGTACGCTCCCTGGCGGTATAGGCAGTGTAGAATATCGCAGCCGTGCGAGCGCCGTCCTGCCCGAAGAGATCGAGCGTGCCCGCCGTCGCTGTATAGGCCAGCCTGCGGCCGCCGATGTTCTGTTCATGCTGGGTGACGGAATCGGACGGCAACAGCTTCAATACGCCGGGCCGCTCCTGGGCAATTGACAAAGCAGGTGTGGCGAGAACCAGCAGCGCAAACAGGATGGCAGCAGACCTTAACGACACTCTTTCCTCCTGGGCGATGAAACACGATAGATACCGTAACATCTGCCATCTCTAAGAGGTATCAAGAGATGGTGATGCGCAGGTGAGGAGAGACCTTTACGTCGTCTTGATCGTGCGCGCATTGACATGCAGCGCACGTCCGGCATTCCAGCCGTTGATCGCGGCTCCCAGTCCGAGCAGAACAAAGAGTGCGGCACTCCAGGCAAAGCTTCCGGTTGCGCCGTGAATGAGTCCGACGATCAGGGGGCCGACGGCGGCCAGCAGATAACCGATGCATTGCGCCATGCCGGATAGGTGAGCTGCGACATGAGGATCGCGTGATCGCAGCACGATCGTTGTCATTGCCACTGCAATCAGGCCGCCTTGTCCCGTTCCCTGCAGCACTGCCCAAAGCCAGACCGTCGAAAGCGGCGAAGAGTAGGCCAAGCAGGGCAACCACGGCAACGACGCACAGCGAAGCGTTGATCAACCGCTGGTCTTTGCCGCGTACGGCAATCTGCGGTGCCACGAGGCAGGCGGCGGCCTGGACCATGACTGATGCCGAAACGATGGCACCGGCAGTCACGCCGTCGAGGCCGCGCTCGCGAAGGATCGGCACCAGCCAGCCGAAGACGCAATAGGCGAGCGCTGATTGAAGGCCCATGAAAAGGGTGACCTGCCAGGCAAGCCGGTCTCGCCACAGGCCCTCGACCCTGAAGCCGCTTCGCCGCGCCTGAGCCGAAGCTCCAAGAACCTGCGGAAGCCAGATCATGGCGACGATGAAGGCGGGCAATGCCCAGGCGGCAAGTGCGCCCTCAAGCGATCCGTCGAGAGAGTGCTCGATCGGCAGCGTGAAACCGGCAGCGCTCGCTGCGCCGGCGCACAGCGCCATCGTATAACATCCGGTCATCAGCGCCGTGCGCTCGGCGAAATCGCGCTTGACCAGGCCAGGAAGCAGGACGTTTCCGACGGCGATACAAGCACCAGCAAGCGCGGTTCCGAGAAAGAGAAGCGGGACCGAGGACAGCCCGCGCATGGCCGTGCCGAGTGCCAAAAGCACGAGCACGCCGAGGAGCGTTCGCTCGGCACCCAAGCGCTGTGCGAGCTTTGGCGCAAGCGGCGAAAAAGCGCCGAGGCAAACGACGGGAAGCGTGGTCAACAGGCTCGCGCCGAGGGCTGAAAGGCCAAGCCCCGCGCGAATTTCCGGCAGCAGCGCGGATGCGCTGGAGAACACGGGGCGGAGGTTGAAGGCGATAAGGACGAGGCTGACACCGAGAATGACACGGCTTGCCACCGTCGACTGTGCCGGAGCTTGCGGTGCGGGAACACTGTTTGCCTCGGCATCGATCAACGGATCGTCGATGGCCTCGAGAGCCTCGGCTGCATTAGAAATGGAGGTGGTCACGAGACGATCATCCGTTCAAGGGCGGCAATCACCGGCTTCATGAAGCGGCGCACGGCGGCATCGGCTTTCCCGGGGTGGCCGGTTTCGATGGCATCGATGATATCGCTGTGCGCTTTCATGTCGGGCTCGGGAAGGTCCTGCCCGAGCGTCGCTTCGATGGTTTCGGCGATCGAGGTCGAGAAGAAGTCATAGATTTCGATCATCGCCCGGTTGCCGGAGGCTGCGATGATCGCTTTGTGAAAGGCAAGATCGCGCTCGATGAAGGCGGCCTTTTCGCCCCCTTCGTATGTGCCGCGCTTGGCCAGAAGCTCGCGCAGCACGGTGATGGTTTCCGGCGTGTGCCGCAGCGAGGCGAGGCGGGCTGCCTCGACGTCAAGGGCGCAGCGCGCTTCGAACTGGTCGCGCAGGCTTGCCCGCCGGGCCATCGTCAGGGGCCGACCGGCGTCCATCGTCGAAAGGACGTAGGTCCCGGAGCCTTGTCGCGTTTGAAGCAGGCCCTGAGAGACAAGCACGCGCACGGCCTCGCGGATCGTGCCCCGGCTGACTGCCAGCGCGGCCGAAAGAGCTGTTTCGTTCGGCAGCTTGTCGCCGATACTCCATCGCTTCGCGCAGATTTCGCCGCGGATCGCTTCAATGGCGGTTTCGGTCAGATTTGTCTTGTTGAGCGGCTGCATGTCATATTCATAAAATCATCAGATGACTTTATGAATACGACGCGATCCGCCTGCAGTCAAAGATAATCTGCAAAATAAAAAAGGGCCGCCTCAGCGACCCTTTTCCATGAGTTTGGCCTGTAGCTGGCCTGGACCGTCAAAGCGGCCCCAGGAAGGCGGGGATTAGAACGAGGGCTGCCTCGCTTTCGTCACCACTCCCATGCCCGATACGAGGTCCGAAATCTCATTAGACATTGGATCACCTTCCTTTCGTTCTGTTGCTGATGATGAAAAGGTAAGGAAAAATTTCGACGATGCAAGAGAAATCCTTACGACGACCGCGGCGAGACGGCCGAGAGGCAATGTTCACAAAAGAAGATGCGTGCTCAACGAATGTGATCGACTGAAGCGGTTCCAACCCGCATGCTGCCTTGCAAAAAGTGCAATCGTTAAGTTTTTATTCACCATCGCGCTCGACAATCGAACGGGCATTTCAATCAGTCCCGCCGGAAGGACGGCGGGTTACGGAGTGAGAAAAGCATGTGTCGCTGGGCAGCCTATCGCGGAGAGCCCCTCTATCTCGAGGAATTGGTTTCCTCACCTGCCCATTCGCTGATCGAGCAATCTCATTGTGCCACCCGCGCCAAGACCGCAACGAACGGCGATGGCTTCGGTATCGCCTGGTACGGAGACCGGCCGGAGCCGGGCCGCTACCGCGATATCCTTCCCGCATGGTCCGACTGCAATCTGAAGAGCCTGGCGCGTCAAATCCGCTCGCCGCTTTTCCTGGCGCATGTGCGCGCAGCCACCGGCGGCGGCACGCGGCGCGACAATTGCCATCCCTTCACGCATGGGAATTGGTCGTTCATGCACAACGGACAGATCGGGGGCTTCGAGCGCCTGCGCCGTTCCATGGAGGCGATGCTCGACGACGAGCTCTTCAATGTCCGCAGTGGCACGACCGATTCCGAGCTGATGTTCCTGCTCGCGCTGCAATTCGGTCTGTGCCGGGCGCCTCTTACTGCAATGGCGGAGATGGTGAGCTTTGTCGAAGGGCTTGCTGAAAACATCCTGGGCCGCGCCCATCTGCGTTTCACTGCGGCGTTTTCCGACGGAGGGTCGCTTTACGGCATTCGTTATGCGACGGATCGAAAGGCGCCGACACTTTATGCCTCACCGATGCGCCGGGGACACTGCCTTGTTTCCGAGCCATTGAATGACGACATCGACGCCTGGGCCGAGATACCGGACGGCAGCGCCGTCACGATTGGCGACAACGGCATCGAGGTCGTGGCCTTCAAGCCGCAAAAGCGTATCGGCGCAGCGGCGGGTATCGCTATCCCTGCCTGAAGCGTTCTGCGATCAGGGCTGCCAGCTTCTCGGCAACCTCTTCCTTGCCGAGATCGGGCCATTGCTCGACGCCGCTTCGGCTGATCAGTTTCACGCTGTTGCGCGTGCCGCCCATGATGCCAGTCGCCGGCGAGACGTCATTCGCAACGATCAGGTCGGCGCCCTTGCGCTCGAGCTTCGCCTTGGCGTTATTTTCGACGTCCTGCGTCTCGGCCGCAAAGCCGATCACCAGCGTCGGCCGCATCGTGTGGTGGCCGACGGCCTTCAAGATGTCAGGGTTTTCGGTCAGCGCCAGCGTCGGAATGGATTCGCCTGGATGCTTCTTGATCTTCTGATCGGCGGCAGAAGCCACGCGCCAGTCGGCCACGGCTGCCACCATGACGGCGATATCGGCGGGCAGCGCAGCGAGCACTGCATCGCGCATTTCTTCGGCGCGTTCGACATGGATGGTCCTGACGCCGACGGGATCGGCGATTGCCACCGGACCGGAGATGAGTGTGACGTCGGCACCGAGCCTGGCAAGTGCTGCGGCAATCGCGTGTCCCTGCCTGCCGGAAGAACGATTGGCGATGTAGCGGACGGGATCGATCGGTTCGTGGGTCGGTCCCGAGGTCAAGACCGCCTTGCGTCCGGTAAGCGGCTTCGGTCCGTCGTCAAGCAGCGCTTCTGCAGCGGCAACGATCTCCAGCGGTTCAGCCATGCGGCCGATGCCTGCCTCCTTGCTCTCCGCCATCTCGCCTGTCATCGGCCCGACAAAATGAATGCCGTCACCTTTCAGGATGTCGAAATTCCGTTTCGTCGCCGCCTTCGACCACATCTTCGGGTTCATCGCCGGCGCGGCAAGAACCGGTCTGTCCGACGCGAGCAAAACGGTCGAGGCCAGGTCGTCGGCGAAACCGTTTGCCATCTTGGCCATCAGATCGGCCGTTGCCGGCGCGATCAGAACGAGGTCGCAGTCGCGAGCAAGCCGGATATGGCCCACATCCTGTTCGTCCTGGCGCGAAAAGAGATCGGTGAAGACGTGGTCTGCGGCAAGAGCGCCGACGGCAAGCGGCGTGACGAATTCCTGCGCGCCCTTCGTCATCACCGGACGCACCGAAGCACCGCAATCGCGCAGGCGCCGGATCAGGTCGAGGCTCTTGTAGGCCGCGATGCCGCCGGAAATGATGAGCAGGATGCGTTTGCCGCTGAGAGCCATGGGCCTTCTATCCGTTGCCTTTGTGACTGGTAGCGACCCTAAGCCTTTGGCGGATAACATGCAATCACCACGGCGTCCCCAAGCTCACTGACATTGGGAGTGAAGATCGCGATCGCAAGCCAGGCGACTGCAAAGGCCATCATAATCGACCGGAGAAGGCGCTTCGGAAACGATCGAGAATTCCAGCAACCGATGCCGCCGCCGATCTGCATTGACGCGGACATTGCGCGCCCGAATTCGGCGGCAAGAGCCTGCATCAGGCCGACCAGGCCGGATTTGCTGGCGGCATAGGCGGCGACGCCCGGGAAAGCGAAACTGAAGCCAGCAGGTCCTTCAATCCGCGAAGGCAAGCTCGTCGGGATTGATGTCGGCTCCAGCCCCGAAGCCGAGTTCATCTACATGGCGCATCCGCAAGGCCGCAATCCCTCCGCAAAACTCCGCGCCTTAGCCGATCACCTGAAGGAAACCCTCAGTGATCCGCCTTACTGGGATCGTGCAGGCTGGGTCAAAGCAGGCTCATCAGATTTTCGGTCACCGGCGAGCGCTGCGTCTTCAGCACCGCGAGCGCCAGCCGCGCGACCGCAGGCGGTCCGTCGATCGGCCGGTAGGCGACGCCATCGAGCCTTATCTGTGCGATCGATGCGGGAACGATCGACACTCCAAGCTCTGCAGCAACCAGATTGACGACAGAGGAAATCTGCGGTGCTTCCTGTGCGACCGTCAGTTCGAAACCCGCCTGCCGGCACGCGAGCACGACATCGTCGAAGAGGCTGAGGCCGACCAGCCGCGGAAAGAGAATGAACGGCTCGTTTGACAGCAGTGAAAGGGCCAGCCGCTCGTATTTCGCCAGCGGGTGGTTTGCTGGCAGGGCGACCACCATCGGCTCGTCGCCGAGGCGTTTCAGGCGCACGCCCGGCGGATCGTCCAGGCTCGGCCGCATGAAGGTTGCATCCAGTTCGCCGCGATGGAGTTTCTCCATCAGGGCCAACGTGTTCAATTCCGTCAGAGACAGCCGTACTTCCGGCCACTCTGCTCGAAACCGCCTGATCGTCGCGCTGACAACCGGATTGAACGCGGAAGAAGCCGTAAAGCCGAGCGCCAGCTTGCCCGTCTCGCCGCGATTGGCACGCTGCGCGGCAAGCCTTGCCGTCTCGGCAGAGAGAAGTGAGGCCTTGGCTTTGCCGAAAAACGCCTCGCCCGCCGCCGTCAATTCCGCGCCATGCGGCACGCGGTGAAACAAAGCCGCGCCGATTTCCTTTTCGAGATCGCGGATCTGCTGGCTGAGCGGCGGCTGGCCGATACCGAGTTTCGCCGCGGCCCGCGTAAAATTGCCTTCTTCTGCGACCGCCAGAAAATAGCGGATATGCCGAAGCTCCATGCGCTATCTCCAAAACATATCGAAAACATCACTTCCATATATTGGACAGCTTATGCCCTTCTGACTAGATGACTGGAGAAAGGCTTGAGCCATGCACAAGACCGCAGTCATGAGCGACATTTCCCCGATGGAAATACCGGCGGCGCCGCCGGCGAAAGAATACCTGCAGCGTGGCACGGCGTCCTACCGCCGTGCCAGTCTTGCACTCTTCCTCTCTGGCTTCTCCACCTTTTCGCTGCTCTATTGTGTCCAGCCGCTGTTGCCGATCTTTGCGGACGAATTCTCCGTCAGTCCCGCAGAAAGCTCGCTTGCGCTTTCGCTGTCGACCGGCTTCCTCGCCATTGCCATTATATGCGCGGCCATCATCTCGGAGGGTCTTGGCCGCCGCAGCCTGATGTCGATCTCGCTCGTCGGTGCGGCGGTACTGACGATTGCTGCCGCCTTTGTACCGGACTGGCACCTGCTGCTTGTCATCCGTGCCCTCCAGGGCTTCGTCCTTGGCGGCGTTCCGGCCGTTGCGATGGCGTATCTTGCGGAGGAAATCGATCCGCGCGGCCTTGGCGCGACAATGGGACTTTATGTCGGCGGAACAGCCTTCGGCGGTATGTCCGGCCGGGTGCTGACCGGTATCTTGGCGCAATACCTGACCTGGCGGCCGGCAATGTTTCTGATCGGCGCGACAGGCTTGGTGGCGGCAGCCGGCTTCATCGCGCTTCTACCCGCCTCGCGCAATTTTATCCGCCGCCCTGGCTTCGATCCGAAATTCCATCTGAAAGCCTGGCTGGCGCATATGCGCAATCCGGCGCTGCCGTTCATTTTCGCCATTGCCTTTCTGGCGATGGGCTCCTTCGTCACCGTCTACAACTATGCCGGCTTCCGGCTCGTCGCAGCACCATATGGCCTGACCCAGAGCGAACTCGGCTTGATCTTCACCGTCTATCTCTTCGGCATCGGCGCTTCGTCGCTCGGTGGCCTGCTGGGGGACCGCTTCGGCCACTTCGCTGTCCTGCTGACGGGAATTGCAATCACCGCTGTTGGCGCCGCCCTAACGCTTTCCGCCTTCCTGCCGGTCATCATTTTCGGCATTGTCGTGCTCACCAGCGGCTTCTTCATGAGCCATTCGATCGCAAGCGGCCTCGTCGGGAAGCTTGCCAGAGGCACGAAAGGGCATGCCTCGTCGCTCTATATGCTTGGCTATTACGTCGGCTCGAGCGTCATGGGCTCGGCAGGCGGCTGGTTCTTCGCCATCGAGGGCTGGACGGCAGTCGTCTACTTCACCCTTGCCATGCTGGCTCTCGCCTTTGCGGCGGCGTGCGCTGCACGCAGCTTTTCGAGGAGAAAATTTTGATCCGCATCAGCCGCCTCGATCACCTCGTCCTGACCGTCTCCGACATCGAGGCGACCTGCGATTTCTACCGCCGTGTCCTCGGCATGTCCGTGGAAACCTTCGCCAAGGGCCGCAGGGCCCTGAAATTCGGCAATCAGAAGATCAATCTTCACCAGGCCGGGCGCGAGTTCGATCCCAAAGCCGAACAGCCGGTACCGGGTTCGGCGGATCTGTGCTTTATCGCCGAAACGCCACTCGCCGAGGTCATCGCGCATCTCGAAGCGGCAGATATTGCCATCGAGGAAGGCCCCGTCGAACGCTCCGGCGCCATCGGGACTATCCGCTCGATCTATTTTCGCGATCCGGACGGCAATCTCATCGAAGTATCCAATCCCATCTGAGCCGCTTGGTCCCGCGTGCTAGCTCAACCGGATATACGGGACATCCTTCTTTTGCACTTCGTCCAGCGCTTCCTCGTATCCGGCATCCGCATAACGCATGACGCCCAGCGCCGTGTCGTTGGTCAGCGCATGATCGAGCCGCTCGTCGGCGGCCTCGGTGCCGTCGGCAACGACAGTCACGCCGCAGCTGGTCATGTAGCCGGCATAGCCGCCTCCGCCGGAATGGACGACGACGAGGTCGGCCATCGAGGAGCAGAGCATCATCGCATCGATCAGGGGCCAGTCGGCAATCGCATCGGAGCCATCCTTCATGCGTTCGGTCATGATGTTCGGATGCGCCATAGCGCCGGCATCGAGATGGTCGCGGGAAAAGGCGACGGGACCGTTCAGGTCTGCGCTTGCGACCAATTCGTTGACGCGACGGGCAAGGGCGGTGCGTTCGCCATGGCCCAGCCAGGCGATCCGTGCCGGCAGGCCCTCGAAAGGCACGTGCTCGCGGGCAAGCCGGATCCAGTTGGTGATGATCTTGTTATCCGGAAACATTTGAAGCAGCAGATCGTCGATCCGGGCGATATCGCTCTCTTCGCCCGACAGCGCCATCCAGCGGAAGGGACCGATAGCGCGCGCAAAGAGCGGGCGCAGATAGGCTTCGGTGAAGATCGGAATGTCGAAGGCATCGGCAACGCCGCCTTCTCTCGCTTGCGTGCGGATCAGGTTGCCGTTGTCGAAAACCTCGGAGCCCTTCTTCTGGAACTCCAGCATCGCCGTCACATGCTGGACGATCGAGGCGCGGCTTGCCGCCATCAACTGGCCCTGGCCGTCGTCGCGAAGTGCCTTGACCTGGGCAAGGCTCATGCCCTTCGGAACATAGCCGTAGACGAGATCGTGTGCCGAGGTCTGGTCCGTCACGATATCGGGCGTAATGCCGCGCCGGGCGATCTCTGGGTAGATCTCGGCCGCATTGCCGACGAGGCCGACCGACAGTGCGCGCTTTTCCTTCACGGCCCTGTCGATCATATGCAATGCAGCATCCAGATCAGGTGCGATCTCCTGCAGATAGCCGATTTGCTGGCGCTTTTTTGCCCGCTCCGGATCGATATCGACGCAGAGGATCGCAGCTCCCGCCATACGGCCGGCAAGCGGCTGAGCCCCTCCCATGCCGCCAAGACCGGCGGTGAGCACGAAGCGGCCGGAGAGGTCGCCGCCGAAACGCCGCTCGGCAATGCGCATGAAGATTTCGTACGTTCCCTGGATGACGCCCTGGCTGCCGATATACTGCCAGGCGCCTGCCGTCAGCCCGCCCCAGCAGATCAGCCCCTTGCGCTGCAAATCGTAGAAGACTTCAGCCTTGGCCCACTGTCCGACGATATTGCAGTTCGCCATGATGACGAGCGGTGCCTTCGTGTGAGTCTTGATGAGGCCGATCGGCTTTCCCGACTGGATCAGCAGCGTCTGGTCCTCTTCCATCTCGGTCAGCGCCTTGACGATGCCCTTGTGCGCCGCCCAGTTGCGCGCCGCCTTGCCGAGCGCGGCATAGACGACGAGATTGTCCGGATCTTCGCCGACGGCAAGCACGTTTTCGAGGAGGCGGAGCAGCGCTTCTTGCCGCCACCCCTTGGCACGCAACTGCGGCCCGCCGGGAATTGGAAATTTTGGATGACGTGGATTGGGCTTCGGCATGGGATGTCCTTCCTCAAGTCCTGTCTTGTTATTTCACCTGCAGCGTTTGCACGTAGGCGCGGGCGGCATCGAGCAGGCGCTTGCGCAGCGCATTTTCGCCATAGGCACGGGCATCGGCGCGAACCCAGCCCTGCATCGCCCGTCCGCCCGAGGTCATCTGGACGACCCCTGGCAGCTCCAGCGCAAAGCCGTCATTGCTTTTGCCGAGGCGAACGAGCATGCCATCGTCTCGCGCACCACAAAGGAGGTTGCCGTTCAACAGAAAGGCCAATCCGCCAAACATCGCCTTTTCGCTGAGACCAGGCAGGCCAGCGAGCTCTTCCCTCAGCAGTTCCTCAAGGCCGGCATCTCGCGCCATGGCGTCAGGCCCTTGCCGACAAAGCGTAGCGCGCAATCTCGATACCCATCGCTTTTTCCACGGGCGGATAAACGGTCGGATCGAGCACGCTTGCCGAAAGCGGAATGATCTCCATCGGCACATGTAGGATGAAGACATGCATGCCCTGCTTGAGCTGACCGACGCTGAGCGGCTCGCCCTGCGGCGAAAGCGTCGTGATGACTGAGGGAAAAGTCGCCAGGCGCGCTCCATCGGCGTCGTCGACGGCCATGTATTCGTTCATCACATGCATCGTCACGGCTTTGGCGCCGGAGCCGACGACGATCGTGCCGACATCGAAGGCTTCCTTGGTATAGACGACGTCCTTCCTGAAAATCTCGCCCTCCGCGAGGATGCTGCCGCCGGTTGTCTTGCAGACAGCATCGATGACGGCCGCTCCGCCCTTCTTTTCCGCCGCAATGATCGCTTCGCCGAGGGCAAGCGCCATCGAGATGCCGCCGAGTGCGGCATGCTCACGCACGTAGGACGCCCGCACCGGATTGCGGCAGCTGGCAATGAAGCCGCCCGATTGGTCGGACGCAGCGCGCAGGATCGGCGAAATCTTGGCGGTCGCACCCTTGACCACAAGCTCGATATATCGGTTCTGCGCGCGGTTTCCGCCGACCGCCGTCTGGATCATCTGCTCCGGTGAGCCCGCCATGCCGATCGAGCCCATGTCGCCGGTGGGATGTGCTCTTATATCTCCGACGGCATCGACAACCTTGGTACCGAGGATTGCCGAGGGCAGCCAGCCGTTCAGCGTCGAGGATTTGCCGTTCTGCCCGATGATAAGCCCCGACAGCCTTTCGCCGAGTTCGTCCTGCAAAAGCTGCACGGCTTTCACATAATCGATGCCCTGCATTTCCCAGGGCGTCGTGGAAGCCGGCGCTCCGATTGCCGCTGCTGTCGCGATCCAGTCGTCGTTATCCAATTCATCGATGGAAACGAGCTCCGGCTTGCCGATGCTGACCGCAGCATATCCCAGCATCCGCCCGTGATCGGCCCAACCGCCGCCACCGGCTGCATAGACCGAGCCACCCTTGACCGCCGCCTCGACGTCGTTCTCAACGAGTATGCGTCCCATCCAAAGCCTCCCTATCCAGCGTCCTGTCCATCTCGCGCACAGCCTCGAAAAGCACGGCAGCGCCGAGTGCGATGTCGTCATTTTCTGCCCATTCGTCGGCCGAGTGGCTGCGTCCTTCCTTGCATGGTACGAAGATCATCGCGGCCGGCGCGACCTTCGCGATCCAGGCCGTATCGTGTCCTGCGCCCGACGCCATGCGCCGATGTCTGGCGCCGACCGTTTCACAGGCGTTTTCGAGCGTCTTCAGCAGGCCGGGATTACCGGGCGTCGGATAGTTGTCGGAGACGCGACTGGGCGAATTGATCGTGACGCCGTGGGCGATCGCAAGCTTGACGACATGCGCATCGAGCCATCTGCAGAAGTCTTCCATGTCGCTGCGAATTTCCGCACGCCCGTCGATGAGCAGAACCACCTTGGAAGGCACGACGTTGGCCGCATTCGGCTCGATGCGGAATTCCCCGACGGTTGCGGCGAAATGACCCGGCGTCTTCGCCCGTTCGGCTGCCGCATTGCGGATATCGAGCACCAGTTGCGAGGCTGCCACCAGCGCATCCGCGCGGGCATCCATCGGCGTCGTACCGGCATGGTCGGCCCGACCTTCGACAGTGACCTCGATCCGGGTGATGCCCGCAATTGCCGTCACGATGCCGATATCCTTCTTCTCGTTCTCAAGCACCGGCCCTTGCTCGATATGCAGCTCAAGGAAGCCTTTGAGGTCGGGGCGCCGCTGCGCGAGAAGCGTTGCCGGATCGCCGCCGACACAAAGGATGCCTTGTGCCAGATCGCGCTCGCCGCTCGTGCGCGAAAGCCAGGCTTCGGGAAGTTGACCGGTCATGCCGCGGCTGCCGACGCATGAAACGCCGAAGATGCTGACCTCTTCCGCGAGGAAATCGACGATTTCCAGGTCATGCTGCAGTGTGATTGCCTGGTCCTTGAGGGCGCGCGCGACTTCCAGCGCCGCGATCACACCGGCGATACCGTCAAAGCGTCCGCCGTCCGGCACCGTATCGGAATGCGAGCCGACCATAATCGTTCCAAGACCCGGTTTCGTCCCTGCACGGCGTCCGATCAGATTGCCGGCGGCATCGATCCGCGTCTCCAGCCCGGCCATTTTCATGCGCGCTTCGATATAGGCGCGGCCTTCGAGAAAGAGCGGCGAAAAAGCCCGGCGTGTCCATGGATGACCAGGCTCGGTGACCTTCGCCAGCGCATCGATATCCTCGGCAATACGATCGACGTTGACAGGCAGATTGCGGTTCATGCAGCTTCTCCGGAAATGATCTGACGCGGCAAGGGGCGGACGAATTTTCCGCTGCCGGGCTTTGCAAGCACCTTCGTGCCATCGGTTATCTGGCTGCCGCGCAGATATGCCGCTAAAATCGTCCATGGCAGACGGATGCCGTTATAGGGGCTCCAGCCGACGACATTGTTGCCGCTGGCGGCAGCATCATAGACGGTTTCGCGCGGCTCGAGCACGACGATGTCGGCATCCTTGCCGGGCGTCAGCGCCCCCTTGATGTGGTCGAGGCGGAAATGTTTCGCCGGATTTTCCGCCATCAGCCTCGCAGCCCAGGTGAGCGGGATGCCTCGTTCGAGCGCTCCCTTGACGAACAACGGCACCATGACCTCGAGCCCGGGCACGCCGGAGGCATTTGCCAGCATGTCCGCATTGGTCTTGCGGTTTTCCGACCAGCTCACATGATCGGTCGAAACCAGCCAGACGTTGCCTTCCGCCACTTTCCGCCACAGCGTTTCCACCTCGGCGCGCGGCCGGACCGGTGGATTGATCTTTGCTTTGCCGCCGAGGCGCCGCACATCGTTTTCCTCGTCGAGCGTCAGGTAGTGAATGCAGCATTCGACGGTCGCATCGAACCCGTCGCGGCGATAGGCGCGGGCGATGTCGTAGCCGCGGCCGAGCGAGCAGTGCACGACATGCGCGGGGCAGCCCGTATGGGCACCGGTCTCGAAGATCGTGTGCATGGCAAGCAGCTCTGTGATCGGCGGACGCGAGAGACCGTGGGCGCGCCAGTCCGTCACGCCGATTTTCCTGACCTTCTCCATGTAGGTGCGCACTGCCTCGTCGTCTTCGTTGTGGACACCGGCAGTCAGCCCGGTCGGCGTGATGGCCGCGAAGCATTCGTCGAGAAGGGCGGGGGGGATGCGCGGGAAACGCTTCGCATCGGTCCCGAAGGTCGAGAATTTGAAGGCGGCAACGCCGGCATCCGCCATTTCGCGGATCCGCGCCGCACCTTCTTCGGGATCGACCGTGCCGTAGAGCGCGAAATCGACTCGCGCCTGAGGGCTCGCGTGATCGATCTTCTTCTTCACCGCGTCGGCCGAGCAGACGAGGTTGCCTTCGTCATAGGGCATGTCGACGATCGTCGTCACGCCGCCAGCTGCCGCCGAACGTGTCGACCAGATGAAGTCCTCCTGATCCTTCTGGGAGAGCGAATGGACTTGCGCATCGATCGCACCGGGCATGATCAGCGCCTTGCCGAGCAGATGCCGCTCCCTGGCCGCAGGCGGCACGCCGATGCCGACCTCTGCGATCTTGCCATTGCGGGCTGCAACATAACCCCCTTCGAGGATCCGCTCCGGGAGCACGACGGTGCCCTGCAAAACAAGGTCGAAATCAGCCATGCTGTTCCTCCGTATCCGGTTCAAGAGCTCAGATGACGAGGGCGTCCTGCGTCAGCCTCCGTTCGATTCGCTCGAGCGAGCCGAGCGCGAAGAAGTCGTCGAATGAGGCGATCGGCACCTGCTCGATCAGCTTCGAAGCGAATTCGTCGGATCCGAGCTCTTCTTCGATTGCTTCGACCTCGGCCGAAAGCGGCCGGTCCACGGTGTAGAAATCGGCGTGCTTGCGCACGACATCGTAGATCATGCCCGCGACGCCTTCAGGCCGGTCACCGAGAATATCGGCCGCCTGTGCTGCCAGCAGCGCCTCGAGCGCAGCCATACGCTTCAGCGCCTGCATCTGCCGCTCGAAGCGCTCTATGACCAGCGGCAGGAAAGCGGCTTCGTCCTCGAGCCCCGCCGCAACCACCAGCGACTGGGCCGATACCGGGTTGGACATGGAAAGCACGCGTGAAAAGATCTCGCCGGCGAGCTTGATGATCGGGCCGAAACCCGTTGCGATTCGGCCCGGCGGCACGAGGTTGACCGGCAGGTCTCGCCGCTGCCCGTTGCCGAGCAGGACACAGCGGTTGAAGGCGTTGCGCGCTGCATGCGCCATGCACAATGCCGCCGATTCCAGCAGGATCGTCACATCGAGGGGCAGCGAACCGCCCGACGTCATCACCCGGCCCTCGACGACGACCGGGTTGTCGTCAGAGCGGCCGGTGGCAGCAAGGATCTTGTGACCGGTCGACAGCAGGTTCTCGATCACTGCGCCGAAGACCTGCGCGATCATGCGAAGGCTGAGCGGATCCTGCACGTGGGTCGCGACCGGCCATTCCCAGGCGTCGGAGGCATTGCACAGCCACGAGCCGATCAGCGCCTCCCGCGGCGTGCCGACATGGCGCACTGCCCGCCAGGGGTCGCGCGAAGCGCCAAGCGCGCCTGCCGCCATCATACCGGTTGCCAGCAGAACGCGGATCGAAGCCGCCGCATTGCGCGTTGCCTCGGCGGCGGCTGCAAAGCTCACGGCATTGATGCTGAGCGAGGCGAGGCTGTCGCGCGGCGCCATGGTGACCGGTTCAAGCCCCGCCGCCCTGAAGGCATCGGCCGCTTGCATGCGCTTGCCGCGATAGACGGCTTCGCCGACGCCGGTCAGAACCGCACCGATCTGTCCCATGAGGCCGATATCGGCGCAACCGATCGAGCCCGTGCGCCGCACGAGCGGGATGAGGTCGGCCCTGAGCAGCCGCAGATATGTTTCTATGAGTTCCGGCGTGCACCCGACCTGGCCCGTCAGCGCCGTATTGACCCGGATGGCCATGGCGTTTCGCACGACAGCGCTGGAAAATGGCGTGCCGGTGCCGAAGTGATGGGCGCGCACGAGGCCGAGGTTGAAGATGTCGAGTTCCTCCGCGGACCATTCGACATCCTTCATCGCGCCCACTCCGGTGGTAGAGCCATAGACGGGAATGCCGGCCTGGATCGCGTCTTCGACGACGGAGCGTGCGATCTCCACGCGTGCCATGCCTGTCGAAGAAGCAGAAAGCGCTACCCTGCCGGAGCCTATTCGCACCATCTCGGCAAAGCTCAATGGTTGGCCGGAAAGTTCGATGCCGGGGCGTTCATGCTTCATCTGCAGGTCTCCTTGAATGCGAGACTAAGCGAGCACTGCGCAATTTGAGATATCCCAAATGCCGAACACAGCATGCAATTGTTTGTGTCTGGGCCTCAGCTCAGCATCCAGGCTATATAGAGAAGCGTCAATGCGATAATCCAGAGCGCCAGGCGGCCGGATCGGCTGTAGCGTGCCTCGGATTTGCCGATCGCGTCGGCCGTTTCAGCGTCGAAGCGCAGTCCATGCTCGCTCATATGCAGCAACTGATGGTGGAATTTCTCGGTCTTCGCAGCGATTTCCGGAACGGCTTCCGCCAGCTTCACGGCAGCCTTCAGTCCGTCTTTGAGGTCGGTGACGACCCGCTTCGGACCGAGATTGTTGCGGATCCAGTCGCCGACGACGGGCTCCGATGCCTTCCACATGTTGAAACGCGGATTCAGCATCCGCGATACGCCTTCGACGACCACCATGGTCTTCTGCAGCATCACCAGTTCGGGCCGGGTCTGCATGTCGAAAAGTTCCGTTACCTCGAAGAGCAGCGTCAACAGCTTGCCCATCGAGATCGTTTCAGCAGGCTGGCCGTGGATCGGCTCGCCGATCGCCCGGATTGCCTGCGCGAAACTTTCAACATTGTGATGTCCGGGCACATAGCCCGCCTCGAAATGCACCTCGGCGACACGCACGTAGTCGCGCGTAATGAAGCCATAGAGGATCTCGGCAAGGAAGCGCCGTTCCTTCTTTCCGAGCCGACCGACGATGCCCATGTCGACGGCGACGATCATGCCGCCTGAATCGACGAAGAGATTGCCGGGATGCATGTCGGCATGGAAGAAGCCGTCGCGCAGCGTGTGGCGCAGGAACGATTGGATGAGGATATCGGCAAGGGTGTTGAGATCGTGGCCGGCAGCGCGCAGACCCTCGACATCGGACATCTTGACGCCGTCGATCCACTCCATGGTAATGACGTCGCGTCCGGTGCGTTCCCAATCCACCTTGGGGACGCGAAAGCCTGGATCCTGTCCCGTGTTTTCGGCGATCTCCGAAAGTGCAGCCGCCTCGAGCCGGAGGTCCATCTCGACCTTGGTCGACTGCTCGAGCGTCTTCGTGACCTCGACCGGCCTCAGCCGCCGGCTCGAGGGCATGAAGCGCTCCTGCATGCCGGCGACGAGGTACATTGCCTCGATGTCATGGGCGAATCGCTGCCGCACACCGGGGCGCACCACCTTGACGGCGACCTTCTTGCGGCCGTTGGGGGTATTGACCTCTGCAGGATGCACCTGGGCAATAGAGGCTGCGGCAATCGGATCGTCGAAAGTCACATAAAGCTCTTCGATCGGGCGACCGAGCGAGCCTTCGATATTCGCCTTTGCCGCCGCGATCGGGAAGAAGGCCATCCGGTCCTGGAGCTGCGAAAGGTCGTCGGCGAATTCGACGCCGACGACGTCAGGCCTGGTCGCCAGAAACTGACCGATCTTCACATAGGAAGGTCCGAGCCGCTCGACGGCCCGGGCAAGCCTATCGCTGCGCTTCTTGGCTTTTGCCCGGCTGCGCGCAAACAGGCCGACAAAGGATTTGGCAAGGCTGACGGAAGGCGGCAAGCCTTCTGAAGGCAGCGCCGAAACAACGCCCTCGCGCACCAGAATCCAGCCGACCCGCAAGAGCCGAAAATATGCTCCGAAAGCACTCATTCAGATCAAAGCTTCCAACCCGAGTGCAAGGCCGCGATACCACCGGTGTAGCTGGTGTAGGTCACGCGCGAAAAGCCGGCATTGCGGATCATTTCAGCGAAATTTTCCTGGTTCGGGAACTTGCGGATGGATTCGACGAGATACTGATAGGGCTCGGCGTCGCCGGTGATTGCCTTGCCGAACCGCGGAATGGCGTTGAAGGACCAGGCCTCGTAAACCTTGTCCAGGAGCGGCATGTCCACTTCCGAAAATTCCAGCACCAGCAGGCGGCCGCCGCGCTTCAGCACGCGATGAGCTTCCAAGAGCGCCACGTCGATATGCGGCACATTGCGGATGCCGAAGGCGATCGTATAGGCATCGAAGGTGCCGGCCTCGAAGGGCAGGCTCTCGGCATTGGCCTCGATGAAGGTGAGATTGTCGCGAAGTTTCTTCTTGTCCGCCCGCTCGGCGCCGACGCCGAGCATGGAGCCGTTGATGTCGAGCACGGTCGCGTGCGCCAGGCGGTTCGATGCCTCGACGATACGGAAGGCGATATCGCCCGTGCCGCCTGCAACATCCAGCACCTTGTAGCCCGAGTCCTTGCGCGGATTGAGCGCTGCAACCATCGCATCCTTCCAGACGCGGTGCATCCCCATCGACATTACATCGTTCATGATATCGTAGCGTCTTGCGACCTTATGGAAGACGTCGTTGACGAGACCCTGCTTCTCGCCACTCGGCACCTCGCGGAAGCCGTAGGATGTTTCCATGCCGCCATTGGCGGAAGTACGGCTTTCTGACATCGGACTACTCCGTTACTCGAAATCGGTACGGCGACCATAGCGAAAGGCCGCTTGAGACGCTATCTGTGGAGGCGGGTAATACCCGCGGCTTACTGGCGCTATAACCCACATCGTCCGCAGTTGAAACACGTTTAGATACAGATGGGTTAACATGCCGGAATTGCCAGAAGTCGAAACGGTGAAGCGGGGTCTTTCGCCCGCCATGGAGGGCGCGCGCATCGAGAGGCTGGAGCTTCGCCGCGGCGACCTGCGCTTTCCCTTCCCGGACAATTTCGAAGACGAGGTTTCGGGCCGCACGATCATCGGGCTTGGCCGCCGTGCCAAATATCTGCTGATCGACCTCGACAGCGGCAAGACCATCATCTCCCATCTCGGCATGTCTGGCTCCTTCCGTATCGAGCAGGGGCCAGCCAGTGAAACGCCTGGCGATTTTCGCTCCAAGCGGTCGAAGGACGAGAAGCATGACCATGCGATTTTCCATCTGCAAGGCAAGGGTGGCGAGGCCCGCGTCATATACAATGATCCACGCCGCTTCGGCTTCATGGATATCGCCGATCGCTGCGAGCTTCACAACACTCCCTTCCTTTTCGGCCTCGGGCCGGAGCCGACCGGCAACGAACTGAGTGCGGCCTACCTGGCAGAACGCTTTGCGGGAAAGGCACAGCCCCTGAAGGGCGCTCTCCTCGACCAGAAAAACGTTGCCGGTCTCGGCAATATATATGTGTGCGAGGCGCTCTGGCGCGCACACTTGATGCCGGCACGCGCTGCGGGGACCATGGTCACCAAGACAGGAAAGCCGAAGGAGCAGCTTGGTCTGCTCGTCGCATCTATCCGCAGCGTCATCGCCGATGCGATCAGGGCCGGCGGCTCGTCGCTTCGCGACCATATCCAGACCGACGGCTCGCTCGGTTATTTCCAGCATTCCTTTTCGGTCTATGACCGCGAAAGTCTGCCTTGCCGCACACCCGGTTGCGGCGGTACGGTCTCGCGCATCGTGCAGGCAGGACGTTCCACCTTTTATTGCCCGGACTGCCAGAAATAGGGAGGCAAGCATGGCCTATGAAACGCTGATTGTCGAAACACGCGGCAATGTCGGTCTGATTACACTGAACCGGCCGCAGGCACTGAACGCGCTGAATTCCATGGTCCTTGAGGAACTGAAGCAGGCTTATGCCAATTTCCATGCCGACGAGGCGATCGGTGCAATCGTTCTGACCGGATCAGAACGCGCTTTCGCAGCCGGCGCCGATATCAAGGAAATGCAGCCGCTGCAGTTTGCCGATATGTACAAGACCGAATTCATCAGCGGCTGGGACGAGATCGCCAAGGCTCGCAAGCCGGTCATCGCTGCCGTCAGCGGCTTCGCACTGGGGGGCGGCTGCGAACTGGCAATGATGTGCGATTTTATCATTGCGTCGGAAACTGCCAAATTCGGCCAGCCCGAGATCACACTCGGCGTCATCCCCGGCATGGGCGGCTCGCAGCGCTTGACGCGCATGGTCGGCAAATCGAAGGCCATGGATATGGTGTTGACCGGCCGGATGATGGATGCGGCGGAAGCCGAGCGTGCTGGGCTCGTTTCGCGCGTGGTGGCGCCCGAGCGGCTGCTCGACGAAGCGCTGGCGGCGGCCGCCAAGATTGCCTCGCTGTCGCAGCCTTCGGTGCTGATGGCCAAGGAGGCGGTCAATCGCGCGCTGGAAACCACGCTGGAGGAGGGCCTGCGTTTCGAGCGCCGTCTGTTCCACAGCCTTTTCGCAACCGAAGACCAGAAGGAAGGCATGGCGGCCTTCATCGACAAACGAAAGCCGGCCTTTAAACACCGCTGATCGTCATTCCATGGGACAAAGGCGGCGTTTCCTTGAAAATGCGCGTTGACGCGGGCCGGCTTTAGAGTTATATGCCCGCCCACGGTTCGGGAAGCCGATCAGGTTTTCCGTTTATGCTCCCGCATTGCTGAAAGTTGTGGCCGCAGGGCCCGCGGTGGTGGCGGAGTTTGTTCGAATTCTTGAGAGAGGCATCCATGGCCAATACAACTTCGGCGAAAAAAGCGACCCGCAAGATCGCCCGCCGTACCGACGTCAACAAGGCTCGTCGCTCGCGCGTTCGCACTTTCGTTCGCCAGGTCGAAGAGGCACTTGCAGCGGGTGATGCTGCCAAGGCAAAGGAAGCCTTCCTGGCAGCGCAGCCGGAACTGGCGCGCGCTGCAAGCAAGGGCGTCGTCCATGCCAACACGGCATCGCGCAAAGTCTCGCGGCTCGCTGCTCGTGTGAAGGCTCTGTCGGCGACTGCCACCGCATAATCTTTGATTAACAAATTGATCGTTATGATTAGCCCGGTAATCAAGCCGGGCTTTTTCGATTCCGATGATCCTCTCCGGATTGGTTAATTTGGCGACTGTTTCGTGTCACTGGGATGACATGAAAAAACCTTTAGAATCAAATAGTTGCGCAAGGATGTTTCCAGCTTGAGCGACTCTTCTGCGTTCCGGTGGGCTTAGTTGTGAGTCAAGCGGATTTTTATTTTTTTTCTTTCAATGCGTGTCCAAAATACCCACTTCGGGAATCTCCTTGATTCTCCTGCGATTCTTTTTTGACATTGGCGTGACGCCCAAAAACGGGCCCCGGAGTCAATGGTCGCTTGTTAATTTTGCGTAAAATTCATCATTGATCTCGGCAAGCGATCCTGCCTAAATGGCTTCCAGCAAAGGGCGCGGACATCACCTGCAAAGGCTCAGTCTAAACTGCCACACCGGCAGGGCGATGGGTTTGTGCCATTTGCCACGGAGTAGCTATCTCTCCGTTTTTTCAAGCACTTGAGCTATTTACACCGGGACCGTGGCTGGTCACGGAACGAAGAGGCTTTGTGCGCTCGGCGGTTCCATGTTCAAGGGAGCCGAAGGGGATGGGGACAGTAATATTTGCGTTTGGCAGGCTTGCCGGAAAACGAGGTTCCGGTAGCCGGCTTGGCGCGGCGAACATGACGGAGGCCGCATGAAGGCGGTATCCGCCACGGTTTTCTGCGCCGGTTTCGCCTTGCGGGACAGCGTTTGTGTGAACCGGCATGCATGATGGTCCATGAAAGGGCCTTGCGCGTGCCAAAACGGGGAAAATTGATCGGGCGGCTGTTGACTGATGTCCGCCCGGTGAAATGAATTTGGAAGGCGGCATGATGCAAATGAATTCATTGACGACGGGTGCGCTTGAAAATGGGGATAATGCACCGCAGGCGTTTGGCTCAATTTGCCCGGATGCGGCGGGAGAAAAAGGAGACATGAAGCATGGCATACTTTTCGAGCGTGTTGGTGCGCGTCTGAAGGCCCAGGTCGGCCCTGACGTTTATGCAAGCTGGTTCGCACGCCTGAAGCTGCATTCGGTTTCAAAGAGCGTCGTGCGTCTTTCGGTTCCCACGACATTTCTCAAGTCGTGGATCAACAACCGCTACCTTGATCTCATCACCAGCCTTTTCCGGCAGGAAGATGCAGAAATCCTGAAGGTGGAAATTCTCGTCCGTACAGCAACGCGTCCCGGCATGAAGCCGATCGATGAGGCGGCTTCCCAAGAGCCGGCTTCACCGGTCACGCCAATGCGTCGGCCGCTTGCTGCTCAGCCTGCGGGTCAGGCGATTCAACAGGCCGTTTCGGCCGCCGCTGCCGCCCGTCCCGCGACGGTCGGCCAGCCGCTGTTCGGTTCGCCGCTCGACTCACGCTTCACCTTCGACACCTTCGTCGAAGGCAGCTCCAACCGCGTTGCGCTTGCTGCGGCAAAAACGATTGCGGAAGCAGGACAGGGCGCGGTGCGCTTCAACCCGCTTTTCGTTCATTCGAATGTCGGTCTCGGCAAGTCCCATCTGCTGCAGGCGATCGCCAACGCAGCGGTTCAGAATCCGCGGGCGCTGCGCGTCGTTTATCTGACGGCCGAGTATTTCATGTGGCGTTTTGCAACGGCGATCCGGGACAACGATGCGCTGACGCTGAAGGACTCGCTCCGCAATATCGACCTTCTGATCATCGATGACATGCAGTTCCTGCAAGGCAAGATGATCCAGCACGAGTTCTGCCACCTGCTGAACATGCTGCTCGACAGCGCCAAGCAGGTGGTGGTTGCCGCCGACCGGGCGCCCTGGGAGTTGGAATCGCTCGACCCGCGGGTGCGTTCCCGTCTGCAGGGCGGCGTGGCGATCGAGCTTGATGCGCCCGACTACGAGATGCGCCTCGAGATCTTGAAGCGCCGCCTGAGTGCGGCCCGTCTGGAAGATCCATCCCTGGAAATTCCGGCCGAGCTGCTCTCGCATGTCGCCCGCAGCGTGACGGCAAGCGGCCGCGAATTGGAAGGCGCCTTCAATCAGCTGATCTTCCGGCGCTCCTTCGAGCCGAACCTGTCGATCGAGCGGGTGGACGAACTGCTTGCCCATCTGGTCGGATCCGGCGAGCCGCGCCGGGTGCGCATCGAGGATATTCAGCGCATCGTCGCACGCCACTACAATGTGTCCCGCCAGGAGCTGGTTTCGAACCGCCGCACGCGCGTCATCGTAAAGCCGCGGCAGATCGCCATGTATCTGTCGAAAACGCTGACGCCGCGTTCATTCCCGGAAATCGGCCGCCGCTTCGGTGGGCGTGACCACACGACGGTGCTGCACGCGGTGCGCAAGATCGAGGAGCTGATTGCGGGAGACACCAAGCTTTCGCACGAGATCGAGCTTCTGAAGCGCCTGATCAACGAATAATCGGTGGTCGTCCACGTGAATATGCGGCCGGAAGCAATTCCGGCCGTTTTCTTTTATGAGTTTTTTCTTCTATCACAGCCGCATGAAGCAAGCGCCGCGGCTTCGACGGCGATGGGGGTCAGCATGAGTTTCAAGAGGATCGCCGTTCTCGGGCTTGGCAAGGTCGGATGCCTTGCGGCAACGCTTTTGCACGAGGGCGGCTTCGAAGTGACGGGCGTCGATACGCAATTGCCGCAGGCCGAAGTGCCGTTCATGTGCCGTGTCGGCGATATTTCAGACCCGGCCTTCGTGACGGAGCTGCTATCCGGCGCGGAAGCGGTACTCTCTTGCCTGCCATACCATCTCAATATCGAGCTTGCGCGAGCTGCCCACGTGGCAGGCATTCATTATTTCGACCTGACGGAAGACGTTCCGACCACCAATTTGATCCTCGAACTTTCCAGGACATCGTCCGGCCTGATGGCGCCGCAATGCGGCCTGGCGCCGGGCTTCGTCGGCATCGTTGGTGCAAGCCTTGCCGATGGGTTCGACGCCTGCCGCTCGATCCGAATGCGTGTCGGCGCCTTGCCGCAGAACCCGACGGGCTTGTTGGGCTATGCCTTCAACTGGTCGCCGGAGGGCGTCGTCAACGAATATCTGAACGATTGCGAGGTCATAGAAGGCGGTGTTCGCAAGCTCGTCTCGCCGATGGAATGGCATGAAACGGTCTATGTCGAAGGCGTCAAGCTTGAAGCCTTCACAACGTCGGGCGGGCTTGGCACGATGTGCGATACGCTCCACGGCAAGGTCGACAATCTCGACTACAAGACGATGCGCTATCCGGGCCACATGGAGCTGATGAATTTCTTCTTCCATGAGTTGCTGATGCGGGAACAGCGAAAGCTCGCCGGCGAAATCCTGACCAATGCCAAGCCGCCGGTCGAGGACGACGTGGTCTATGTCCATGTGGCGGCCGAAGGCACGCAAGCAGGAAGCCTCCGCCGCAAGGAGTTCGTGCGCGCCTATTATCCGATCGAGATTGCCGGCGCGCGCCGCACGGCAATCGCCTGGACGACCTCGGCGTCCGTCGTCGCCGTCATCGAAATGGTTCGCGACGGCAAGCTGCCGGCAACGGGTTTCCTGCATCAGGAGCACATCCCGCTCGATGTGTTTTTGCAGACGCCGACGGGAAGCCTGTTCAAGGCGAGCGCCTCAAGTCGCCATTAGGCCTTGAGGCTCGTCCAATAGGCACCTTCGAAAGGGACCGCGGCAAAACGCGCGTTGATCTCGGCAAGACTGCTTGCCGGATAGACGTCGTGGAAAAGCTCCGGCCTTAGCCAGGTTGCCACCGCTTCGGCTGCCAGGATGTTCAGCGGCACGGCATTGAAGAAATTCCACATACCGTGGACGTTGCCTTCGCGAACCGCCTTCAGCGGTGCAAGATTCGGCATCTTCACCGTCTCGCCGAGCGAGCGCTGGGCTTGCGATGGATCGACGCCGGGACCGATTGAAAAGGCCGAATAGGTGCCGCCGGGTGATCCGGTGGCAATGTAGACATCGGGGTCGGCTTCAAGGATATATTCCGCAGTCACCGGTCCGCCCTGGGGAGGAAGGTTCTTGTCGGCGGCGTTGCGGCCGCCTGAAAGCGTGATCAGTTCGCCAAGCCCGGTGCGGCCGATTGCCCAGCTTGCGCGGACCTTGCTTGGAAAGGCATCCATCAGTACGAGAGGCCCCGTTTCCGTGGCTGCCTTGGCCTTGATGCGCTCCAGCCGCGTCTCGTAGAACCTGGCGAAATCTTCGGCCTGCTCGTTCCGCTCGAAGATCCGGCCGAGAAGGCGCATGTCGCGCGGCGTGGTCTTCAGCGGGTCGCGATTGAAATCGACAACGACGACCGGCACGCCGACGGCGTCGAGATACTGTATCGCACGCTGGCCGGGTTCGCCGTCGGCCTGCCACATGGCCATGATCGCAAGGTCGGCATTGAGCGAAAGCGCTGCCTCGAAGGACAGCCCATCCGCCTGGCCATTGCCGACGAAAGGCACGTTTTCGATTGCCGGAAATTTCTGCCGGAAGGCCTCATAGATAAAGGGATTGTCGCCCTTCATGTCGTCTGCCCAGCCGGCGAGCAGGCTGACGGGATCGGGATGGATCAGCGACAGGGCGACAAGATTGAATCCGGTCCCAAGGATTACCGCTTCCGGCTTTTTCCTGATCGTCACCTTGCGGCCGATGGCATCCGTGATGGTGAGCGGCCAGGCAGTCTGCGCCTTTGCAACATGCGGAGCACAAAGGACGACGGAAGCCATAGCGATCAGATTTCGCCGCGTGATGACAAGCTCGGTCATTGAGGGTTCCTCTGGCTTGGCAATGCGCAGAGTTTGCCGCAGCTTGGAATTCCGGGAAGCATGTATCGAAGGCAGCAGACCTTGCGCCGTGCAACCTTTTCACCCTCCTCATCCAGGTAGCTGAGGCAGCCGCAAAACGGGTTTACGCCGCCATCCGGCAGGGTGCCGTGCGCAAAGAGCGGAAGATCGGGACCGCCTGACGGTGCTCCTCCAGTCAGGCGCAATGCATAATCGATATAGACGGCAGCGTTGTTCCAGCACAGCCTTGCCGAGATCCCGCAGGCCCTCAGCCGCATCACCGCTTCACCAAGGTGGTGTTCAAGAAGGGGGCCGACGGCGGCGAAACTTTCGGTCTCCACCTCGCTTTCAATCGTGCCGGCATGCGGGACGCCGAAGGCGCGTGGCAGGCCGTTATCCTCCAATGCAATCGTCATCTCTTCGAATCCGACCGGAAGCGCCTGGCCGCTTAGGCGCCGGGCAAGCAAATAGGGGATGGAAAGTGCGGAAAAATAGTAGAGCGACCACATGGAAACGACGGCGCGCCGGTCGCTGGCGCCGGATACTTCCGCATAGCGATCGATCGCGCGCTGAAAGCCGCCTTCCCGGAAAAAGGCAGGCAGTGGCACGCCGCCGGCAAGCGCCTTGCTCAACATCATCTTGTCCCGGCACCAGGCATGCTCGCCGCAAAAGGCTGGCGAAAGGCAAAGCAGCCCGTCTTCGATACTCCTCTCCCGATGCGACGCGCTTGCCATCGGCCTACCAAGTGTAGCGAAGGGTGCCGATCACCGAGCGGCCCTGGTCGCGGTAGCAGAAGTCCGCCGAGCAGACGGGCTCGCGGCGGTCGAACAGGTTGGTGGCGTTCACCTGCAGGCTGAGACCATCATACTTGTCGTCGAGTGCCGCAAAGTCGTAGCTGACTGCTGCATCGAAAAGCACGCGGGCACTGTTTTCCGTCGTGTTTTCATCATTGCCGTAGCTCTTGCCGATGTAGCGGGCACCCAGGCCGAGGCCCAGTCCATAAACCGGGCTGGTTTCCTGGAATCGGTAGTAGGCCCAGAGCGATGCCATGTGCTTCGGCACGGAGGAGACATAGTTGTCGACAGTACCCGTCGGGCCTTCGAGGATCTTGGCCTGCGTAAAGGTATAGGACGCGACCAGCGACAGGCCGTTGTCGAGGCTCGTGTTGGCCTCGATCTCGAGGCCACGGGAACGAATCTTGCCCCGCTGGACCTGAATGTTTGCCGGACCGCTCGGCAGGTTTACGACTTCGTAATAGAGACTGTTTTTCTGATCGATATTGAACAGGGCGGCAGAAAGCATCGTATTGCTGTCCGGCAACAGGTATTTGACGCCAATCTCTTCCTGTTCACTTTCGGTGGGTTTGAAGGGGGCGTTGGTTTGCCTGTTGATACCGGCATTCGGCGCGAAGGCGGTCGAATAGCTGATATAGGGAACGAGGCCGAAGTCGGTCTCGTAGCTCAGGCCGATCCGGCCGGAGAACTCCTTGTCCTTCTGTGAGACGGTGTCCTCGGTGTCTGCAACCAGATCGGTATTCTCCGTATCGGTCCAAACCCAGTCGTAACGCCCGCCGAGCGTCAGCAGCCAGGCGTCGTAGCGCATCTGATCCTGCAGGTAGGTGCCCGCCTGCCACTGGTCCTGAACGGTGCGGGTCTGGAAGTCGATGTGCGGGACTGGAGCGCCTGCGCTCGGATCGTTGGTATCAAGCGGCGGGGAGACGCCGCGGCCGTCGAGTGAACGCCAGCGAAGCCGGGTCAAGTCGATGCCGGCGAGCAGCGTATGGTCGACATCGCCCGTATCGAAGCTCGCCTCGAGCTGGTTGTCGATGACAAAAGCCGCAAGGCGCTCGTCAAACGTGCCGGCGCTGCGATCGAGCAGCGTTGGATCGAGCGCGTTTGGTGCGTAGGCGAAGGCCCAATCCGTGTCGATGTTCAATGTCGAGAAGCGTGCATTCTGGCGGAAGACGAAGGTGTCGTTGAGCCTGTGTTCGAACTCATAGCCGATGCGGCCCTGGTTCTGAACAGAATCGTTGAAGGCAGGATTGCCAGCGAAATAATCCGTTACTTCGCCGGTGACCGGGTCGTTGTAATAGGCTGCCGTGCCACCTGTCTTCGTGCGTGAATATTCGCCGAGGATGGTAAGCTTTGTGTCCTCGTCCGGCTTCCATGTGAAAGCCGGCGCGATGTAGACGCGGTCGTCGGGAACGCTGATCTGCTCCGTATTGGCATCACGATAAAGGCCGGTGAGGCGATAGTAGAAGGGATCACGGTCGTTAACGGGACCAGTGAAATCAAACTGGCTCTGGTAACGCTGCTGCGTGCCGTATTGCAACTGGAGTTCACGATAGGGCTCCTCCGTCGGGCGCTTGGTGATCAGGTTGTAGAGACCACCGGCGCCGGAGGCGCCATAAAGAGCCGACGAGGGGCCGCGCAGGATCGAGACGCCCTCAAGGCCGTAGGGTTCGGTCTTGAAGAGCGAAGAGCCGGCGCCTGGCTGGCGCAGGTTGTCGCGAAAGACACCCGTATAGGTGACGTCGAAGCCGCGCACCGTGAAGCTGTCGAAGCGTGGATCGAAACCATAGGCACCCACGCGCGTGCCTGGCGTATAGGCGATCGTGTCGAGCAGCGTTTGGGGATTGCGGTCCTTGAGTTGCTGTTCCGTCACGGACGAGATCGACTGCGGCGTCTCGATGAAAGGCGTATCGGTCTTTGCGCCTGTCGCGCTGCTCTTGCCGACGTAGCCGTCCGCCTGGATGACACCGCCGCTACCGCCGTTGACAATGATGTCCTGAAGCACTGTTGCGCCATCTTCCTGCTGCTTGTCGGCGGCCGTGTCCTGCGCAGCGGCGGGAAGGAGAAGATGGGCCATCGCGGCCCCCGTCAATGCGGAAGCCCGCAGCGACCTGGCAAAGACTTGTATTTTCATCGGCTTGCAACTCTCGGCAGTTTAGTTGATAAATCATGAGTGTCATAGTCAACAAAAAGCCGGATGAAAACCCTTTTATGAGTATTGTACTCCACTTTTTAGGGAAAGAGGCGACAAGCGCGAGGTGGTCACGCTTGCGAAAGCAGCCAACGCCTGAAGGCCGCGACGGCGGGGCGTTCGAGTGCCGCGCCTGGATAGACGAGATGAAAGGCAAGGCGGCTTGCAACACCAAGCGGGAAGGGCGCGACCACGGCGCCTTCGGCGAGTTCCTTGTCCAGAAATGACCGCCGCATCAATGCAAAACCGAGGCCGGCCTTCATGGCTTCGTAGGCGCCATTGCCATGCATGAAGATCGGCCCGCGCGAAGCATCCACCTTCGTCGCGCCTGCTGCCTCCAGCCAGAGCTTCCAGTCGTGCCGGTAGACATCATGGATCAACTGGAATCCGGCGAGCCCATCTGGCAAGGGGTGGTCTCCAAGCTCAGCCGCCAGCGGTGGAATGCAGACCGGCACCAGCTCGTCATCCACCAGCCGCTCACTGACGAGGCCGTCATAGCCGCCAAGCCCGTGCCGGATCGCCAGATCGATGCCATCGCGCTGAAAGTCGAGCACACGATGCGACGCACTGATGCGCACGTCGATCTCCGGATGGATCTCCTCGAAGCGCCCGAGCCGCGGAACAAGCCAATAGGTCGCAAAGCCTGCCGTGCAGGTGACGTTCAGCACACAACCGCGCCCCCGCGCCGCAATCGCAGCCGTCGCCTCTCTCATCAGCCGGAAGGCGGTCTGCAATGTGGCGAAGTAATCCGCGCCCTCGACCGTGAGGGCGAGCGCGCGCGCTTTCCGCTCAAAAAGCCGTATGCGGAGGGCAGCTTCAAGATCGCGGATCTGCAGGCTGACGGCGCCTGGCGTCACATGCAGCTCCTTGGCGGCCTGCGTCATGCTCAGATGCCGCGCCGCAGCTTCAAAGGCCCGTAGGGCCGAAAGGGATGGCAGAAACTCGCTCATGATTTAGTTCAGCTAAAGCGTATGCGGAAAAAGACTCGTTTGTAGAAGCAAAATTATCGAAATAATATCAAAATGAAAGCAATTCACTAAAGAGAATCGTCAAGCGACATTCATCGAGTACAGGTCGCAGCTTTCAGAAGCTGGTGCGCAAGAAACGGGTGGCGAGATCGTCGGCCGCATCGTAAGCCTTGCCAACAATGAAGGGAGAAAGACATGCAGAAACAAATGGGCTTGGCCGAATGGAGCATGCTTGTGGTCCTGTCACTTCTTTGGGGCGGCTCGTTCCTGTTCAACGGCATCCTCGTCAAGGCGCTGCCGCCGTTTACGATCGTCACGGGCAGGGTGCTGCTGGCGGCACTCGCGCTCAATGTCATCGTGCGGCTCATGGGCCACACGATGCCGCGCGACCGCAAGAGTTGGGTTGCCTTCTTCGGCATGGGCGTTCTGAACAACATGATCCCCTTTTGCCTCATCGTCTGGGGCCAGGTTCACATTGCAAGCGGCCTTGCCTCGATCCTGAACGCCACGACGCCGCTCTTTACCGTCGTTGTTGCCCATATACTGACCACCGACGAGAAGATGACCGGCCATCGCCTGATTGGCGTGCTGATCGGATTTGCCGGCGTGGCCTACATGATCGGCTTCGATGTGCTTCACGATCTCGGGTCGAACGTGCTGGCGCAACTCGCCGTACTTGGCGCTGCGATCTCCTATTCCTTCGCCGGCATCTGGGGCCGCCGCTTCCGGGCGATGAACATGCCGCCGCTGCTGCCCGCCGCAGGCCAGGTGACGGCCTCCACCATCCTGATGGTGCCGATCGCGCTGATTGCCGACCGTCCATGGGCATTGCCCGCTCCTGGTATCGAAACCTGGCTGGCGCTGGCCGGCCTCGCACTGCTTTCGACCGCCGTCGCCTATGTGCTGTTCTTCCGGGTTCTCGCAACGGCGGGCGCGACGAACCTGGCGCTGGTGACCTTCCTCATTCCCGTCAGCGCCATTCTGTTGGGTACGCTCATCCTCGGCGAGCAGCTGCAGGCGAAACATCTGATCGGCATGGTGACGATCGCCGTCGGCCTTGCGGCGATCGACGGGCGGTTGATGTCACTTGGGAAAAGGCGGCCAGCCTGAGGCTCAGCAGGCGAGGTCGGCGACGACGGAATCGAGGATCAGCATGCCCGACGGCGTGCAGCGAAGCCGGGAGTTGCCGATCCGCTCGATGAAACCGTGCTCCAGCAGAAATTCTTCGCGCTTCGGATCCGGATCCCGGCCGGAAAGCTGCTGCCAGCGGGCAAGATCGACGCCTTCCTTCAGCCGCAGTCCCATGAGCAGCAGCTCGTCGGCCTGCTCGTCATAGCCGAGCCGTTCCTGCTCAAGAATGCCATGCCCGTCGCGCTCGACAAGCTCGAGCCAGGTCTCCGGCTTGCGCTCGGTCGCCGTTGCGATCTTCTCAGCGCCTTGCGTCAGGCGTCCATGTGCGCCGGGGCCGATCCCGGCATAGTCGCCGTAGCGCCAGTAGGTGAGATTATGGCGGCTCTCGGCGCCGGGCCGGGCATGGTTGGAAACCTCGTAGGCGGGCATGCCCTCGCGTGCCATGATCTCCTGGGTCGCCTCGTAGAGGATCGCCGATTGCTCCCCGTCCGGCACGATCAGCTTGCCGGCCTTGTGCAGGCCGTAGAAGGGCGTGCCCTCCTCGATCGTCAGCTGGTAGAGTGAAAGATGATCGACCGCATAGGAGATCGCCTCCTTCAACTCCTTGTCCCATTCCTCGACGGTCTGGTCGGGGCGGGCATAGATCAGGTCGAAAGACATGCGCGGGAAGATATCGCGCGCCAGCTTGATGGCTTTCAGTGCGTCGGCGACATCGTGCAGGCGGCCGAGGAATTTCAGGTCCCGGTCGTTCAGGGCCTGGACGCCGAGCGACAGGCGATTGACGCCTGCAGCGCGATAGCCGCGGAAGCGATCGGCCTCCACGCTAGAAGGATTGGCCTCCATCGTGACCTCGATGCCGTTTTGCACGTGCCAGTGCTTGGCGATACCATCGAGAATGGCCGAGACCGTTGCTGGATGCATGAGCGAGGGCGTGCCGCCGCCAAGGAAGATGCTCGTCACCGTCTTCGGCCCGCTCAACCGGCGAACGGCCGCCATCTCCTTGACGAATGCAGCGGCGAACCGCTCCTGGTCGATCGGCTGATGACGGACATGGCTGTTGAAGTCGCAATAGGGGCACTTCGCCGCGCAGAACGGCCAATGCACGTAGACGCCGAAACCTGGCTCGCCGGTATCGGGCAGGAGCATCGCATCGCGCGTCAAGCTTGGTGTATCGAGTATCTCCACGAACCGACCTTACGCTTCCAGGCAGGTTTCGACAAAGCGTTTGAATGCGCGCGCCCGATGCGACAGGGCCTGCGGCTCGCCGATATTCCAGCCGTGCTTTTCCTGCGCACTCATCTCGCCGAAGGTGATGTCGTAACCTTCCGGCTGGAAAACCGGATCGTAACCGAAACCCTGGGTGCCGCGCGGCGGCCAGACGACGCTACCTTCCACCTCGCCGCGGAAAAGCTCCGTATGGCCGTCTGGCCATGCAAGGCACAGCACGCTGACAAAGCGCGCGCGCCGTTGCTCCGGCGTAGTGGCTCCGGCTTTCTCCAGCGCCCGTTGCACCTTCTCCATCCCCAACCCAAAGTCGCGCGTGCCGTCGGCAGTCTCGGCCCAGTTGGCCGTATAGACGCCCGGATCGCCACCGAGCGCGTCGATCACCAGTCCCGAATCGTCGGAAAGCGCCGGCATTCCCGCTGCCTTTGCGGAGGCGAGAGCCTTGATCGTCGCGTTTTCCTCGAAGGTCGTGCCGGTTTCGTCAGGCTCGATGAAGTTCAGGTCCGCTGCCGATTTGGCAGTGAAGCCGAGCGGCCCGATCAGGTCCTGGATCTCGCGGATCTTGCCGGCGTTGTGGCTGGCGACGACGATGGTCTTCGTTTCAAGCGTGCGCATGGTCGTCCTATTCGATGCCCCAGATTCTGGCTTCGGCGCATTCGAGGCTGTTTCCCGCCGGGTCGCGGAAATAGATCGAGCGGCCGCCGTTCGGCCAGTGCACTTCCGATTCGATTTCGATGCCTTCGGCCCTGAGCTTCTGCGCCATGACATCGATGTTCTTACCAGACACCCGGAAGCATGCGTGGCCCTGACCTTTCGTGCCGTGGGCCGGCACCTGCAGGGCACCGGCGGCTGGCGGCTTCACCGTTTCATCGGGATTGAAGATCAACAGCACGCCTTGCCCGCAGCGGAAGAATACATGCCGGTTTGCGGCGCGCGCGATCTTCGAAAGGCCGAGTACGCCTTCGTAGAAAGCCTCGGCCTTGTCGAGATCATCCGCATAAAGCGCCGTCTCCAGCATGCCTTCCAAAAGGGCAGTCATACGGCGATGGCCTGTTTCTGCATGTCGACGAGTTCCACGATGCCGGCTTTGGCCAGTGTCATCAGCGCGGCAAATTCGCCGTCCGTAAACGGCGTGCCTTCGGCGGTTCCTTGAATTTCAACGATGCCACCCGCCCCTGTCATGACGAAATTCGCATCGGTTTCAGCAGAGGAATCTTCGAGATAATCGAGGTCGATCACCGGCTGGCTGGCGAAGATGCCGCACGAAATTGCGGCGACATGATCCTTGAGCACGCGCTCGACCTTGATCATGTTGCGGGTTTCCATCCACTTCAGGCAGTCGTAGAGCGCAATCCAGGCGCCTGTAATGGAGGCCGTGCGCGTGCCGCCGTCAGCCTGAATGACGTCGCAGTCGAGGGTGATCTGGCGCTCGCCGAGTTCCTTGAGATCGACGACGGCACGAAGGGAGCGGCCGATCAGGCGCTGAATTTCCTGTGTGCGTCCGCCCTGCTTGCCGGCTGCGGCCTCGCGTTTCATGCGCTCGCCGGTTGCCCGCGGCAGCATGCCGTATTCGGCCGTGACCCAGCCCTTTCCAGTGTTGCGCAGCCATGGTGGCGTCTTTTCTTCCAGGCTTGCGGTACACAGCACATGCGTATCGCCGAATTTGACGAGGCAGGAACCTTCCGCATGCTTTGAAAAATTGCGCTCGAAAGTGACTTTGCGCATCTGGTCGGTTTTTCTGCCTGAAGGCCGCATTGTGATCTCCTGAAACATGATGCCGAAAACCGTGAAGCGGCTTGCGCAAAACATCATGCATGCTTGAATGGTGTCGACAGCTTCTACGATTGGCCGCAGCCATTTGCAAATTCCCTTTTGCTACGAGGACGAGAACGGCTATATTTTAAGGATCGTCATCAAAGGCAGGTCCAAGGAAGTTCATGGGGTTCAGGTCGACGTCGGTTTCGGATGCCGTTGCTGCGCTGGATGAACGCTCCAAGGAAATCTTCCGCCGCATCGTTGAAGGTTATCTTGAAAGTGGCGAGCCTCTCGGCTCGCGCAATCTTTCGCGCATTCTGCCCATGTCGCTGTCGCCGGCGTCGGTTCGCAACGTGATGAGCGACCTGGAAGAGTTGGGCCTGATCTACTCGCCACATGTCAGCGCCGGACGCCTGCCGACGCAGGGCGGCCTTCGCTTCTTCGTCGATGCCTTCATGCAGGTCGGCGACCTTTCGGCCGAGGACCGTGCGAATATCGACCGCCAGGTCCGCCCCGAAAGCCGCGATAATCCGGTTGAATCGATGATGAACGAGGCAAGCCGGATGTTGTCGGGCATTTCGCGCGGCGCAGGGCTCGTCATCACCTCGAAGAGCGACCCGGTTCTCAAGCATGTCGAATTCATCCGCCTGGAGCCCACCAAGGCGTTGGCAGTGCTCGTCGGCGATCACGATCAGGTCGAAAACCGCATCATCGAATTGCCGGCAGGCGTTACGTCGTCGCAGCTGACGGAGGCCGCCAATTTCCTCAATGCCCATATGTCCGGCCAGACATTGCCGGAATTGCGCAAGCAGCTCAGCCGCTTGAAGGAGAACGTCCGCCACGAGCTCGACGCGTTGTCGCGCGATCTCGTCGAGCGCGGTATCGCGGTGTGGTCTGGCGATACGGATGAAGGCAAGCCGCCGCAGCTTATCATCCGCGGCCGATCCAACCTGCTCGAGGGCCTGGCAGGCGCGGAGGACCTCGATCGTCTCCGCATGCTCTTCGACGATCTCGAAAAGAAGGACAGCTTGATCGAGCTGCTGAACCTTGCCGAGACCGGTCCGGGCGTGCGCATCTTCATCGGTTCTGAGAACAAGCTGTTTTCACTTTCCGGCTCGTCGCTGATTGTTGCGCCCTATCGCGACGATGACGACCGCATTGTCGGCGCCGTCGGCGTCATCGGACCGACGCGGCTCAATTATTCACGCATCGTGCCGATGGTGGACTACACCGCCCAGCTGATTTCCCGGCTTGCGCGCGGCACGCTTTAAAAGAACGGAATTTTCTCTTCTTCGTCACGCAGACTTGATTTTTTGCGGTCAAAGCTCGATATCGGGCCCATCCCAAGAGAACCTACTACCGGAGACCGTCATGACTGACGAAACGACGAAAAACGGATCTGACGCTGCCGCGGCTGAAGCCGCAGACGACGTTGCCGCAAACGTCGAGAACGAAACCACGGTGGAAGCGCCGCGCCAGCCGGATCCGCTCGAAGTGCTCAAGGCTGAAAATGCCGAGCTGCGCGACCGTTATCTGCGCCTGGCCGCCGAAATGGACAATCTGCGCCGCCGCACAGAGCGCGACGTGAAGGATGCAAAATCCTACTCAGTCGCCGGCTTTGCGCGCGATATGCTTGCCGTTTCGGACAATCTGCGCCGCGCGCTGGATGCCATACCGCCCGAGGCGAAGGAAGCGGGCGAGACGGGCCTCAACACTTTGATCGAAGGTGTCGAGATGACGGAGCGCTCCATGCTCTCGGCGCTGGAGCGCCACGGTGTCCGCAAGTTGGATCCCATCGGCCAGAAGTTCGATCCGAACTTCCACCAGGCGATGTTCGAGGTTCCGAATGCCGAAGTGGCAAATAACACGGTCGTCCAGGTCGTCCAGGCAGGTTTCACGATCGGCGAGCGTGTTCTTCGTCCCGCAATGGTCGGCGTGGCCAAGGGCGGCCCGAAGGCAGCGGATGCAGATCTCAACACAGCCTTCACCGAAAAGGACGCCTGATCGTCTTCTCAGACGCCGTCGCAATCAGGATGAAAATCAGATGCGGGCGAAGCGCTCGATCAGCAGGTCGAAAAAGCCGTCCGCATCCGCATAGCGCATCACCTTGGCATTGCGCTTGCGGTCGGTCACATGCCACCAGTCGACCACCGTCATGCCGACAGTCAGCTCCGACTTCACCTCTATCTCGACGTTGCAGTCACGGCCCTTGAACAGTTCCGGCTTCAAGAGATAGGCGACGACTGCCGGATCGTGCAGGGGTCCACCGTCAGAACCATATTTCTCGACATCGAAGCGTTCGAAGAATTCCAGCATTTCGACCATCGCTTTGGCCGGTGCCGTGCCGAGATCGGCCATGCGCTTCACACGATCCTTGCGTGTCAGCAACTGATGTGTCACGTCGAGCGGCATCATCACGATGGCCATGCCGGAACGAAAGACGATGTCGGCCGCTTCCGGATCGACATAGATGTTGAATTCGGCGGCGGGCGTTATGTTGCCGCCCTCGAAGAAGCCGCCTCCCATCATCACCAGTTCACGGATGCGCGGGATGATGTCTGGCGCCTTTTGCAAGGCCATGCCGATATTGGTGAGCGGTCCGAGCGTGCAAAGCGTCACCGTACCTTCCGGCTCACGGCGAAGCGTCTCGATGATGAAGTCGACGGCGTGCTGTGCCTCAAGCGGCATCGTCGGCTCGTCGAGCTCCGGTCCATCGAGGCCGGTCTTTCCGTGCACGTGCTCGGCCGTGACCAGCTTGCGCGCCATTGGCGCGTCGGCGCCTGCGAAGACCTTGGTGTCGGTCCGTCCGCAGAGCTCGCAGACGATGCGCGCGTTGCGGCTCGTGTAGGAGAGCGGCACATTGCCTGCAACGGTCGTGATGGCGAGTACTTCGAGCTCTTCGGCACTGCCGAAGGCAAGCATGATGGCCGCTGCATCGTCCTGGCCGGGATCGGTGTCGATGATGATCTTCCTGGGGGTCGCCATTGCGTTGCTCCGTCTCGAGGTGCACGTCGTTTTGGCAGGCACCATTCGTTCATTTTCCCGTCGCAGATCGGCGCAGCCGCTGCGGTCGACGATGTGATGCGAGGCGGCGTGATCTTTGTCAAGCAACGGCCCCAGGTCCAACCGTCTTAAACGCCAGTCCGACCGTCTTAAACTCATGTGACGGCGATGCGTCGCATGTGACTTGCGCCAAAGGCACATACTTCCCATATTAACGGCGTCCGGATGCTACGCTTAGGTCCGGGAAGGTCGCTTGAATCAAGGACTTTGAGAGATGAGCCGCATGACACCTTTCGCCAGCCCGCTGCTTTTGGGTTTCGATGCCATGGAAAAGACGCTTGAACGCATTTCCAAGGCAAGCGATGGTTACCCACCCTACAATATCGAACGTATCGCTCCGGGCCAGGGAGCGCCCGAGCGCCTGCGCATCACGGTTGCCGTTGCGGGTTTCAGCGAAGACGAGCTGGACGTTACGACGGAAGAGAATCAGTTGCTGATCCGCGGTCGCCAGGTCGAGCATGGCGAACATGAATATCTCTATCGCGGCATTGCTGCGCGCCAGTTCCAGCGAACCTTCGTCTTGGCAGACGGCATGCAGGTTCTGGGCGCCAGCCTCAAGAACGGACTGCTGGCCGTCGATCTCGTTCGTCCAGAACCAGCGCGCATGGTGAAGAAAATTAACATTTCGGTCTCACAGTAGGACAACGGCCCATCCGGCTGTTGGTCCCTTCTCCCGGAGGTACAGGAATGTTGATGAAAGAAGCGAATTCTCACCTGACCAAGTCCGAGCTTGCCGGTATCGGCAACGGCGAGGTCGCCTATATCCGCAAAATGCGCAACGACGAGGTTTCGAAGTGCTTTCCCGAAGCACCAGAGATCGATCCGAGCGTCGACCTTTGGGCCCTTTTCGGCGCAGACGGAACGCCGATCCTGCTCACGGACAATCGCTCCAGCACCTTCTTCAAGGCGGCTGAAGACGAATTGAAAACGGTCAGCCTGCACTAGAGATGCAGGCTTAGATCTTTTTGAATGTCAGATAGGCCGAGGATCTGCCCTCGCGCCGGGCCTTGGCCTCGTAGCGTGTGCTCGGCCAGCCCTGATAAGGCGCAAGCCAGTCGGCAGCGTTTTGCGCAAGCCAGTCGAAGCCGCCGTGATCGCGGCACTTCAGCAGGGTCCAGTTCACGTAGGTATCGATGTCCGAGGCGAAGCAGAAGAGGCCGCCCGGCTTCAGCACGCGATGGAAACGGTCGAGATTGGTCTTGGAAACGAAGCGTCGTTTCCAATGCTTCCGTTTCGGCCAGGGATCGGGATAAAGCAGATCGATGTGATCAAGGCAGCCGTTCGGTAACCAGTCGAGAAGCTGCGTTGCATCGTCGTCATAGACGCGGATATTCCTTGCATCCTTCGTCTCGATGCTTGCCAGCAGTTTCTGCATGGAATTGATGAAGGGTTCGACGCCGATGAAGCCGGTCGAGGGCATTTCCAGCGCACGGTGGATCAGATGTTCGCCACCGCCGAAGCCGATTTCCAGGCGCAGTGCTTCTACCGGAACCGGAAAGAGGCTTTTCAGCGGCTCGGGTGGAGCCGCCGAAATATCGATGAGGAATGTCGGGAGCAGGGTGTTCAGTCTTTCCGCCTGATGTTCGCGCAGAGCCTTCCCCTTGCGGCGACCGAAGAACGCCTCCGTCGCGCGCCCCCGACGCTCCATATCCGTCATGCGGCTTCCCGCAGCTTCACGGCTTCCTTCAGCGCCTTGACGAGGTCGGTGCGCTCCCATGAGAACGAGCCGTCACGTCCCGCCTTCCGGCCGAAGTGGCCGTAGGCCGAGGTCTTGGCGTAGATCGGTTTGTTGAGGTCGAGGTGACGGCGGATGCCGGTCGGCGACAGGTCCATGTTCTTGCGGATCGCCGCCTCGACCTGGTCTTCCGTCACGCTCTTGCCGGTGCCGTGCAGGTCGACATAGATCGACAGCGGTTGAGCGACGCCGATTGCATAGGAAAGCTGGATCGTGCAGCGGTCGGCGAGACCTGCGGCAACGACGTTCTTCGCAAGATAGCGGGCAGCATAGGCCGCCGAGCGGTCGACCTTGGTCGTGTCCTTGCCGGAAAACGCCCCGCCGCCGTGCGGAGCGGCACCGCCGTAGGTATCGACGATGATCTTGCGGCCGGTGAGACCGGCATCGCCGTCCGGACCGCCGATGACGAACTTGCCGGTCGGGTTGATGTACCAGTTGCAATCCGTGGCAATCGGCAGCTCACCGAGCGCTTCGCGGATATAGGGCTCGACGACAGCGCGAACCTTGCTGGAATCCCAGCTCTCGTCGAGGTGCTGGGTCGACAAGACGATCGAGGTCACCTCGGCCGGCTTGCCGTCGATGTAGCGCACGGTCACCTGGCTCTTGGCGTCCGGACCGAGCCTGGCGACATCGCCGTCGCCCTTCTTGCGGGCCGCGGCAAGCAGCTGCAGGATCTTGTGGGAATAGTAGATCGGCGCCGGCATGAGGTCCGGCGTTTCCTTGCATGCGTAACCGAACATGATGCCCTGGTCACCGGCGCCTTCGTCACCCTGCTGGTCGGCTGCGTTGTCGACGCCCTGAGCGATATCGGCAGACTGCGAGTGCAAAAGCACGTCGATCTTCGCCGTCTTCCAGTGGAAGCCCTCCTGCTCGTAGCCGATGTCCTTGATGGCGCGGCGGGCGGCAGCCTTGAATTTCGACGGGTTGATGACGTCCTTGCCGTCCTTGCCCTTCTTCATCAGGCTTGGTGGCAGACGGACTTCACCGGCGATCACGACGCGGTTCGTCGTTGCCAGGGTTTCGCAGGCAATGCGCACGCCCCAGGGGTTGACGCCGGTCTTGGCCGCCTCACGATAGACCAGATCCACGATCTCGTCCGAGATGCGGTCACACACCTTGTCCGGGTGACCTTCGGCGACTGACTCACTGGTGAAAAGATAATTCGCGCGCATTTTCGGGATTCCCCTCAAAGAACAAAAGCCGTTAGTTGGTACTCATTTCGCGTTCGAAAAACAAGCACAGAAGGACATAAATATATCTTTATATCTACCATGAAATGATAAATTTTGCCCCGAAAAAGCAAAAAAGGTGGCCTTTCGACCACCTTTTGAAAAACCGGAAGCATCAAGGGATTCAGTCCGTGTCGGCCTCGGCGGCAAGTGCCTTCACAAGCTCCACGACCTTGCGGCGAACCTTCGGGTCGGAAATCTTTACGAACGCCCGGTTGAGCTGAAGGCCCTCCGAGGAAGAGAGGAAATCGACCACATAATTCGAGCTCGACGCTTCTGCCATGCCGGTCAGTCCACCGGTGTGATCGCCGGGCGCGTCCTCGAAGAAAAACGAAACCGGGACGTTGAGAATGCTCGAGATGTTCTGCAGGCGGCTCGCACCGACGCGGTTCGTGCCTTTTTCATATTTCTGGATCTGCTGGAAGGTAATGCCGAGGCTCTCGCCGAGCTTCTCCTGGCTCATTCCCAGCATTGTGCGGCGAAGCCGAATGCGGCTGCCAACGTGTATGTCGATCGGGTTAGGCTTCTTCTTGTTTTCAATCATGGTCGTGCCCTAGCAAAGAATTTCAACCTGGTTAAACCGGCAGTGCCCAGACCCATCCGTAACGCCACGTTGCAAGCGGCGAAAACCCCATCATCAAGCATACGTTAACAACGCCGATCGTCACCACTATGCAATTTTAGGGGTTTTGGGTCAATTCGGCTTGAAAATAAAACCAAAGCGGGAAATCGCCGCAATCAAAAACAACAACGTTTCAGTCAACCAGAAGTAAGCCTGTTGTAAAAACAAATTCCGGGAAGCGTTGCCGAATCTCTCAAGGGTTGCGTCGATGAAGCCTCTCTCATTGAGGCTGAGCCCTGCAACGATCTGCCCGCGCGCATTCACGATCGCCGAAATGCCGTTGTTGGCGTCGCGAATCAGCGGCAAACCTGTCTCCACTGCGCGCACCCGCGCTTGCTGGAAGTGCTGATAAGGACCGGGGGTATTGCCGAACCAGGCGTCGTTCGTGATGTTCAAGATCGCACCGGCATCGGCGATGTCGCCGGTCATCTCGTCGGCAAAGATGATCTCGTAACAGACCAGGGGATAGAGCTTTAGCCCCGTCGGCAGTTCCAGGAGATGCCGCGTTGCCGCGGCAGAGAATCCGCCCGGCATTTCGACGATATTCCCGATGCCGAAATCATCGAGGATATCCTCGAACGGCACATACTCGCCGAATGGGACGAGATGCACCTTGTCGGAAGCTGCGATGATCTGGCCGCGTCCATCGAAGGCGTAGATCGAATTGTAGTATCGCACCGGGTTTCCCGGCCCCATCTCTTCGGCTCGCACGGCGCCTGCGATCAGAATCTGATTGTCGTCCAGCGTATCGGCAATCCGGGCAAGAGCATCCTGATTGTCGGTGAGGATGAAAGGGATCGAAGTTTCCGGCCAGACGATGATGTCGGGTTTCTTTCCGCCGTCTCGCGGCGCTTCGGCGGAGAGCTTCAAATGCATCTCGAAGATGGCCGAGCGGTCGGCGTTGCTGTCGAGCTTGGCCGCCTGGTCGATCATCGGCTGCACGAGCCGGATCACTGGCCGTTTCTCCTCCGGCAGCGTGGAAGCTTGCGGCGCAACATGAAGCACATAGGCGCCGTATCCGACATGAGCTGCAAAAAGCAGAGCGGCAAGCCCGACACCTGCCGTCGCACCCTGGCGCGTCCCAACAAGAGCCGGGGCAGAAAAGACGAAGACGGCAAGAGCAGTCACGCCTGCGGTGCCGACGAGGTGTGCGGACTGCATCATCAAGGGCATAGGCATGATGCCGTAGCCGACCGCATTCCACGGAAAACCCGTAAAGGTGAAGCTGCGCAACCACTCGAAGAGGCCGAAGCTTGCGGCAAGTGCTGCAATGCGGCCCATCCCGTCCGACCAGAAGATGCGGGCAACAGCTGCCGCAAGGCCATAATAGATCGCCAGCACTGCCGGCAGGCCGAGGACGGCCAGCGGCAGCGCCCAGGCAAATTCTTCCGAATCGACCATGAGCGCATGGCCAAGCCACCAGAGGCCTGCGACGAAATAGCCGAAGCCGAAGAGCCACCCGATCGCGAAGGAGGGCCAGAGGCGGCCGAGGATGCTTGCCCCGGGGGAGGCGGCTGCGCCATCGATCAGCCAGACGAGGAGCGTGAAAGAGAAAAACATTGCAGCAAAAAAGCCGATCGGCGGGAGGGCCAGAACGGCAATTGCGCCGGCCAGGACAGCCAGCAACGCTCGTTTGAAACCCCAGACCAGGATGACCCTGTCCGCAAGACGCTCCATGCGCACTCCATTCAAGCCGCGAATCAACCCGGTCCGCAGTCTTTCAAAAAAGCCGCGCTTTGTCGTGCCGTGCGGAAAATCAGTTCGACGTGGACTCCGCCGTCCGGTCGTCTGTTGCCTCAGCACCGGTCGCACTTTCGCCGTCGGCCTTCACACGCCGGCGGATCGCCTGACGCTTGCGGGTGATGCGCACGCGCTTGATGCGGCGCGGATCGGCCTCGAGAATGTGGAATTCGAAATCCGGCAGCGCCTGGACCACTTCGCCCCGAACCGGAATGCGGCCGAGGGCGGAGAAGATGAGACCGCCAAGCGTATCGACCTCGTCCACCTGCTCGGTTATGTCGAAATCCGGGCCGATCGCTTCTGCAATCTCCTCCAGTTCGACGCGGGCATCCGCCACAAAGACGTCTTCGGAAATGCGCTTGAACATGACTTCTTCGTCGTCATGCTCGTCGTCGATGTCGCCGACGACCATCTCGACGATGTCCTCGTGTGAAGCCAAGCCGTCGGTGCCGCCATATTCATCGATGACGAGCGCCATCTGCGTGCGGTTCACCTGCATGCGGCGAAGCAGATCGGATGCCAGCATCGACGGCGGCACGAAGAGGATCTTGCGGATGATGCCGGCCTCGGCGAGCGTTTTCTGCAGGTCGACGCGGGCGAGATCGAAATTCGGTTTTGCCGAGCGTCCCGGCTTTTGGATGTTGTCTGTGGCGATCTCGACCAGCGGCTTGGCAGCAGTCTTGGTACCTGCCCGGCGCTTGTTGCGTGCCTGCTTTGCGACATAGGAGAGCAGGTCGCGGATATGCACCATGCCGCGCGGATCGTCGAGCGTATCGGCATATACGGGCATGCGCGAGCGTCCGGATTCCTCAAAGAGGATCATCAACTCGCCGATGGTTATGTTCTGGTCGACCGCCTCGATATCGGCGCGCGGAACCATGACGTCGGCGACACGCACTTCGCGGAAACGCAGGATGTTGTGGAGCATCGCCCGCTCGTCGGGCGAAAAGGCATCGTCGCCGGTATCGTTCGTCATAAGCGCGTCGGCGAGGTCTTCGCGGATGCGCGAACCTTGCTGGGGGCGGAGAATGCGGGCCGCACGCGCCCAGAATGATCGTCCTGATTGCCTGCTACTACTGCCAGCCTCATCCGAGGAGGAGGATTGATCGGCGTCCTTGGTTTCCGCCGCCGGTTTCGTTGTAAAGTCGCTCATCGTTCCATTTTAAGGTCTTGACCCTCGTATGGGTCAGATAGGCCGAGTACCGCTAAAATGCGAGTCTCCAACCGCTCCATAATTTCGGCTTCGTCGTTATTCATATGGTCGTAGCCGAAGAGATGCAAGAAACCATGCACCATCAGATGCGTCAGATGGTCCTCGAACGATTTTTCGAGCTCGCGTGCTTCCCGTTCGACGGTCTCCCTGGCGATGATGATATCACCAAGCATCGGACCTGGCATCTGTCCCGGCGCTATCGGAAAGGCAGGGAAGGAGAGGACATTGGTGGCCTTGTCTTTCTTGCGCCATTGGGCGTTGATGGCGCGGATGGCCTCGTCGTCCGTGAAGAGAAGAGAAAGCTCCGTCGCCCTCTTGGGAAACCTCTGCTTCTCGTCTTGCTCGAGAAGCTTCGATGCCGCTTCCAGCACGCGTTCGGCCAGGGCCTGAAGTTCGTTCTCCGAGGGCCAGTCGCCCTCCTCGATGCTGATCTGGATATCGATTGCGGCCATCAGACCTGCGGTCCGGCGTCTTCCGGGCGCGTGGTATAGGTGGCGTCATAGGCCCTTACGATCCGTCCGACCAGAGGATGGCGCACGACATCGACATCCTTGAAGCGGATCGTCGAGATCCCTTCCACGCCGTCGAGCAGATGCAGTGCCTCGACGAGTCCGGACTTCACGCCGCGCGGCAAATCGATCTGGCTCGGGTCGCCCGTGATGATCATTCGCGAATTCTCGCCGAGACGCGTCAGGAACATCTTCATCTGCATCGAGGTCGTGTTCTGCGCCTCGTCGAGGATGATGGCTGCGTTCGAGAGGGTGCGTCCGCGCATGAAGGCGAGCGGCGCGATCTCAATGACGCCGGCCGTGATCGCGCGCTCGACCTTGTCTCCGGGGATCATGTCGTAGAGCGCATCATAGAGCGGCCGGAGATAGGGATCGACCTTCTCCTTCATGTCCCCCGGCAGGAAGCCAAGGCGCTCGCCGGCTTCGACGGCTGGCCGCGAAAGGATGATCTTCTCGACGGCACCGCGTTCCAGCATCTGGGCCGCATGCGCGACGGCGAGATAGGTCTTGCCCGTGCCGGCTGGTCCAACGCCGAACACAAGTTCTGCGCGCTCCATGGCGCGTATGTAGGCATCCTGCGTCGGCGTGCGCGCAACGATCGTCTTCTTGCGTGTTGAAATCTGCGCCATGGTCAGCTTGGCTTTCTTCTCCATGGTCGGCAGGCTCAACTGATCGTCGGCGGCAACCGCCATGCGGATCGCGCCTTCCACGTCGGATCGTTCCACGCTGCCGCCTTTCTGGAGCTTTTCATAGAGGTAGTCCAGCGTGCGCCGCGCTTGATTGGTGGCGACGACGTCACCGGTGATGACGACGGAATTTCCGCGGGCGCGCGCATCGATCTGCAGCCGCTCTTCGAGAAGCTTCAGATTCTGGTCGAATTGCCCGAACAGCTCGCTGGCGAACCGGTTGTTCTCGAACGTCAGGACGAAGTGATTGGCGTCGCTCGCAATGCGTGGGTGGCGCGGTGAAGAAGAAACCAATTCTTGTCCGTTCAAGCGGTCGAGCTCCCTAGGTTAAACCTCAGCCTCTGCAAACTCGGCAAACAGGCTGTTCGTTCCGGTTCCGGTGATTCGCACTTTTATAATGTCACCGATTTGCGATGCTTTTGCATCAACATTCACTGACTGAAGCCAGGGAGAACGGCCGATAAGCTGTCCTGGCATGCGACCGGGCTTTTCAAGCAACAAATCAATCTCCTTGCCGATGCAGGACGTGTTGAATTCCTGCGTCTGCTTGAGGAGAAGCGCCTGCAGGCGCTCAAGCCGTTCTGCCTTGATCTCTTCCGGCACCTGGTCCTTCAGTTCCGCTCCGGGCGTACCCGGCCGCGTCGAATACTTAAAGGAGAAAGCCTGCGCATAGCCGATCTCCTCCACCAGTTGCAGTGTAGCTTCAAAATCCTTGTCTGTCTCCCCAGGAAAACCGACGATGAAATCACCCGAAAGCGCGATATCGGGGCGGGCGGCGCGGATGCGCTCGATCAGCATGATATATTCGGCTGCCGTATGGCGGCGGTTCATGGCCTTCAGGATCCGGTCCGAGCCTGCCTGCACGGGCAGGTGCAAGTAGGGCATCAGCGCCCGCAGATCGCGATGTGCCCCGATGAGGCGGTCGTCCATGTCACGCGGGTGGCTGGTGGTGTAGCGAAGCCGCGCAAGGCCTGGAATTTCAGCGAGGCGATAAAGTAGATCGCCAAGGCTCCATTCTTCGCCATTGGCCCCGGCGCCGTGCCACGCGTTGACGTTCTGGCCGAGCAATGTGATCTCGCGCACTCCGCCTTCGACGAGTTTTTGCGCCTCCTCGACAATCTGGCTGACTGGGCGGGAGGTTTCCGAGCCACGCGTGTAGGGTACGACGCAGAAGGTACAGAACTTGTCACAGCCTTCCTGCACCGTAAGGAACGAGGTCACGCCGCGCGAGCGGATCTTCCTGCTTTCGGCAATCGGCAGATGCTCGAACTTGTCCTCCAGCGCATATTCCGTATCGACGACGCGATGGCCCTGCTTGGCGCGCCGCAGCGCGTCCGGCAGGCGGTGATAGGTCTGCGGGCCGATGACGACATCGACGGCAGGCGCGCGGCGGAGGATTTCTTCGCCTTCGGCCTGGGCAACGCAGCCGGTCACGCCGATCATCATCTCGCGCCCATCGGCGGCCTTCTTCTTTTTCATCTCGCGCAGCCGACCGAGCGCCGAATAAACCTTTTCGGCCGCCTTTTCGCGGATATGGCAGGTATTCAGGAGAACGAGATCCGCCTCATCCATGTTCTCCGTCGGCTCGTAGCCGTCGCGGGCCAGTGCATCGCTCATGCGCATCGAATCGTAGACGTTCATCTGGCAGCCATAGGTCTTGATGAAAACCTTGCGGCTGTTGGTGCCATCGCGAAGGTCCTTGCTGGGGATGATCTCCGGGGCCGGAAGAAGGGCGCTGTCTTGGGTCATGGCCGGCTATTTAGTGGTTTTTTGCCCTCTAGAAAATCGAAATCTTGCCTCAGGGGATTTCACGGCCGCGAAGGCGGCTGTTGAGCATTGCACGGATACGCCGTGCTATGGTGGCGCTGACATCCTTCCGGTTCGAATCCGAACGGTATTCGACCGCCTCGCCGAAGCAGACCTCGGCATCGAGGGCGGCGCATTTCACGACGTCGATCAGGTGCGGCACGAGTTCCACGTCGCCTGGCCAGCCGGCCAGCGGTCGATGATAGCGGCCCATCGCAACGCCGTGCGCCTTTGTGTAGGCAATCGCAACCGGCTGCACGAAGACGGAACCGTTCGGCGAGTGCGGCACGGCCATGGCGGCCGCCCCGAAAAGCGAGGACTTGACTTCCAGCAGGCGATTGCCGTCCGAGGTCGTGCCTTCCGGAAACAGCACGATGATTTCGCCGCGCGCCATGCGGGCGGCGATCTCGCTTGCCTGATTGCCGGTCTTTCGCTTCTCTTCGCGCGCGATGAAGACGCTTTTCTGCAGCCGGGCAAGCAGGCCGAAGATGGGCCAGTCGCGCACTTCTATCTTGGCGATGAAGGCGACATCGGCGACCGAGGACATCACCATGATGTCCATCCACGATGCATGATTGACGCATAGCATCAGCGGTCGGCGCCCCTCAAGCTTGCCGTGAACCTTCACGCGAATGCCGAGGGCGTGGCAGGCAGCGCGGTGCCACAGGCGCGGAAGGATGCGGCGAAGCTTCCAGTCGAAACGGAGGCCGAGAAGCTGGAGGGGCATCAGCACAATGCTGGCGGCAGCGACGACGACTGCGGCATAGGCGATGCGCAGCCAGACGATCAACGCGAGCTCCATGCGGCTGCTGTCATCGGTTCAGCGTTCGTCTTTCTTCAACGGAATGCCGTAAAGCTCCAGCCGATGATCGACAAGCTGGAAGCCATGCTCACGGGCAATGCGCTCCTGCAGCGCTTCGATCTCCGGCGAGCGGAATTCGATGACAACGCCGTTCTTCAGGTCTATCAGGTGGTCGTGATGTTCTTCCGGCACCGTTTCATAGCGCGAGCGGCCGTCGCGGAAGTCATGGCGGGCGATGATGCCGGCATCCTCAAACAGCTTGACTGTTCGATAGACCGTGGAAATCGAAATCTTCGCGTCGACCTTCGCGGAACGGCGATAGAGTTCCTCGACATCCGGGTGATCTGCCGACTCTTCCAGGATGCGAGCGATCACGCGGCGCTGTTCGGTCATTCGCATGCCGCGCTCGGTGCAAAGCTCCTCAAGGGTCTTGGCTGCGTCGGTCATTGGCGGCCTTCATTCAGATTCCAATTCTCAACGGAACTAGCGAAGAACGCGCTTCATGACAAGCGCCGTGGAAACGGCGCCGTTCGCGTCCTTGTAGTATCCGCGGCGCTCGCCGACTTTCTCGAAGCCGAGCTTCTGGTAGAGGCCGAGGGCGGCGGCATTGCCGTCGTCGACTTCGAGGAACATGCTCTCACCACCGCGCAGCTTGGCTTCACGCATTGCTGCCTGCATCAGCCGCCAGCCGAGGCCGGCACGGGCAACTTTCGCCTGTACGGCGATCGAAAGGATTTCGGCTTCGCCTGCGACCTGGCGCGCGAGCACGAAGCCCGGCAGCGGTTTTTTCAAGAAAGCGTTGGTCTGGTGCGCCACGAAGCCGAAGACATTGTCCTGGCTGAGCAGGCTGTGGAATTCGCCGTCACCCCAGGGGCGGGCAAATCGTTCGCCATGCAGCGCAGCGACCGCTCGGCAATCGTCGCTGCCCATGGCGATGATCTCGAATTCGGGCTTCAGAGTGAGATAAGATTCCAGCATGGTCACACTCGCGCGATCGCGAACCCTGCCTGCGGTTTGGCGTCGGGTCCGCGTAGATAAAGAGGCTTCGGCTTTCCTGAACCGGGATCGGCGGCTGCACCGAGGCGTGCCACGATGGAAATGGGAAAATGATTGGCGTGTTCGCCCGAAGCGTCCGGCTTCAGGAGCGGTGTAGCCGAACCTGTAATTTCGCCGGCAAAGGCTGCCGCAATCCTTTTCGCCTCCTCGATCGGCACTGCGCGAGGTTCATCGAGCGCCGGGCCGTCGGCAGAAAAACTCTGGAGGTAGATTTCGCCGCGCTTGGCGTCCATGGCGGCAAGAACAGGGCGCCCGGGTGTCTTTTCGCGCCGGGCGGCGGCCATGGTCTCGAGCGTCGTGATGCCGACGGTTGGGATATTGAGCGCAAGGCCGAAACCGCGAGCTGCGGCGACACCGACGCGGATGCCTGTAAAGGAGCCGGGACCGACGGTGACTGCAATGCGTTCGACCATTGCAAGTTTCATGTCCGCCTGGCTGAGCACGCGGTCGACAATTCCCATCAAATGCTCTGCATGGCCCTTGCCGATCAGATCGGATGCCTCCCCCAGCACCATATCCCTGCCGCTGTCGTAGACAGCGGCAGCGCAATCTACACCAGCCGTGTCGAGCGCCAGAACAATCATGCCATCAATTTCCGAATAAAAGCCTACCACAAATTCAGCCGGCGCAATGCTAAGCCGGCTGAATTTCGGACAAATCGTCAGGCGGCGATGACTTCCTGCACTTCGGGAACGAAGTGACGAAGCAGGTTCTGGACGCCATGCTTCAGTGTCGCCGTGGACGAGGGGCAGCCGGCGCAGGAGCCCTTCATGTTGAGATAGACCTTGCCATCCTTGAAGCCGCGGAACGTGATATCGCCGCCATCCTGGGCCACTGCCGGGCGAACGCGGGTTTCAAGGAGTTCCTTGATGGTGAGCACGATGGTCTCGTCGGCCGCATCGAAGAATTCACCTCCGGCATCGAGCTCTTCCGAAAGTACCGAAGCGTCGCCCATGACCGGCTTTCCGGACATGAAGTGTTCCATGATAGAGCCAAGGATGGCGGGTTTCAGGTGCTGCCATTCCTGGTTCTCCTTGGAGACGGAAATGAAATCGTAGCCGAAATAGACACCGGTCACGCCCGGAATTTCAAAAAGGCGCGCAGCAAGCGGCGAAGCCTGGGCCTCCTTGGCGCTGCGGAATTCGGCAGTGCCGGTTTCCATCACCACCTTGCCCGGCAGGAACTTCTGTGTGGCCGGATTCGGCGTGGCTTCGGTCTGAATGAACATTTCGCTCTCCATGCGGGCCAGGTCGTCGCTCAGGCCGTCTTTAGAATTCTTCAAAAGAAAATAAGCCGATTGGCGGCGCTAATCAAGAGACAAAGACTCCAGAAATAGCCGCATTCTGCAGCACAACTTATGCCAGCGCATCCAGTTCTTCGTTCGTCAAGGTATCAGGCAGGACGGTGACGGGGATCGGGAAAGCCGCGGCTTTTCCGACAACGGACGACACCAGCGGTCCAGGGCCTTCCTTGGCGGAGCTTGCAGCCAGCACCAGGATCGCGATGTCGCGATCTTCTTCGATCACCGCATTGATCTCCTCGACCGCACTTCCCTCGCGGATGACGATTTCCGGCTCGATGCCGATCATTTCGCGTACCACCTGCGCCGCTTTGGCAACGACGGCTTCGGCTTCCTCACGGGCTTCGGCGCGCATGATCTCCTCGACGCCCAGCCATTGCTGAAAATCACCTTCGGGAATCACGTAGACAAGCACCAGTCCGCCATTGGAATTCTTGGCGCGCCGGCCGGCATAATGCACAGCGCTCTGGCATTCGGGTGTGCCATCGATCACCGCCATGAATTTGCGGCGATGCCCTTCGAGCCGTGAGAGTCGCTTTGATACCATGGCGCCGACTCTGACACCTTAACCGGGAAATTTGCAAGCCCCCGTCATTGAAGGGGACTCGCCTCAGAAGGCATGCCTAGTAGAGGAAGCCGATGATGTCACGGACATCCTTCATGGTCGCTTCGGCGCGCGCCCGGGCGCGTTCGCCGCCGTTGCGCAGGATTGCGTCGATATGGCTCGTATCGTTGAGCAGGCGGCGCATTTCGCCGGTGATCGGCGAGAGTACCTCAACGGCGAGATCGACAAGCGCCGGCTTGAAGACGGAGAACTGCTGGCCGCCGAATTCGGCAAGCACCTCGGTCTTCGTCTTGTCGGCAAGAGCTGCATATATGCCGACGAGATTGTCGGCTTCCGGGCGCCCCTTAAGGCCCTCAATCTCGCCCGGCAGGCCGTCCGGGTCGGTCTTGGCCTTGCGGATCTTCTTCGAGATGGCTTCCTCGTCGTCGAGCAGATTGATGCGCGACAGATCGGAGGGATCGGATTTCGACATCTTCTTCGTACCGTCGCGCAGAGACATCACGCGCGGAGCGGGGCCTTCGATCAACGGTTCGACCATCGGAAGAAAGGCGTGCACCGGCTCGTCGCCGACGATAATGTCGATACCGCGGCCGGCTCGGCGAATGTGGTCCTGATAATCGAGGTTGAACTTCATCGCGATGTCGCGGGCGAGTTCAAGATGCTGTTTCTGGTCGTCACCGACCGGAACATGCGTGCCGCGATAAACGAGGATGTCGGCCGCCATCAGGCTCGGATAGGCAAGCAGGCCGAGGGAAGCATTTTCGCGGTCCTTGCCGGCCTTGTCCTTGAACTGCGTCATGCGGTTCATCCAGCCGATGCGGGCGACGCAATTGAAGATCCAGGCGAGCTCGGCATGCTGCGGCACGGCCGATTGATTGAAAACGATATGCCTTTGCGGATCGATGCCGGAGGCGATGAAGGCTGCGGCGATCGAGCGGATCTGGCCCGGCAGGTCGTCGTGCACGAGCTGCGCCGTCAGCGAGTGCAGATCGACGACGCAATAGATGCAGTCATTGCCTTCCTGCAGCGCCACGAACTTGCGGATTGCGCCGAGATAGTTGCCGAGATGGAGATTTCCGGTCGGCTGAACGCCGGAAAATACAAGTTTCTTGAATTCGGTCACCTTGTCCTCGATTAGGCTGGTGGAGGGCCCCAGGGCGCAGTCGCCCATGTTGCTAACGCGGCGGCTTATGCACGTGCTCTGTGCCGCAATCAAGAGGCGGTGGGTGCGGCGTGACAGATGAGGTCGAAACTATTGCCGTAAGGATCCAGAAATTGGGCCACGGTGCCGTAAATTTCATGCCGGGGCTGTTCGAGGAAGCGCACGCCGCTGGCCAGCATGGCGGCATGATCTCGCGCAAAATCATCGGTCTTCAAGAAGAACCCGACACGCCCGCCGGTTTGATTTCCGATCGCCGCTTTCTGTGTTTCGTCGACTGCTTTGGCAAGAAGGAAGGCTGCTCCATCCCCGCCCTTCGGTTTGACGACTACCCAGCGCTTGCCTTCCGGCTGCACTTCGTCCTGCAGGCAGTCGAATTCGAGCGCTCCGCAGTAGAAGGCCTTTGCACGATCATAGTCGTCGACGACGAGGGTGACGAGAAAGAGGGATTGGGACATCTGCAAGCCTTCAGTTGCCGGGTCTCGTTAATCTGTCGCGGCCTCTTTGGGTCAGATGCGAGCGTCGTCCGATACGATTGGCATCTTCTTATTGCCTCATTCTCCGGCGTTTAAAGACCGCTATTTCGCATTATGACTGCCCTTCTTCGGCTTCACACCCCTTCTAGTAAATATTCGTTGCAAGGCCTTGTTTTTCATCGAAAGGTAGAGAGTAATTTATACTCAATTTGAGTTATGACTTTTATATAGACCCCAGCAATATGAGGATGATTCACTTTTCATATAAGTATAAAATTTCACAAATTGGCCATTTTTTGAATGAACGTTCTCGGCGCCAATCCGAGCCCGGCGATTAACCGGCCGCGCTCTACCTGGAGGGGACGTCATGCACACGATTTTATCACTCGTTCTTGCTGGCTTGTTCGCTTTGTCCTGCTACGCCGAGGCAGGCGCACAGAACGCTAAAAAACCCCCAGTAAGACTCCTTAAACACACAACGTCACAGGCCTATACGGTTCAGACCGTCAGTGTCAAAGTCGGCTGCTTCCCGCCGAAACTCAGAGCGATTCTCGCGCATATCTCGGCCAAGACCGGCCGAATCCCGATGGTGACGTCCGGTCTTCGCCACTCCGGACGCTCCCATTCTCAACATCGCCATTGCAACGCAGCCGACATCCGCGTGCCGGGCTTATCGGAACAAGCGATCATCGCGGCAGCACAGACGGCGCCGGGTATCGGCGGTATCGGGCGCTACTGCAACGGCATCGTCCACGTCGATATCGGGCCGAAGCGGCGCTGGCGCCATTGCTGACAGCCAATGCTGCCGTTCAGCCCTTTGCTTTGGGCGCGGTTTTCCGGTTGAGGTTTCGCCGGATCATGCCGAGGTCGGCGCCGCCGATCAAAAAGGCGGTCGCGAAATAGACGGCCATCGAAATGGCGATCAAAAGGCCAAGCGTACCGACCTTGGTCGCCAGATGGGCACTGGAAGCGAGCCAGGGTTCCCAGCGATGCTGCAAAAAGACGATGACGCCGCTCATCACGGCCGCCGAAACGACGAGTAGGGCTGCCCGGCGAGCGAGCGCCCATTCCCAGGCGAGATGACCGCGGGAAAGCAGCGTCGCGAAAAGCAGAACCGTGCTGATCCAGCCGGCGGTTGCTTCAGCCACTGCAATGCCTGGTGCGCCAAGATAGGGAAAAAGCGCCAGCGCCGTGGCGCAGTTGACGCCGACAGCAACGGCTGAAAAGCGCATCGGCGTCTTGGTATCCTCGCGGGCGTAAAAGCCCGGCTGCAGCGCCTTGATGAGCACGAAGGCCGGCAGGCCGATGCCGTAGATTGCGAGGATCGAGCCGACAAGGGCCGTGTTGTCCTGATGGAAGGCGCCACGTTCGTAAAGCACGCGGATGATCTCGTCAGCAAGCACCCAAAGGGCGAAGGCGGCGGGGATCGTCAGGAACAGCACGAATTCGATCGAGCGGTTCTGCAGGTTCCCGGCTTCGCGCAGGTTGCCGCCCTTCAGTGCGCGGGCAAGCTCCGGCAGCAATACGACACCGACGGCAACGCCAACGACGCCGAGCGGCAGCTGGTAGATGCGATCGGCATATTGCAGGGCGGCGATCGCACCATCGCGGGACGAGGCGATCGCCTGGCCGATCAGCTGGTTGATCTGTGTGATGCCGCCTGTGACGGCAGCGGGAACTGCAAGGATCAGCAGCCGCTTGACGTTCGGCGTCATTTTCGGGAAGCGAAAGCCAATGCTCATGCCGGCGTGCAGGACGCCGACATATACGACGGCGAGCTGCAGGATACCAGCGGCAAGCACGCCCCAGGAAAGATACCAGGCGGTCGCGAGCGGCTCGGCGCCGGTATAAATTGCGTAGACGAGTGCACCAATCATCACGACATTGAGGAAAACGGGCGCGACTGCTGCAGCAAAGAAATGGTGCAGCGAATTCAGCATGCCGCTCATCATAGCCGTCAGCGACATGCACATGAGATAGGGGAACATCACCGCGGCCATGCGGATGGTGGTCGAGAACTTGTCCGGATCGTCGGCAAAGCCGGGCGCGATGATGAAGCGTACAAGCAGCGGCATGCAAAGTTCCATCACGATGGTGATGAGCAGCAGCACCGAAAAAAGCACTCCGAAGACCTCTTCGGAAAACCGCTTGGCTCCTTCCGTACCGTTCGCTTCGATCTCCTTGGCAAATAGCGGCACGAAGGCTGCGTTGAAGGCGCCTTCGGCAAACAGCCGGCGGAAGAGGTTGGGAAACCGGAAGGCAGCATAGAAGACGTCAGCCATGGAGCCGGTGCCAAGGGCGGCTGCCATCAGCGTCTCGCGGGCAAAGCCGAAGATGCGGCTGCCGAGGGTCGCGCCGCCGACGGTGGCGAATTTCTTGACGAGGCTCATGTCGCAGACCCGGCTTTCTTTTCGCCCGGCTGCGATGTGCGCGTGGCGGCAGGCGCGATGATGCCGGAGGGCATGCGCTCGCGAAGCTCATCTTCTTCGCCGGCCATCACCGCCTTCAGCCGGGCGGTGATATTGGCGCGCTTGGTGTCGCTGGAGATTTTCTGGCCGACGAGGTCTGTGACATAGAAGGTGTCTATGACCTTTTCGCCAAAGGTGGTGATGCGGGCCGACTGGATGTCCAGCGAAAGATCGGAAAGCATGGCGGTGATTTCCGAAAGCAGGCCGGTGCGGTCGAGGCATTCGACTTCGATGACAGTGAACTTGTTCGACAGATTGTTGGTGATGTTGACCGACGGCGGAATGACGAAGGCCTTGCTCCTCTTGCGGTTCTTCGTACGCGTGGCGATGACTTCTGGCAGCCGCTTGCGGCCCGACAGTACGTCTTCGATCATGCGCCCGATCGTGCCGGCGCGGCGAAGTTCGTCGGCGTCATCCTGGAATTCGCGGCTGACATGGATCGTATCCAGTGCCCGTCCGTCCGAGGTCGTGAAGATCTGTGCATCGACAATGTTTGCACCTGCTGCAGCACATGCCCCGGCAATAACGGCAAGCAGCCGCGGGTGGTCTGGCGACAGCACGGTGATTTCGGTGATCGCGTGGAAACTGTCCGTTCGCACGGTTGTCGCAAGTGCCTGGCCGTTCTTGTCCGCCTGGCGGATGAAATCGGCGTGACGGACTTGGTCTTCCAGCGGCACGGAAAGCAGGTAAGGCTGGTAGTGCAGCTTGCTGTAGATCTTGCGATCCTTCTGGCTCCAATCGGAAAGTGCGTTGAACAGCGCTTCGGTCGCGGAATTGGCGCGCTCCTTGCGCGACACCTCCGAAAAGCCCCCGGCAAGCAGAAGTTCGGTCTCGTAATAGAGCGTCCTCAGCAACTGGCCCTTCCAGCCGTTCCAGACGCCCGGGCCGACGGCGCGAATATCGCAGATCGTCAGGACGAGCAGCATCTTCAGGCGATCAAGCGATTGAACGCGATCGGCGAAGTCGGTGATCGTCTTGCGGTCGGTGAGGTCGCGGGTCTGGGCAACCATGGACATCGTCAGATGCTCCTCGATCAGCCAGACGACGAGTTCCGTCTGCTTCTGCGACAGGCCGAAGCGGGAGCAGAGCTTGCGGGCAACGCGGGCTCCGGCGATCGAATGGTCTTCCTGGCGGCCCTTGGCGATGTCATGGAGAAGGACTGCGACATAGAGCGCCTCCCGGTCTTCGATCCCCGGCATCAGCTTGTTGGCGAGGGGATGCAGGTCGTCGGCCTTGCCCTTGTCGATTTCGGAGAGCACGTCGACGGTACGGATCAGATGCTCATCCACAGTATAGTGGTGGTACATGTTGAACTGCATCATCGCGACGATCTTGCCGAATTCCGGAATGAAGCGGCCAAGTACGCCTGCTTCGTTCATGCGGCGCAAGATGAGTGCCGGGTCGCGCTTGGAGGTCAGGATCGACATGAAGAGGCGGTTCGCCTCATCGTTTTCGCGCAGGTTGTTGTCGATGAGGTTGAGCGATCGCGTGACCCGCTTCAGGGCATCGGGATGGAATTCGAGACCGTTGATATCGGCAACGTGGAAGAGGCGGATGATGCTGACGGGATCGTGCTTGAACACGTCGGGGCTGGCGAGCGCGATGCGGCCTCGATCCTCCATGAATTCCGTGCTGCCGGCGATCTTGCGGCTGCGATGGGCAAAACGGCTGATCACCCCGGTGAGCCCCGGCGTCGATTTTGCCTGCTGGTCTTCAAGAGCCGCGCACAGGATGCGCGTCAGGTCGCCGACGTCCTTTGCCACCAGGAAGTAGTGCTTCATGAAACGTTCGACGGCCGAAAGGCCGGGGCGCGAATGATATCCAAGCGCTTCGGCAATCTCGCGCTGGATGTCGAAGGAAAGCCGTTCCTCCGCCTTGCCGGTCAGAAAGTGCATGTGGCAGCGCACCGCCCAGAGAAAATCGTCGGCCTTCTCGAACACGCGGTACTCGTGCTTGGACAGGACGCCGAGCGCCACGAGATCGGCCGTGTCGCGGACGTGATAGTAGTATTTCGATATCCAGAAGAGCGTGTGCAGATCGCGCAGCCCGCCCTTGCCCTCCTTGACGTTGGGTTCGACGAGGTAGCGTGTGTCGCCTGCCTTGCGGTGGCGTTCATCGCGTTCGGCAAGTTTGGCGGCAATGAATTCCGGTCCCGTGCCCGTCACGATCTCCTTGTCGAAGCGGGTCTCGAGCTCCGTTGCCAGCGATTTTAGGCCGCAGATGTAGCGCATCTCCAGGATGGCCGTGCGGATCGTCATGTCGGACCTGGAGAGCGCCATACACTCCTCGATGGTCCTTGTCGCGTGGCCGACCTTGAAGCCCATATCCCACAGCACATAGAGCATGAACTCGACAGCCTTGTGCGTCTCTTCTGACGGCCTTGGCTGAAAGAGGAAGAGCAGGTCGATGTCGGAGCCCGGCGCCAGCGTATCGCGGCCGTAGCCGCCGACCGCCGTCACGGCGAACTTGTGCTTCTGCTGCGGGAAAATATGTGCGCTGACGAATTCGTAGAGTAGCGTGATGATCTGGTCCTGCAGCCAGGAGATGCGCCGGGCGCAGCCAAGCCCGCTGCCGTCGGCAGAAAGAAGCGCGCGGGCCCTTTGGCGGCCGTCGATGCTTGCCTTCTTGAGTATGGCAAGCAGATCCGAGCGCATCACGTCCGGACGGGACCTGTTGGCTTCGGCAACGGCCTCGCAGAGTTTTTGCAGCAGGGCCGTGTCGAGAATCTCGGAGAAATCGATGTCAGTCATCGTTGCCATGCGCGGCGCGGCTTCCTGTTCGCGCGGTGCGACCGCGTCTCGTTTCGTCTGCATGCGCTATAGCCTCTTTACCCCGCGTTTGACACGGCTCTTCATACTGCAAGACCCCTTAATTTTGGCGAAAAGGTGGTTGCCTTCCCTTGCCGGGGGAAAGAGGGACAGCTTCAAGCCACCCCCGGCATGTTCACCGAATAAAGGACCTTGCGCGCCTCGCTGGTAATCTCCTCCAGCGTCTGTCTGTCGCAATCGCGGTAGCCCGCTTTGGCAATGGCCGCCGCAAGCTCGCAGATGATGGCGCAGGATCGAGTGATTTCGAGCAGGCCGACGGGCGAATTCCAGCTGCGCGGATTGCCGTGCTCGTCGGCGTTACGCAGTGCTTCGAGCACGGTGAACATGTCGGCGAGGCGCTGTGTTTCACGGACGAGACTGCGCATGAACATGACGGCTCCTACTTCAGCTGCTTCTTCAGTCCGTAAAGCGCCTCGAGGGCCTCGCGCGGCGTCATGTCGTCGAGGCTCATTTTCTTCAACGCTTCCTCGATCTTGGACGGCCCGCGATTGGCATCCTCGCGCCGCACCGCCACCTGGAACAGCGGCAGATCGTCGATCAGCTGGCTTGCCGGGTTCTTGCGGTCGGCATCTTCCAGCCGCGTCAGCACGTCGCGGGCGCGCGCGACGACGGACGCTGGCAGGCCGGCGAGCCTGGCCACCTGGATGCCGTAGGAACGGTCCGCCGCACCCGGTCCCACTTCGTGCAGGAAAATGACGTCGCCGTCCCATTCCTTGACACGCATGGTGGCGTTCGATAGCCGGTCAAGTTTTTCCGACAGCACCGTCAGTTCATGGAAATGCGTGGCGAAGAGACCGCGGCATCGGTTTGCCTCGTGCAGATGCTCCACGGCCGCCCAGGCGATCGACAGGCCGTCGAAAGTCGCAGTGCCGCGGCCGATCTCATCGAGGATGACGAGAGAGCGGTCGGTCGCCTGGTTGAGGATCGCGGCCGTCTCGACCATCTCGACCATGAAGGTGGAACGGCCGCGCGCCAGGTCGTCCGAGGCGCCGACGCGCGAAAAGAGGCGATCGACGATGCCGATGTGAGCGGAGCTCGCGGGCACGAAGGATCCCATCTGCGCCAGGATGGCAATCAACGCGTTCTGGCGCAGGAATGTCGACTTGCCGCCCATATTCGGACCGGTCAGCAGCCAGATTGCTCCATCTTTACCGTCCGCGACAGGCGAGAGATCGCAATTATTGGCAACGAAAGGGCCGGAGGACTGACGCCGCAGCGCCTGTTCGACAACCGGATGGCGCCCGCCTTCGATCGCAAACATTTTCGAGGCATCGACGAGCGGGCGGCAGTAGGCCTGCTCCTCCGCCAAGAGTGCGAGGCCGGCAGCAACGTCGATGATGGCAAGCGCGCGGGCGCCGGCCTTGATTGCCTCGGCTTCGGCGACGACGGCGGCCGTCATTCGGTCGAAGGCTTCGAGCTCGATCTGCAACGCGCGGTCGGCCGCGTTTGCGATCCGGCTTTCCAGGTCGGCAAGCTCGGTCGTCGTAAAGCGCATGGCATTTGCCATGGTCTGGCGATGGATGAAGCGGGCCTTGGCCTCCGGCGCATCCGTCATCGGCCCGGCATTGCCGGCTGTCACTTCGATGAAATAGCCGAGGATATTGTTGTGCTTGATCTTCAAAGACCTGATGCCGGTCTCATCGGCATATTGGAGCTGCAATCCGGCGATCACCCGGCGCGACTGATCGCGAAGCGCGCGAACTTCATCCAGATCGGCATTGGCACCGTCGCGCAAGAAGCCGCCGTCACGCTTCAACAGCGGCAGTTCGTCGGCGAGCATTTCTCCAAGCAGAGATTGAAGAGCTGCAGGCAAGGCCCGCAACCCGGAAAGGGCCGCATTGAGTTCTTCGGGCAAAAGCGCGTCGGCGAGCAGCTTTGCAAGGTCGCAAGCAGCGGCAAGTCCTTGCCGGATCGCCCAGAGATCGCGCGGGCCGCCGCGGTCGAGCGCAAGACGGGAGAGTGCGCGTGGCATGTCCGGCACATGCTTCAAGCCATCGCGCAGGTCGCCGCAAAGCCTCGGCTCCTCCATCAGGAAGCCGATCGAATCCAGCCGCTGGTTGATGCCGGCAGGATCGGTCAGCGGTGACATCAGCCGTTCTGCAAGAAGGCGTGCTCCTCCACCGGTGACCGTGCGGTCGATTGCTTTGAGCAGAGAGCCGTTGCGGTCGCCCGACAGCGTGCGGGCAAGCTCCAGATTGGCGCGGGTTGCGGGATCTATGAAGAGTGTCGAGGCGCCGCTCTCGCGCTCCGGTTTGCCAAGCGGCGGGCGTTCGGCGATCTGCGTCTTCTCGACATAGGCAACAGCTGCCGCCGCTGCCGCAAGTTCGGCGCGGGAGAAACTGCCGAAACCGTCGAGCGTCGAAATTCCGAAATAGCGCGCGATGCGATTTTCTGCCGTCGCGCTGTCGAAAAGCACGGAAGGCTGCGGCACGGCAGTGCGGCCGAGCACGTCGAAGACCGGCTTCAGCTCGGGATCGTGAAACATCGTGTCGGGCAGTATCAGTTCGCGGGGATCGATGCGCAGGATGTCGGCAAGCAGCCGTGATGGCTCTGTTTCCGCCAGCCGGAAGACGCCGGTAGAAATGTCGATCCAGGCCAGCGCGATCTGTGGTTCGGAGGCGCCGCGAATCCGGGTAAGCGCCATCAGATAGTTCGATTCGGAGGGCGATAGCAGCTTTTCTTCGGTGATGGTTCCCGGTGTGACAAGCCGAATGACATCGCGCTTGACGACGGATTTCGAGCCGCGCTTCCTCGCCTCCGCCGGATCTTCCACCTGTTCGCACACCGCGACACGGAAGCCCAGTCCGATCAGCTTCTGCAGGTAATCGTCGGCGGCATGCACGGGAACGCCGCACATCGGGATATCTTGCCCCATGTGCTGACCGCGCTTCGTGAGCGTAATGCCCAGCGCCCGCGAGGCTTCCAGGGCGTCTTCGAAGAACAATTCGTAAAAATCGCCCATTCGATAGAAGAGCAGCGAGTCGGGATTGTTCGCCTTGATTTCGATGAATTGCTCCATCATCGGCGTGGCCGAGGCACGGCTTTCCTCCGTGGATAGCTCGGCAGCCGAAAAGGCTTCGTTCCTGGCGTCTATTCGTTGGTTCACGGAAGCGCAATTTTCCAAAAAAAAACAGGTGCCAACCCTAGCCGCCCGCCGCTATAGATGACAACCGCCATTGAGGAAGCGCAAGGCGTCACCCACAGGACGTTGGAGGAAGAATGCCCGATATCGAAAAGAAGTCGCAACCGGTGACGTCCGTTACCGACAGTGAAGCGCTCGAGTTTCATGCCATGGGCCGGCCCGGGAAGCTGGAAATCAACCCGACGAAACCGATGGCGACGCAGCGCGATCTGTCGCTGGCCTATTCGCCGGGCGTCGCGGTGCCGGTAAAGGCGATTGCCGCCGATCCGGGCACTGCCTACGACTACACAACGCGCGGCAATATGGTGGCTGTCATTTCCAACGGCACAGCAATTCTAGGCCTCGGCAATCTCGGCGCCCTGGCATCCAAGCCGGTGATGGAAGGCAAATCGGTCCTTTTCAAGCGCTTTGCCGATGTCGATTCCATCGATCTTGAGGTCGACACGGAGAATGTCGACGAGTTCATAAACTGTGTGCGTTTCCTTGGCCCGTCTTTCGGCGGCATCAATCTGGAGGACATCAAAGCGCCAGACTGCTTCATCATCGAGCAGCGTCTCCGCGAGCTGATGGATATTCCGGTCTTTCACGACGACCAGCACGGCACAGCGATTATTGCAACGGCCGGCCTCATCAATGCGCTTGAGCTGACGGGACGTGACCTGAAAAAAACGAAACTCGTCTGCAACGGCGCAGGCGCTGCCGCAATCGCCTGTGTCGAGCTCGTCAAGGCGATGGGTTTTGCACCTGAAAACATCACCCTTGTCGACACCAAGGGCGTCATCTATCAGGGGCGCACCGAGGGCATGAACCAGTGGAAATCGGCACACGCGGCAAAGACAAAGGCTCGCACGCTGGCAGATGCGATGAACGGTGCAGACGTCGTGTTCGGCCTGTCGCAGAAGGGTGCTTTCTCCGAAGAGATGATTCGTTCGATGGCCGACCGGCCGATCATCTTTGCGATGGCAAACCCCGATCCGGAAATCACGCCCGAGGAAGTCGCGCGCATCCGCGATGACGCCATCATGGCGACAGGGCGATCGGATTACCCGAACCAGGTGAACAACGTTCTCGGTTTTCCTTATATCTTCCGCGGCGCGCTGGACGTGCGGGCAACCACGATCAACGACGCGATGAAGATCGCCGCCGTCAAGGCGCTTGCCAACCTGGCCCGCGAGGATGTGCCCGACGACGTCGTTGCCGCTTATCAGGGCAACCGCCCGCGCTTTGGCGCGCAATATATCATTCCGGTGCCCTTCGATCCGCGCCTCATTTCGGCAATCCCGGCCGCCGTCGCGCAGGCTGCGATCGAAACTGGCGTTGCCCGCAAGGTGATCACCGACATGGACGGCTATCGCCGCGAGCTGTCGGCAAGGCGCGATCCGATCGCGTCGACGCTTGCGAGCCTCTACGAGCGGGTTCGCCGCCGTCCGAAACGGATGGTTTTTGCCGAGGCGGAAGAAGAGCAGGTCATGCGCGCGGCGATGTCCTACGCCAACCAGCAGCTCGGCACGGCAATTCTTCTCGGCCGCGAAGACCTGATCAGGGCGACGGCGGAGCGGGCAGGGATCGACCTCAACCGGCCCGGCCTCGAGATCGTCAATGCGCGCATTTCGACGCGCATCGAGGCCTACACCGACTACCTCTACGCCCGGCTGCAGCGGAAGGGCTATCTGCACCGCGATGCACAGCGCCTGATCCACAACGATCGCAATCATTTCGCCGCGACGATGGTGGCCCTTGGCGATGCGGACGGCATGGTGACCGGCATTACGCGCAATTATTCGACGGCGCTGGAGGACGTGCGGCGCTGCATCGACGAGAAGCCGGGCCACCGCGTCATCGGCGTATCGCTGGTGATTGTCCGCGGCCGGGCGGTCTTTGTGGCAGATACTGCGGTTCATGATATGCCGACTGCCGAGGAGCTGGCCGATATCGCCGAAGAAGCGGCGGGCCTTGCGCGCCGCATGGGCTATCAGCCGCGCGTTGCGCTGCTCGCCTATTCCACCTTCGGTCATCCTTCGGGCGAACGTTCCGAGCGCGTGCGCGAAGCCGTGAAGATCCTCGACAAGCGCCGCGTCGATTTCGAGTATGATGGCGAAATGGCAGCCGACGTGGCGCTGAACCGAAAGGTGATGGAACAGTACCCGTTCTGCCGCTTGTCGGCTCCCGCCAACGTGCTGGTCATGCCGGCCTTCCACTCTGCTTCGATCTCGACGAAGATGCTGCAGGAACTCGGCGGTTCGACGGTCATCGGCCCGATCCTTGTCGGTCTCGACAAGGCCATTCAGATCACCTCGATGGGCGCCAAGGACTCCGACATCGTCAACATGGCGGCGATCGCGGCTTATTCGGCGGGATAGCAGCCAGGCGAGCTACCTTCTCCCGCTGGAAAGCAGGGCCTCGCGACGCTGCTTGCCCATCTTCGGCATCGCCAGAACCCATGCGAAACTCTCCCCGTCTCCCCAACGGATAGGGAGGCGGGGAAGGTTGGATGCGACGGCGGCGCGAGAGGGCATCAGAAGGAGTGAACGCCTCGCTTCCATCTGACGAGATCACCAGAATGCGCCGCCAGCTCGATCTTTTCAAAAATCAGCTTGCGAAACGGCCGGCGTCAGCGCCGTAGTAGTTCAAATAGCGATCCGAAATGCTCGCGATCGGCAGCACGATCAGCACGTCCGTCGTGTTGAACGCGTGGTCCACCACCGCGGTGGAGCCGACCATGGCGCCGAGGCGAAGGTAGCCCTTGATCAGCGGCGGAAGGGCCATCAGCGCCTTCTTCGGGTTGACGGCCTCCGGCGGCATGAGATCCATGCTGCGAGCTCGTCCCGGCAGAGCGCCGACCGCCCATTCGCCCTTGGCAAGGACCGTGTGGTGCAGGAAGGAAAGTGCCAGCGCATGGCTCTCCGGATGCACACCCGGCAGAGAGGCGCAGCCGAACATGGCGCTCATGCCGTGTTTCAAGGCATAGGCCCAGTTGCCCTGCCAGAGAAGTTCGACGGTGCGTTTCGTGCGGTATTCCGGCAGCACGCAGGAGCGGCCGAGTTCCATGAAGCGCTTGTCTGGATGGCGCGCCAGAAGCTCGCCGATCGCGAATTCGGAAGCCGAGTAAAAACCGCCATTTGCCATTGCCACGTCCTGGCGCAGCAGGCGGTAGGTTCCGACGATCTGGTCTTCGCTATCACCTTCGATCGAGCGGTCGAGGACGAGAAGGTGATCGCAGAATGCATCGTAGGCGTCGAAGTCGCGTTCGCGGCGCATGGCCTCTGGCGGAAGCTGCGCCTGCATTTCCTGAACGAAAACGCGGTAGCGCACATGCTGCGCAGCATCGATCTCGCAAGCAGTGCGCGCAAGGCGGGTTTCCAGGTTGCCAATGCGGCCCAGGACGTCGCCTTCCTTCGGCGCGACGGTCGCTGCAGGCGGAGAAATCTCCGGCGTCGTGTCGCGATTAAGGATGTCGATGGACATGATGATTCTCCCGTTGCCGGCTCATGGCGTGTCATAAAACACTTCTGTACGACAGGAAAGTGACATGGATTTTACGGAAAAACGACGCTTGTGTCACTCTGCTCAGAGCGCTTCGGCCCGGCGGGCGGAAAGAGCTGCAACGGCATGGACTTCCGTCAATAGCCGGATTGGGTCGACAGGTTTCAGCATCACCCGGTTTGCGCCGGCAAGCAGGACCTGGCGGCGCGACTCGTCGCGTTTGTCGGCAGTCAGCACGATGACCGGCACCGGAACGACCTGCAGCCGCCGTTCGTGACCGCGCAACCGGCCGATCATTTCCACACCTTCGCCGCCCGGCATCGTGAGATCGCTGATGACGATGTCGGGCCGCATGCTGCCTTCGGCAAGGGCGCAATCGAGCAACGTCTCGAAGTCTTCGACATGTCGAACCTTATGTCCGCCCTTCTCCAGCATGGCGCGGACAAGCATCGCGTTGATCGGATCGTCTTCTCCGAGAAGGATATTCAGTCCGCCTGGCATGTTCGCTTCGGGGATGGCGGCGGTAAAGCCGGGCTGGTTGTCGTTCAGCGCATCGCGCTTTTCCATGCCGCGCATGCGTCCGCGAAGCACGTCGATCAGCGACTGTTCGCGAAGAGGGCGAATAAGCCAGGCGTCGAAGAGATCAAGCGGATGGGCGTTACGCTCTTCCGGGTTGACGAGAAGGGTCTTGCGCAAGCCGAGCGCGGCAATTTCGACGCGGTCGGCAAGATGCTCTGTAAACTCCGCGGACATGCGATGATCGACGATGATGTCCGTCGGGCGATGGCCGATCCCGGCAATGTAGAGAAGCGTCTCGCGAGCCTTTTCGCCGTCGGCCACCAGATGGCAATCGCCGCCGAGAGCGACGATGGTCTCGGCGATTGCGGCGCGGGCTGCACCGTCCGGCGCAAGAAGCACGACGACATTGCCGGCAAGCAGGGATTTGCGGCTGCCGCGAACCTCTGCTGGAATATTTGCAGGAAAGCGGATCGTGAATTCGCTGCCCTTGCCCTTTTCGCTGACGACCGTCAGCGAACCGCCGAATTCGCGCATGATGCGGGCGGAGATGGTGAGCCCGAGCCCGGTGCCGCCGCTCTTTTCCGTCATGGTTCCTCCCTGCTCGAATTCGCCGAAGATTCGGGAATGCTCCTCCGTCGTCATTCCCGGGCCGGTGTCGGTCACCGTTATCACGAGGTCGTCGTTACGCAAGGATACACGGATGAAGACGCCGCCCACCTGGGTGAACTTCACCGCATTGCCGATGACGTTGAATAGGACCTGACGCAGCCGCGCCGGATCGAAACTCATGAATTCAGGCACGTCGGAAGAGACGGTCGCACCGATCTCGATGCCCTTTTCGTGGGCACGGTGTGCCAGCATTTCGACGACGCTTTCCAAGAGCTGACGCAGCGATTCGGTGCGCGGACGAAGCTGGAAGCGTCCGACTTCGATTGTGGAGAAATCGAGCAGGTCTTCGACGAGTTGGGCAAGCGCATGGCCTGACTGGCGGATGCCGTCGAGATAGTTCTGCTGCTCCTGTGTCATCTGCGCCTGGCTAAGCAGATGGGTCATCCCGAGAATGCCGGATAGTGGTGTTCGGATTTCATGGCTGACGGTTGCAAGCAAGCGGGATTTTGCCGCACTGTTGTACTCGGCCTTTTGGCGTGCCTCCTCTCGCGCCTGCGCTGCAAGGCGCTCGGCCGTCACGTCGCGGGCGACGCTCTGGAGCAGCAGACGTCCCTTCGGCGGATCGCGGGTGACGACATCATGCCAGGCGAAGATGCGCTGGCCTTGAGGCGTCGAGATCTCGACATCGAAGCGATATGGTTCGGCGTCAGGGCGAAAGGCGATGCCGAGTTGTTCGCAGGTCTGCCCTTCCGGCTTCAGACGGCCCGTCAGGCGGCGAAAAGTGGCATTGGCGCCGATGATCCGCCCGTCGATGGTTCGGGTAACGGTTATGTCGCCGAGGGCGTCGTGAACATTGGCGAATACGTGAGCGGCGTCGCCTGCCTGAGGCTGGTTGCCGGTCCGCTGGCGCAGCCTCACCAGCAATAGATAACCTGCAAGTGCTACGGCAAGGATTGCAAGACCTGCGGAAAATAGCGGAGGTCCGCCTGCCTGCCCGAGTGCAAGGAGCGCGATTGCAGCAAAAAGGCCAAGCCCGCCGAGCCAGTAAAAGACCGGGATGCGCAGCCGATGCTTTTGCTTTGGTGTTGCCGGCGCCGGCTGAACGACATCGTCTGCCGGCCGCAGATCATGCGGCTTGGCGGACGCGCCGAATGCGGCGGCGAGACGTTCCTGCAATTGAGCCAGACTGTGCATAATTGCTGGCTACCATATGTGCCGTTCCGAATGCCTTCAGGAAAAACCTAAGATTTTAGCTTTCCGTCTTTTTCGGTTGCAAAAGCTCGTCGAGGATGACGCAACCGGCGCCCACCGTGATGAAGCTGTCGGCGAGATTGAAGACGGCGAAGGACCAGCTTTCGGTGTGGAAGAGAATGTAGTCGATGACATGACCGTAAAGGAAACGGTCGATCAGATTGCCGAGCGCACCGGCAATGATCAGCGCAAATCCGCTATGGGCAATCCAGCGGTCCTTGGAGGTGCGACGCCAGAGCCAGATGACGAAGGCCACGATGACAAGGCGCATGCCGACGATGAACCAGCCGTCCATGCCCGACAGCATCGAAAAGGCGACGCCGAGATTGTAGGTGCGGTAGAGCGCCAGCATCGGGATCATCGGCACCGCTTCGTGCAATGGCAGATAGCGATCGACCGCGATCTTGACGATCTGGTCGATAGCGACAGCGACGAGAATGAAAATCAGGATCGGCAGCGGGCGCGACAGGAGCGCCGGACGGTCAAGCGTCTTATCGGTCATTTGCCCTCGGAAAGCGAAAGGAGATGGCGCCGCGCTTCAAATAGCATGACGGCACTTGCAACGGCGAGATTGAGGGAGTCGGCACGGCCCTGCTGCGGGATGCGTGCAAGTGCGTCGGCTTCCTTAGCCAGCTGGTCGGGCAGGCCGGCCTGCTCATTGCCCATGAGCAGAACGACCGGCTTCTTCTTGTAATCGATCGTGCGATAATCGACCGAACCTGCAAGGTGGGTGGCCACGACGGCCACGCCGGCGGATTTCTTCCAGCCGATGAATTCCTCTGGCGTCGCCTTCGCAACAGGCACGGCAAAGAGCGAGCCCATCGTGGCGCGCACCGTTTCAAGGGAGAAGGGATCGGTCGTTTCCCCGATGAGGATGACGCCGGAAGCACCTGCGGCATCCGCCGTGCGGATGATGGTGCCGAGATTGCCGGGATCGCGTACGCGGTCGAGTGCGATCCAGGTCTCTCCCTCCTTCGGACGGATGTCCTTCAGCGGCTTCCAGCGGCTCTCGAAAATGCCGACCACCATCTGCGGATTGTCACGCCGCGTGACCGAGGAAAGGATCTTTTCACTGACTTCGAGGACGAGGCCGCCGGAGGCAACCGTCTTTGCCGCCATCTGCTCGACCAGCGGCTTGCCCTTGGCTGCCTTGGCGTAGACCAGCGTGCGGATCGCCCAGCCGAGCTCGATCGCGTCGATGACCAGCTTCAGGCCCTCGGCCATGAAGGTGCCGCTCTCCTCGCGTGACTTCTTGTTGGCCAGTGCCTTGATGTCCTTGATGATCGGATTGGCGAGCGAGGTCACCTCTTTCACATGTCCGACCTTGTGGGGGCCATGGCCCCGATGTTCATGGTTCATTTCGGCACCCAGCGGGAGAAGAGAGAGGTCGATAGCGCGCGGCCCCGCGTCTTGCCGTCAAGGCCCGCCTCGCGGATCACGAGCTCGCCGGATTCGACCACGCCGCCTGCGCCGCGCATCGTCTCGCGCATCAATTCGTGGATCGAATAGAAGCTGGCACGGATGGAATAGGCGGTCAGCACCAGGCCAAGCGCCTGAGGTGACAGGATCTCGCGGCAGACATCGAGCATCAAAGGCAGGTGTTCGAAGAGATGCCAGACTTCGCCGTTCGGGCCACGGCCGAATTTCGGCGGATCGGTAAGGATGATGTCGTAGGTATTGCCGCGGCGCTCCTCGCGCAGGATGAACTTCATCGCGTCTTCGCAGATCCAGCGGATCGGCAGTTTCTCCAGGCGGCCGAGCGCCTGATTTTCACGTGCCCAGCCGATCGCCCTCTTGGAGGCGTCGACATGGGTGACTTCCGCACCGGCCGCCGCCGCGACCAGCGAGGCAACGCCTGTATAGCCGAAAAGATTGAGGACCTTCAGCGGTCTGCCGGCGGCCTCGACCTTTTCCTTCATCCAGCTCCAGTGGACGATCTGTTCCGGAAATACGCCGACATGGCGAAAGGAGGTAAAGCGCCCATAAAAGTCGACGCCCAGAAGATGCAGCGGCCAGGTCTCGCCGAGCGCCTCCTTCGGAAAGCGCCAGCGGCCAGTGCCTTCCTCGTCCGTATCGCCGGCAAAGATCGCGTCGACCTTTTCCCATACATGAGATGGGAGCGACGGCTGCCAGAGCGCCTGGCCCTCCGGGCGGACGATACGATAGGGGCCGTACTGCTCAAGCTTCAGGCCGGCGCCGCTGTCGATGAGGTGAAAGTCGCCAGCGCCGAGGGATTCCAGAACGACAGGAACGCGCTCATGAGGACGGTTGCCGGTGCGCTCCTTTAGCGGCCGCTCGCTTGCAGCAGGCGCGGCCGCCTCCCGCACGCTCTCGCGCGCGGCCGCAGGTTTGACCGCTTTTGACGGGTGGCCCGAGCGTTCGTCATAGCGGCGATTGCCGGGTGAGCCGGCAGGCTGCGCCTTATGGCCCGGCCGGCGCTCTTTCTGTCTCAACGTGATTTCCGCGTCTCAGGTTTGATTGAGCCCGTGGAAATAGCATCCCCAGTCACCTTGGCAAAGTCCTTTCCCGCTGTGATAAGTTTAAAGAATTGAAACGGGAGGATTTCGAAATGGACATGACCGGCGAGGAACGCATCAATGCATCGCGCGATGCTGTGTGGGTAGCCTTGAACGATCCAGAAGTCTTGAAGCGATGCATCCCCGGCTGCCAGAGCCTCGAGATGAGATCGCCAACCGAGCTTGCAGCTGTCGTCAAAGTCAAGATCGGACCGGTTTCGGCGACCTTCAACGGTGAAGTGACCCTGACAAATGTCAACGCGCCGGAGAGCTATACGATTTCGGGCGAGGGCAAAGGCGGTGTCGCAGGCTTTGCCAAGGGCGGGGCCGACGTCACCTTGAGGGCGGAAGGTGCAGAGACCGTGCTGCAATATGCGGTAAAGGCGCAGGTCGGCGGCAAGCTTGCCCAGCTTGGAGCGCGGCTGGTGAACTCGACATCGCAAAAGCTTGCGCAGCAGTTCTTTGCAGATTTCAATGCTGTCGTCAGCGAAAAGGCCGCGCAATAGCGGCCTTTGGCTTGGCACAGTCTTTGGCCTCTTCCAGATCGCATCCATGGATTACACAGTCAGAAATTCCCGCCCTTCGGACAATGGGCAGCTCGGCGAAATCTATCTCGACGAGCGCAGACGGACCTTCACCTGGGTCGATCCCGGCAATTTTCGCCATGGGGATTTTCTTGCCCATTCCCAGGGTGAGATTGTCTTTGTTGCCGAAGCAGGTGATGGCGACATTGCCGGCTTCATGACGCTGTGGGCCGCCGATGATTTCATCCACATGCTCTATATCCGCAAGCAATGGCAGGGCAGGGGCATCGGCACCGCGCTGCTGAAGGCCCTGCCGGGATGGCCGCGCCGTCAATACCGGTTGAAGTGCCTGATCAACAACACAAGCGCCAAGACATTCTATGCCGGCCGCGGTTTCGTGGTCACTGGTAGCGGCACGTCGGCTGAAGGCGACTACGAGGAACTGAGCTTCATTCCTGCCTGAGTGTAAATCAGCGGGATGGCAATCGACCGGCGATCTCTTCGGCGCGGGTCTTTTGGCGGTCCGCCTCGCTGTGCCAGCGAACGGCCTCTTTCGCCTCGATTTTCGCGCGCTTGCGATATTTGCCCTGCGTGAGCCATGTCGCGGTCGATCCGACCAGCATGCCGATAATCAGCGCGATGAAGATGAAAACGAAGAACGGCGCAGAAACCGCGAGAACCGGATCTTCGGGGCGGAACGGGTTGAATGCCAGCGTCACGCTCTGCCGGTTGGCAACGCAGAAGATGATGAGAATGATGCCAAGCGGCAACAAAATCAATAGGTTGATGATCTTCTTCGCCATCAGTGGCCTCCGCGACCTGGTTGCGCCGCTTCGATAGGCGCACGACTGCTCAGCAAAATAGAAAGCTGCGCGCGAGGTTCAAGCGCGATTTCGACGCAGTCTGGTTGAAGCTCAATCGTCGTGGTCGGTCTGGCCGGGGTTCAGCCGCTCGCGCAATTCCTTGCCGGTCTTGAAGAACGGCACCCACTTCTCCTCGACGAAGACGGTATCGCCGGTGCGCGGATTGCGCCCGGAGCGCGAGGGGCGATTCTTGACGGAAAATGCACCGAAGCCGCGAAGCTCGACGCGGTTGCCTGCTGCGAGCGCATCGGTGATCTCGTCGAGAACCGCGTTGACGATATTTTCGACATCCCGGTGATAAAGATGCGGGTTGCGCGCGGCAACGATCTGCACCAATTCCGACTTGATCACGGTCGCCCCCTTAAATTATTGATTTCTTATCAATCGTGGCCAACCTGCCAAACTGAAACGAGCCCGTCAAGGAGCAACTTTTGTGGCAGAATGCCCATGATGTCCTGGCTCTTTACGAGATCGCCATAGCCAAGCAGAACTGCGAGCTTCGAAACGGCCCCTGCGAGCAGAAATGCCGTATTGCTCTTCCTGTCCCAATCGACGACCGGAAGATCCTTGCCGACGTCCCTGCCGGCGAGATAGTCCCGGATTTCCGCGTCGCCGCCAACCCGGTCGATGAGCTTGACCTTCGCCGCTTGGCGGCCGGTGAAAATGGTTCCGTTGGCAAGCTTCAGCACCTCGTCGCGCGGCAGTTTGCGGCGGTCGACAATCAGGTCCACGAACCATGCGTAGCTGTCCATGACCATATTATTGATCATGGCTTTCGCTTCTTCACTGGCAGCATGGAAAGGCGATGGCTCTGCCTTCAGCGGCGACGACTTGATCTCTTGCAGAGAGACGCCGAGCTTGTCGAGCAATGGTTGGATCTGAGGATACTGGAAAATCACGCCGATCGAACCGGTAAGCGAGCTTTCTCCGGCAATGATCGTATCTCCAGCGGTCGCGACCATGTAGCCTGCGGAAGCGGCAAGCGTTCGGATATCGGAGACCACCGGCTTCTTCGCCGCGATCGCCCGGATCGCCTTGAATATTTTCTCCCCGCCATAGGTCGTGCCTCCGGGCGAGGAAATGGAGACGATCACGCCTTTGACGCGGTCGTTTTCTTCGATCTTCTTCAGCCTCTCGAGCAATTCGTCGTTGTCGGTAATGAGGCCTGAAATCGTCACATGGGCGATATGCGGCCGCTGAGTGGCGAGGTCGCCTGCGACGAATTGGTAAAGACCGAAGCCGAGCGCGACCAAGAGCAAGACCGCCGCAATACGCCAGAAGCCAAGTTTGCGGCGAAGCCTGCGGCGATCCGCGATCGTCGAACTGTCCATAAGGTCCTCCAGAGCCGGTGCGCCGGCTTCATGCAACATGGCATCAGATAAGGCGGCATTCCTTCTTCGCAAATGCCGATTTACCCCGTTTTCATGCCTTATTTGCTAGTTGCAGAAAAAAATCCATATTGGCAAGCTAGTGTAATAATGCGAAACGATCTGTGATCGGTGGATGTAGTTCCTATATAGGGTTGCCGATCAACAGACACGGACATGTGAATGCTCAACACATTGAACAGCAGCGGGAAGCCTGCCTTTGCCGGGCCTGAACGGAGCGCCTATGCGACTGCGCTCTTCCATTCTGCACGTGTCCGCCGCCTGAAGATACTGCTGCCTGTCGCTGCCGTCATCATTTCGCTGGCCTTCATTGCCGTCTCGATGGTCAGGGCTTACCTGCCCGAGAATCTGAAGATCGAGGGCGCCAAGATCGAAGACGGCAAGATCGTCATGGAAAAGCCGGCGATCGCCGGGCGCAATGCCGACGGCATCAACTATTCGATGCTTGCCGAGCGCGCACTGCAAGACATCAAGAACCCGAACCTTATCACGCTCGAAACGATCAAGGCCGCAGTGCCGGTCAACGATGATCTGATCGCCCGCGTTGAGGCTGCCACGGCCGACTATGACCGATCCACGGACAACCTTGCGCTGAGGGACCCGTTCACGATTTTGCTGAGCAACGGTCTGACGGCGAAATTCCAATCTGCCAAGCTCGATATCAAGGGCGGCAAGATGACGACAGACGATCCTATCGAGATTCAAAAAGACGGCGCTTCGATTGTTGCGCAGTCGCTCAAGATGACGGATAAGGGGCGCGTGATCACATTCGAGGGGAAAGTTCGCATGAATGTGGATCCATCCGTCATCCGTAAACAGGGCACCTAACAGCCGGGTCACTCATGACAATAGATTGTCACTTTTCACTTCGTAAGTCTGGCATAACACTTGGCGGCAGCGCCCTGGCGCTTCTACTGATGGCAGGAGCGGCCCTTGCGCAGGCGACGACCAGCCAGATGGACGGCCTGAAGCTCGACAGCAATCAACCGATCCAGATCGAAAGCGACAAGCTGGAGATTCACGATCAGGAGCACAAGGCCGACTTTACCGGCAATGTGAAGGTCGTTCAGGGGAAGACGACCTTGCAGGCCGGTCATATGACGGTCTTTTACAAGGCACAGGGCGGCGACACCCAACCAAACGGTGCAAAGGCCGACGCGGGAGCCGCGTCCATCTCATCCGGCAATGCCGACATCGACCGTATCATCGTTACCGACAAGGTTTTCCTGAGTTCCGGCACGCAGACGGCGACCGCCGACAATGGCTCCTTCGATATGGCCCAGCAGCTCTTCGTCCTGAAGGGCGAAAAGGTGGTGCTGTCTGATGGACCGAACGTCTTCACGGGCTGCCAGCTTACGGTTCATATGCAGACAGGGCAGGCGCAACTGGATAGCTGCGGGGGGCGCGTCCAGATCCAGCTTGATCCGAAATCCCAGAAAAAGAACTGAGACCGGCCGCCCGACGTGAAATTATTCTCGCTTTCAACCATGTTCGGCAGGGCCGGGCCGCAATCTGCCGCGGACTCTGCCGCCGGCGGAGACAAGAGCCGTTACCACGGCACGCTGATTGCACGCGGTCTGACGAAGACCTATAGCACCCGGCGTGTCGTCAACGGCGTTTCGCTGGTCGTCAGGCGCGGCGAAGCTGTCGGCCTTCTGGGACCGAACGGTGCCGGCAAGACGACCTGTTTTTATATGATCACCGGACTGGTGCCGGTGGACGAAGGCACGATCGAGATCGATGGCAATGACGTGACGACGATGCCGATGTATCGCCGCTCGCGCCTCGGCGTCGGCTACCTGCCGCAGGAGGCCTCGATCTTCCGCGGCCTGACGGTCGAAGAGAATATCCGCGCCGTGCTCGAAGTGCACGAGAAGGACAAGGTGGAGCGGGAGAAGAAGCTCGACGAGCTTCTGGAGGAATTCCATATCTCCAAGCTGCGAAAATCGGCGGCCGTCGCATTGTCGGGCGGTGAGCGCCGGCGTCTGGAAATTGCTCGCGCGCTCGCAACCGACCCGACCTTCATGCTGCTTGACGAGCCTTTTGCAGGCGTCGATCCCATTTCGGTCGCAGACATCCAGAACCTCGTCCACCATCTGACGGCGCGCGGCATCGGCGTTTTGATCACCGATCACAATGTGCGCGAGACGCTTGGCCTCATCGACCGGGCCTATATCATCCATGCCGGCGAAGTGCTGACGCATGGGCGAGCGAACGATATCGTCAACAATCCGGAAGTGCGCCGCCTCTATCTTGGCGATAAATTCAGCCTTTGATAGGATCGAAGGCGACGGAAATTCACCTTCCTGGCATACTTGCGCTTGACCAAATAGAATAAAAAAGCAATTTTTGGGCCAAGTTGGATTTCCGCGGCCCGAACTCTGCTCGATCGCGGTTTCCCGGAGGAATTGAACGGGAGTTTCGCGTCCGCTATGGCCCTGTCTGCCAATCTTTTCCTGCGACAGAACCAGTCCCTGGTGATGACGCCGCAACTGATGCAATCCATCCAGTTGCTGCAGATGACGCACTTCGAGCTAGTCCAGTTTATCGCACAGGAAGTCGAGAAGAACCCATTGCTCGAATTTCCGTCAGATGACGCGGAAACGGGCAGCGACAGCGATGCGCAGGAGGAGCAGCACGGGCGCCAGTCCGACGATGATGACGACCGCACCGAGGCGCTTTCCGCCGACTGGTATGACAATGGCAATGACGGCAGCGCCACACGGCTGAGCGAAGAGCTGGACGTCAATTATGCAAATGTCTTCCCCGACGATGGCGTGCCTGCGCGAGCCGATGCGCCTGAGCTGATCAGCCAATGGAAGTCGATGCCGGGAGGCGGCGACCAGGAGAATTACGATCTCGACGACTTTGTTGCGGGCCAGGTCTCGCTCAGGGATCACCTGGCACAGCAGATTCCGTTCATCCTGCCGGACGCGGGAGACCGGCTGATCGCGCAGCAATTGATCGACCAGCTCGACGAGGCGGGTTACCTGCAGACCGACCCTGCCGACATCGGCGAAAGACTGGGCAGCGATCCTGCGGCTGCCGAACGTGTTCTTGCCGAGCTGCAGACGCTTGACCCGCCCGGTGTATTTGCTCGCAGCCTGGCCGAATGCCTGTCCATCCAGCTGAAGCAGAAGGACCGTTTCGATCCCGCCATGCAGGCCCTCGTTTCCAACCTCGAACTGCTGGCGCGGCGCGACTTTCCGACGCTGAAGCGGCTTTGCGGCGTCGACGAGGAAGACCTGCTTGATATGCTCGCAGAGATTCGCCAGCTGAACCCGAAGCCCGGCAGCGGTTTTGAAACCAGCCTTTCTGAAGCGATCATGCCGGATGTCGTCGTCCGTTCGTCATCGGATGGGAGCTGGCTGGTGGAGTTGAATCCGGATACGCTCCCGCGCGTGCTCGTCAATCAATCCTATTTCGCCCATGTCACAAAGAACGGCGGTGATTACACGTTCTTGTCCGAATGCCTTCAAAGCGCCAACTGGCTCACCCGCAGTCTCGACCAGCGCGCCAAGACGATCATGAAGGTCGCAAGCGAGATTGTGCGCCAGCAGGACGCCTTCCTGATGCATGGCGTCGATCACCTTCGCCCGCTGAACCTGAAGACCGTTGCCGATGCCATCAAGATGCATGAGTCGACTGTCAGCCGCGTCACCTCGAATAAGTACATCCTGACGCCGCGCGGCCTCTTCGAGCTCAAATATTTCTTCACGGTGTCGATCAGCGCGGTGGAGGGCGGCGATAGCCATTCGGCTGAGGCCGTTCGTCACAGGATACGCTCCCTGATCATGCAGGAAAGCACGGATGCGGTCCTGTCCGACGATGATATTGTCGACATGCTGAAGAAGGAAGGGATCGAGCTGGCTCGCCGGACGGTTGCAAAATACCGCGAGGCGATGAATATCGCCTCCTCCGTTCAGCGACGGCGCGAAAAGCGGGCAATGGCGAAGGTTTCCGGCTTTTGAAGGTCGTGCTAATTCAACCCGTGCCTGCACGGCCACATCAGCGCGACGGCACAGCCGTTGACAATTCGGCAGTCTGCCGTTAGAAGCCCGCCGCAGCTGGCGCTGCGAACGGCGTTTGGACTTATCCCCATCATCCTCAGGGCGATTGAAGCACACGACTTAAGCCGATATTGCTTGAGTTTGCGTGAAGTGCTTGGATGAGGTCTGGCCTTGGCGTAAACTGGTACCGCAAACCACTATAAGAAGGGAAACTCCATGAGTGTGCGTGTATCCGGTAAACATATGGAAATTGGGGACTCGTTCCGTCAAAGGATCGAGGACCAAATGGACATGGCCATCACGAAATACTTCGACGGGGGATATTCCGGGCAGGTAATTGTGGAGAAATCGAGTTCGCGGTTCTCTGCGGATTGCAAGCTCCATCTTGACAGCGGGGTGGTGCTGCATGCGGCAGGCGAAGCCATGGACCCGCAGCTCGCATTCGATGCCGCTTCGGAGCGCATCGAAAAGCGTCTGCGCCGCTACAAGCGCAAGCTCAAGGATCATCATGCCGGAAACCATCTGAACGGTGCGGAAGTCGCCTATACCGTCATGGATGCTGTCCCGGATCATGAAGAAGAGGTCCCAGACGATTTCGCCCCGGTAATCGTTGCCGAGAGCACGAAGCAGTTGAAGACCATGTCCGTTGCGACCGCCGTGATGGCGCTCGATATGACGGATGAGCCACTGCTTTTGTTCCGCAGCCCCGGCACGGAGCATTTGAACATCGTTTACCGCAGGCATGACGGTAATATTGGCTGGATCGACGCCGCCAGTATCAAGAGCTGACATCCGGGCGATGAGCGGTAGCCACGCCGCTCTCCCAATCATCCGGTTTCGGCGACAGAAGGAAAAAGAAATGGCATTGGCAGATCTGCTGCACCAAGATGCGATCATTCCCGCCCTAAAGGTAAATTCGAAGAAACAGTTGCTCCAGGAGTTGGCGGCCAAGGCCTCCAAGATCACTGGCCTTTCCGAGCGGGAAATTTTCGATGTCGTTCTGCAGCGCGAGCGTCTCGGCTCGACGGGTGTCGGCAATGGCATCGCCATTCCGCACGGCAAGCTCGCAAGTGTCCGATCGATTGTCGGCGTCTTCGCGCGGCTGGAAAGTCCGGTCGACTTCGAAGCGCTGGACGACCAGCCGGTCGACCTGGTGTTTCTGCTTCTCGCTCCGGAAGGGGCGGGCGCCGACCATCTTAAGGCCTTGTCGCGCATTGCTCGCGTGCTTCGCGATCACGATCTCGTCACGAAGCTGCGTGCCACGGATTCGGCATCGGCGATCTACGCTTTCCTCAACGAAGAACAAGCATCGAACGCTGCCTGAGCGGCAGACGATCGCCTGAAATGAAAAGAGGCGCCCCCCTGTCGGGACGCCTCTTTCCATGCGTGAAGACGTCTGCCTCAGAATTCTTCCCAGTTGTCCTGAACAACGGCAGCCGAACCGTGCTGCTGTGGCACAGGGCGGCGCTGAGCAGGAGCCGGGGCACGGGAGCTTCGCGTCATCTGCTGCGCCGTTGAGTGCAGCGCCTTGGCGTTGCCCTGGGCGGACACCCGGAAGCGAAGAACGAGCGCTTTCAGCGTCTGGGCCTCGTCATTCAGCGCGACACTGGCTGCTGTCGCCTCTTCCACCATTGCGGCATTCTGTTGGGTCACCTGATCCATCTGGTTCATGGCCTGGTTGATTTCCTTGAGGCCTATCGCCTGTTCGCTTGCGGAGGCGGAGATCTGGCGGATGAGACCGTTGATGCCCATCACCTGCTCGGCGATCTTATGCAGCATACCGCCGGCGCGGCCGACGAGATCGACGCCTTCCTTGACCTGGATGGCGGAGGTGTTGATGAGGGTCTTGATCTCCTTGGCTGCAGTTGCAGAGCGTTGAGCCAGTTCACGGACTTCCTGAGCAACCACAGCAAAGCCCTTGCCCGCTTCACCAGCGCGCGCCGCCTCGACGCCGGCATTGAGTGCCAGCAGGTTCGTCTGGAAAGCGATTTCATCGATCACGCCGATGATGCGCGAGACCTCCGTGGAAGATTGTTCGATGCCGTGCATGGAGGCGATTGCCTTCTGCACGACCTCGCCGGATTTCTCCGCATCTTCACAGGCGAGATTGACGTTTTCTGCAGCTGTGCGGCATTCTTGGCACTTGAATTGACCTGAGCGGTCAGCTCGTTGAGCGCGGCGGCGGTTTCTTCCAGGCTTGCCGCCTGCTGCTCCGTGCGCCTGGCAAGGTCGGAGGCGCTGTTGCTGATTTCGCTGGTGCCGGAACCGATATTCACGACGCTGAGGTTTGTCGTGTTGATTGTCTCTTCAAGGCTGGCAAGCGCAGCGTTGAAATCCTGCTTCAGCTTGGAATATTCGCCGGGGAACTCCTCCGTGAGGCGGTGACTAAGGTTGCCCTGCGATAATTCTGAGAGCCCGGCGCCGACGATGGAAACGATCTGGCGTTGTAGCGCGATCGATTCCAGCCGCTCGCTTTCGGAGCGGCTGCGCTCGGCATCAGCGGCAATGCGCTGGCTGTCCGCCTCTGCCTCGAGCCTTTGCGTATCGGCAAGCGTAAAGCGGAATCCTTCGAGAGCCTTGGCGACGGAACCAATCTCGTCTGCGCGCTCCTGGCCGGTAACCGGCTCCTCGTACTTGCCGTCGCCGAGTGCCTTGACATTTGCAACGAGCAGGCCAAGAGGCTTTTGCACCAGGGAGCGGACGGCAAAATAGAGAGCCAGCATGACGCCACCAAGGACAACGATGCCACCGGCGATCATCATGAAGGTCTGATCTCGCACCGGTGCATTGATGGCGCTGTGGGGAACATCGACGAGTACGACCCAGGCGGCATGAAGATCCGGCACGGCAAACGGATAGACGACGCGATCGAAAGGTTCATAGCCATCAAAGGCAAGGTTGCGGATTACACTCGGAGTCATCGAGGCTAGCGCTGACTTGACTTCGGCGGCGCCTTGGCCGTTGCCGTAGGGTTTCGACATCAGTTCTTTCGTCGGCGCCACGATCCAGTTGCCGTTTTGCGCAACGAGAGTGACACGGCCCGAACCGAAGGGTTGCAATGCCTGCAGTTTGTCGGTGAGGGACTTGAGTGAGATGTCGACGCCTTCGACACCAATCGTCTTGCCGCCGGACACGACCGGATAGGCAATGGAAGTCAAGAGCGTCGGAACGTCGGTGCCTTCGGCAAGATAGGGTGGCGTGATGGCCCCCTTTCCGGTTTCGGCGGCAAGTTTCCACCATTCGGCGGCATAGTCGTTGTCGAAGGTCGAAAACTGGATGGCGCCATCCCTCGTCTTCGACCAGTAGGGGGTAAAGGCGCCGTTCTTGTTCGTGCCCTCGTCGAGCTTGTCGGCGATCTCGGTTGTTTTGCCGTCAAAGGCGCCGAGCTGTTCGCAAAACCAGCTTCCGAAGGCAAAGGCATTCTGCTCGAGGTTGGCCTTCAGGATGTTTATGATGCCCTTGCGGTCGAAGCTCTTGCCTTCGTGACCGCGGCCGAGGACGCCCGCCATTGAGCGCGCGGCGCTTGCCAGCTCGCCGACATTGGCGGCGATCTCGTTGGCGATTGATTTAGCTTCGAGGTTGGCCTGGTCCATCGTCAACGCATGAACGCGATCACGGGTCTGGCCAATCAGGAACAGGTTGGACACCAGGAGGACAAGCGCGATAGCTGCGCCGGTAATGAGGATGAGCTTTGCTGCAAGCGATTTCATGCGGAAGATGGCCATGGGTTCCTCGGCAGGGCACGCACCGGAGTCGCATTCTCCGACACGGGAGGAAATGCCGCACCCTCATGGAGCAGCCGTGACGTTGCCTAGGCCCGTGAACCAAAGCCTGGCGATCAAAAGAACGATCGCCGCAAATCTCTTAAATTTGAATGAAACGAGGCCGTTTCATTCCGCTAATATATTGAGTTGATTCATATTTCTTCGAGTGCCCGGTGAAAATAGACAAGACTATATCTTGATTGCGACGTCGGCGGACAAGGGAATGGATGGCTGTGCTCCGGCCTTGAGGCAGGCAAGCGAACTGGCCACGGCGGCCCGGCGCAGAGACGCCTCGAAATCGAGGCCTCCATCGAGGCTTGCGGCAAAGTAGCCGCAGAATGTATCACCTGCCCCGACGGTATCCACCGGCTCGATCTTCAGGCCTTTCGCCTCGGTAATGACGCCATCGCGGATTGCGATCACGCCGTCGGCGCCGAGCGTCACGATCAACGTCTGTCCGGTCTCTTGATGCAGGCGTCTCAACGCCGTTTCGCGATCAGCCGGGTCCATGTCGTTCTGGCCAGCAAGCCGCTCGAATTCCGTCTCGTTGGCAATGACGATATCGGCGAGACGTCCGAGCCGCGGGGCGTCTGCAATCAGCGGAGCGAGGTTAAGAATGGTCGTGACGCCCTTGAGCCTGGATGAGGCCAGCGCACGCTCGACTGCCGGGGCGGGCACCTCGAGCTGCAGCATCAGAAAATCGCCCTTGCTCATGGCGCCGATCGCCGCATCGGCATCCTCGGGCGCGATGGTCCCGTTGGCGCCCGGCACGACGGCGATCATGTTCTCGCCGTCCCCACCGACGAGGATCAGCGCCGTACCGGTGGGTCCATCGACATGCTTTACGCCAGCAAGGCAAATGCCCGCCTGATCGAGAAGCGACAGCGCCGGTGCAGCAAATTCATCCTTACCGACTGCGCCCGCCATATGGACGATGCGGCCGGCGCGTCGCGCGGCTAATGCCTGGTTGGCTCCCTTGCCGCCCGCCGCCGTTGCAAAATCGTTGCCGGCCACTGTTTCCCCAGGCTTTGGCAGGCGATCGGTGGTGGCGATAAGGTCCATGTTGATGGAGCCGAAGACTGTGATCATAAAGGCTGTCCCGTCATGCTTCTCATGCGACCGGACACTGCCCGATGGGCTCACTCCTCGTCAACCACCCTGAGTTTGAGAAGACCGGTGCGGCTTTCGACCGACTTCGCCGCAGGTCCGCTTTCACGTTCCTCCTTGAGCGCTTCTGCACCCTCGAACTCCAAAGCTTCGATTTTTGCGCCGCGTTTGGAGAGTTTGTCCGTGGACGTGATGATCTGATCAACATCGCGCTGTGCCTGGAAGAAGTGAGTCTGCAGTTTGCGCACGCGCTCATCGAGCCGCCCGAGATCATCCATTAGGATGGCTACCTCGCCCTGGATGAGGTGCGCCTGCGCCTGCATGCGCTGATCCTTCAAGACGGCCTGGATGACCTGGATCGACAGCATCAGCAGCGAAGGCGAAACAATGACGATGCGGGAACGATGCGCTTTCTGGACGATCGGTTCGAAATTCTCGTGAATTTCAGCGAAGATCGATTCCGAAGGAACGAAGAGAAATGCCGTATCCTGCGTCTCGCCCTGGATAAGATACTTCTCCGATATATCGCGGACATGGATTTCCATGTCGCGGCGAAATTGCTGCGAGGCAAGCTTGGTCGCCTCCGGCGTGCCGGCGTCGCGAATGGCATTCCAGGCTTCGAGAGGAAACTTGGCATCGATGATCAGCGGCGGTGCACCGTTCGGCATGCGCACGGTACAGTCCGGCCGCGAGCCGTTTGAGAGCGTTTGCTGGAAGGCATAGGCGCCCATCGGCAGACCGTCGGCGACGATCGTCTCCATACGCGACTGGCCGAAGGCGCCGCGCGTCTGCTTGTTGGACAGGATAGCCTGAAGCCCGACGACATCCTTCGCCAGCGTCTGGATATTGTTCTGAGCTGCATCGATGACGGCGAGCCGCTCCTGCAGGCGCTGCAGGTTCTCATGCGTCGATTTCGTCTGTTCGCTAATCGTCGTGCTGACGCGCTGTGACATGCCGTCGAGGCGCTGACCGATTGCCTGGTTGAGTTCGGCCTGACGCGTTCCGAAGACCTCGGCCATGGTCGAAATGCGTCCCTGCATTTCGGCCTGGATCTTCAAAAGCTCGACCATCCGGGCATCGGCCTCCGCGATCCGGATCGCTGCCTCCTCATCCTGTTCGCGCCGCAGGTTGCTGCTCTTGACCAGCACAAACACGAGCAGCACGACAACGACAGCGACAGCGCCACCGGCAAGCGCAAGGAGGGCCGGGCTGAGCCCGGCGATCGAAATCGTCAGTGAGTCGGTAACATTGTTCATTCGCGCACAATAACAAACTCGCCGGCGATGGCTAGATCAAAACGTGAACAAATCCACAGCGCAATTTCGGAGACAAATTGCCGCAGCACCGCGGGACCAAGCTGCCGAAGATCGCCGCCTCTTCTTAACGGATAGTCAACTATATTTTCGAATTGTCGTTTCGAAGAGACCTTTATCGCATCATGCGCCGGGACAGAAATACATTATGACAAGCCAGCAATCCGAAAACGCACTCAAGCAGCGCCTTGACTTCATCGAACTCGACAGTGAGGCGAGAAAGACGATTAGGGACTTGCGCCCGGTCATCGGCGAACTGATCGGTGGCGCGCTGGACAAGTTTTACGGCAAGATCGCCAAGACACCCGCGCTGGCCGGCTTCTTTTCCGACAAAACGCATGCCGGACAGGCCAAGAAACGCCAGGAAGACCACTGGGCGCAGCTTTCCGGCGCCAATTTCGACGAGAGCTACGTGAACGGCGTCACCGCCGTCGGCAGGGCGCATGCCCGGATTGGCCTTGAACCGCGCTGGTATATCGGCGGTTATGCGATCGTCATGGCAGAACTCGTCAAGGGCATCATGGAGAAGCAGTGGCCGTCACGCTTCGGCCGGCAAAAGGGCAGTGTGCTTGCCGAAAAGCTTGCCTCGGTCATCAAGGCGAGCATGCTCGACATGGACTATTCAATTTCTGTCTATCTCGATGCGCTGGAAGAGAAGCGGCGCAAGCACGAAGAGGAGCGAGCCAAGGCGGAGGCCGATCAGGCGATTGCGCTCGAGCATCTGCGCCGCGGATTGGAAGCGCTTTCAAAAGGCGATCTCGAAGCAACGCTGCCGGCGGACCTGCCGGGCAATTTCCGGCACATGGCGCAGGACTATAACCGCGCCGTCGCCGCACTTCGCGCTTCATTCGCCTCGGTGCGCAGCAGTTCCGGCGAAATTTCCAGCGGCACCGAGGTGATTTCCAAGGCGACCGACGATCTGGCGATGCGCACGGCGCAACAGGCGGCCGGCATCGAGGAGAGCTCTGCGGCGCTCCAGCAGCTTTCCGTCAGCCTTGGCCAGACCGCAGCAAATGCCGAGAAGGCATCCGGTGCGGTGCGTGAGACGCAGGAGAAGGCGAAGAGTTCAGGCGAGCTCGTGACAAGCGCGGTGTCGGCCATGGCGGGTATCGAGAAGTCGTCCTCCGAGATAGCCAAGATCATCGGCGTCATTGACGAAATCGCCTTCCAGACGAACCTTCTGGCACTGAACGCCGGCGTCGAGGCCGCGCGTGCCGGCGAGGCGGGCAAAGGCTTTGCGGTCGTCGCACAGGAAGTGCGCCAGCTCGCGCAGCGCACCGCCGATGCAGCCAAGGAGATCAAGAATCTGATCTCGGAAAGTTCCGTACAGGTCAATGAGGGCGTCGGCATCGTCAGCAGTACCGGCGAGGCACTTGGCGATATGATCAGCCGTATCGACATCATCAATCGCTTCGTTGCCGACATCGCAGCAGCAGCACGCGATCAGGCGACAGGGGTGAACGAAGTCAGCATTGCGATCCGCAACATGGACACGATCACGCAGCAGAACTCGAGCATGGTAGAACATACCTCGGCAGAGAGCCGTCACTTGCGCGCGGAGGTGGATAATCTCGTGGCGCTGCTGCAGCACTTCAATGTGCGCTCGCAGGAGCGTCTGGCGCCGACATCGCACCGAGCAGCCTGACCGAATGCCGCAAATTCCGCAGGTCTGCGAAAAAAGCACGTTCCGGAGTTTCAGGATAATTCCCTAGCTGGAAAAGATAGGTTATGGGAACGCGATGACCATCAAGCCACTTATCATTCTTCCAGATCCCGTCCTCCGGCAGGTTTCCAAGCCGATCGAGCGGGTCGATGCCGATCTCAAGCGTCTTGCCGACGATATGCTGGAGACGATGTATGACGCACCGGGCATTGGCCTGGCGGCAATCCAGGTCGGCGTGCCGCGCCGTATACTGGTGATCGACGTCTCGCGGGAAGGCGAGGAAAAGCAGCCGCAGATCTTTATCAATCCGAAGATCGTCAAATCTTCAACCGAGAGATCGGTCTACGAAGAGGGTTGCCTTTCCATTCCGGACTATTATGCCGAGGTCGAGCGTCCCGCCGCCGTCAGCGTCGAATATCTCGACCGTGACGGCAAGGAGCAGACGGTCGACGCCGACGGCCTCCTTGCCACTTGCCTTCAGCACGAGATCGACCATCTGAACGGCGTACTCTTCATCGACCATATTTCGCGGCTGAAGCGGGAAATGGTGATCAAGAAGTTCACGAAGGCGGCGAAGTCGACGAAGGCCCTGTAAGTTGCGTTGAACTAAGGACGCAGCCCATTATGATTTCGCTGAAATCGAAATGGAGGTGCCGTGCGGGCGATCTGCTGATCCGTGATATTTCCGGCGCGATGAACGGAACATTGCTGAGCGGGCGCGTCAAGACGCCGATGACAAGCCAGGGGCAAATCTGGCCTTTGTTTTTGTGAAATTGTCGTGATGGAGCAGTCTCAGGCCGGCGAGCGTCTGCGGAAACGAAATAAAAGCGGTCATCGACAAATTCGCCAGATGCTGAAACAGGATACTCGTCCTTGATCGCCATGCCGTGATCGCAACAGCCGCGGAAAAAGCCTGAAAGCATGGGCGGCCGATATCGACGATCCAGGACGCTGTGGTCGCCGCCATCTGCGCCTCGCTTGAGGCTCGAGGTGTTTACTTGCGACATAAAAGATGTCGAAGGGCTTGATCTCGGGCTCGTAAACCCGTTTGAAGATGGCTGATAAAACCTGGCGGGATTGAATGTCGCTTCGCATCATTTTCATGGGAACGCCAAAGTTCTCGGTTCCGACCCTGCGCAGCCTGGTGGACACGGGGCATCAGATTGTCGCGGTCTATACCCAGCCGCCGCGACCGGGTGGACGGCGCGGTCTCGACCTGCAGAAGTCGCCGGTGCATCAGGCTGCCGAACTGCTCGGTCTGCCCGTCTTCACGCCGCTCAATTTCAAGGAGGCGGAAGAACGCGAGCGCTTCCGGTCGCTCAATGCGGATGTGGCGGTTGTCGTCGCCTATGGACTGCTGCTGCCGGAGGCGATTTTGAACGGAACACGCAACGGTTGCTATAATGGCCACGCCTCGCTGCTGCCGCGCTGGCGCGGCGCAGCCCCCATCCAGCGAGCGATCATGGCAGGCGACGAAAAGACCGGCATGATGGTGATGAAGATGGACAAGGGACTGGATACCGGCCCTGTCGCGTTGACCCGCGAGGTCGAGATCGGCGCGAACATGACGGCCGGCGAGTTGCACGACAGACTGATGCATGTCGGCGCCGAGGCGATCTGCGAAGCCATGGCAAAGCTCGAAATGGGTGACCTGCCGCTGACGCCGCAGCCGCAAGAGGGCGTGCTCTATGCCGAAAAGATCGACAAGGGCGAAACGCGGATCGATTTCGGCAGGGACGCAAGGGTGGTTCACGATCATATTCGCGGACTTTCGCCGTTTCCCGGCGCCTGGATCGAAGTCGTGATTGGCGGCAAGCCGGAGCGGGTGAAGGTGCTGGGTTCGCAGCTTGCCCAAGGGCGCGGTCCGGCCGGCGAAGTGCTGACCGATGACCTGGTCATCGCCTGTCGATCCGGAGCGGTTCGTTTGACCAGATTGCAGAAGGCCGGTGGCAAGCCGCTTGCGGCGGCGGATTTCCTGCGCGGCGCACCGCTTGCGCGCGGCACGAGACTCGTCTGATGCCGCGCTACCGGATGACCGTCGAATATGACGGCGGACCCTATGTCGGCTGGCAGCGTCAGGAAAACGGTCCCTCTGTGCAAGGGGCAATCGAAGCGGCGATCCTGTCGTTAAGCGGCGAGACCGTGTCGATCCGCGGCGCCGGGCGTACCGATTCCGGCGTGCATGCGATGGGTCAAGTGATCCATGCCGATCTTTCAAAGGAATGGTCGGCGTTCAAGTTGCAGAACGCGCTGAATGCGCATCTGAAGCTGGCGGGCGAGCGCGTGTCCATTTTGGAGGTGCAGGCGGTTGGAGAGTTCTTCGATGCCCGCTTTTCCGCGGAGCGGCGCCACTATCTCTACCGCATCATCAGCCGCCGGGCGCCGCTGGCGCTCGAGGCTGGGAAGGCCTGGTGGGTGCCGAAGGAGCTCGATCATGAGGCGATGCATCAGGCTGCCCAGGTCCTCGTCGGCAGGCATGACTTTTCCACCTTTCGTTCCGCGCATTGCCAGGCAAACAGCCCGGTGCGCACACTCGACCGGCTCGATGTGACGCGGATCGGCGTGCTCATCGAAATCCGAGCAACGGCACAGAGTTTCCTGCACAATCAGATCCGCTCCTTTGCCGGAACGCTGAAGCTTGCAGGAGAAGGAAAATGGACGTCGCAGGATGTTCGTGCCGCGCTAGAGGCGCGTGACCGAAAGGCCTGCGGTCCTGTTGCTCCGCCCGAAGGACTATATTTCTTGCAGGTCGATTATCCGGCGGTGATCACCGATCGGCGCAAGCGCGCGCAGGTGAATGGAGATGACGATCTGCTGTGACCCCGCAAGGCCGTTCATCTAGACCGGATAAATGCCGAGAAAGCGCTGGAGGTATTCGGCGAGGATCATGGTCGGCACCAAAAGTGCCAGCGTCAGCGCCCCGACCATCAGCCCGTGGCCGTGAAAGATCATCCGCAAAATCCTTGCGAGCATGAAGACCTGCGCCATCATGAAGACCAGAAGCAGGATCGACACGACGCTGATGGCGCCGGGAATGAAGAAGACCAGCGCCAGCAACAGGCCGTTGATGTAGGAAAGCGGCACACCGAGCCAGTTGATGCTGACGACCACCGCGGCAAAGCGATCGCCCATGCGGAAGGCAAACAGCAACAGTCCGGCAAACACCAGCGGCACGAACCAATTGGCGATTTCGACCAGGCCCAAACGGAAATAGAAGGGAAGGCCGACCTCGACATGCGGCGGCATGGACTGCAGAAAGGCCTGACGCCACCAGAGCCATGAAATGCCCATCGGCGGCAGGCACCAGGCCATTGCCCAGAAGGAGCGGTTGACGCCGCGGTCCGACATGTCGAGAAAGCGGAAGCCCCGCGTATCCATGCGGATCAGCAGCCACAAACCCGACAGATAGTATTGAACCTCCCTAAGCCCCGGCATTCGCGAACCATCGCTCGATGAAGGTCTCGTAGATCCGCGTCAGCGTTTCGAGATCTGAAACAGCTACGCGTTCGTCGACCATGTGCATGGTCTGGCCGACGAGCCCGAATTCGACGACCGCGCAATAGTCCTTGATGAAACGCGCGTCGGACGTGCCACCAGTGGTCGAGAGCTTCGGCGTTTTTCCGGCAACGCTCTCGATGGCTGAGGAAAGCGATGCAATCAGTGCGTTGTTGCGGGTGAGGAAGACATGGCTCGGACGATCCGCCCAGGCAATGTCATATCTTACTGCCTCGCGGCCGGTGCGCAGGGCGCCATTCCTGGCGGCCGCTTCAAGGCGGCGGAGGATTTCCGCCTGCAGCGTGTCGACCGTCCAGGTGTCGTTGAAGCGGATATTGAAGCTTGCCGTTGCCTTCGCCGGAATGACGTTGGTGGCCGGATTGCCGACATCGATGGTCGTCACCTCGAGGTTCGACGGCTGGAAGTCTTCGGTTCCATTGTCGAACGGGGGATCCATCAGCGCACTGGTAAGCTGCAGCATGCCGCGCACCGGATTGTCGGCGAGATGTGGATAGGCGGCGTGGCCCTGAACGCCGTGGACAGTGAGCCTGCCGGAGAGCGAACCGCGGCGGCCGACCTTGATCATGTCGCCAAGCGTGTCGGGATTGGTCGGCTCGCCGACGAGGCATGCATCCCAGCGCTCGCCGCGTTCTGCCGCCCATTGCAGAAGCTTGATCGTGCCGTTGATTGCGGGGCCTTCCTCGTCGCCGGTGATCAGCAAGGAAACCGAGCCCTTCGGATTCGCGTGTCTTTCGAGGTACCGGGAAACGGCTGCCACGAAGCAGGCGATTCCGCCCTTCATGTCGACCGCACCACGACCGAAGAGTTCGCCGCCTGAAATTTCGGCGGCGAAGGGCGGGTGCGTCCAGGCGGCTTCGTCGCCAACCGGCACGACGTCCGTGTGTCCCGCAAACATCAGATGGGGGCCATCACTGCCCAGGCGGGCGTAGAGGTTTTCGATGTCGGGCGTTCCGGCTTCCGTTGCCTTCACCCTGTCCACCTTAAAACCCAGCGGCGAAAGCATGGCCTCGAGCGCCGCAAGTGCACCGCCTTCGGCAGGAGTCACGGAGGGGCAGCGGATGAGCGTCTGGAGGTTGGCGACGGGATCGGTGGCGGTCATGAGGGTCGAAATATCCGGCGGGAATGGCAAAGACATGGCAAGGCGGCGAACCGCCTCGCTGAAAAGAACGCCGTCTGTTTACCGGATCGGACTTCGGCTGTCACTGCAAGCTTAGTCGCGCAGCAATTCATTGATGCCGGTCTTCGAGCGGGTCTGCTCGTCGACGCGCTTGACGATGACGGCGCAATAGAGATGCGGTGCCGGTTGGCCGTTTGCCATGGTCTTGTTGCCGCTCGCCATCGAACCCGCAACGACAACGGAGTAGGGCGGTACTTCGCCATACATGACGTCGCCGGTGGCGCGATCGACGATCTTGGTCGACTTGCCGATATAGACGCCCATGCCGAGAACTGAGCCCTCGCGGATGATGCAGCCTTCGACGACTTCCGAGCGGGCGCCGATGAAGCAGTTGTCCTCGATGATCGTCGGGCCGGCCTGCATCGGTTCCAGCACGCCGCCGATGCCGACGCCGCCCGATAGATGCACATGCTTGCCGATCTGCGCGCAGGAGCCGACCGTCGCCCAGGTGTCGACCATCGTGCCTTCACCGACATGGGCACCAAGATTGACGAAGGACGGCATCAGCACGACGTTCTTGGCGATGTAGGCCGAGCGGCGGACGACGCAGTTCGGAACGGCCCGGAAACCCGCGGCGCGATACTGGTTCTCGCCCCAGCCTTCGAACTTGGAAGGCACCTTGTCCCACCAGGTGGAATTGCCGGAGCCGCCCTTGACGACTTCCATGTCGTTCAGGCGGAAGGAAAGCAGTACGGCTTTCTTGAGCCACTGATTGACTGTCCAGACGCCATCGACGCCGCGTTCGGCGACGCGAGCCTTGCCACCGTCGAGAAGCTCGAGCGCTGCTTCCACGGCTTCGCGAACTTCGCCTTTCGTCGACGCATTCACGTTGTCGCGGTTTTCGAAGGCCGCTTCGATGGTCTTTTCGAGGGATGCAAGGTCGGTGGCGCTCATGAGAATTCCTTAAACTTCGAGCCTTATCCTGAAGACTGACAAGTCTCCGGGAATTGTGATCGGCGGGATGCGATCTGCTCTATCGCATGAGCGGCTAAAATGGAATGATTTTTCGAACGAGATCGTTTCTGGATTCAAGGCGTTATTGACATACCCGGCAAGTGTTGCCGGCATTTTTGAAGGGCATTCTGAAATGGCGAAGGGAAAGAACGGCAAGCTCAGGCGCAAGGACGGGGTCTGGGCCCCGCTGAAGTCGAGCGAGATCGACAGGCATCGCGCACTGGCCGTGCCGAAGACGCCGCAGACGCTTTCGCCTTCCTATCGCCTTGCCTATGCCGACGACGACTTTCTCTGCCGCGAGGAGCTTCGGCCGATCCGTCTCCAGCTTGAACTCTTGAAGGTCGAGATGATGTTGACGGAACGCGGGATCAAATCCACTGTCGTCATGTTCGGCGGCGCGCGTATTCCGGCGCCCGGCCAGAGCGCATGGGCAGCGCGCAACGACATCCAGCGCGCCAATCTGGAGGCGGCTTCGGTCTATTATGACGAAGCGCGCAAGTTCGCCCGGCTCTGCTCGAAATATTCCGCCGGCTCCGATTTCCATGAATATGTGATCGTCACCGGCGGCGGTCCGGGCGTCATGGAGGCGGGCAACCGCGGAGCAGCCGACGAAGGTGCGCCCTCGATCGGCCTCAATATCGTGCTGCCGCACGAGCAGGCCCCCAACGCCTATGTGACGCCGGAGCTCAGCTTCAACTTCCATTATTTCGCGATCCGCAAGATGCATTTCATGGTCCGCGCGAAGGCGATCGCGGTGTTTCCGGGCGGCTTTGGAACGCTCGACGAATTCTTCGAATGCCTGACGTTGATCCAGACGGGACGCATGGAAAAGATGCCGCTCATTCTCTTCGGCGAGAAGTTCTGGCGAAGCATCGTCAATTTCGACGCGCTTGCCGAGTTCGGGACGATCGCGCCTGACGACGTGAAGCTGATCAGCTTCGTCGATACGGCAGATGCTGCCTGGAAGATCATCCAGGAGTTCTATGAACATCAGGAATAGAAAGCCCGTCACGATGGCGATTAAGGGTGACAGCGGTAAGTCCTTGCTTACGGGCGCGGCCGCTTAGGCATGTCTTCGTTGGAGATCGAGCCGTCCTCGTTTGATCCATGCGGATGAAGGACATGCCGAGGTGGCCACGGCTTTCTGCCTGGAGACCTGGCCGTCCACCCATCGCCGGCCTGAACATCATCCTGCGGCACCCCCGAGCGCTGATCCCAGCGGACGGTCGGCGCGCTTCGAAATCTTCGGCTGTTCACCGGCCGTCTGCAGAGCGTTTGGAGCGCGTTTTCGTTGCCGCAATTTGGCCATCCACTCGCTGGGGATCGCGTTCGGGAAAGGCAGGCCGATGCGTCAATCTGATTGACCGGCAAGCTGAATGAAAGCTTTGCAACCTAGTCCACAACCACCCTTGCCAGAAAGGCAGCAAGATCGTCGGTGACGAAATCGATATGGTCCTCGTCGCCGCTCGTTTGTTCCCACCATTCGACGATGGTTTCCTCGAGGTTGTTCGGCACCAGCAGCACGGTCTGCATGCCGAGCGTCTTTGGAACCACGAGGTTGCGCGGCAGGTCCTCGAACATGGCCGCCTTGCCGGTTTCGACCCGTTTGAGCGCCATGAACTTGTCATAGGTAACCTGTGCCGGCTTCGGTACGAATTCGGCGGCGACGATGTCGAAGATGTCGTCGAAATGTTCGAGAATGCCGAGCGCACCGGCCGTCATTTCGGCATGTTTGACGCTGCCGTTGGTGAAGATGAACTTGCGGCCCGGAAGGGCTTTGATCGCCGCACCCAATTCGGGCTGAGCCGTGAGGCTCGAATAGTCGATGGCATGGGCCTTTTCCAAAAAGTCGTTCGGGTCGACGCCGTGATGGATCATCAGACCCTGCAGCGTGGTGCCGTGATCCAGATAATATTGCTTCTGCAGCTTGCGCGCCTCGTCCCGCTCCATCTGCAGAAGCGCCGAGACATAGGCTGTCATGTTCTGGTCGATCTGCGCGAAGAGATTGACGTGATGCGGATAAAGCGTGTTGTCGAGGTCGAAGACCCATTCGGTCACATGCGCAAAATCGGCCTTGGTCGGAGTGCGATCTATCTTTGTCATGGCGGCGTTATGGCATGGGCCAAGGAAATTGCCGAACAAAAAAATAGACGCCCGATTTTCGACGGACGGAAAAGGGAAGGGATGATAAAAGGCCATCCATGCTTTTCGATCTTCCCAATGAAGACACGCTTTATGATGCGCTGCTCGCCCGCAGCTCCGATTACGAGGGGCTTGCCTATGTCTGCGTGAGAACGACCGGCGTCTTCTGCCGGTTGACTTGCCCCGCGCGCAAGCCGAAACGTGAGAACACGCTCTTCTACGATTCCATCGCCACCTGCATGCAGTCCGGCTTCCGGCCCTGCCGGCGCTGCAGGCCACTGGAACAGGCGGGCAGGGAACCGATCGTCGACGAACTGCTGGAAGCGCTCGATTGCGCTCCGGCGGCGCGATGGACCGAGGATGATCTGGTCCGCCGAGGTTACGATCCCTCCACGGTTCGGCGCGCTTTCAAACGATCGCTGGGCATGACATTTTTAGACATCGCCCGCTACCGCCGTGTCGGCGAGGCAGCAAGGCAGCTTGCGGGCGGCGCCCGCGTCATCGATGTCCAGCTGGATGCAGGTTACGAATCGGCCAGCGGGTTTCGCGCCGCGTTCCAGCGGTTGATAGGCAAGGCGCCTGCCATGTCGATCAACCGCGAACTGCTCTTCGCAGACTGGTTTGAAACGCCGCTCGGGCCGATGGTCGCAGTGGCCGATCAGACGCATCTGCATCTTCTGGAGTTCCACGATCGCAAGGCGCTTCAGGCTGAGCTGGAAAACCTGCAGCGCAAGACGCGTTCCTCGGTTGCCGCCGGCAGACCGCCTGCGATCGAACAGATCGATGCCGAGCTGAAAGCCTATTTCGAGGGCAAATCCGCGAACTTCAAAACTCCCTTGGCGCTCGCCAACAGCACCGCCTTCGAGCGGGCGGTCTGGGCGAAGCTTCGGGAAATTCCGGTCGGAGAAAGACGCGGCTATGGTGATCTGGCCAGGGAAATGGAAAACCCGCAGATGGTGCGTGCGATCGGCCGCGCCAACGGTGCAAACCAGATAGCGATCGTCATCCCCTGCCACCGCGTGGTTGGCGCAGACGGATCACTGACAGGCTATGGCGGCGGGCTCTGGCGCAAACAATGGCTTTTGAGGCACGAAGGAAAAATGCGGCCAAACGGGCTGTTTAAGGAGGAAGTTTAATGAACCAGGTGGAAAAGGCGAAGGCGTTCGGCGCGTTGCATCAGAAAGGCAATCCGGTCGTCCTCTATAATATCTGGGATGCCGGCTCGGGGAAGGCTGTCAGCGACGCAGGCGCCAAGGCGCTCGCGACCGGCAGTTGGTCGGTTGCTGCAGCGCAAGGTTATGGGGACGGCGAAAAACTCCCGCTGGAAGCGCTTGTCGCAACGGTGCGGTCGATCACTGCGGCCAACGACTTGCCTCTTTCCGTCGATTTCGAGGGTGCGTATTCGACCGACAAAGCGGGAGCGGCCGCCAACGTCGCCAGACTAATTGATGCCGGTGCCGTCGGCATCAATTTCGAGGACCAGGTGGTAGGCGGCAGCGGGCTGCATCCGATCGACAAGCAGGCCGCCCGCATCCGCGCCATCCGCGAGATGGCCGAGGCCAAGGGCATTGCGTTCTTCATCAATGCCCGCACCGACCTGTTTCTCAAGTCCACCGATCCCGATCGGCATGCGCTGCTGGTGGATGAGGCGATCGATCGGGCAGCCGCCTATGCAGAGGCTGGCGCCAGCGGTTTTTTTGCGCCGGGTTTGTCGAACCGGGACCTGATCGGCCGAGTGTGCGAAGCCGTTGGGCTGCCGGTCAACATCATGATGCGGCAAGGCGTGCCTGATGTGAGGACCTTGGCAAAGCTCGGCGTCGGCCGTGTCAGTTATGGGCCGGGACCCTACCGCGCAATGATGGATAAACTGAAGGAGGCAGCCGAGGCGGTCTTTGCCGCCGCGGTCCAGGCTTGAATCAAGGAACGATCAGCGTTCCGGCACCGTGTTCGGTGAAGATTTCGAGCAGCACCGAATGGGCCGTCTTGCCGTTCAGAATGACGACACCCTGGACGCCGGCCTTGATGGCATCGATGCAGGTTTCGACCTTGGGGATCATGCCGCCGGAAATGGTGCCGTCGGCGATCAGTGCGTGCGCCTGCGAAACCGAGAGCTCCTTGATGAGGCTGGCCTGCTTGTCGAGCACTCCGGGAACGTCCGTCAGGAAGAGCAGGCGAGTGGCATTCAGTGCACCAGCGATAGCGCCTGCGAAGGTGTCGGCATTGATGTTGTAGGTGGCGCCATCGCGGCCGGGCGCGACCGGTGCGATGACCGGGATCATTTCCGAACGGGCGAGCAGATCGAGCAGCGTCCGGTCGACTTCGACGACCTCGCCGACGAAGCCGAGGTCGAGCACGCGCTCGATGTTTGAATCGGGGTCCTTGATCTTCTTCTGCGCCTTTTCGGCAAAGACCATATTGCCGTCCTTGCCGCAAAGCCCGATCGCCCATTCGCCCGTCTGGTTGATGAGTGCCACGATCTCCTTGTTGATGGAGCCGGCAAGCACCATCTCGACGATTTCGACGGTCTTGGCGTCGGTGACGCGAAGGCCGCCTTCAAACTTCGATTCGATGCCCATCTTCGTCAACATCGCGCCGATCTGTGGGCCGCCGCCATGGACGACGATCGGATTGACGCCGGATTGCTTCAAAAGCGCGATGTCGCTGGCGAAGGCCTTGCCGAGTTCAGGATTGCCCATGGCATGGCCGCCATATTTGACGACGATCGTCTTGTTCTCGTAACGCTGCATGAAAGGCAGCGCCTGTGCGAGAAGGCGTGCTTGGGTTTCGCTTTCGGACTGGTTCATGGCATACCCCGCAGAATAGATCGCGGCCTTTTATCTCAAGTTTTTGACAGATGGAATAATGCCCTGCGCATTAGTTGGTGCGCCTCTTGTCAATTTTGGCCGGCCGCCGTCCATTGCCATCGTGTCAAAAACAGATGGACCGGCGCAATTGGTAGGCCGCATCTCCAGGGCGGACTGGAAGGCTTTCGCCGATCTCTACATGGAGACGAGCCCGAAAATTTTCTCCATATGCCTAAGTATCCTGAACGATCGTATTGACGCCGAAGAGGCGTTGCAGGAGGTTTATCCAAAGGTCTGGCAGGGCGCCGGAGCTTTCGTGGCGAGCCGGGTACGCCGTCCTCCTTTCTCGCAGCCATTGCCCGCAATCAGGCGATCGACAAGATGCGAGCGCGAAAGCCTGTCGCCGGCGAGTTGAACAGTGGGTACGACCTTCCCGATCCTGGTCCCGACCCGGAAAAGCAGGCCGTGATGTCTGATGAAGGAAGGCGCATTGACACCTGCATGGAAGAGTTGGAAGCTGATCGGGCGCAGGCGGTAAAGAAGGCCCACGTCGAAGGACTGAGCCATCAGGAACTTGCCGATCAGTTTGGCGTTCCGCTGAACACCATGCGGACATGGCTGCGGCGCAGCCTTTTGAAGCTGAGAGAGTGCATGGAGCGATGACATCGCCGGATCAAAGCAAGGGAGGCCGTTCCCGTGATGAAGTGCTCGCCGGCGAGTACGTGCTTGGTGTTCTTTCGTTTCAGGATCGCCGGGTGGTCGAGGAGCGCATGCGCCGGGACCGTCAGTTTGCCGCGATCGTCAGCCGCTGGGAAACGAACCTTTCTGCTTTCAACGACGAGTATGAAGTGGCCGCGAATCCGGGCCGGGAGACGTTCAAGCAGATCGAGGCACGCCTATTCGGCGAACCGGAGCTTTCGCGGTCCTTTTCCCGCGGTCTTTGGAATTCCGCCGTCTTCTGGCGCTCGCTGACCTTCGCTTCGCTGGTCGTCGCGATCGGTGCCATTATTTTTGCCTCCGGCAACGCTCCCTCGCCGAAAGGTCAATCGCAACTGATTGCCGAATTGTCGTCCGCCGACAGCCAGGTCAATCTGCTTGCCTCTTACGACACCCAAAGCGGCAGCCTCCGCCTCGTTCCTGTCGCGCCGGCAGGCGGGGCTGAGAAAAAATCACTGGAGCTCTGGCTGGTGCCAGGAAGCGGCACTTATAAGTCGCTCGGCATTTTCCAGTCGGGTGACGATGGCGAGCTTGTTATCCCGCCCGATCTGCGCGGCAAAATTGCCGAGGGTACGACGCTCGCCGTCAGCCTCGAGCCTTTTGGCGGATCGACGAGCGGCGCACCGACAGGACCGGTTGTCGCCAGTGGCACCACCCATCGCCGTTAAAAATCGCCTCCTCTGAAACTCTTCCTGCATCGCCTCGTACATGCCGGTGTCCGGGCGGCCGAGGCATTCCGCACGCGAACCGGCGCCCGGCGCGAGGAGAATGATCATGATGAGGTCTGCTTTGCGCACCATTGCGCTTGCCACTGCCGTATCAGCAATCGCCTTTGCTGTGCAGGCCGCCAACCCCATGGCGGGTGGGGCTCCGACGTTCCCGACGAAGAATCATCGAAAACGCCGTCAACTCGAAGGACCACACCTGGTCGCGCGGTGAAGGCCGGCGGACTTGTCGGCACCTCGAGCCCTGCCGAAGGGCACGGTTGAGACACTTCTAAAGCCCGAAAACCAGCCCGCGCTCGTCAAGGTGCTGAGCTACCACGTCGTTGCAGCAGGACGAAGGAGAGGCGGCTGCGGGCGCCTTTCTCAATTCCAGTTCTTGATCTCGACCGTTTCGGCAATGGCTTGGCGCAACTCATCCAATCCCTCGCTCTTTTCGGAAGAGGTGGCAATAACGTATGGAAAGGCCGCCGGACGCTTTTTGATCTTCTCTGCCGTTTCCGCGAGCAGCTTGGCAACCGCGGGCGGCTTGATCTTGTCGGTTTTGGTGAGAACAATCTGGTAGGAAACAGCGGCCTTGTCGAGCAGGCTCAGAACATCGTCGTCGTTCTTCTTGATGCCATGGCGGCTGTCGATAAGCACGTAGACGCGCTTCAGCGTTGCGCGGCCGCGCAGATAATCGAACACGAGTTTCGTCCAGGCATCGACCTGGTCCTTCGGCGCTTGCGCATAACCGTAGCCTGGCATATCGACGAGCGCCATCGGCGGCAGGTCGCCGCCTTCGCCGGAATAGCCCTCTGGAACGAAGTAGTTCAGTTCCTGCGTCCGGCCCGGCGTGTTGGAGGTCCGCGCCAGTCCCTTGTGTCCGACAAGCGCATTGATGAGCGACGACTTGCCGACATTCGATCGTCCGGCGAACGCCACTTCCAGCGGCCCTTCCGGTGGCAGGAACTTCATGGAAGGCACGCCGCGAATGAAAATCCACGGCCGCCCGAAGAGGGGCTTTTCATTGTTTTGCGTCATACCGCTTTTTTCCAGCGCGTCCCAATCGGTTGCGCATAAGGCATTCAGGTTTGGCGTGGTTTTGTCAACCGACGGTTCCTCGGTGCGCCTTCATTGAAACCAGGTTGCCGAAAAGAAAAAGCCCCGCCGAAGCGAGGCTTCCTCATTCATTTCGATGGTGCCGTTTTTCGCCGGAACAAGCCCTTGAGATTGTCGAAGAGCTCGATCTTCACGCCGTGGCGGCGCATGATGACCCCCTGCTGGAGAACGGAGAGCGTATTGTTCCAGGCCCAGTAGATGACGAGACCGGCCGGAAAGCTTGCCAGCATGAAGGTAAAGACCAGCGGCATCCAGTTGAAGATCATCGCCTGCGTTGGGTCGGGCGGCGTCGGGTTCATGCGCATCTGCACGAACATCGTTATACCCATTATCAGCGGCCATACGCCGAGATGCAGGAGGGCGGGCGCTTCGAACGGAAGCAGGCCGAATAGGTTGAAGATGGTGGTGGGATCGGGCGCCGAGAGGTCCTGAATCCAGCCGAAGAACGGCGCATGGCGCATCTCGATCGTGATGTAGATGACCTTGTAGAGCGCGAAGAAGACCGGAATCTGCAAGGCGATCGGCCAGCAGCCGGCAATCGGATTGATCTTCTCTTCCTTGTAGAGCTGCATCATCGCCTGCTGCAGGCCCATCCGGTCGTCGCCGAATTTGGCTTTGAGCTCTTCCATTTTCGGCTGCACGCGCTTCATGTTTGCCATCGAGGCGTACTGCTTGCTGGCGAGCGGGAAGAACAGCCCCTTGACGACGATCGTCGTCATGAGGATTGCAACGCCGAAATTGCCGAAGTAGCGGAAGAAGAAATCCATCAGCTTGAACATCGGCTTGGTGATGAAATAGAACCAGCCCCAGTCGATCAGCCGGTCGAAGCGCGGGATCTGGTAGGAGGCCTCATAGCCGTCGATCACCGGAACTTCCTTGGCTCCGGCAAAGACGAGATTCTTGAGCTCGATCGACTGTCCGGGACCAACCGTGACCGCGTCTTCCTTGTAGTCGGCCTGGTAGCGTGGCTGGCCATCGGTGAAATGCGAGAAGCGGGCCTCATAAGCCGATTTCTGCGGCGGCACGATCGTTGCGGCCCAGTACTTGTCGGTGATGCCGAGCCAGCCGCCGGTGGACTTGGCGGGCGTGACGGCTTCTTCCTCGACGGCAGAGTATTTGCTCTCGACCAGGCCTTCACCGATGACGCCGATGAAGCCCTCGTGCAGGACGTAGACGGAGGGAGTCGTCGGCTTGTTGTAGCGGGTAACGCGCCCGTAGGACGAAATGGAAGCCGGAGTGCTTCCGCTATTCGTCACCTTGTCCGTGACGGTGAACATGTAGCGGTCGTCGACCGAAATCGTACGCGCAAAGGTCAGACCCTTGTCGTTGGTATAGGTCAGCGTCACCGGTGACTTGTCGGTGAGCTTGGCGCCTTCAGGCGCCGTCCATACGGTTGAGGGACCGGGAACTGCTCCGGTCTGGTCGCTGCCGATATAGCCGAGTTCGGTGAAGTAGCCGTCCTTGGTGTCAGCCGGCGAGAAAAGCGTGATGATCGGGCTGCTCTTGTCGACCGTCTCGTGATAGCCTTTGAGCTTCAGGTCGTCGAGGCGAGCACCTGCCAGGTTGATGGAGCCAGAGAGCGCTTCGGTGTCGATGGCGATGCGCGGCGCCTTAGCAAGCGCTTCCTCGCGCGTTGCGGTCGCTGCGGCCTGGCCGGTCGGGGCAGCGCCACTTGTCTGCGGTGCGGGCTGGCCGCCTGCAGCAGGAGCCTGTGTTTGCTCGCTCTGCTGCTGCGCTTTCTGAGCTTCCTGCGCTTTGCGCTGTGCTTCGATGCGCGGGTTCATGTAAAGAAACTGCCAGCCGAGAACGATCAGCACCGAGAGAGCGATCGCAATGAAATAATTGCGGTTGTTTTGCATCATACGTTCCTGGGGCGTCCGTCGGAGGATCGCCTGTGTTTCGGCTTGTTTTCGACGCGTGCCTTAAGCTCCGCGCTCAATTCCTTGAAGGACGCTGTCAGGCAGTCTCTTCGCGCGACAACCACATAGTCGTGTCCGGGCTGCATTGCAAACCCCACATGAAGCCGCACCGCCTCTTTGATGCGGCGGCGCATGCGGTTGCGCTCGACCGCGTTGCCATGTTTTTTTGTGACGGTGAAGCCGACGCGGGCTTCGGTTTCGGGCTCTTTTCGGTCGAGAACCTCGAGCAGGAAGAGGCGGCCCTTGCGTTTTTCGCCGTTGCGGACAGCAAGAAACTGCGGGCGGCTTTTCAACCGCCCTGCAGTGTTTTTTTCAGTGGTCGTCAATTCGCCCGCCATCTGTTATCGGGCAATCCGGCCTCAGGCCGAAAGACGCTTGCGGCCACGCGCGCGGCGGGCAACGATGACCTTGCGGCCGCCCTTGGTAGCCATACGCGCACGGAAACCGTGGCGGCGCTTGCGGACAAGCTTCGATGGTTGGTAGGTACGCTTCATTTATTTAAACACCGCGGAGTGCGGCCCTTCTTGAATTTGCATATTGCAAGGAGCGTTGTTTTTCGAACGGGCGAGGCCAAAGACCGAAGTGACCGAACGTGCGGCGGCTTATACGGATGAAGCCCCAAAGAGTCAATTATCGCCGTTTAATCATCTCTCGGCCGGGCCAGACAGCAATAATTCGCATTCTGGTGTTAACGATTGCGTTGAACACGTCGAAAAGTTGAATTTTGCTGATTTTGGCGTGGCAGACATGCCATCGATGATATTTTTACTCGAGTCCATGCAATTTTTGCGAAGAATGGCGTCGATGGGCGGATAATATGGGTAATTTTTTGTAGCACTAAACCATCGCATTCGAAATGTAACATTAAGACATTTAGCCGATCTTCATTCTATCGGCTGGGAATTTGCTTTCCAGACTGTCGTTAGACCCTCAGGAGGCATTCCGTTGAAAATCCGCGGCAAGATCAATTTGCTCGTTTCCGTTATGGCAGCTGTCGCCCTTGTGATTGGCGCAACTGCCCTTGTCGCCATGAACGAGTACAACAACAAATTCAGCGCCTACAAGAGCGCCTCACAGCGTGCCTATGCCGGCGAGCGGCTCAACCGCTTCGTGACTGCGACAGTTATGGAAGCCCGCGGCATCTACGCGGCGAAGGAAATCAAGGATACCGGCAACTTCGCCAAGGGGCTGATGGCGAATCTCGACGAGATCGACAAGGTGATCGCCGGATGGGCGCCGCTCGTTCCCGAAAGCCAGAAGGAAAGCTTCGGAAAGCTCGTCGAGCGCGCCAGGGAATTTCGCACCTTCCGCACCGAAACGGTCCGTCTCGGCACTGAAGTCGGGTCGGCAGCCGCCAACACCCAAGGCAATAATGAGGCCAACCGCGCGAACCGAAAGGCCTTCCAGGCCGAGATCGATGCGATCGTCAAAACCGACAAGGCTGAGTTGCAGGCCGTCGACGCCGAGATCGAAGATTTCCGTGCCTCGCTGTTCTGGCTCGTGCTTGCCATTGCCGGCGTCGGCATTTCGACGGGCGTCGGCATGGGCTTTTACATCGGTACCAGTCATCTCAGCCGTCCGATCAAGCGTGTAACGACCGCCATCAATGAGGTCGCCAACGGAAATTTCGACGCGGATGTGCCTTATGCCGGCCGTAAGGACGAGATCGGCGAGATGGCAGCCGCCGTCGCCGTCTTCAAGGAGAACGGCTTGGCCATCAAGCGCCTGCATGCACAGGAAGCGGCCATGCGCACCAAGAGCGACGACCTGCAGTCGAGCATGTCCGTCGTGGTCGCAGCCGCGGCTGCTGGTGATTTCAGCCGTCGTATCGAAAAGGACTATGAGGACGAGAATCTCAATCAGTTCGCAGGCAATATCAACACACTGCTTTCAAGCGTCGATGCCGGCGTCGGCGAAACCCGCCGCGTCATTGCAAGTCTTGCGGATGGCGATCTGACACAAACCATGCGCGGCGACTTCCAAGGCGCATTTGCCGAGTTGCAGCAGAACGTCAACAACACGTTCCAGACGCTGCAGACGACCATGCGCGAGATCCGCGAGACCACCGAAGCCATCAACGGCAACACCAACGAGCTCCGCGTTGCCAGTGACGACCTTTCGAGGCGCACGGAACAGCAGGCGGCAGCACTCGAAGAGACTTCCGCAGCGCTCGACGAGATCACTGCCGTCGTGCAGAACTCGACGGAACGGGCGCAGGAGGCCACCATCATGGTCTCGGAAGCGAAGGAAAATGCGGGCCGCTCCGGCATCGTCGTCCGCAACGCGGTCGATGCCATGGGCCGTATCGAACAGGCATCGCGCGAAATCAGCCAGATCATCAACGTAATCGACGAGATCGCTTTCCAGACCAACCTTCTTGCACTCAATGCCGGCGTCGAGGCGGCACGCGCGGGAGAAGCAGGCAAGGGCTTCGCGGTCGTGGCGCAGGAGGTTCGCGAACTCGCCCAACGCTCGGCAACGGCCGCAAAGGACATCAAGGCGCTCATTACCAAATCCGGCGATGAAGTTCATGTCGGTGTGAAGCTGGTGCAGGCAACCGGCGAGGCGCTGGGCGAGATCGAAACCCGCGTCATTGCGATCAACGATCACATTCATTCGATCGCGACCGCGGCAAAGGAGCAATCGACCGGTCTCAAGGAGGTCAACACTGCCATAAACCAGATGGACCAGGTGACGCAGCAGAATGCGGCGATGGTCGAGGAAACCTCGGCGGCGACCCACAAGCTCTCCGCGGAAGCCGACGGTCTCGTCAATCTTATTGCCCATTTCAGGATATCGAATGCTGCTGCAGTGCCGCTCGCCGTTGCCCGGAGCGAAGAACACCGCCCTGTGGCCTCGCCGGCGCGCCGTGTGATGAAGACCGTGTCGCGGGCCTTCAACGGCAACACGGCGGTTGCCGGGCAGAATTGGGAAGAATTCTGAGCATCTTCGACAGTCAGAAATCGCCGCCTTGGGGCGGCGTTTTCTTTTGTGGCGGCTTGGCATTGCTCGCGAAGATTTGAAAGCGCGCTTCGATCGGCTAATATAGAAGTCTGGTTTCAGGCGCTTAGCCGATCGGAAATGACGATGCCGGAGCAACAGCAAGGCGAAAATTCGACTGTCGACAGCGCCGCGGACGGCGCAAACCGTCCGGCGGGTGCGTTCGGCGGCCTGTCGGGGAAGCTGCTTTGGCTGACTGTCCTGTTCATCATGCTCGCCGAAGTGCTGATCTTCTTCCCTTCCATCGCCAGCATGCGCATACGCTGGCTGGAGGACAAGCTGAACACGGCTGCTGCCGCCGCCATCGTTATTGATGGCCTGCAGCCCGTCGAACTGCCGTACGCATTGCAGAAGGAAACATTGGCGGCGACCGGCACGAAGGCGATCGTTCTTCGCAAGGAAGGCACCTCCAGGCTTCTGGCGATGAGCAGCATGCCGACATCCGTCGATGAGCAGTATGACCTGACCAAGGCCACGCCGATCAGTTCCATGGGAGACGCATTGGATACGCTGCTTTTTGGCGGCAACCGCATCATCCGCGTTTACGGTCCGGTCGGCGAGACGAACATGGGCGTCGAAGTGCTGATGAAGGAAAAGCCGTTGCGCACGGCGATGCTCGTCTATGCACGCAATGTTCTGCTCCTCTCCGTGCTGATTGCGCTCTTCACCGCGACGCTGATTTTCTTCGTCATTAATCGCATCCTGATCCGCCCGATTCGCAGGCTGACCGGCAACATGCAGCAGTTTTCGGCCGATCCGGAAAACCCGCAGCATATCTTCGTGGGCGATGGCGGGCGCGATGAACTGGCGGTCGCGGGACGGCGTCTGACGGCAATGCAGATGGAACTACAAAAGACGCTGAAGCAGCAGAAGAATCTTGCGGCACTTGGCCTTGCGGTTTCAAAGATCAATCATGACATGCGCAACATCCTTGCCTCGGCACAGCTGATGTCAGATCGTCTCGTAGATGTCGATGACCCGATGGTTAAGAGCTTCGCACCGAAGCTTCTGCGCACCATCGATCGCGCGGTCGGCTATACGACGGAAGTGCTCTCCTTTGGTCAGGCAAGCGAATCGGCGCCCCGCCGGCGGCGGGTCAGGCTCTACGATCTGACGCAGGACGTTCGGGATATGCTGGCGATCGATCCGCAGAGCGGCGTTGAGTTTGCCGAGCAGATGCCGCCGGACATAGAGATCGATGCCGATAGCGAGCAACTCTTCCGTGTGATTCACAATCTCTGCCGGAACGCGTTGCAGGCGTTGACCGGCGAAACTGCCCCTGACGGCGTCAAACGCATCACTGTATCGGCCCAGCGGGTCGGTAGCGTCGTCAGCATCATCGTTGACGATACCGGGCCGGGCATGCCGATGAAGGCCCGGCAGAATCTCTTTGCGGCCTTCCGCGGTTCGGCCCGCAGCGGCGGCACAGGCCTCGGACTTACGATCGCGCGCGAACTGGTCCTGGCGCATGGCGGCACGATCGCCCTCGTCGAGAAGCCCGCGGCCGGCACGCAGTTCCGCATCGAAATCCCGGACCGGCCGGTTTCGCTGGAGGACTACCGTTCGCGCACCCAGGCGGAAAAGTGATGCAAATTCCGCATCTCAGCCATCTGCAACCAAAGTCGTGATTTTTTTCGAATTGCTATTGCATTCGCCAAAAGGACGCTTTAGAGGATCGCCCACGCAAGCGGCACGGCCGCTTTGGTACGCACCCGTAGCTCAGCTGGATAGAGCACCAGACTACGAATCTGGGGGTCAGGAGTTCGAATCTCTTCGGGTGCGCCATTACTTCCCATAAAAACAAATACTTACGCAGAGCCCTTTGGGCTATTTTTCTGTGCCCATTCACGCACATGGGCGTCGTCGCGCGCTTCGAAGCCAAAGGACGATCGCGACGAAGCATCCCGCATCGCGCTTGTCCGCCGTCTTTGGTGCGAAGCAACCGACCCGCGTGTGCCGCTTGTCTTTCACGACTAAAAAACGGCCGCGGGTCATGACCTCATCAATTCAGGCCTGGAAGAGCTGCAGGCGCAATCTGAGGCAATGGACGATCCCTTGATCGCCAAAAAGCACACATAGTGGGAAAGCAATGGCCATGAGACGCGCCGCATCTGCATCGTCTCGCACGTCGGCTGCTGCGTGAACGGAACGTTCGACCGAGAACCCCTCGCTTGGGATTGCGACATTCTCAGGAGAAGGCGCCGGCGGTCATCCGCTGGCAAACGGATCAAACCGGCCTCCTCCCTTCCGCTAGTCTGACCCGTCTTTTTTTGCCCGCTCGATGAATTTCCCAGCGACCGCTTTGCCAAGTGCGGCACCGGCCTGGTTGACCGCAGGCGCGTGCGCTGTATCCGCCGCCCGCTGAGGAACAGGCGACCGTCCCGCGTTGGCCCCAGAAGTACGGCGCTTGCGGCTGACAGGTAGGCATGGGGATAGAGGTATCTTGCGATCCGGACGGCGTGTCTCAGCACAGTCGCCTCGATATCCTCGCCAGCATCGACATAGATGCCGCGCATGAGCTGGACGAGTTTTCCCGTCTCAGCCTGGTAGTGGCTACGAGCCTTATCGATGTTTTCTCCGACCAGATGCAGCGGCATTTTCCAACTTTCGCGTATCTCACATACGGGAAAGTTGGCATCTACGATGTCGAGAAAACAAGATTTTCTAACTTTCGCGTGTTTCATATACGCGATAGTTATAAATCGCGACGCAAGCCACTCAAAATATGTAGGTGGTTGGTTTGCTACTCAATCAGCTCATCGAATGGGGGCTTGTGTCCGATAACGGCGTGCTCGTTCCCAACGGGCCCCTTCGCTGTGGCACAAGACCCGGATCGCGTACATCATCTCGCTCCGCATCCTCGACAACGTCTTGCTAGGCCCAACCTAGGTAGCGCAGAAATATCGTAAGAGTGTGCCGGCCGTTTTCGTCCAGAAGAACGGCGACGATTATACGGGAATAGGCTTTCTGGCGACCAACCGGGGCGATACGCAAAAGTTCGTTGTCGTAACTGCCAAGCATAATGTCGATCCAGGCGATGACATCACCTTTGTTAGTTTCGGATCACCAGAAGGCGTGACATACACGCCTCTATGGCGGTTGGGATGAAGTCAAGCTTTGTTCATTTGATTGGTCATAAGACCGGTTTGTGACCAGAATTATATACATATTTCCGCGCGCCGGGCGCGACGGTTGAGAAGTTCGGGGTGTCATGAAGTTGGTTGTACGGAGTTCTTTGGCTAAGCCTTCACGGAAAATCTGATCCGTGGTTCGGCTTCGGCCCCACAGGCGCGCATCGAACGCCAAACGGCTGCCCCCGCGCCGATCTAACTCCTTGGCCGCCCTTGGGCATGGCATAGGACATGAGGCGTGGGACCGAGCCCGCAGACACGTCACCCCTTCACTCGTCGATCTGATCGCGCGCCAGCTGCTCTGGATTCTTGTTGCTGTCGTTCACGTTGGTTGACTCCGGCAATTGCTCGTTGACTCCACCGGCGTACAACCTAGACGACTCATCGGAAAAGTTATACAGCCACTTCATCTGCGGCCGGCTGTCCATGAAGTCAATGAGGGCCCACCCTGTCGACGACCGGGATTGTGTGATCTACGGCCGGTGGCTGAAGCGGGCGATTTGCGCATCTTTCATCAGACTGCGAAAGTTAGGCCCACTGACATGCACCAGTGTCTTGTGGTCACCGCCTTCGAAATAGACGTCACTCGCCTCGCCGAGGCTCTCGTCGAGGATGACAGGCACATCGTAAGCAGATCCGATGGGTGGTACCGCGCCAATGTCGCAATCCGAAAAAAGCGAGCTAACCTCCTCCTCCGAGGCGAGACCAAGGCGCCTGTTCATCAGATCCTGCAATGTGGAGAGCTCGATCCGGTGTGTGCTCGGAACAACAGCAAGGACGTAGCCCGTTTCGTGATGGACGACCACGGATTTGGCCAGCCTGCTGCCCGGAATGTGTGCGGCTTGCGCCGACTGGCTGGTTGTTGCAGTGCGGTGATGAGCGACGGTGTCGTAAGCGATACCCTCACCGGCGATATAGTCCTGAAGTTTCCCCGCGATCGTCATCGTAGGCACTCCCTATGTTTGCCTGGGACGCATAAGGACATTTTCCTCTCATCATCCGGGAAGTCAACGACGAATGGGCGGCTGCAAGTGTAGGCGTTGGGAGACCGTCCTCGATCAACTTGCTTAGTTTCGCGCAATCTTGCGCAGGTATCGTCGTCCAGCGCCGAAGTGGTGCGGAGCGGGGCGCGGGGAGAATTATGAAGGCGAGAACCCAGGTTGTGATTTCGATGGCGGCGGTCGCGGTCGTTCTTGCCGGATGTGTCACCTATGACGCCAAGCCGGTTCTCTATCCCGTGGCAAGCCCGGTCAATCCGCCGTTCATTGCTCACGTGATGTGCATCGGCGAAGCCAACGCGATGTATAGCGAAGCGGCGCAGCAGTACAAACTGCGTGCACAGATGACTGGTGACTATGATAGCGCCGAAGCCGAAGCGCTCTCGCGCGACGCTGCGCGCAGGCAATATGATGCCTGCGCCTCGTCCGAAGGTTATCGCGCCGTCTACGAACGATCTGGCAGTCCGTAACGCTCTTATTGACGGTGGGGAATTTCTTGCCGGCTGGTGTGGCGGCATCTGCCCGCGACCATCTCTTGCACTAAGTGCAAAAATGCAATAGATAAAAAAGTGCAATAAGGGATCCTTTGCCGATGGCGTCTGCAAATCGATGTTCGGGAAGCGGTGCCTGGCAGGTAAGGGCGTTTGATTTCAAAAGTGGGGCCAATCAACATGACAGCAGACATGGCATGCTCGGATTTCCTGCACTTCTTCCGTTCGTGGATCACCAATCCACTTCGCGTCGCTGCAATCGCTCCCTCCGGCGTTTCGCTTGCCAAGCTGATGACGAAGGAGATCGCCGCGCTTGACGGGCCGATCATCGAACTTGGCCCCGGTACGGGAGTTTTCACCAGGGCGCTGCTTGCGCGCGGCCTCAAAGAGGCGGATCTAACGTTGATCGAGTATGGCCCGGAATTCATCGATGGCCTCAAGGCCCGCTTTCCGGCCGCCCGTGTCCTGCAGATGGATGCGGGGCATCTGGCACAGGCCGAAATCTTCCAGGGCGAGCCAGTTGGGGCAGTGGTGAGCGGCTTGCCGTTGCTTTCGATGTCGCCGCGCAAGATCACCGCCATTCTCGCTGGCGCTTTCAGCTACATGCGGCCAGGCGGTGCGTTTTACCAATTCACTTACGGGCCACGCTGCCCTGTGCCGCGGCCAATCCTCGACCGGATGGGACTCAAGGCAACGCATATCGGCGGCACGATGCGGAACCTGCCGCCTGCCGCAGTCTACAGAATTTCGCGCCGCAAGCCGCTTGAGCTGTCGCGGGAGCGCTGCAAATATCATAGCAGGCAAGCGGAGGTAAAAACGGCCGCTGGGGAGATTGGCGGCTGATGCAATCGAACGCAGATGGCTGAATCGAAACAGACCAGAACCGCCGAAGGGCGCCGCGAGCGCAAGCGACGCCAGACGCGCGAGCGTATCGAGCAGGCGGCAATGACGCTGTTTCTCGAACGTGGATTTGACGCCACGACGATCGAGGACATCACGGAATCAGCCGACGTGTCGAAGCGCAGCTTTTTCGATTATTTTCCCTCCAAGGAAGAGGTCGTTTTCGCCTGGCAGGACTCCTTTGCCGACCGGCTGATGGCTGCCATCGCCGCAAGGCCGAAGAGCGACTCGCCGCTCAAGGTCGTTGAAGAAGCAATCGTGGAAACGGTCGCCGCTTCCGCCAATGAACGTGGTCTCGCCCTTGGTGAACTCATCCGTCGCACGCCCGTGCTAAAAGCGCGCGATCAGATGAAATATGCAAAACTTGAGCACAAGCTGACCGAAGCCATGGTCGCAAGAGGCGGCGAAGGCAAGGACGTCCGGGCGCGCATGCGCCTTCTCTCTGCGATTGTCATCGGTGCATTGCGTGTCGGCGGAGAACGTTGGCAGGAACGTCCGCCAGAAGGCCAGCTCGAGGCTTTTGCGAGGGAGCTTTTTGCCGATCTTTGGAAGACGCTGGCGGATTTCGGCGACGAAGCGAAAAATCGGCGTTAGCCAGCTGCACTTGACAGAATGATTTTTAACCAATTGATCAAAATTGCTGCAAAATGAGGCGTCTTCGTGATGCCATATAGGGAGCCATGCGTGGCGTGCATTGCTGCATTGCGGTAATAACCCTATTCTCGATCAAATCAATCGGCTATTTATAGCTTCGTAAGCAGCGCACTCCTCCTCCCAGCGCTCTTACGCAGACTGGTAACACTCCTCCTCCCAGTTGCCAGTCAGGATCAAGAGCCCGGTGCACCTCCTCCCGCGCCGGGCTCTTTTCTATTTTCAGCCCCGAAAAACGCCCTGCCCATCTTTTGCGAAGCGAACCGGCTATGTGCCTTATTTGACTCCCCTTGCGCCCGCGGCTTATTTGAGCGGCAGCCGTAGAGCGTTCAGCCAGGTGTCGATGTTGGAGTAGGGATGTTTGACGGATCGGGGGCCATGCGGAAGATGCTTGCGAGCCTGACGCTTGCTGCCTTGCTGCTATCGGCCTGCGGCGGACGGCACATCGGCGTGATGACGCCGGTTGGATCCGTGCTGCCGGGCACGTCGAAAGTCGACCTTCTCGTCGCAACAACGCGCGCACAGGACAAGGATCCCTCCGTCCTCTTTTCCGGCGAGCGCGGCACCGGCCTGATGGTCAATGCGGTCAAGGTTTCGATACCGCCGGATGCCAATCGCAAGGCAGGTCAGGTGCAATGGCCGAAGCGCCTGCCGGCAGATCCGCTTCGCGATTTCGTCACAGTGTCGGTCGATCCGCTCGAAGGAGAGCGGGCAGGCGAGGTTTGGTTGAAGAATCACATGCCGAAGAGCCGCCGCGTGCTGGTCTTCGTCCACGGCTTCAACAATCTCTACGAGGATTCCGTTTACCGTTTCGCGCAGATCGTTCACGATTCGCATGCCGACGTGGCGCCGGTCGTCTTCACCTGGCCGTCGCGTGGAAGTATCTTCGACTATAATTACGACAAGGAAAGCACCAATTATTCCCGCGATGCGCTGGAAGAGCTGCTGCGCCGCACCGCTCAGAACCCAGCCGTCAGCGATATCACCATCATGGCGCATTCGATGGGCACCTGGCTGACCGTCGAGGCGCTGCGCCAGATGGCAATCCGGGATGGGCATGTTGCAAGCAAGATCAATAACGTCATCCTTGCCTCGCCCGATCTCGACGTTGATGTTTTCGGGCGGCAATTCGTGAGCCTCGGCAAGGAGAGACCGCATTTTACCATCTTCGTTTCGCGCGACGACCGGGCGCTCGCGCTTTCGCGCCGCATCTCCGGCAATATCGATCGCCTCGGCCAGATCGATCCTTCTGCCGAACCCTATCGCAGCAAGCTCGAGGCGGCGGGCATAACCGTCCTCGATCTCACCAAGCTCAAGGGCGGCGACAGGCTGAATCACGGCAAATTCGCCGAAAGTCCGGAAGTCGTGAAGCTGATCGGCGACCGGCTGATCGCCGGCCAGACGATCACCGATTCGCAAGTCGGTCTTGGCGAAGCCGTTGGTGCGGTTGCGATCGGCGCTGCGCAGACGGTCGGCAGCGCAGCCAGCGTTGCCGTGAGCACCCCGATCGCGATCTTCGATCCACGCACCCGCCGCAACTATGATGCCCAGTTGAAGCGCTTCGGCCAGTCGGTGGAAAATACCGCGGGCTCGGTCGGCGATACGGTCGGTGCCGGTTTGCCGACACAATAAAATTCCTCATAGGCATTCACCTCTTTCTGATATATCACAACGCAGGTCATGCCGGCCTTGCGTTGATGGATGATGATATGACGAATGAAAGGAAGCAGACGGTCGCCGTTGTCGGCGCAGGCGTAATCGGCGCATCGATCGCCTTCGAAATGCAGCGACGCGGTTTTCAGGTGACGCTGATCGACAAGGGCGAGCCCGGCCGTGGCACGTCCTACGGGAATATGGCGAGCATCGCTCTCGATTTCGCCGCCGGTTCTGGTCCGGCGACCTGGAAGAAAATCCCCCGCTGGCTGATAGATGCCGAAGGGCCGGTTTGGTTGCGTCCGTCTTACGCACCGAAAATACTTCCGTGGTTCCTGCGTTTCCTCGCTGCTGGCCGCCCGTCCCGTTTGCGCCGGATCGAAGATGCAGGCATGAGCCTGACCCGCCGGGCGCTGGGCGATTTCCGGATCATGCTTTCGGCAATCGGCGCACCGGATCTCATGACGGAGGAGGGCTGCCTTGCCGTCTATGAGACGGAAGCCGAATTTTCTGCCGACCACGGCCATATCGAATTGATGCAGCGCTACGGCTTCAATTTCGAGATCTTGAACAGCGGAGCGATCCGCGACTACGAGCCGGAACTTTCGCCCTCGATCGCCAAGGCCGTGCTCTTGCCGGACAACAAGTCGATCCGGGATCCCTACCAATTGGTGGTCAACCTTGCGGACGCCGCTCAGGCGGCCGGCGCGCGTTTTGTCCCAGGTGTCGTGCGCAATATCGAACGCAAATCGGCGGGCAATGCTGTCGTGCTGCTCGAGGACGGCGGCCGCATCGAGGTTAATTCCGTGATCCTGGCAGCCGGCGTGCACACGCGCGAGCTTGCCGCAAAACTTGGCGAGCCGATCCCTCTGGAGACCGAGCGCGGCTATCACACGCAGATCATGAAGCCCGGAATCTCGATGCGCTATTCGGTCATCTGGCCGCATCGGGCTTTCATGGTGACGCCGACGGCCGGCGGTATTCGCGTCGGCGGCAACGTCGAACTGGCGGGGCTCGACGCGCCGCCGGATTTCCGTCGCCCGCGATTGCTCGTGCGCCATGCGCAGCGTGCGCTGCCGGGTTTGAAGATCGAAGAGGCAACCGAATGGATGGGGCATCGCCCGGCGCTGCCGGATACGATCCCGATCATCTCGCCTTCATCGAAGATGCCGGGGATATGGTATGCAACCGGCCATGGCCATCTCGGCCTGACGCTTTCGGCGACGACAGCGCAGCTGATCGCCGATATGGTGATGGGGCGCGAACCAACGGTCGACATGATCCCCTTCCGTATAAACCGATATTAGGAGGAACCGATGTCCGATAATACGAAGCCTGTAGCGCTGATTACCGGTGGCGGCCGCGGGATGGGCGAGGCGATTGCCCGCGAGCTGGCCGCGCAGGGCTATCTTCTGGCCTTGATGTCGCCCTCCGACAGCTGCGAAAAGCTCGCCCTCGAGCTTGGCGGTGTTGCCTCTCGCGGCGTGGCGGAAAAGGCCGAAGACCTCCAGGCGATTTTCGACCTGACGATGGAGACTTATGGCCGCATCGACGCTGTCGTGAACCACACAGGTCATCCGCCGAAGGGTGACCTCCTGGACATCACCGATGAGATGTGGACGCTTGGTTCCGACATGATGATCCTGTCGCTGGTGCGTATGGCCCGTCTCGTGACCCCCGTCATGCTCAAGCAGGGCAAGGGCGCTATCGTAAACATCACGACCTTCGCCGCTTATGAACCGTCACTGATCTTCCCCGTTTCCTGCACCTATCGCGCGGCGGCAGGCGCCTTTACCAAGCTTTATTCGGATCGCTATGCTGCGGATAATATCCGCATGAACTGCATCCTGCCCGGCTATATCGACAGCCTTAACCACAAGCCTGAAACCGCCGACAAGATTCCGATGAAGCGCATCGGCCACATGGAAGAGATCGCAAAGACCGCGGCTTTCCTGCTTTCCGACGGCGCGGGCTACATCACGGGTCAGAATATCCGCGTCGATGGCGGCGTCACCCGTCACGTTTGATAGGAGATAAAATGAGGTGGAAGCGTACCATCCAGCTTCTGGACGTTCACTGTGAAGGCGAGATCGGCAAGGTCGCAATTGGCGGTGTGCCGAAAATTCCCGGCGAAACCGTTGCCGAGCAGCTTCATTGGTTGAATACCGATCCCAAGGGCAGCGAGCTTCGCCGTTTCCTCTGCCTCGAGCCGCGCGGCGCGCCGATCGGCTCCGTCAATCTGCTCTTGCCGGCCAAGCATCCCGATGCCGATGCAGCCTTCGTCATTCTGCAGCCGGATCAGGCGCATGCGAGTTCGGGTTCGAATTCGATTTGCGTCACGACCGCGTTGCTCGAATCCGGCATCGTCGACATGAAGGAACCTGAAACCGTCGTCACACTGGAGACTGCGGCCGGTCTGGTAAGGGCGGTGGCAACCTGCCACGATGGCCGCTGCGAAAAGGTGCGGCTCACCATGGTTCCGGCTTTCGTCCATCAACTGGACGTCGAGATCCAAACGCCGCATTGGGGCAAGGTCAAAGCGGACATCTGCTATGGTGGCATCTTCTACGCACTGATCGACGTCCGCCAGATCAACCTGACGATTGAGAAGACGAATGCCGCAGGCCTCGTTCAGGCAGGCATGATCCTCAAGGAGATCATCAATCGCGAGATCTCGGTCATACATCCGGAAATACCGGCCATCTGGGGTGTTGCCTATGTGATGTTCCGCGATATCGAGGCGGATGGCGCGGTGCGCACCTGCACGACCATGTGGCCGGGCCGCGTCGACCGCTCGCCCTGCGGCACCGGCAGCTCGGCGAACCTGACTGCGCTCCATGCACGCGGCAAGGCCAAGGTCGGCGATATCTTCAGGTCGCGCTCGATCATCGGCTCGGAATTCGAGGTAGGCTTGCAAGCGGTGACCGAAGTTGCAGGCCGCCCGGCCATTATCCCGACGATCACAGGCCGCGGTTTCACCTTCGGCCTGTCGCAGGTGGCGCTCGACCCCTTCGATCCGCATCCACACGGCTTTGCGCTGACGGATGTCTGGGGGCCGCAGGCGGGCGAGATTTAAGGGTCAATAGTCGAATGGCTCGACCTCGGCCCTGGCGCCTTCGCCGGCAGCCTTCGGGTAGATGACGCCCTTGCGCAGGATGACGTTGGCGTAGAGACGCGGCTCGCTAGTCTGAATGACGGCGTGGGCGGCGCGAACGCGGTTATAGAAATCCTGTCCGACGAGCGGCGTCACCTGACGATGCGGCTCGTGCCTGGCGCAGCAGTCGATGATCTCCTCGTGCACGGGATCGAGCTTTTCGCGCTCGGCCTTGACTGTCGAGCGGAAGATTGCTTCCGGCACGAAATCGTCGATCGGCAGCACGCTCAGAACCGCATCGAGCACCGGTATGATGCCATGGCCGTCGAGACGGATCAGGCGCCGCCCATGCTCGAGGCCCGGATAATTGCCGTCGACGATGGCGATCTCGTCGCCGTGGCCCATTTCGCGCAGCGTCGAAAGCAGTTGCGGACTCAAGAGCGGATCAAGTCCCTTCAGCATTTTCGATCTCCTTGAATAGTACATTCTGGTCGGTCAGATAGCGCGCGAAAATCGGCAGGCTCGCGCCACCGATCGCGCGCGCTTGCGCCCCCACCGCACCCTCGATGATTTCTGGCATCACAACACCCTGCAGGTCGAGTTTCGCGGCCTCGCGGATTGTTGCGCTTACGATACGCTTGCGCACCCAGCCGGGGAAGCCGCCGTCTATGACGGCTGCGCTGAAATCGATGATCGAGGCGGCGGCAACGATCGCCTGCGCAAGGGCTTTCGCGGTATCCTGGATCCAGGTCTCCATCGGCGGGCCGAAGTCCACCCAGTCATCGGCGGAATACCAGAGCGGCTGAGGATCGATGCCTTTCTCGCGCAGCATGTTTTCGAGCACGAAGATCGAGGCAATGTCGAGAAGCTGGCGGTTCTCGCCATTCTTGCCGCGCACCGGAAGCGGGCCGATCGCGCCGGCAGTGCCGGTTCGGCCGGAGAAGATCGCCGAGTTGAGGACGATGCCACCGCCGATGAACGAGCCTATGAAAAGATAGACGAAATCCGGGTAGGATGGGCCGACGCCGAAGACGAGCTCAGCGCCGCAGGCGCTGGTGGCATCGTTTTGCAGATAGACCGGATGTGAAAGGCTGGCGGCAACTTCGGCCTGCAGGTCGAACCCGCGCCAGACATCCATCGCGCCGGCGGGCGCACCGACCTCGTCTGCCCAGTTCCAAAGCTCGAACGGCGCGGCAATGCCGATGCCTGCGATCCGGCTCCGTTGCCTCTCTTCGAGCTTGCTTTCAAGCTCCCGGATGCCGGAAATGATGAAGGCGAGAATTTCGTCGGGCAGGGGATAGGCATAGGTGCGGTGCAACTGCATGCGGATGCGCCCGACGAAATCCATCAAAACCAGATCGGCGCTGCGCCGGCCCATCTTTACACCGAAGGAATAGACGGCGTCGGGATTGAGGTGCATCGGGATCGACGGCTGTCCGACGCGACCGCGAACGGGTTCGCCTCTTGAAAGCAACCCCTCTCTCTCCAGTTCCCTCATGATGACGGAAACGGTTTGAGCAGAAAGGCCGCTGCGGCGGGCGATGTCGGCCTTCGAAAGCGAGCCGTAAAGGCGCACCAGCGAAAGGACCAGCCGCTCGTTATAGGCGCGCACCCTGACCTGGTTCGCGCCTCCCGCCGGATTTAGAATAGGTGGTGTGCCCGGCGCGTGCGTCGGACCGTCCAAGGACGACATTGGCCCACTCCTCCCGTTCATTGGCCTATGCCTGATTTGGGATCAACATGCCACATGGAATTAATAATTCAATTGGATTTATTTATTGACAAGCGAATTTCTTTTCGTTCTTAATTGCGGTCGTCAACAGTGTGGGACGGCTTCGGAGGAGGCCTTGACTGACTCTGAGGTGTCGTCCCGTGTCTCAATTCCGGTATGCCATGGGGCGTTCCGGCTAATCTCTGGGAGGAGTTCATGAAGAAATCAGTTCTGGCTTTCGGCGCGCTTGCACTCGGCGTTGCTTTTTCCGCTCCGGCCATGGCCGCGGATGTTTCGGCCTGCCTCATCACCAAGACGGACACCAATCCGTTTTTCGTCAAGATGAAGGAAGGCGCGACGGCCAAGGCGAAGGAACTCGGCGTTACGCTGAAGTCCTACGCCGGTAAGATCGACGGCGACAGCGAAAGCCAGGTTGCTGCCATCGAAAGCTGCATTGCCGATGGCGCTAAGGGCATTTTGATCACTGCATCGGATACCAAGGGCATCGTTTCGTCGGTCAAGAAAGCGCGCGACGCTGGCCTGCTGGTCATCGCCCTCGACACGCCGCTCGATCCCGCCGATGCCGCTGACGCGACCTTTGCGACCGACAATCTGCTCGCCGGCAAGCTGATTGGTCAGTGGGCCAAGGAAACGCTGGGCGACAAAGCCAAGGATGCCAAGGTTGGCTTCCTCGATCTGACGCCGTCGCAGCCGACCGTCGACGTTCTGCGCGACCAGGGCTTCATGATGGGCTTCGGCATCGACCCCAAGGATCCGAACAAGATCGGCGACGAGGACGATCCGCGCATCGTCGGCCACGACGTGACCAACGGCAACGAAGAAGGCGGCCGCAAGGCCATGGAAAACCTTCTCCAGAAGGATCCCAGCATCAACGTGATCCACACGATCAACGAACCGGCCGCCGTTGGTGCCTACCAGGCGCTGAAGGCTGTGGGAATGGAGAGCAATGTGCTGATCGTATCGGTTGACGGCGGCTGCCCGGGCGTCCAGTCGGTCAAGGATGGCGTAATCGGCGCCACCTCCCAGCAGTATCCGCTGATGATGGCGGCTCTGGGCGTCGAGGCGATCAAGAAGTTCGCCGATAGCGGTGAAAAGCCGAAGCCGACCGAAGGCAAGTCCTTCTTCGATACCGGCGTTTCGCTCGTCACAGACAAGCCGGTTTCCGGCGTCGAATCGATCGATACCAAGGTCGGCACCGACAAGTGCTGGGGCTGAGCCTGGCTATCTAGCCATAACGACGGCCGGGGCTTGATCCTCGGCCGTTTTCGACAGACGATAAGCTCTTGCCTCATGAACCGGCGTACGAAGACCGGAGCAATATGGGCAATAGCTTCCGCGCGCGGTTCGGCGCGAAAGCGGAGGAGAAAAAATGACCGGAGCACAGGAATTCGAACGGGTTCTTGACGGCAGCGACAAGAATGTCGCGTCGTTCGAACACCAGGACATCTCATTTCTGAAACGTGCGCAGCACTTCCTGCACTCGACGCCGGCAGCGGTGCCGCTGATCGTGCTGGTGCTGGCGATCATCATTTTCGGCATGGCGATCGGTGGGCGGTTCTTCTCGTCCTACACGCTCACGCTCATCCTGCAGCAGATCGCCATCGTCGGCATCCTCGGCGCGGCGCAGACGCTGGTCATCCTGACCGCCGGCATCGATCTTTCGATCGGCGTCATCATGGTCATTTCCGCCGTGATCATGGGCAACTGTGCCATCACCTACGGAATTCCAACGCCGATTGCCGTCATGCTCGGCATGCTGGTCGGCGGCCTATGCGGGCTGCTCAATGGTTTTCTCGTCGCCTACATGAAGCTGCCGCCGTTCATCGTGACGCTCGGCACGTGGAATATCGTTATGGCGACGAACTTCATCTACTCGGCAAACGAGACGATCCGCGATGCGGACGTGGATGCGCAAGCGCCGCTGCTGCATTTCTTCGCGCTCAGTTTCAAGGTCGGCAATGCGGTCTTGACGCTCGGCGTCATTGCCATGGTGCTGCTGGTGCTTGGACTCTGGTATGTTCTCAACCACACGGCCTGGGGCAGGCACGTCTATGCGGTCGGCGATGATCCGGAGGCGGCAAAGCTCTCCGGCATCCAGACCAAGAGCGTACTGCTCACTGTCTATGCAATCTCGGGCGTCATCGCAGCCTTTGCAGCCTGGGTATCGATTGGCCGCAACGGATCCATCTCGCCGTCTTCTGCGGTCACCGATTTTAACCTGCAGGCGATCACCGCCACCGTGATCGGCGGTATCTCGCTCTTTGGCGGCCGCGGTTCCATCCTCGGCACCTTGTTCGGCGCGATGATCGTCGGCGTCGTGTCCATGGGGCTCAACATGCTCGGAGCCGACCCCCAGTGGAAAGTCCTGCTGACCGGCGTGCTCATTATCGCCGCTGTCGCAATCGACCAGTGGATCAGAAAGGTTTCGGTGTAATCATGGCTGTTGAACCCATCCTTACCGCCCGCGGCCTCGTCAAGCGCTACGGACGCGTCACCGCGCTCGACAACGCAGACTTCGACCTCTATCCAGGCGAAATCCTCGCCGTCATCGGCGACAACGGCGCGGGTAAGTCGTCGCTTATCAAGGCGATTTCCGGTGCAGTTACTCCCGACGAGGGCGAGATCACGCTGGAGGGCAAGTCGGTCCACTTCAGGTCGCCGATGGAGGCGCGAGAGGCGGGCATCGAGACCGTCTATCAGAACCTTGCGCTTTCCCCCGCCTTGTCGATTGCCGACAACATGTTTCTTGGCCGTGAGATCAGGAGGCCGGGCGTGCTCGGCAGTTGGTTCCGCATGCTCGATCGGCCGGCGATGGAAAAACGCGCCCGATCCAAACTCTCTGAACTGGGCCTGATGACGATCCAGAATATCAATCAGGCGGTCGAAACGCTCTCCGGCGGCCAGCGCCAGGGTGTGGCGGTTGCACGCGCGGCCGCTTTCGGCTCCAAGGTTGTCATCATGGATGAGCCGACAGCCGCACTCGGAGTGAAGGAAAGCCGTCGCGTGCTGGAACTGATCCTCGACGTGCGTTCCCGTGGCTTGCCGATCGTGCTTATTTCGCACAACATGCCGCATGTCTTCGAAGTCGCGGACCGTATCCACATCCACCGGCTTGGCCGCCGCCTGACGGTTATCAACCCGAAGGAATATACCATGTCCGACGCCGTGGCATTCATGACCGGCGCCAAGACGGTCCCCACGGATCCGGTTCCTGCATGAGCATGACCATCGCAGAAATCGCCGGCGAGGTGGTCACCCGCGCCGGCGACGCCAAGCGCTTCCTGATCGCCATCGCCGGTCCGCCCGGCGCCGGCAAGTCGACCATGGCAGACAGTCTCGCCGATGCGATAACAGCGCGCGGAGAAACTGCCGAAGTGCTGCCGATGGATGGCTTTCATATGGACAATGCAGTTCTGAGCGAGCGCGGTCTGCTCGCCCGCAAGGGCGCGCCGGAGAGTTTTGACGTCCGTGGCTTTCTAGACATCATCCGCGCCGTGCGTTCAGCCGACCAGGAAGTGCTGATCCCGGTCTTCGACCGGTTGCGCGAGATCGCGATCGCATCGGCCCGCGTCGTCTCGCCGGAACATCGCTTCATCATCGTCGAGGGCAACTACCTTTTGTTCAGCCAGGGCAAGTGGGCGGAGCTTGAGGATATCTTCGACTACTCCATCATGCTTGCACCGCCCATCGAGGTGCTCGAAGAGCGGCTCTTGGCCCGCTGGCGCGGCTACAAGCTGACGCAAGAGCAGGCGAGTGCCAAGGTCTATGGCAATGACCTGCCGAATGGCAGGCTCGTCCTGGAAAACCGCCGCCGCGCGGATGTGACGCTTGAGATCGCCTGACGATTGAAGCGGCAAAATGTTTGCCATGAGCCGTGCCGGGATGATAATGCGCGGGGCGAAATCCTTGAAGGCCGCCTTGCCGGAGTTGTAGCGCATGCAGTCCATCACCATCCGCCGCCCTGACGACTGGCACCTGCATTTGCGCGATGGCGCGATGCTTAAGGGTGTGATCGGCGATACCAGCCGCAATTTCGCCCGCGCCATCATCATGCCGAACCTCGTGCCGCCGGTGGTGACGACGGCGGACGCGAAAGCCTATCGCGCGCGCATCATCGAGGCATTGCCGACCGGCGATCGCTTCGAGCCGCTGATGACGCTCTACCTCACGGAGCATACGAGTGCGGACGATGTCGAGGAAGGCAAAAAAAGCGGTCTCATCACGGCTGTGAAACTCTATCCGGCGGGTGCGACCACCAATTCCCATAGCGGCGTGCGCGACATGGAAAAGGCCATGCCGGTGCTGGAGCGCATGGCCAAGATCGGCCTGCCGCTTTGCGTGCACGGTGAAGTTACGACGCCTGAGGTCGATATCTTCGACCGTGAGGCCATATTCATCGAAACGGTGCTCGATCCTCTGCTGAGGCGCCTGCCGGATCTGAAAGTCACGATGGAGCACGTAACGACGGCAGACGGCATCGACTACATCAAGTCGTCGAAAGCCAATCTCGCAGGCTCCATCACGACACACCACCTGATCATCAACCGCAATGCAATCCTGGTTGGCGGCGTGCGGCCGCATTATTATTGCCTGCCGGTCGCCAAGCGCGAAAACCATCGCCTGGCGCTGCGTGCAGCCGCAGTGAGCGGCGACAAGCGCTTCTTCCTCGGCACTGATTCTGCACCGCATATCGATCCACTGAAGGAGTGCGCCTGCGGCTGCGCCGGCATTTATACCTCCATCAATACGATGAGTTGCCTTGCCCATGTCTTCGAGCAGGAGGGTGCGCTCGACAAGCTCGAAGCCTTCGTCTCGCTGAATGGCCCGGCCTGGTACGGCCTTTTGCCGAACGACGAGCGCGTCACGCTGATGAAGCGTGAAGCGCCCGTGGCGTTTCCGACGAAGATCGAAACCGGTGCCGGTACGGTGACGGTGTTCGATCCGATGTTCCCGCTGCACTGGGACGTCGAGCGCTCTTGATCGTTCGATTTTTCTAGGGTCGTTTCAGGCAGGACGCGGCCAGCCGTCTCGTCGCCTGCGAGCGCTAAGGTGAATGCGTCCAGACGCTTCCATCAGAGGATCATCACGGCCCGGACGAAGGCAACTGCCGAAAGCAGGGACGCGATCGTGCGGACGTGATTCCACCAGGTCCAATCCTTCAGATAGGTATTCCAGACGCTGACGGCTTGCGGGCCATTGCCGCTGACCTTTGCCAGGGCGTCATTCATCGGCACGTTCAAGGCGATCGTCGAAATAAAGGATGCGATAACATAAAGCCCGGCGCCAGCCAGCATCCAAATGCCTGCGCTACCCCGCCAGTCGATGACCGCCAGGACGGCGATCAGGACGGACAGGACGGCAGTTGGAATGAAGACGAGCATGAACGGCGAGCGCAGGATCGTCACGTTGATCGAATTCATTGCCGCGATGCCCTGCTCCGGCGCAAGGCGGGCAAATGCGGGCATGATGAAGGTCGAGAAGGCAAAGAAGATGCCGGCGACAAGGCCGCTGCCGATTGCAGCGGCGACAAGGGTGACGTTGAGGATCATTCCCATGTTCATGTCCCCCAAATGCCGGTCGCCGCTGTCTCGCGGGCATATTGGCTGAAGTCTTTCGGCGGCCGGCCGAGGATTTCGGCAACGCCGTTCATGACGCGCGAATTGCGCCCGTCGAGAACCTTGCCGAAGAGCTCTTCGAGAAGATCGATCATTGCTGCCGGCAGCTCGGCCGAAGAGAGCCCGACCTTGAAGTCATCCATGGAAACCTTGCGGTAGCGGATGGTCCGGCCGGTCGCCGTTGCGATCTCCGATACCGCTTCGCGGAAGGTAAGCGCGCTCGGCCCCGTCAATTCGTATGTTTTGCCGAGGTGCCGCTGGTCGGTCAGCGCGGCAACGGCAGCATCGGCGATGTCGTCGGCATCGGTGAAGGGCTCCTCGATCTCACCCGCGGGCAGGACGAGCTCTCCCGAAGCGATCGAATCCCTGAACGCGCCTTCGCTGAAGTTCTGGCAGAACCAGGATGCTCGCAGGATCGTGTAGCCGATGCCGGCGGCCTTGAGCATCTCTTCGCTGCGCTCGGCACCGTCTTCACCGCGGCCGGAGAGGAGTACGATATGGCGCAAACCGCAATCGACGGCCATTTTCGCCAAGGCGCCGATTGCGTCGGCCGCCCAGGCGACGGCGAGATCGGGCTGAAAGGTGACATATGCGCTGGTGGCGCCTTTGAGCGCCGCTGGCCAGGTTGCTTGATTCTCCCAATCGAAGGGACGTGTCGTGGAGCGCGAAGCCAAGCGCGACCTGATGCCGCGCTCCTTGAGGCGGGAAGCGACGCGCCCGCCTGTTTTTCCCGCGCCGCCGACTACGATGATTTCGGAATTCTGCATTTGACTGCTCCTTCCACAAAACAAGAGAAATTCTCGTATTTGCATAATGAGATAAACTCTCTTATTTTGCCCGTCAATAGAAAAATGGAGTGCCGGATGCCGGAACAGACCGTGGTAAGGCGTAAACCAGGATTGCAAACGGCCGGTCAGCCCCGACGCATCCCGCGCCAGAAGCGGGGTCGTGAACGCTTCGAGAAGATCTTGTCGGTGGCGACGGAACTGATCGAAAAGAATGGCAGCGACGCGTTGAAGATGAGCGAAATCGTTGAAAAGGCCGAGCTTTCCTTCGGCGCTCTCTACCAGTATTTCCCGGACAAGAGCTCCATCATCCGGACGCTCGCCGAACGCTTCAACGAGCAGGGCAGGCACTGCGTAGAAGAAGAGCTCGCCAAGGTGACGAGCACCGCAACACTGCAGCTCGCGCTTTGCAACATCGTCGATCAATATTTCGATTTCTTTCGCAGAGAGCCGGTCATGCGCGATATCTGGCATGCGACGCAGGCCGACAAGCTGCTGCAGCAGGTCGATGCCGAGGATATGGAGTTTCACTCGCAAAGACTGTTCCATGTCTTGGAAAAACTGTGGCCGGCTCGCGAAGGAGGCGAATTGCTGGCGATTGCGCGGCTGACGATGCATTTGCTTGCAGCGGCGGTACGTTATTCGATCTCCGTCAGCGAGGAAGAGGGGCGAAGCGCGATCGCGCTCTACAAGAGAATGTTGCCGGCCGATATCGGCCGGCTTCTCGACAACCCGTCGTGTTAGTCGGGCATGAAGCTGCGAAGCATGAAATATGCGATGCCTCCCATGGCGATCGCGACTGCTGACGCCAACGCCAAGGCTATGGCGTATTCCCGCTTGCCGGCGGTAAAGGCCAGCCCTGCCTTTGTCACGACATTGACAGCGACGGCTATGAGGATGACGTCGGCGGCGGTTTTGGCATTGATCGCCGTGCCCATGAGGCGCGCCGTCGAAAGTGTGATGGCGTCCACATCGACCAGCCCGGAGATCGCGGCCACGGCGTAAAGTGCCGACGCGCCGATATAGTCGATGGCCATCTTCGATATCAGGCTGATCAACCCGAGCAGCGCGGCGAAGGAGAAGACCATGCGAAGTTCGAACGGGTTCTTCAACTCAATTTGCGGCACCTCCTTCGCGGCACCGGAACGCCAGACCCAGAAGAAGCCCGCAATCAGAAAGCCGATGATCGCCGGGACCAGACCGGCCGAAAGCAGAGGAAGCAAGTCGAGCGACAAGGCGCTGCCGATGGCAAGAACACGCGCAAAGGACAAGGCGCCGGCGACAGCCGCTCCGGCGGCCAGGTGTGTCGAACCTTGCGGCGCCTGCTTGGAGTAACGGGCGAAGGAGAGCGTCAGCGCAGTGGAGGAAACCAATCCCCCGGCTGCACCTGCCAATAGGATGCCGCGGCTCGTGCCCGTGAGTTTGATGGCGAGATAGCCGGCAAAGGAAAGTGCGGCGATGGTAATGGTGAGCACCCAAAGGGAAAAAGGGTTGAGCGCGCCCCAAGGATCGAGGGGCCTGTCCGGAAGCAGCGGTAGGGCAACCACGGTCATGGCTAGCAGCACCAGCGCGGAGCGAAGCTCCGGCCAGGTCAGACCTCTCAGAAAGCCATGCAGGCTATGGCGTGCCGCAAGAATGATGGTCATCACGACGCCGCTCGCAGCCGCAGTCACGATGTCCCCGACAGCCGCAAGAACGCCAAGCCCGAAAACCGCCAGCGCAGCCACGACCGAGGTTATGCTGTAATCTTCGTCTTCCTGCGTCTCCTGCCAGTTCCCCGCTATATAGACGAGGCCAAGCAGCGCCGCGATCGTAGCCGGCAGGAAGGGACCTATCATAGAGTGCAGCGTCCCGGCTATTCCGCCGAGAAAACCGGTGAGGGCGAATGTACGGATACCTGCTGTTCTGCCGCCCGCCCGCACGTCGCGCTCCTGCCAGCCCCGCTCGACGCCGACAAGCAGGCCGATTGCAAGCGCCACGCCCAGACGCTGAAAGATTTCGGTATGTTCCATGGTCTTACGATATTCCTGTCATGCCATCGCACAATCGGAAATGTTTGGACGAGTTGACGCATTCGTTGCTATTCTTGAAGCCGGACCCTCGCAGTTCTGGAATCTTTTGGCGCTTGCTGCTATTGCCCCATGGATTCAAGCGAAGGAGAGAGCGATGATCCACACGACATTTCCCGACCGCGCCGTCATGGCCGAACTGGTGGCGAAGATGCTCTGGGAAATCAGGGCGGTCCATTTCAACGCCGCCCAGCCCTACAAGCTCTCATCCGGCATGGCGAGCCCGGTCTATATCGATTGCCGCAAGTTGCTCTCGTTCCCGCGAATCCGTTCCACGGTGATGGACTTCGCCGCGGGCGTCGTGCTTCGTGACGCCGGTTTCGAGCAGTTCGACTGCATTGCCGGCGGCGAGACGGCAGGGATTCCCTTCGCCGCGTTGCTTGCCGATCGTCTCGGCCTGCCGATGATCTATGTGCGCAAGCAGCCGAAGGGCCATGGCCGCAATGCGCAGATCGAAGGCAATATGGCGGAGGGTTCGCGTGTCCTTGTCATCGAGGATCTGACGACGGCGGGCGGCAGCATGTTCAAGTTCATCGATGCCATCCGCGCGGCTGGCGGCATCGTTGATCACGGCATTGCACTCTTTTACTACGGCATCTTTGACGAAGGCGCGCTACGCTTTGCCGATGGGAAGGTGAAGCTGCATTACATCGCCACTTGGCGTGACGTTCTGGCCGTTGCGAAAACGCAGAAGCTTTTCGACGAGAAGACGCTTGGCGAAGTGGAAGCCTTTCTCGACGCGCCGCTTGCCTGGTCGGGCCGCAACGGCGGCGTTTCGTCGCTTTAAGGACAGATAGGCAAAGTGCGGCTTTGCTTTTGTCACGAAATTATTTAATCGATTGAAGACCGAAATTCACCGATACGTTGGGAGGCCCGAATGATTTTGTGCTGTGGCGAAGCGTTGATCGACATGCTGCCGCGGGAGACGACGCTCGGCGAGAAGAGTTTTGCCCCCTATGCCGGTGGAGCGATCTTCAACACGGCGATTGCGCTCGGCAGGCTTGGCGTTCCGACGTCTTTCTTTACCGGCATCGCCGATGACATGATGGGCGATATTCTGCGCGAGACGCTGGTCGCCAGCAACGTCGATTTCAGCCTTTGCGCCATATCGCCCCGCCCGTCGACACTCGCATTCGTTAAGCTTGTGAACGGTCAGGCGACTTATGCCTTCTACGATGAAGGCACGGCCGGCCGCATGATCACCACAGACGACCTTCCGGTCCTCGACGACGACTGCGAGGCGCTACATTTCGGCGCGATCAGCCTGATTCCCAGTCCCTGCGGCGAGACGTACGAGACATTGCTCGATCGCGAGGCTGCAAAGCGTGTCATTTCGCTCGATCCGAACATCCGCCCCGGCTTCATCAAGAACAAGGAAGCCCACATGGCTCGCATCAAGCGCATGGCGGCGAAAACCGATATCGTCAAGTTTTCCGACGAAGATCTCGAATGGTTTGGCCTTGAAGGCAGCCATGACGATCTGGCGGCCCACTGGCTGAAGCATGGCGCCAAGCTCGTCGTCATCACCAAGGGCGCGGAAGGCGCATCGGGCTACACCAAGGATCGCAAGGTCGTTGTGCCGAGCCAGCGCGTCACTGTGGTCGACACGGTTGGAGCTGGCGATACATTCGATGCGGGCATCCTCGCTTCACTGAAGATGGACAATCTGCTGACCAAGGCGCAGGTTGCCTCCCTCGACGAAACGGCGCTGCACAATGCCCTGTCGCTTGGGGCAAAGGCCGCGGCCGTGACCGTTTCGCGCGCCGGCGCCAACCCGCCCTGGGCGCACGAAATCGGCCTTTGAACTAGGCGAGCCGATCAAGAAAGCTGAGAATTTCACGATTGAAGTGCTCGGGCCGCTGCAGGGGCGCGAAGTGGCTGACATCGGGCAGCAGGATGAGCTCGGCATCAGGGATATTGCGCGCGAGATAGTCGGCATGCTCGGGCTTGATGAATTCGTCGCGCTCACCCAGCACGACCGCGACTGGCACCTTGATCCGCGCGAGATCGCTCGCTGTGTAGTTGGGCTCGGTCGCCATCATCCTGCTGACGTCTCGAACAAAGGCATCGAACTGATCGGGTGTTGCCGATAGAGCCTCATAGTCCTTCCTGTGCCGGCTGAAGCACCGATCGATGACCGGTGTCGCGACAAACTCTTTCGTGCCGCTCGGATCCATATTGCACGCGAAGAAGAAGACGCCGGAGACGCGGTCCGGATGCTGATCGGCAAGGATGAGTGCCGTGCAGGCTCCATCACTCCAGCCGACGAGGGCTGCTTTGGAAAGCTCTAGATGATCCATGATCGCCAGAACGTCCGTTGCCATCAACCCGTACTCATACGGCTGGCTATCGCGCGTGCTGCGGCCATGCCCACGGCTGTCGATGACCACAACCTGCCGGCCGGAATCGATCAATGCCGGCACTTGATAGCCCCAATTGCCGCTGTTACCAAGCCCGCCATGCAGCAGGATCACCGCTGGACCGTTCCCGTAGGTCGCGTACCAGATGCTGGCACCATCATGCTCGACGAAACCTGCGGATGCTGCGGCCGGCAGCGGCGGCGCGCCCTCTGCCTCAAAGATCTTGAGGTCGTCGTCCATCACGCTCATCCGGCTCTCCCTTCCTGATACAGACGATCAAATGTGGCGCGTTTCGACAGCTTCAATGAGAAATCACAAATCCCATCCGAGATTTGAGGCACGGAATCCTTCGAAGCAGGCTGTCGAATTATAATCTGACATAACGCCTGCCAGGTCGGCACGATGCAAGTGAAGTTCGGCGGCATGGGCAGTTGCAGCCAGAAAAATTCGCGGACAATAGGCAGGCTAGCGTAGACCTCGAGCTGCGCTACCTCCGCTTCATCCCCTACGGCGACACCCGCAGTCTTGTCAGCCAGATCGTTCTCTTCACGAACGGCTTCGAGCCGGAGATGTCCCGCGCCAAGGCATCGGTCGCGGCGGCAGATGCTCTTGGCGGCTACCTTTGGGAAGTGGTGCGACAGCCGGCCCCCGACCCCTTCTTCGCGTTTTCGACCGAAGGGCAGTATGAACTCCTGCACCATCAGGTCGATCACGCCGCCATTAGATCACGGGGAAATCCGGCTGGGCCTGAGGGAGCGACAAACGGAGCAAGATGCCAGCTGGCCACACCTAATCAGAATAGGTGGCGGACCTAAGCGGTCACAGATGAGGGGGCAGACGGAATGTCCCGATTTTGCCCCGAAGCGGACGCTACAATCGCCACAGTCACGGAAACAACATGAATTCAACATTGAAGGTGAAAGTGTGGTTGAACCGATTTCCCAAGAGCATTTTTCAGGGCTTAAGCGTGCTGTCGTGCTGGGGAACGGGCTCCGGCTCGCGTACATCGAGTTGGGCGACCCTAGCGGCGTGCCCATCCTCTTGCTACACGGGTTTACGGACAGCGCCCGAAGCTGGAGCCTCACCGCGCCGTATCTGGCGACGGGTTTTCGCGTCGTAGCGCCAGACCTGCGGGGTCATGGGAATTCGGACAAGCCTGAGGGTTGCTACACTATTCCCGAGATGGCGAATGATGTCCGGTTTCTCATAGAGGTTCTGGACCTTGTGCCGACGCACGTGGTCGGCCATTCGCTTGGAGGGCGGCTTGCGCAAGCGATTGCTGAGCGGTGGCCCCATCTCGTCCGAAAAGTCGTTCTTATGTCCACATCCGCCGCGCTGCGCGAACGTCGGGGGTGGTTGTGGGAAAACATCCACATGCTCCGCGATCCGATCGATCCAGAAAGCGCATTCATCCGGGAATGGTGTTCTGGCGCAGTCCCGGTCGACGAGAATTTTCTCGCCCATGCGCGACGCGAAAGCGCCGCGGTGCCGTCACGAATCTGGCATTCGATTTATTACGAGCAGCTTGCCTATGATCCGTCGCCGCTGCTGCAGGATATTTCCGCGCTGACGCTCATCCTGCGGGGCGAGGAGGACATGATCGCGACTGAAGAGCATCAGGCCCAGATGAAAGATGCGATCGTCGGCGCCGAGTTCATTTCTCTTCCCGGCCAAGGCCATAACATCCATTGGGAAGCCCCTGAGAAGGTGGCCCACTTGATCTTGACCTTTCTGAAGCGTCCGTGACCGCTTCTGGCATCACCCATTTTGCTGGTCAGATCGACAATCTCATTTCACGACAGCGAACTCATGCCCGGTCCTTCCGGGAGTGCGATGTCCTACCTTACAGCAGGTCACCAATCGATTCCATTGCCGCTGTCTGAGACACTTGAAACCTGGTTTCCCGGCGTGACAGACGGTGTCGTGTTCAGAAATTCGATGGCAGGTCGGCCGCTTGTCGGCCTCCACAGCTATATCGATCACACGATGTACAAGGAATGCATGGATGAAGTAGTCTAATCCAGCGTCATCGGTAGCATCCCATCTTGGAAGAAATGATTGTCGATGTCGTCGCCGGGGCCCCACAGTTTGCGAGTAAGGCTTTCGTTCTCGGGTTCGATCCGATCGACGAGCTTTTCGAGCGCGCGGCTGGCTTTCTCAATGTGCGGAGCTCTTTCGTCTGCGGTTAGGGGCAGCGCTTCGTTTGGAACTGCGCTTTTCGTGCGAGGTCTGGCTTCATCCGCGAAGACGTTCCTTGCAGATCGTCTCCACAAGCGCCTGCAGGTCCTTCACGCGCGCGACAAGCCATTGCAGATCATCATTGCTGATCGCGTATTTCGACGAGTATCGCGCCTCGACATAAGCCCGGGACAACAGTTCGAATGAGCGGCGGGCAGAGCGAGTGTCGCGCGGCCAGGCGGAAACGAGCCGCGCATCAGCGCTTTCAGCTTGCGAGCGCAGCACCTTGATGCGATGCGATTTTGGGCTGTAGAGGGTTAGGACTAAGAGGACACAGTGGTAGAACGCCTCGCATGATTGATGAAGCAAGAAAGCCGCTTTGTTCATGCTGCCCCGACCTAAGTAAAATTCAGCACCGTCGAGAAACTCCGCAGCGCTTACAAACCACTGGTCATAATGCCGCTGCGCTTCGGCTCTGGCGTCTTCTGATGTCAGCGCTTTCGGCTGGGCGAGGGGATGACCGGGCTCCTCGTAGAGCACGATGCCGTCCTTGGCGATGTCGGTGAAGAACGGCCGGCCGCGTGCCAACTGATCGTTGACGTCTGAAAGGCAGTGCACGATCGGAATCACCGGCGTTTCGATCCGGTGGCTGATCTGCTCTTGCAGCAGCCGTTCCTCCAGCGCCTCCCACAGCTCGTGCTCCTCGGCAAAGCTCTTGGTGTTGACGACGATCAGAAGGTCATAGTCGGAGCGGTAGCCGCTTGCGCGATCCTCGACCCAGTCGCCGCGGGCATAGGAGCCGTAAAGGATGACCTTGAGGACTTTGCCGGCGGCCTTCTTACCGGACAGCTTGGTGGCGCGAAACTGCTCGACCTCGAAAAACAGGATTTGCAGAATACGGGCGAGCTCCCGGCGCTTCTTGTCGGGCAGATGGTCGAGATGGTCTGTCAGGGTCACTGCCGCGTCGAAGCCTTCGGTGGGAATCGCATCCATCGTAGCGGCTCATCGGTTGTTGCGCATCTAAACTCTTTACGCGCAGGTGTTGTGGATTGCAACCAAATCGTGGCAGTCAGCCCGTCCTTCGGTCGACCAGTTACGATCCACGTTTGTTGCACTGCATATGCGTGCGAACCTCCTAGAGAGTTATGAACTCAGCTAAAACCTTCGAAAAACTATGACAGAACAGTCCCGGCGTCGGGCCGTTCGCGTCGGGAACCCCGATGCCATTTGCCGTAACACGGCATAGTGAGCGTCCCGAGCCACATTAGGCCCTGCCTGACGAAGCTGGCGATGTCGGCCAGATCGCCGGATATTCCATGTCGCTGGTACATCTCTCCCCGCAAAGCGAAGAGGGATATCCTTGTCTCCGGCGCAAAATCCAGCTTTCGCTGGCTTCTCTTCCGGTTGTGATCGACGCCAGTCCGCTCGGCGAGATGCCTCCCCACATGTGCGGCTGGGAGGAGGATCCGACAGCTATCGCTGAGGGGCGCAAACCCGAAGGATCGGGGTGATCTTACGTGGCAAGCTTCGCCAATGCTGCAACGAGCCCCTGGGTCGAGCTATCGTGTCCTGCCGCGCTCTCCTTGCCTGCAATGACCGGCAGCAGGCCGGTCGCCAGTTCCTTGCCGAGCTCGACACCCCACTGGTCGAACGAGTTGATGCGGAAGAGAACGCCTTCGACGAATACGCGATGCTCATAAAGCGCAATCAGGCGGCCAAGCGCATAGGGCGTCAGGCTGTCATAGACGAAGGTGATCGACGGCCGGTTGCCGGTGAAGACCCGGTGCGGTGCGATGAAATCGGCCTTCTTGTCGTCCATCCCCTTGGCTGTGAGCTGCGCTTTGGCTTCCTCGAAAGTACGGCCCTTCATGAGCGCTTCGGACTGTGCCAGGCAATTGGCCATCAGCAATTGGTGCTGATGGCGCAGTTCCGGCTCGAAGGCGTTGGCGGCGATCATGAATTCGCTGGGAATAATGCTCGTTCCCTGGTGGATGAGCTGGAAGAATGCGTGCTGGCCGTTGGTCCCCGGCTCGCCCCAGACCACCGGGCCGGAATTGCTCTCGACCGGCGTGCCGTCGATCGTCACACCCTTGCCGTTGGATTCCATGTCAAGCTGCTGCAGGTATGCCGGGAAGCGCGCCAGGCGCTGGTCGTAGGGCAGGATCGCACGGGTGGCATAACCCAGCACATTGCGATGGTAAAAGCCGATGAGGCCGAGCAGCATTGGCAGGTTTTCGGTAACCGGATCCTTACGGAAGTGGTTGTCCATTGCATGAGCACCGTCCAGGAACTTGCCGAAGTTCTCCGGCCCGATCGCGATCATCAGCGGCAGCCCGATGGCAGACCAGATGGAATAGCGGCCACCGACCCAATCCCAGAAGCCGAAGACGCGTTCGCTGTCGATGCCGAAGGCGGCGACCTTGTCGAGCGCCGTCGAGACGGCCGCGAAATGGTGCTGCACTGCAGCCTCACCCAGCGTCTTGGCAATGAAGTTGCGTGCTGTCTGCGCATTGGTCATCGTCTCGATCGTGGTGAAGGTCTTCGAGGCAATGATGAAGAGCGTCGTTTCTGGCTGGACCTGCTTCAGGATATCGGCGATATGGGCGCCGTCGATATTCGAGACGAAATGCGGGCGCGGGCCGTCGTGGAAGGGCGCGAGCGCAAGCGTCGCCATGACCGGTCCGAGGTCCGAGCCGCCGATCCCGATATTGATGACGTCGGTGATCTGCTTGCCCGTCGCGCCCTTGAGAGCGCCGGAGCGGATGCCCCCGGCGAACCCACCCATGGCGGCGAGGACACTGTTGACATCCGGCATCACATCCTTGCCGTCGACCATCACGGGCGTGTTGGATCGGTTGCGAAGCGCAGTGTGTAGAACGGCGCGATCTTCCGTAAAGTTGATCGCCTTGCCGGAAAACATTTCCTCGCGCTTCTTCTCGACACCGCCGTCTTCTGCGAGCTTGACGAGAAGCGCGAGGATCTCGTCGTTCACGGCAGTCTTTGAATAGTCCATCAAAAGGTCGTCGAGTGAGGCGGTAAATCGCGAGAAGCGCTTTGGATCGGCCGCGAAGGCGGCGCGGATATCGGTTGCCTTCGTGGCGGCCGCAGTGCTCTTCAGCTGTTCGACGGTGACATTCATTGGAGGCTCCTTTGAAGGCGGAAAGAGTTGCGGAAACTATTCGCTTTGTAGGGCGTAAATCAAGTTCAGCCACTGCCGGAATGCAAAAAAGCCATCCGCGCACAGGCGGATGGCTTCAATTTCATGCGAATGTCAAAATCAGCCGCGCAGGTCCTTGCGCAGGATCTTGCCGACCGGCGATTTTGGCAGTTCAGTGCGGAATTCAATATGGCGTGGCCGCTTGTAGTTTGTGAGGTTGGCGGCACAATGAGCCCTCACATCGGCCTCGGTCAGAGCCAGGTCCTTCCGCACCACGAAGAGTTTCACCGCTTCGCCGGAGTGGCCATCCGGCACGCCGATCGCGGCGGCCTCGATGATGCCCGGGTGCATGGAGGCCACTTCCTCGATCTCGTTCGGATAGACGTTGAAGCCTGAAACCAGGATCATGTCCTTCTTGCGGTCAACGATCTTGGTGTAGCCGCGCTCATCCATGAAGCCCATGTCGCCGCTGCGGAAAAAGCCGTCGGCCGTCATCACCTTCGCCGTCTCCTCTGGCTTTTGCCAGTAGCCGGCCATTACTTGCGGACCGCGGATGCAGATCTCACCGATCTCGCCGAGCGGCAGGGAATTGCCGTTTTCATCACGAATGTCGATCTCGGTGGAGGGCAGGGGCAAGCCGATCGAGCCGGTGAATTCCGGCGAATCGAAACGGTTGGCGGTTGCCACCGGCGAGGTCTCGGAAAGGCCATAGCCCTCGGTAATATGCGAGCCTGTCATCTTCAGCCAGCGCTCGGCGACCGGCCGCTGTACGGCCATGCCGCCGCCGAGCGACATGATGAGCGAGGAGAAATCGAGCTTGGCGAAATCGGCATTGTTCATCAGCGCGTTGAACAACGTGTTGAGGCCGGGGAAGATATGGATGTTCGACTTGCCGAATTCCTTGACGAAACCTGGAATGTCGCGCGGATTGGGTATCAGGATGTTGTGCGCGCCGAGCGACATACCCATCAGCGAATTCACCGTCAGCGCGAAGATGTGATAAAGCGGCAATGCGCACATGAAGTTGAGCACGTCCGGCTGCTTCTTTAGCTCGAAAGCGGAATTCAGCCAAAGCTGCAGTTGCCGCTTGTTGGCAAGCAGGTTCTGGTGCGTCAGGACCGCGCCCTTAGCGACACCTGTCGTACCGCCTGTATATTGAAGAAAGGCGATATCGCTGCCCTTGATGGCCTGTGGTTGCAGCGGTCTGCGTGCGCCTTCGCCCAGCACCTCCTTGAATGTCTTGTGCTGTGGGATCGACCAGGAGGGAACCAGCTTCTTCACTTTGCGAACGGCGAAATTGACAATCAGCCCCTTTGGACCCAGCATTTCGCCAAGCGAGGTCACCACCACATTGCGTACATCAGTCTTTGCCAGCACCTGTTCGACTGTGCGGGCGAAGTTTTCCAGCACGAAGATCGTCTTGGCGCCTGAATCGCGCAGCTGGTGTTCCAGTTCGCGCGGCGTATAGAGCGGATTGACATTCACGACGACCAGACCGGCGCGCAGGATGCCGTAGACTGTGATTGGATTCTGCAGCACATTCGGCATCATCACGGCGACCCGATCGCCTTTCTGAAGACCGATGCCCTGCAGCCAGGCTGCGACCTTTCGTGTCTGCTCTCCGAGCTCTCGATAGGTGAGCGTCTTGCCCATGCTCGAAAAGGCAACACGATTCGCATAGGTTTTGCAGGACTTGTCCAGCAGATCCACCAGCGATTCATGTTCCGGTGGCGGCAGTTCGGCCGGAACGATCGCGGGATAGGAGGCAAGCCAAGGCTTTTCCCGCTTCGCGCCACCTGGATGGACGGAAATGCTGCTGCTCATCGTGTCTCTCTCCCTGTCCGGCAATGGCTGCCGGCCTCTGCGGCTGCCGGTCGGATGATCCTCCATCCTCCGAAGAGCAGCTTATGCCAATGCTTGAACGGTTCAAGCCGGATTAAGAATTACACTAACTTTGACGTAAACGTCAACGTGGTTCACGCTTCGATAATCGGGGAACCTTTGAATCCGAAGATGCGTTTTATCTCCATGACTGACAGGTGAGGAGAAGCAGAATGCTCAATGAAGAAGCTGATGTCAGCCGCCGCGATCCCGATGTAAGGGATACGCCGTCGCTGATTGCGAGTGACCGTGTAGAGGGCACTCGTGTTTATGGCGCCGATGGCAGGCATATAGGCTCGATCGAGCGCCTGATCATCGGAAAGCAGGACGGCCGCGTGGCGTATGCGGTGATGAGCTTTGGCGGCTTCCTTGGTATTGGCAATGACCACTACCCGCTGCCTTGGGAAAAGCTGAACTACGACACGCAGCTTGATGGCTACCGTATCGATCTCACGAAGGAGCAGATCGAAAACGCGCCAAGCTACGCGGATGACGACGACAACTGGTACAACGATAACAGCCGCCGGATCTATGACTACTACGGCGTGCCACCCTACTGGATGTAACGTCGTTCGCGCGAATGAGCCGGAACGGGCCCCGCAGCGCTGACCCCCGAAGGTTGATCTCAACTTTTCGGATCGCTCAGCTGGCGGGGCCTTAATCGTATCTTGAGAGGAGATCGTTGGCCGAGCGAAGAACGACGCCCGGCACGATTTCTTCCGGAGAAATTGGCCTTTTCGTGCTCATTGTGAAAACGTGGCTCTCGCCCGGCAGCAGGGAGACAAGCATCGAATCTGCCACTGCAGTCGGATCGAGCCGGTCGGCCATCAGGCAAAGATCCTTCAGAAAACTTCTGGCCGTAACCTTCACCTCGCATCCGTCGTCAACCCGGGTTACCGCGACGTCGAACTGCGGCCTCGGCAGCTTCAAGTCGACATCCTCGACGAAATAATGGAAAGCGCGTTTGTCGAGCATCTGCACGACGATCACCTCGTCATCAGCCGCATCCGGAGAAGCGATATCGTCCGGCAGGATGAATTCCTTGGCTTCGAACCTGTCGCAGAGCAGTCGCCAGAATTCGAATTCGGCAAGCACCGTTCCGTCGAGCTTCACGCGCCTGCCGCTGATTTTCGACCGCCAGAAAAGCGTCTGCTCGTTGACGGCTATGGCGGCGAGCTTGTCTCCCCGCGGCTGGATCGTCAGCAGGCGCGGATCAAAAGCCTGTTGCATGGCGTACCAGAGAGGCTTGCGCCGGCCTGCAGAATCCAGTGCGGACCAGGAGGTTACCGGCCAGCAATCGTTGAACTGCCAAACGACTGCACCTTTGCAGATGGCGCGATGCGAGCGCATATGCTCGACGGCGAAGCGGATGGCGCGCGCCTGATTCAACTGTGTGGCGAAATGCCAGTCGGCCATCGTCTTCGGCACGGGCAGATGCCCGGCAAGCCCGCGAATCAGCCGTTCGTTTCCATGCGTCGCCTTTTGATGATGAAAGACGCCATGTGATTGCGGCGTCAGCGGATCGTCATGCACGCTTTCTTCAAGAGTCGTCCAGCTCGGCGGCGCCTGCCAGCCGAATTCGGAGCAGAAGCGTGGGATGTAGTCGCGATAAACCTCGTATCCGACGTCGTTCCACACATCCCAGATATGCTTGCAGCCGTGTTCGTCCGCATTGGGCGCGATATCCATCGTGCCGGAATATGGACTTCCGGGATAATAGGGACGATCAGGGTCGAGTTCTGCGCACAGCTTCGGGAGCAGATCGAGATAATAGCCAAGCCCCCAGGTAACGCCCTCCTTGATGATTGGGCGCCAGCCCCACTCGTCGAACCCCCAGATATTCTCGTTGTTGCCATTCCAGACGATGAGCGAAGCATGTGACATCAGCCGCACGACATTATCACGTACCTCGGCTTCAACTTCGCTTAGAAGCGGCTCTTCCTCCGGATAGGCAGCGCAGGCAAACAGGAAGTCCTGCCAGACCAGCATCCCGGCGCGGTCGCACGCCTCGTAGAATTCATCGCGCTCGAAAATGCCTCCGCCCCAGACGCGCAGCATATTGATGTTTGCTGCCTTTGCCTCGCCGATGCGCGTGACATAGCGGTCCGAAGTCACACGGGAGGGGAAGCAATCGTCGGGAATCCAGTTCGCGCCGCAGATGAAAAGCGGCACCTCGTTGACGATAAAGGCGAAGGCTGAGCCGTTTGCGTCCGGCGAAGTATCAAGCCGGACAGAACGAAAACCGATCTCCTTGGAATAGCTATCGAGTAAGTCATCGCTTACGCTGTCGCGCAACTCGATCTTCAGCGGATAGAGTGGCTGGGCGCCGAGATGATGCGGCCACCAAAGCCGCGGAGATGAAACACTGATGTCGAAGCTGGCCTCTGCGGCATCTTGCGCAATCTCGACCGTATGGGATACGCCCGCAATCTCGGCGACGATCCTGCAGGCACCGGATGCGCCATGCCGCGCCAGCTTTGCATGGACCTTTACCAGGCCATCGCCACCTGCAAGCGTTGCCGATACCCGCGTCTCGAAGAGCTGTGCCCGATCCCAGCTTTCCAGCCGCACCGGCTTCCATATCCCCGCAGTCACCAAGGTCGGTCCCCAGTCCCAGCCGAAATTGCATGCCATCTTGCGCATGAGGTTGCCCGGCCCGGGATAATTGTTGGGCCGGTAGCCATAATGCTCCTCCATCTCCGCACCGTACGCATAGGCGGAATGAAAGGTGACGGTGAGTTCGTTGACGCCGGCCTTCAGCAACGCTGAAACATCGAAGCGGTAGGTGCGATGCTGGTTGAAGGTTCGCGCCACCTCCTTGCCGTTCAAGCGGATCGTCGCGATCGTATCCAACCCGTCGAAAACCAGCTCATGAACCTTGCCTTCATCGGCAGCGGCTTCGAAGCTGCATCGATAGGTCCATTCCGTCCTGCCGATCCAGTCGTTGCTGATCTCGTTGACGTCTATATAGGGGTCGACGATCAGACGGTTTGCCAGAAGGTCGAGATGCACGCAGCCGGGAACGGCTGCGGGAATGGATCCGGACAGGTCGGGACGCCCTGTATCGTTGCAGGAAAACGTCCAGCCGCTTTGAAGTTCGGCTTTTTCGATCATGGGAATGCTCTTACCGGAAACGACCGTGGCGCTGCAGAACTTCGATCCTGTAGCCGTCGGGATCGGTGATGAAGAAGAACAGGCCGAAGAGCTTTCCATCGCGGTTGAGTTCGACAAGCTCGCCGGGATTGAGACCGGCTTTCGTCAACCTCTCGTGTTCGACGGCGACCTCATCGACCGAAACGGCGAGGTGACCATAGCCGTTGCCGAGGTCGTAGGATGCTGTACGGCCCTTGTTGATCGTCAGCTCCAGCTCGAATCCGGTCTCGGCATTGCTCATATAGATCAGGGTGAAGGTCTCGAAATCGACCCGATCGGCGACTATCAGGCCCAAAACCTTGCCGTAGAAATCGACGGAGCGCGCCTCGTCGAGTACGCGGATCATGGAGTGGATCATCTTTGCCAAGGCGGCCTCCCATTGCCGGTATTGCGGCAGCCTTGGTAGCTTTCCCGCTATGCGGGGCGCAAGCCAATTTTTTGCGTGATCGCGCTTTCGACGAGGCCCATTGCGTCGTAGATCAGCACGGCCATCAGTCCGACGATGAGACCGCCTTGCAGGATGAAGGCTGTATTGTCCGAAATCAGGCCGGCGATGATGACCTCGCCAAGTCCCTTTGCCGCAACCGTCGAGCCGATCGTCGCCGTACCGATATTGATGACGGTTGCGACCTTCAGTCCCTCGAGGATGAGCGGAAGCGCAAGCGGCAGTTCAACGCGGAAAAGCCGCTGTGTCGCATCCATTCCCATGCCGTCGGCGGCATCAAGAACAGACGGCGAAACCTGGCGCAATCCGGAGACGGTATTCTCGAAGATCGGCAGCAGGCCATAGAGAAAAAGAGCAATCAGCGTCGGAGCGGCACCGAAGCCTGTGGCCGGAACGGCAAGCGCCAGCACGGCGACCGGGGGGAAGGTCTGCCCGGCATTGGCGATGGCGCGCGAGAGCGGAAGGAAATCCTCGCCGCTTTTCCGCGTCACGAAGACACCGGCAAGTACCGCCAGAATGGCGCTGCCGACAATCGAGACGACCACCAGTTCCAGGTGGCCGAAGGCAAGCGATGGAAGGCTGTTTTGCGTGTAGACGGGCGGCGCGTTGTTGTTGGTCAGTGGCACCAGTATGAAGGAAAGCCAATCGGTCCTGAAAAGCAGGACCAGGAGCAGCCCAAGTGCTGCAAAACGAAAGAGGTTGGCAACGATAAGCTTCATGCCTTGCGGCCCAGTTCGAGGAGCCGCGTCATGGAGATCGAGCCGACCGGAGCCCTGTCGGCATCTTGTACAGCTGCTTCCTCGACCCCCTGCCAGATCATTTCCGCGAGAGCGTCACGAAGGCTGATCGATTGCGGCAGCGCGTAAGGCAGCCCTGTCTTGGCCGGCGCCATGCTTGCCTTGAGCGGCAGCAGCGACATCAGTTTCAAGGCCCTGTCGGAGGTACCGGTCAACTGTTGGACGAATGGGTCGGCTGGTTCGGTCAGTATCTTTTCCGGCGTCGAGCACTGCAGCAGCCTGCCCTCGCTCATGACGGCGATCTGGTTGCCGAGGTGGAAGGCCTCGTCCATGTCGTGGGTCACAAGAACAACGGTCGTGCCGAACTGCCTCTGGATCGCCAGAAGATCGTCCTGCGCCTTTCCGCGGATAACTGGATCGAGCGCACCAAAGGGCTCGTCCATCAGCAGCAGTTCTGGCTCGGCGGCAAGCGCGCGGGCCACACCGACGCGTTGCTGCTGACCGCCGGAAAGCTGATGGGGGTACTTTTCGGCAAAACTTGACGGGTCGAGATTGAATAGACCGAGGAGCTCGTCGACGCGTCCGGCGGTTCGCGCGGCATCCCAGCCCAGCAATTCCGGTACGGTTGCAATATTCTGGGCCACGGTGCGGTGCGGAAAGAGCCCGTGACCCTGGATTGCGTAGCCGATCTTGCGGCGGAGGTCGGTTGCGGGCACGTCCATGACATTCTGCCCGGCGACGAAGATCTGCCCTTCGGTGATCGGCACCAGCCGATTGATCATCCGCATCAGCGTCGATTTGCCCGAACCGGACGTGCCGACGATGACGGTGATCGACCCTTTTTCGACACTCATTGAGACACCATCGACCACGGTTGCAGCGCCGTAGCGTTTGGTGACGTTCCTGATTTCGATCATGGTCATGCGGCCGATCCCCGTATGCTGTCGATGACCGCATCGAGGATGACGGCCGATGAAAAGGCGAAGAAGACGGTCGGCACCGCCCCGAGCATCACGAGATCCATGGCGGTCTGCCCGAGGCCCTGGAAAATGAAGATGCCGAAGCCGCCGCCGCCGATGAGCGCTGCGATCGTCACGAGGCCGATGGCCTGTACAAGCACGATGCGGATTCCGGTAAGAATGACCGGAAAGGCAAGCGGCATATCGATGCCGGTCAGGATTTGCCGGCGCGTCAGTCCCATGCCGGCGGCCGCATCGCGCACTGAAGGATCAACGCCCTCAAGGCCGACGACCGTATTGGCTACGATCGGCAGCAGGGAGTAAAGCACGAGCGCAATCAGCGCCGGCGCCGTGCCGATCCCGCGAATACCGAGGTCCGCTGCAAGCGGCACATGCGTTGCGATATAGCCGAGTGGCAGCATAAGGATGCCGAACAGCGCAAGGCTCGGGATGGTCTGGATCAGGCTGAGGCCCTGCAGCACGGCAGCACGCAGCTTCGGAACCCAGAAACACAAGATGCCGAGCGGCAGGCCGATGACGATCGCGATCGCAAGCGAACCGAGTGCAAGCAGCGAATGGGCGAGCGCCTCGGACCAGAACTGCGCAGACCGCGTTGAGAACTCCTTCATGATCGACAGGCTGTCGAGCAGGCCGGAAGAAAGGCAACCGGCCAAGAGCGTAGTATAGCCGATTAGCGCGCCGACCCGCATCCACGGCGTGAGGCGGACCTTGACGAGTGCATCCGAAATAATGAGACCGACGACGGCAAGCAGCACCCAGAAACCGGCTCCCGGCGTCATGCGCGCCGCATTGCTGTTGGGCGGGGTAAACGCTGCGGCGACGAGACCGATCGCCGCCACGAGTGCGGCCAGCCCGAGCGTGGCGATCGCAAGCCGCAACGGGGCGCTTTGTGCAAGGAGTGTGGCAAATGCCGTAGCGACCAGCAGAATGGCGAGAATGATGATGGAAGGTTGGTCGAGAAGCTGCGTAAGCAGCATCGGCTTGCCGGAGGCAATGCGGTTTGCCTTCACATAGATGAAGGGCAAAAGGGCCGTGGCGATGATGCCGGCAACCACGAGAACCACGCCAAGCCGATCCAATTTGCGGACCGCTAAGGTTTCTTCCATCGATCCATCCTGTCTGGAAAGCAGCCGCTCCGCCCTGCGATGAGGGCGAAGCGGGAGAAGACTACTTCAGAAAGCCCTTTTCCTTCAGATAGGTTTCGGCAACAGACTTTGCCGGCTCGCCCTCGACCTGGATCCTGGCGTTGAGCTTTCTCAGTTCGTCGGCCGTCAGGCTCTTGAAGATCGGAGCGAGGATTTCCTCGATCTTCGGGTTTGCCTTCAGCACGTCCTCGCGGATGATCGGGGTCGGCGCATAAACCTGCTGCACGTTCTTGTCGTCTTCAAGGACGGTGAGTTCGGCCGCTTCGATTGCGCCGTCGGTGCCATAGACCATGGCGGTGTTGACGCCGTTCGTCTGGTCGGCGGCGGCCTTGATCGTGGCTGCGGTATCGCCACCGGAAAGGACGACCATCTGTTCGGGCTTCAGCTGGAAGCCGTAAGTGCTCTGGAAGGCGGGAAGCGCACCTGCCGAGTTCACGAACTCGGCGGAAGCTGCAAGCTTCGCATCGCCGCCGCCGGCGACCCATTTGCCGAAATCGGACATGGTCTTGAGGTTGTTTGGACCTGCGACATCGTTGCGAATGCCGAGCGCCCAGGTGTTGTTGGCAGGCGAGGGGGCCAGCCAGACGATCTTGTTGGCATCGTAGTCGAGCTTCTTGGCCATTTCATAGCCTTGCTCGAGGTTCTTCCAGGCCGCATCATCGGCCTTGTTGAAGAAGAAGCCGGCATTGCCGGTATATTCCGGATAGATGTCGATTTCGCCGGCCGTGATCGCCTTTCGCACGACCGGCGTCGCTCCCAATGCGATGCGGTCCTGCGTCTTGATACCGTTGGCATCCAGTGCCAGTGCAATGACGTTGCCGAGCAGCGTGCCTTCTGTATCGATCTTCGACGAGACCACGACGTCGGCAGCATGGGCCGCACCCGCTAAAAAAGCTGAAAGTGAGACGGCAAGCGCGAGTTTCTTGAGCATGGAGTGTCCCCTTGGTTACACCGTTTGACCGTCGCGAGGCCCGGCGGGAACCTTCGCGCATGAAATCCGCCGGCCAAAGCGCCTAAGCGATCATGCCGGACATACGAGCACCATGGAAATAGTGTGCGCTCTCGAAAAATCGATGCAACCCCTCTCCAGTATCTGCAGTCGCGGCGCGATTATGGCCGTGAAAGGATCACCGCGCGCGAAATCGCATTTCCTTTTTGCAAGGCCGCTGCGATTTGTTTTTGTCCCCTTGCGTGTTTCCGCAATTTTCCGGTGCTTGTCGGCTCTCCTGCCGCGCCCGGATTTGTTCTCGATAAAGACGATAGCCCGGCAATCCCGCAACAGGGATATCTTTTTTCGTGAACACATCATATCGTCCGGTTTTTCAGTCATTTCCGGAGAATGCCTTGCATCTCGGTGCCATTTTTGTCGCCAGCCACGTTCTCGCCTCGGGTTCGGTTCGCGAAACGGCGCGGCGCTTCTCGCTCGCGGCCTCTACGGTGTCGGCGGCGGTCACCAATCTTGAGGGCGAGCTTGCCATCAAGCTGACCAAGCGCAGTTCCGGTGAACTCGTCAAGCTGATTGCCAGCGGCAAGGTTCGTGATGCGCTGCAGCCCATCATGCTCGGCCTCGAGCAGCTTTATGAAGTCGTCGGCGACCTCGCCGAAGCCTTCGAAAGCTGGGCATCGCGCATTCCGGTCAAGCTCGTGACGATCGAGCGCTTTCTGGAGGTCGCCGACCAAGGAAGCATCAATCGTGCCGCTAGGCGCCTTCAGCTTGGCCAGCCGCAACTTTCATTGCAGATCGCCAACCTTGAGAAGTTCGTCGGTCACCAGCTTTTCGAACGTAAGGCCCAGGGCTCGACGCTGACCGAGAAGGGAAGGCGGGTTTACGGGATCTTTTCGGCTGTGAGCCAAGCCTGGAACGATCTCAAGTCGGCGGCCGACGAACGATACCGGCGCGCGGCGCGTTCGCTTCGTATCGGGTCGATCATTCCGACGGGTGCGGAAAGCTGGGTCGCGCGCTGCCTGGGCGCTCTGGTGGCCGATTGGAATGCGGGGCGCAGCAAGAATGCCATCTCGCTGATCTCCATGACCGCCGATGATCTGCGGGAAGCCCTGAAATCTGGCCGCATCGACGTGGCGATCCTGGATTCTGTATTCGAGCTGGAAAGCTTCGGACATCGCGAGCTCCTACGCACAGATCTGGTCGCAATCGCGCCTCCGGAAAGTACCGGGCTGACCGTCGCAGATCTGGTGGCCGAGCACCCCATCTGCACGCCGAGCGAGCGAACCGGTCTGGGCGATGCCGCAACTGCATTGAGCCACGAGCCGACTGCAAGCCGCCGCTTCCGCAGCCAGGATATCATGGCGGCGGATTCACTGCCCGTGATCGTCGATCTCGTTTCGAACCACGGCTATGTCTCGTTCCTAGGACGCGTCAGCGCGCTGCCGATCGCCGATCGCGTCCGTATCGTCGAACTCGCCGAACACATCCCGATTTCCTATCATGTCGCCTTCAATCATCGAAAAGCATCGGCGGATGCCTGCGCCATGATTGCTGCAGCCGTGCAAAAAATCATCTCGGAGCCCGTCGCGAAAACCGCTGCTGTCGCCTAAAGAGGCTGTGGGCGGATGTAGGAGATTGAAAGATGGCGGCTTTGCTTGAAGTGTGCGTGGACAGCCCGAGAGGCCTTGCTGCCGCAATCGAGGGCGGCGCAGGGCGTATCGAACTTTGCTCGGCGCTCGAACTGGGTGGCCTGACGCCGGTCGCGGGTCTCATGAAAGCCGCAGCCTCAGCACCGATCCCGGTCTACGCGATGATCCGGCCCCATTCCGGGCCTTTCATCTTCGATGCAGCCGACGAGGATGCAATGGTGGCCGATATCGATGCCGTCCGCGCTTTCGGCCTCGCCGGCGTCGTCATCGGCGCAAACCGGCCCGACGGGACGCTGGACATGCCGCTCATACACCGCTTGAAACAGCATGCTGCCGGTCTAGGCTCTACGCTGCATCGCGCCTTCGACCTCGTACCGGATGTTGATGTTGCGCTGGAGCAGGCCATTGAGCTTGGCTGCGAGCGCATCCTCACCTCCGGCTGCGCGCCCAAGGCGATGGATGGCCTCGAGACGCTGAAGCGTATCTCGGCAAAGGCCGGCGGCCGGATTTCGATCATGCCCGGAAGCGGCGTGCGCCACGGCAATGTCGTGCAAATTCTGCAGATCACGGGTGCCCGGGAGGTCCATGGCTCGTGCAGTTCGCCGGCCAAGATCGATCCGCGCTCGGTCTCTTTCGGTTTCGCGGCACCGGTCTCCAATCAAACCGATGTCGCGGTCGTCCGGCAGATGCGTCAGGCGATCGACGCGGCTTAAGCGGCCACTTTGATGACGGCCTTGATCAGGCCGGTCTTTTCATGCGTCCAGCGCGGGAGGTCGCGCGGCGCGTCGGCAAGAGTGGTGCGGTGCGTGATCAGCTTGTCGACCGGCACCAGACCTCTGGCGATCGAATCGGCGACATGCTCGAAGTCCGCCCGCGTCGCATTGCGGCTGCCGATGACCGTCATTTCGCGCTTGTGGAATTCCGGGTCGGAAAAGCGGATGTCGTCCTTGACGACGCTGACCAGCACGAGTGCGCCGCCATGCGCCACGAAACCGAATGCCTTTTCCATTGAAGGACCGTAGCCCGTCGCGTCGAATACGGCATTGAAGCCGTCGCCGTCGGTCTTTGCCATCACGGCTTTAGCGGTTTCGTCATTGGCGACAATACCGGAGACGAAGCCGAACCGCTCCGAAGCCATCTGCAAACGTTCGGCACTGGTGTCGAGCAGCGTGACGTCATGTCCGGCAATCCGTGAGAAGATTGCAGCGCCAAGCCCGATCGGCCCTGCGCCTATGACAAGCGAGCGCGAGCCGGCGGGCGCCATCGATCGGCGCACGGCATGTGCGCCGATCGCCAGGAACTCGACGGTTGCTGCCGCCTCCAGGCTCAAGCCTTTCGCGGCATAGAGATTGCCGGCCGGAACGGCGATTTCCTCGCAGAACGCCCCATCGGTGTGGACGCCAAGCACCTTGATATTCGTGCAGCAGTTCGGTTTGTCTTGCCGGCAGGCAACGCAGTTGCCGCAGGAAAGGTACGGATTGACGATCACTGGCGTTCCGGCAGTCATCGTGACACCGTCACCTGCCTCGAGCACGGTCGCCGAGATTTCGTGGCCCATGACCCGCGGATATTCGAGGAAGGGGTGCTTGCCTTCGAAGATGTGATAATCCGTGCCGCAAATGCCCACGTGACTGACGGCAAGCCGGACCCAGCCCGGGGCAGGCGTTCCGGGGGAGGGGCGCTCGATCGTTTCGAGCACTCCGGGATTCTGGCAAAGCACTGCTTTCATGATGTGTCTCGCATTCAGAACATGAAGAAGCCGGCCACGGCACCGGCTTCACGATCTTTTCTTGCTCTTACTGGCTCCGGCGGCGGCGCAACTGATCGAAATAGACGATCACGATGATCAGCAGACCGGTGATGATGCGCTGCCAGAACGAATTGACGTTCAAGAGGTTTGCGCCATTGTTGATCGTGGCAAGGATGAAGGCGCCGATCAACGGACCGTGAACCGAGCCGATCGCACCGAAAAGGCTGGTGCCGCCGATGACGGAAGAGGCGATCGCCTGCAGTTCCCAACCGTCGGCCTGAGTCGCGTTGCCGATCGCGATGCGCGAGGCGAGCAGCACGCCGACAAAGGCGGCGAAGGTCGCCGAGAGAATATAGGCGAGATAGATCATGCCGTCGACGCGCACGCCGGAAAGGCGGGCAGCTTCGCGGTTGGAGCCGACGGCGAAGAGATAGCGGCCCCATCGGCTCAGATGCAGAAAGATGAAGGACGGAACCGCAACGAGTATGACCATCCAAAAGAGGCTCGGCACGCCGAGAAAGTCGGCGCGGGCGAAATTCGTGAAGGGCTCGTTGACGATATTGATGGTCGATCCGTTGGTGATGAGCAGCCCGATACCGCGCAGCGACGTCAGCGTCGCCAAGGTGATGATGAACGGCGGCAGACCCATCTTGACGATGCCAAAGCCGTGAAAGGCCCCAATTCCGACCCCGATCAGCAGCGTGATGAGGACGGATGCCCACACCGGCACCCCCGCCTGCAGAAGCCACGCGAGGATGACGCCGGCAAAGCCGACGATGGCTCCGACCGATAGATCGATGCCGGCAGTAATGATAACGAAGGTCTGGCCGAGCGCCAGGATTGCCGTCATCGCACCCTGCCGCAGCAGGTTGGAGATGTTGAGCGGCGTCCAGAAGCTGACGGTGACGATGCCAAGGAGGATCCAGAGGAAGAGAAGCAGCCCGATCAGGGTCAGGCTGAAAAGGATGTTCACTTTTCGGCGCGGCGGCGGGGCGACGATTTCCGTGGGGGTTACAGTCATGGTTTTCTCTCTCCCTCTTGTTCTTTTACTCAGACGCCGATCGCTTCGCCGAGCACTTCTTCGTGGGTTGCGGCGTGGTAGTCGTGGCTTGCGACCAACTGGCCTCGGCGGAACACGTGCAGCCGGTCAGCAAGCTCGTAGACTTCCGGCAGGTAGGACGAGATCAGGATGATGCCTGCGCCGTCCTTCAAGAGCTTGGCAAACAGCCGGTAGATTTCCGCCTTTGTGCCGACATCGACGCCAACCGTAGGCTCGTCGAAGATGAACAGGCGCGCGCCGTGGCTGAGCCACTTGCCGATGACGACCTTTTGCTGATTGCCGCCGGACATGCTGGACGCGAGCACACGGCGGCTCGGGGTCTTGATCGAAAGATTGCGAATCTGCCGGTCGGCGTTTTGCGATTCCTCGCTGTGGCTGATGACCGGGCCCTTGCTCAGCCTTTTGAAGACCGGCAAGTTGATGTTGAGACTGATGGACAGGTTGAGGCAGAGCCCCTGATCGCGGCGGCTCTCGGGTGCAAGCGCGATCCCGAGTTCCATCGCCGTGCGTTCGTTCTTGATATCGACCTGCTTGCCCATCCAGCGGACCTCGCCTGCCGTGGTCTTTTCGCGGCCGTAGAGGCCGAGTGCGAATTCGCTACGTCCCGCCCCGATCAGGCCGTAAAGCCCGACGATCTGACCGGCCTTCACGGACAGCGATACGTCCTCGAAACCGGGCCCGGAAAGCCCACGTACATCGAGGATGGTGTCGCCGATCGGTATTTCTTCCTTGTGATAGATTTGTTCGATGGAGCGGTTGATCATCAGTGCGATCAGCTCCGCCTCGTTGGTCTCGCCGATCGTGCGCGTGCCGACATGCGTGCCGTCGCGAAGCACCGAGACGCGATCGGCCAGCTCGAAGACTTCTTCCATGCGGTGGCTGATGTAGACGATCGTCACGCCTTCGCCCTGCAGGCGACGGATGAGCTTGAAGAGTTGTGCAGATTCCTGTCGGGTAAGATAAGCCGTAGGCTCGTCGAAGATGAGGAACTGCGTGCCGCGCATGGCTGCGCGTGCCGTTGCAACGAGCTGCTGCTGGCCGATGGTGAGCGCACTCAGGAGGACATTTGCGGGCAGGCCGAAGCCGAGATCGTCGAGGACGGCCTGTGCCATCTTGACCATCTGCTTCTTTCGCATGAGGCCGTACTGGTTGACTTCGTCGCCGAGAAAGAGATTTGCTGCAACCGTCAGGTGCGGACAGAGCACCACCTCCTGGTGCACGGCGTTGATGCCGCGCGCAATCGCCTCGTTCGGCGTTGCGAGTGCAACGGGATGGCCGCACCAGAAGATTTCCCCCGCGGTTCGGCTGATCACACCGGTCAGAAGCTTGATGAGGGTCGATTTGCCCGCACCGTTTTCGCCGACTATCGCGTGAATTTCGCCAGCCAGGAACGTCATCGTGGCGGGTTTCAGCGCTTGGACATAGCCATAATTCTTCTGTAATGCCCTGAGCTCGAGGATCGGTGAGCCCGCAGGAATGCGGGTTGCCTCTTTCAGTGTCGCGCTGTCGTCGTGGCGATGACTGACCTCTTCCAGGCTCATGGACGTTTCCTCCTCACGAATTGTTGTCCTCACCAGCGATCCGCGCTCTTTAAGAAAACGATAACACAGGTGAAGAAGTGGCTGCGCGGGATTTCTCGCGCGCAGCCATGGATTGTGCTTACTTGATTTTCGGGTTGAGCAGAGCGTCGATCTTCGGATCGCTCATATTCGCCTTGGTGACGAGGTTGGCGCCGGTGTCGACATTTTCCTCGACCTTTTCGCCCTTCGAAACCGCAAGCGCAGTCTTTATGCCGTCATAGCCCATCCGGTAGGGGTCCTGCACGACTAGTGCGGCAAGCGAACCTTCCTTCAGGAAGCCGACAGTTTTCTCGTCGCTGTCGAAGCCGACGACCTTGATCTTGTCGCCGAGCTTGTTTTCAGCAATCGCCTGGCCAACGCCCTGCGCCATGATCAGGTTGGAGGCAAAGACCCCGACGAGGTTCGGGTTGGCGGTGATGAGGTCGGTCATCATGTTGAGACCGGTCGTTGCCTGGCCGTCACCGTATTTGTCGGCAATGACCTTCAGGCCGGGATACTTGGTCTTCACCTGATCCAGGAAGCCTTCACGGCGCTGCTCGAGCGAGCCGACGCCCGGAAGATTGGTAAGAATCACCACATCACCTTCTTCCTTGCCCGTCATTTCCTTGATGGCTGCAGCCAGACCATCAGCTGCGATACGGCCGCCTTGAACGTTGTCCGTCGTCAGGAACGACTTGAATGCCTTGGAATCGGCGGCAGAGTCGATACCGATGATCGGAACCGACTTGGCGGCTTCGTCGATTGGCTTGCCGAGCGCCTTGAACTCGGTCGGCGAAATGACGACGGCGGCTGGTTTGCCGGCGACGGCATTTTCGAGAATGCTGATCTGGCCATTGATGTCGGATTCGGCCTGCGCGCCGAGTTCCGGGACGTTGACGCCGAGATCCTGGCCGGCCTTGCGGGCACCAGCGAGCACGATCTGCCAGTAGAAGGACGTCGTATCCTTGACGATGATCGGGATCGTCACGTCGGCTGCGAAGGATGGGACCGGCATTGCAGTTGCGATGACGGCAGCGCCCGCGAGAGCCGTGAAGGCTCGACGAGAAAGAATGGATTTCATGCGCATGTGGGTTCTCCTCTCAGGTTGCGTTCTCCTCCAAGAAACCAGACCGCTGAACGCAGGCGGACGATTTTTTATCGATAAAAAACAGTTACGCAAGGAAGCTAGCTGAGGCCGTAGCAAATTGCAAGTGGTTAGAGGCCGGCTGCGGCTGTTTCGACTATACTCTCAAGCTCCTGTTTTTAAATAAATTAAACTGCATTCTAAAAAAATCTCAGCCGCGATAGACTTCATGCGGGTGCACGACGCCTTTCTTCAAAACTAGATTTCCATAAAGCCGGAATTCGGTTGTCGCGACGATATAGGCCGCCTTCCTGGCATGCTCGTAGAATGCGAAGCGTTCAAGCGGGGCGATCCGGAAATCGCCGGCCCGCCTGCTTACAATCTCCTGGAACTCGACGCACACCTCGGGCATGGCGCCGGGATCGCCCACGACCTCCATGCGCCACGCTGTTTCCGGAACGAAAGTGTCGAGCGGCATATGCGCCAGGATCGCTTCGGCCATTTCGGTCGCCGTTACGCCATCGGCACGAATGACCTCCGGTCCCATGGTGCTCGAGGGAAAGTTGGCGTCGGCGATGACGATGTCGTCGCCGTGCCCCATGCGCGCTATGGCACGCAGAAGATCCGGGCTGAGGACAGGATGAATTCCTTTAAGCATCGTCTGGTCCTTAAACGCGCACCGCGTCTTGGCCAAGCGGTGGCGCGACGAGTGTCAGGTGGTCGAATTCAGGAAAGATCGCATCGGGCAGCGCGGGCTCGAAGAGCTCCATGTTGCGCCTGAGGCTGGATGCCTTCGCCGTACCGATCAGCACGGAAGAAACGGCTGGTTCGCGCAGCGGGAATTGCAGCGCCGGGGCGGCGAGCACAACGCCGTGGCGTCTGGCGATCTCTTCCATCGCGCCCACCTTGGCAAGGACTTCAGGTGTCGCGGGCATGTAGTCGAAATGTGAGCCCGGCACCGGGCCGGTCGCAAGGATGCCGGAGTTGAAGACGCCGCCGACAACCAGAGACGTGCCCTTCCTGCGGCAGAGCGGCAGGAGCTCTGCCACAGCGGAGCGATCGAGCAAGGTATACCGCCCGGCCAACAGGATGACGTCGATGTCGGCGTTGCCCATGACGTCCAGACAGACAGGAACCTCGTTGACGCCCAGGCCGAAAGCCTTGATCGCGCCCGATGACTTCAGCTGTTCCAGCGCCTTGATGCCGGAATTGAGAAAATTCTTCAGGTGGACCGCATTCTTTTCGGCACCGTGCGTGTAGCTGCCGATGTCGTGGACGTAAAGAATATCCACGCGATTGAGCCCCAGCCGCGCATAGCTGAAATCGATCGATCGCATGATGCCGTCATAGGAATAGTCGTAGTCGGCGTCGAAGGAGAGTGGATCGACATAGCTGTAGTCCGGCACCGTACCAGTCGGCACGGGCCGCAAAAGCCGGCCCACCTTGGTCGAGAGCACATATTCGTTCTCGGGCTTTGCCCTCAGGAAATCTCCCACGTGACGCTCGGCAAGGCCGAGGCCATACCAGGGCGCCACGTCGAAATAGCGGATGCCGCTTTCCCAAGCCGCTTCCAGCGTTTCCATTGCCTGTTGGCGCGGGCAGGCACGGTAAAGGCCCCCCAGAGCCGCGGCACCGAAGCTGACTTCGGTGACCGTGAGTTCCGTCTTGCCGATTTTCCTCGTCTTCATCTTCCCTCCCCGTGAAGAGCCGGTCTTTGCTAGAGCGTCGCGCCCAAATGCCACGGTACAAACTCGTTGTCGCCGTAGCCGAACTCCTCGCTTTTCGTCTTCTTGCCGGAAGCCGTATCGATGATCAGGTCGAAAATTTCGCGCCCCTTGCCGCTGATCGTCGCATCGCCGGTGGCGATCGTTCCGCAATCGATATCCATGTCCTCTTCCATCGAAGCATAAAGCGCCGAGTTGCTGGAGAGCTTGATCGAGGGCGCGGGACGGCAGCCGAAACAGCTGCCGCGGCCGGTGGTAAACGCGATCAAGTTCGCTCCGCCTGCAACCTGACCCGTTGCCGAAACCGGGTCGTATCCGGGCGTATCCATGAAAACGAGTCCGGGCGCAGTTACACGTTCGGCATAGCTGTAGACTGCCGTCAGCGGAGACCGGCCGCCCTTGGCGACTGCGCCGAGCGATTTTTCAAGAATGGTCGTCAATCCGCCGCGCTTGTTACCGGGCGAGGGGTTGTTGTCGAGCGAGGCGCCATGCAGTCCGACATATTTCTCCCACCAGGCGATCTTGTCGTCGAGCTTTTTGGCCACCTCCTCGTTGATCGCGCGGCTACGCAGCAGGTGTTCGGCGCCGTAGATTTCCGAGGTTTCGGAAAGGATCGCGGTACCGCCGGCTGCGGCCAGCAGATCGGCTGCCACGCCGAGCGCCGGATTGGCGGTAATACCCGAAAAGCCATCCGACCCACCGCATTGCAGGCCGATGATGATTTCGCTGATGGGGATCGGCGTGCGGCGCTCCCTGCCGACATCGGCGGCGATCTCCCGGAGCATCCCCATGGCGCGTTCGACGGCCCGTCGCGAGCCGCCGGCGTCTTGAATGTTGAAGTGCCGCTTGGCGTTGCCGGCACCGCTTTGGCCGTAGAGCGTCAGCTGGTTTACTTCGCAGCCAAGGCCGATCATCAGCACGCCACCGAAATTGACATGGCGGGTGTAGCCGGCAAGCGTGCGGTGAAGGACCGACATGCCGTCACCGGTCGAGCTCATGCCGCAGCCCTGGTCATGCACGATCGGCACGAAGCCGTCGATGCCGTCGTAGGAAGGCAGGATGGTGCGATTGGCCTCGTCTGCAATCGCACGGCAGACGGTGGTGGAACAGTTCACGCTGGCGATGATGCCGATATAGTTGCGGGTGGCCGCCCGGCCATCCGCGCGGCGATAACCCGTAAACGTACGCGCGCGGTCTTGCGCGCTCGCCGCTTCCGGCGCCGAATTTGCAGTTGCCGCCAGGCGGTCGTTCTCGAAATGCAGGTTATGGCTATGGACATGATCGCCGGCCTTCACCTCGGCAGTCGTGCGGCCGATCGCCTGGCCATATTTCACCACGGGCGTGCCGAGCGGGATGTCGGCGATCGCGACCTTGTGGCCGGGTTCGATTTTCTGCCGGGTCTGGATACCTGCGACGGTCGCTCCGGCTTCGATCGAGGCCGTTGCGACGGCGACGTTGTCTCCCGCAGACAGGATGAGCCAAGGCAGTTTGTCCAATTGTCTTCTCCCTGAAAAACGCGCCTGCTGCGTGGGCAAAATGCGCATTGATTTTGTTTTTTATCTACAATAAACATTTTCAAGTCAACGGGAATATTGTTCCTGTGGGCAAGGGAGGCAAACAGCCGCAGATGGCCAGAAAATAGAATAAAGGTCGCATTCGAGTAGCTCCTGCGCTTGGGATTTTGCGGTTTTGCAAAGTTCAAAGACGCGAGGAAAGAGCGGGGTGGCATGGCAAGGCAGAACACGGTCTTCAAGGAAGCCTATAACAGGTATGCTGCCGCACTGCGCCCGGATGCCGCCTTGCCTTCCGAACCCGAAATCGCCGCCCAGCTCGGCATCAGCCGCAGCACGGCCCGCGCGATTTTGACCCGCCTCAACGATGAAGGCATCATCCGCTGGAACAAGCGCCAGAAGATCGTCCTGCGCGTTCCCACGGAAAAGGATTTCTTTCCGTCCGAAGAGACGGATTCGCTGCACGATATCATCGAGCGCAGCTTCATGCAGCGCATCCTGTCCGATGATGCCGCGCCCGGCATGCAGATCAACGAGCTGGAACTGGCTCGCGAGATCGGCACCGGCACGACGAGCGTGCGCGAATTTTTGATCCGTTTCTCGCGCTTCGGCCTCATCGAAAAGCGACCGAACAGCCACTGGATCCTGAAAGGTTTCACCCGCGAATTCGCACTGGAACTTGCCGATGTCCGCGAAATGTTCGAGCTCCATTCGGCCGCCGAATTCGGCAAGCTGCCGCCCGAAAACGAAGCATGGGCGGCATTGGCCGACATCAAGGCCGAGCATCTTGCGATGCTCGACGATTTCGACGCACGCTACAAGGAATTCTCAGCCCTCGACGAGCGGTTCCATCTCCTGATCCACGGTGCGGCGAAAAACCGGTTCATCGCCGACTTCTATGACGCGATCGCGATCATCTTCCACTATCACTACCAGTGGAACAAGGCTTTCGCCCGCCAGCGCAACGGACGCGCCATTCACGAGCATCTCGACTATATCGCCGCACTCGAATCACGCGATCAGGCGGCGATCGACTTTTCCTGCCGCCTGCATCTGCGTTCTGCGCGCCAGACCCTCCTTCAGTCGCTGCCGCAAAATCCTGCCGGGCAGTCTCCAGCTTAGGCAGGCGCTGTCGCCCGCGTGCAACTAATGGGCGGTATAGGCCCCGTCCACGAGATGGTAGCTTCCAGTGATGAAGCTTGCCTGTTCGGACAGAAGGAAGCAAACGAGGGCTGCGACTTCCTCGGGCCTGCCGCGCCTGCCCATCGGTTGAAGCGCTTCCATGCGCCGGCTTCCCGCAATCGCAATGTGCTCGGTCAGAAGCGGTGTTTCGATCCAGCCGGGGCCGACGGAATTGATGCGGATGCCAAATCTCGCATATTCGATCGCGGCGACCTTGGTGAGGCCGACAACCCCGTGCTTGGCGGCCGTATAGGCTGCTGTGAATGGCAATCCAACCGAACCAAGGGCGGAGGACATGTTGACGATGGCCCCTCCGCCGCGTTGCAGCATGGCGGCGATCTCATGCTTCATGCAGTAGAAAACGCCGTTCAGGTTGACGTTCATCAGGTTGTGCCAATTGTCGAGCGGGTAGTCTGCCGTCGCCTTTCGGGGGCCGTCTACGCCTGCGTTGTTAACCGCCAGATGCAGACCGCCGCACGTCTCGACAGTGTAGCCGATCAGCTTTTCCACAGCCCCGGCGTCGGTGACGTCGACGGCAAAGTCACGCGCCCGCCCACCCACCGAACGAATCTCCGCGGCAAGGTTGCGTGCGGAGTCAGCATCGAGGTCGGCAACGACAACTTCTGCTCCCTCGTCGGCGAGCTGGCGGCAAATGGCTGCACCTATACCGGACCCTCCGCCGGTTACGAGCGCGACTTTCCCCGTAAAGTCAGGCGTCGTCATCATGTTTCTCCTCATTTCCCCTGCCTCTAGTCGAGCAGAGGCATGCCATCGATGCAAGACCTTTCATGAGCGCAAGCAACGGCAGCCGCCCGTTCTGCTTCACCCTGAACGCTTCCGGTTGGTCAGCGCCCCGGCCCCTTGAGGGACGGCGGCGCAGGTTCAAGGTGGACGAGGGCGTTTGCAGCTTTCACCTTTGGCGCGAGGCTTGGCCGGCTGGCGCCGGGATGTTAAGACAAGAACAGGGTCGATGATTGCTTAGCAGGTAGAGATGGAAAAAAAACATGTTGCGCGCCGGGGGCTCCTGCTGGGCGGTCTGGCGTTGATGGTATCTGGATGTGCATCAACGACGGGATGGCAGGTGGGGTCGATGTTTTCGTCGACGCCGCGAATCAGTTCTCGTTACCGGCGGCGGCGCGTGCCATACGACGGAAGCGAGCCGCCTGGAACGATCGTGGTCAACACCTACGAGCGCTACCTTTATCTGGTCGAAGGCGGCGGCGAGGCCCTGCGCTATGGCGTTGCAGTCGGCGAGGAGGGGCTGACGCTCAAGGGAAGGGCGACCGTCGGGCGGAAGGCGGAGTGGCCCTCATGGATGCCCACAGCCAGCATGATTCGGCGCAAACCGCACCTGGCGCAGTATGCGGGCGGTGTTTCGGGCGGACCCCATAATCCCCTTGGCGCCGCTGCCCTTTATCTCTACAGGGGCGGACAGGACACCTTGTTCCGGCTGCATGGAACGAACGAGCCCTGGCTGATCGGGCAGGCGGTTTCCAATGGATGCATTCGCTTGACCAACGAGGACATCGTAGACCTCTACAGCAGGACTCCGGTGGGCACGCCAGTATTGGTCATATGATGCTTACATTTTGCAACGATAACGCCACGGTCTGTTAGGCATTATGGGGCGCTGGAGGTTGCGCAGAGGCAAGGTGTGTCCTTTCTGCACTTGGCTTAGGCGTATTTTGCGGCTATTAGTAGAAGCGTTGCCTTCGATAACCTATTCCGTGCTAAGGAGAGGACTACTGATGAGCAGAATTCTGATCATGTGCCTAGTTGCGTTGTTTTCCGTTGCAAGCTTGAGCGCTTGCGGGTCGATCGGTAAGGGCAAGGGGAAAGCCCCGCCGCCCGTAGCGGAAACGGCACCGGCACCAGTATATAAGTAGCAACTAACTGTTGCTGAATGGGAGGGGGCATTCGTGGCCCTTCCCCACGTCGTGCAGTCCGGGCTGGACCTGCCTTGCAGCTTGCAGCGCAAAGATTGGCGTCAAGCGGGGCATGCGTCGATGCTCGCTCGATACCGGGAGATGAAGTGTAGCGATGACGCTTGCAAAGGGCCGTCTATCACTTGTAATTCTATTCGCTCTCGCGCTTACATCATGCCAGACAGAAGACAAGCCACCGCAGCCGCGTTTCGTTTCGGATGCGCGGGGGGGCTATGTCAGCGAATCATCGCAGAAAACAGATGGCCAGTACTTTGTCGAATTCCGCTCGCGCTACGCGCTGAGCTACGGCCACACCTACGTGATATTCGGGCGGTTGAACAAAGCTGGCGGGATGGTCAATCCGGAGGTCGCGGGGCTTGCTCCGGCGACCAACGATACCGGCCCCTACGTGCTCGGCCACTTCGTGCCGGTACCGGCCGAAACCGGGGCCAGTGACGGCGACCTGGAGGAGGCCTACAGGTCGGCGAGCTGGCGCGTTCTTCTCACTCCATCCGAATACAATGAAACCGTTGCCTTCATCCGCAAGCTGAAGGCCAAATCCAAGTTCTGGCAGGCTACGGTTTACAACTGCAATGCTTTCGTAGCAGAAATCGCTCGCTCGATGGGCTATAAGGCCCCCAGCATCTGGCTCCGTCCGCAAGAATTCGTGACGCAGCTTCGCGAAATGAATACGTAAGTGCGAGGCGGGCAAGCTGTTATACCGATTCTCCATCCAGTCGGTTGCAGGACGCAGAAGGGCTCTGGAGACTTAAATTGAGCATAGCTGTTGTCGGCAAGATCCTGTGGGTGCTCGGCGTCGTTGCCTGGTATGTCATCCGATATCCTTTCGAGCGCCGCGCCAAGCGCGTGCGTGTCGTCAGTCACCGCCGTTCGTCCATCGAGAAGATCGGGCTTGCCTCGGCGCTGCTCGGTCTTGCTATCGTGCCGGGGTTCTATGTCGCCACCGGCATGCCGCAAGCAGCCGATTATCCCGCCAGCGCCCTGGCGGTGGCCGTCGGAGCGGTGCTCTTTGCCGCCGCCATGTGGGTCTTTCGCAGGACCCACAAGGAACTCGGCCGCAACTGGTCGATCACGCTGGAGATTCGCGACCAGCATCAACTGATTTCCAGCGGTCCCTACGCTTTCGTCCGCCATCCCATGTACTCGTCTTTCCTGCTGATGGGCCTCGGCCAGGCTTTTCTGCTGTCGAACTGGTTCGTCGGGCTGGCTGGCCTGGTTGGCTTTGCAGTCCTATTTTTTCTGCGGGTGGACAAGGAAGAGCGTATGATGTTGGAAATTTTCGGTCCGCAGTATCGCGCCTATATGGACAGGACCAAGCGGATTATTCCCTTTCTTTACTAGAGGAGGCATGATGCGGGGCCGTATCATCAAGCTTTCGGCGGCACGGCGCCTTGTCGGAGATCTGATGCGGTTCTCGATCGGAGTACCACGGGTCACCGTGCAGCGGCAGATGAACCTTGCCCCGCTTCAGAAGGCCAGAATGGCCCAGCCGAGCAGGCCGTCCTGGACCGTACTCTTCTTGAAGGGATACGCGCTTCTCTCCCGGGAGACACCGGACCTCAGGCGCGCTTACATCAAGTTCCCGAGAGCTCAGCTCTACGAGTATCCAGAAAGCGTGGCCTCGATTGCCCACGAGCGCGAACATGACGGCGAGCGGATCGTCCTGCTGAGCTCCATCAAGGCCCCCGAGCGGCGGCCGATCGCCGAACTCGAAGCCTTGATCCAGGTGGCGCGCTCGCGCCCGGTCCTGGAAATCAAGGAGTTCCGGCGTGCATTGAAGTTCGCCCGTGCACCGGCGCCTTTGAGGTGGCTGTTGATGTGGCTCGGGCTGAACATCGGGCGGCAGCGTGCCCGCCGGTTCGGCACTTTCCAGCTGTCGGTCTATTCCGGTCTCGGGGCAGAGTCCCTCAACCCTCTTTCGCCTTTGACCACGCTCTTCAACTACGGCCCGATCTCGGCAGATGGATCGGTCACGGTCCGGATCCACTACGACCATAGGGTCATGGATGGTGCCAATGTCGCGCGGGCGCTGGAACGGTTCGAAAAGATATTGAACGGCGAAGTCGCCAGCGAAGTGAAGAGCATCGCCCCACAGGGTGCTGCCGCTCTCGATAAGACGGCTTCAGGGACGGCAATATGATCATGCAGAATGAGTTTCGTCCGGCCGCCGTCGTCATCGGTGCGTCGCGCGGCATCGGCAGGGCAATTGCCAAAGTTGCCGCCCGGGAGCACGGGGCTGTCGTTGTGCTCGTTGCGCGATCGTCTGAAGGCCTGCTTGGCGCCGCGGCAGAGGTGGGGGCGGCCGGCGGCGAAGCATTCACGCTGGAATTGGATCTCCTTGCGGCCGATGCCTCGGCGCGCTTGCAGGAGTTCCTGACTGCAAACGAATTGTATTGCGATGTTCTGGTCAACAGCGCCGGATATGGATTGCGCGGTGCAGCGACGCTGCTTCCGGTCGATGATCAGCTTGGCATCATCGATCTCAACATACGAGCCCTCAGTGAATTGACCCTTCGCTTTCTGCCGGAAATGGCAGCGCGCGGGCGCGGCGGCGTTCTCAATCTAGGTTCCATCGCCGGTTTCACGCCGGGGCCGAACATGGCCCTTTATTATGCGAGCAAAGCTTTCGTGCGCTCCTTTTCGGAAGCGCTTCATCAGGAGCTGCAAGGCACGGGCGTCACCGTCACATGCGTTGCGCCGGGACCGGTGTCTACCGAGTTCCTCGAAAAATCGGGCGCCGGCCGGGCACAGCTTTTCAAGATATTGCCGAAACTGGATTCGGAGACTGTGGCAGAGTGCGCCTGGCGCGGCTTCAGATCCGGCCGTCGGCTTGTCGTGCCTGGCATCTCGGCCAAGCTTGTCGCCCTTGTGGCCGCCCTGCTGCCTTCAGCAGCAACGCTTCCTCTGATCGGCCGCCTGCAGCGGCGCAGCGGCGATCCATGTCCATGCGGTTCAGGAAAGACCTTCAAGGAATGCCGCCGCCTTGGCCATCGCGCAGTGACGACGGCAGGCCCCTGAGGGGCAAGCTCAAGGCGAGCGAACGCACGCAACTGGTCACTGCGCATAGAGCAGCAACACCTAGAGCGGACAAACGCTGCCAAGCCGCCCCCCTCGCGAATTCCATCAGGCGGACGCAAAACAGCGAGAAACAGACCCCTACCGCGAAGAAATGCAGACGCTGAATGGGCAAACGGCGCGGACATGAGGCATCAAATCGCGCTCAATCCGCCTGTTCTTCGCCCGACCGATATGTGTGCCCGAGGATTCTCAAGTGGCAGCAGATACAGGCCGACAGCACGAGGACAAATAGCAAGGTTCCGAGCGGTGAATAAGATAGCGGCAGGAAAGACCAGTCGCCCCGCAGCAATTGCGGCAATGAGAAGCTGGAAATGCCGGCGTGCGCCACGGCCGCCCGCCCCATGGTCAGGCCGGTCGCGATCAGCGCGACATGCGCATGGATGAAACCTGACCGCAGGTACCGCTGAGGCTGCAAGGCAAGTTGAATACCGAAGACGGACGCAAGTATCAGCAGTGCGATAGCGATCCGGATCCCCACTCCAGGTACCGCAAAAAGCAGGTAGATGGGCTCGCGCATGATCGGAAGGATCGTCATGTATAGCCACCAGGCGGAAGCGCTCGAGGGAGAATATTCCAAGAGCAGCATGCTGATGAGGAAGACCGACGCTGTCGCATAAGCCAAGGATGGCCCCAGTCGCACCAGCGTGAATAGAGCGGTCCGCATATGACAATTCGTCCTTTGGCTTACGGTCACGCGATGACCGACAGGAACAATATAGGTGACGTTCGATTAATTTTTACTCTACGAATCACAATCCGCGAAGCGCGTCTTTCGAATCCTGCGCGTCCAAAAACTGGCTCATTTTGCCTCACAACAGGCTGCGCATTTGTCGCTATTTTGCGACTGGTTCCCTAAATTATTGAGTTATTAGCTTTTTTTCAAGAAGATTTCTCGTGGACACATCCGAATGCTTGGCTAGGATGCCTGAATAATCGGGGGATCAAATTGCTAATGTTGCAGGTTAGAGCTCAGATCAGGTGCATTGCATTCCTGCTTGCGAGTGGAGCGGTCCTGGTCGGATGCCAGTCGTCCGGCCTTGATAGCCTGGCTGCCTACGGCGATAGCGCAAAGACCGTCGAGGATGATTCGGCCGTCGCCTTTTACAAGAACGACGAACTGATCACCACTGGCAAGCTGCAGTTTCAGGAAAAGAACTACGGAAAATCATACGCCATTTACAAGCGCGCGGTTAACGTCTTTCCCGAAGATCCTGCCGCCTGGCTCGGCTTTGCCGCCTCTGCGGACATGGTCGGCCGCTTCGATACTTCCGACCGCGCTTACCGGGAACTCGCAAGGATGATCGGCAAGACGCCTGTTTACTACAACAACATTGGGTACTCGCACCTCTTGCGCGGCGACCTTCCCAATGCCAGGCGGTACTTTCTCAAAGCCTACGAACTCGATCCCGCAAACGAGGTGACTGCCCGGAACCTCGAATTGTTGAAGAACAGCACGAAATTCGCACAACGGTGATAGGCTTTCGCCAATCCGGGCTCCCAGTCGACACTCCGTCGACGGACTGGCATCGTTGCCGAACCGGCACGTAGAACGACGATCTGCGTCGCCGGCGTTTGCATCGCTGATTCGGTGGAGTCGCCGCTTACTGCACCTTCCGGAGTATAAGCTTCCCTTCCGGCGAGACCGTTCGCTCGTAGCGCGGCAGGTTGTCGACCGAAACACCCTGAGCATCGATGGACGTTATACCTCCATCCGGGCTCTGATTTCCAGCCGGCGGGGCAGCGGGCGATGGCGCGAAAAACTGGGTCGGTTCCTTGCCAGGCGCACTCAGTACCAAAGCTCCGCTACCGCGCGAAGCAAACGAACCGGAGCGCATCCGTTCATTCATGATGGAAATCGTCTTTTGCAAGCTTTCAGTCTGCTGGCGGATGACTGCCACGTCATCAGCCTTTGCATTTTCTACAAAAATGCGCCCCTGCTTGTCTACCTGTGCCTTCAGACCATCGATCGACCTCTTGAGCGCGACAATCGTTTCGCGGCTCTCGCGCAGATCCCCTGCGTTCTTGGCAGTATAAATCAGGATGCCTGCGTTGATCGGCAAAAGCATCACGACCATGGCGATGAGCGGCCCGTTTCTTGGATGCCTCTGCTCTGCGGTCGTGCGCATAACGCGCTGCCTTGCCTCGTCCACTTCGGCGTCGAGATTCGGGATGCTGGTCATTGGCTTTTCTCCCCCGCACGTCATCAGGTCATTGTTTCAGGTATTCCTCAATAACGCTGGCAACTCATTCCAGAGCAAACACCCCTTCCCAGGCCCGTTCCAGCATATCCAGAGAAGCGACCTTAGGGACCCCATTGAAATCGCAGTATGACCCGACGAAGTCGAGAAGATACTTCGGATGATAGCAGGACGCCAGCATGGCGCCGTGGTACTTGCGATCATAAAAGACGTTCAGATCGATACCACTGACATCTATCGCCGCACCGCCGGCATACGACTTGAAAATCTGGATATATTCGTCGCGCGACGGGTTGTTCACGAAGATCTTGTACTTCAAGCGTCTCAGACCAGCCTCGTCGGAAAGATCCCTCGGGGCGATATTCGTCGAAAAGACGACCAGCTCGTCGAATGGAACCTTGAACTTCTTGCCGGTGTGCAGCGTCAAAAAGTCGTATCCGCGCTCAAGCGGCACGATCCAGCGATTGATCAGCGCTTGCGGCGCCACCTGCTGGCGACCGAAGTCGTCGATGATGAAAACGCCGCCGGATGCCTTCAGATGCACCGGCGCTTCATAGACATTTGGTCCTTCGTTGAAGGTGAGATCGAGCAGGTCGAGCGTCAATTCCCCGCCGGTCTTGACCACCGGACGACGGCATTCGATCCATCGCTGATCGGCCTTCGGATACGGTTTTGCGTCAGCCCCGGCAACGCGTTGATGCACAGCTTCATCAAAGAAACTGATGACATGGCCACCAACCTCGATGGCATGGGGCACAAAGATCGTTTGGCGAAACAGTTGCGACGTCCGCTCGGCAATGCTCGTCTTTCCGTTTCCGGGCGGTCCGTAAAGCAGGATGGAGAGACCCGAGTTCATGGCCGGACCTAGTTTTTCGATCAGCGAATTCGAAAGCACCAGCCCTTCAAGGCTCTCGATCAGCCGCTCTGGGGTCACGCGCTCGTCATGGATGGATTGCAACCCCACTTGTCGGCAAAATGCGTCCAGCGATACCGGCGCCGGTCCGACATACTGGGATTGACGCGACGCCGCGCGGACATATTCGAAGCCATTGGTGGAAAGCGTATAGCGAATATCGGATCTCACATCCTCACCGGCCAGGCCACGAGCCTCCAGGAATGCGAGCTTCACAAGTTCCTTGATCAGGATATTGGCCAGCACTTTCGGCAATTTCATGCGGTCAGCCAGGTGAGATGCAGTGACTGTATCCTGCTCGGCCGCACATTTTGCCGCCAGCCTTAGGAGGAACGACGATTCCAGGCCGGTCGCCTCCAGGCTCGCCGGGGCCATCGGCATCCGTGGATCGAGGGGTACTACGACATCTTGACGATTCTGATCGGGCGAATACTGCATACGGACCTCGCTTGGCTCAACCGCCGGGCTTCAAGCCGACGAGAATACTGACGACACGGATGACAATGGGCACGAGCACGATGATCAAGCTCACCGGAAACAGGAAGGCTCCGAGCGGCAGCAACATTTTGATCGGCAGGGCATTGGCCTTTTCCTCGGCCCGCACGATGCGAAGATCGCGCATTTCCTTACTGTAGACGCGTAGCGTCTGCGTAACGCTCGTTCCTAGCTCCTCCGATTGGCGAAACAGTACCGAAAGCGCCCGCGCCTCATCTATCCGCAATCGTGTCGCAAGATTGGCCAATGCATCGCGCAAGCGGCGTCCGCCGCGCACTTCCAGCATCATGATCGAGAGATGCAGGCCGAAGTCCTGCTGCTTGTCGACGAATTCCCGGGCTACGCGGTTGGCGGCTGCTTCAATGCTCATCCCGGCATCGAGACAGACGATCAGCATGTCCATGAAATCTGGAAAAAGCCGGCGATACTCGCGCTCCTTGGCGCCGCCGCGCCGGTCGATATAGATGTTGATCAGGATAAAGCTCACGCCGGCGGCAAACATGGCGATGATCAGCGTAGCGATCCCCGACATCTCGGGCACGAAGCGGTTGAATGCCCAGACCGCCGCGACAAACACGCCGATACAGATCAGCGCGCGAACAACCTGGAAGATTGTTACTGCGCTGGCGTCGAAAAATCCGGCGCGGATCAGGCGGTTCTGGGTGGAGTTCTGATTGGTATCACGCCGGGTAATCTCGAAATAGCGACGGATCAGGCGGTTTTCCGCTTCGCCGAGGTCGGCAATCGTCGTATCGCCAAGGTGGAATTCCTCGCCTGCTGCCGTCGTGGCTTCCGACAGTCGCGCCCCGACCTCGCGTCGCCGAAAAACCAGTTCGGATGCCGCTGCTGAAAATATCAGCACTGAAAAGAAGACGATGAAGTAAATTCCATATTCACTCGACATGACGGCCTCAGTACTCGAAGTTGACCAGCTTGTAGAGAATGACATTCCCGACCGCCATGAGGGCCAGCAGTACACACACCACGATGGTTCCGTGGCCGCTGTCCCAGAGGGGATCGAAGTAGGTCGGCGACAATGCCTTGATCATCCCGTAGAGCAGAAACGGGTAGAGCGACATGAAGATCGCCGTGATGCGCCCTTCCGAGGAGATTGCCTTGACCTTTGCCTTCAGCATCGTCCGGTCGCGCAGTGTCTTGGAAAGGTTCTGCAGGATTTCGACGAGATTGCCGCCGGTTCCGGCCTGTACGCTCAGCGATATTGCGAGAAGGTTCAGATCCTCGACGCCCACTCGGTCGGCCAGGTTTACGAGGGCGTTGTCAAGGGCCACTCCATAGGTGAGTTCGTCCGAGAGAAGGCCGAACTCGCTGCCGATCGGATCAGGCATCTCGCGCGCCACCAGAGCAATCGCCGCAGGAAGCGGGTGGCCGGCCGCCAGGCTGCGGTTGGCGACATCGAGCGCTTCGGGAAGTTTCAGTGCGAACTTTCGCATGCGACTCGCCCGGGTGCGCCAGACGACGAGCACAGGGATGAGAAGGCAGATCAGCAGAAAGACCGGTACCCTGACGAGATTGCTCGGCACCAGAAACTGAACGACCAGCCATATCAAAAGTGCGCCGGCGATCGCGAAAAGGCCAAATCGCCTGGCATCGAACTTGATGCCGGACTGGACGTAGAACTGCCGCATTCGCTGCAATGAGGGGATTTGCCGCCAGCTACCGTCGGCACCGCGCTCCTTGAGCATATGCCGGTAGGTCTTTCGGTGATCATCGCTGACGTCGAGCAGGCTCAGGCGGTGGTTCAGAGCGCGGTGACGTTCCGATGTCCTGAAGTAGCCGCGCACGATGGCTTCGACGCCAACAAGGGCTGCGATGAATACGGCCGCGTAAAGCAGGATCAGGGTCATTGTTCAACAGGCCCCGTTTGCAGCGGCTTACCGGGATCGAAGATCGCCGCAGGAATCTCGATCCCGAGTTCGGCAAATTCCTCGATAAAGCGTGGCCGGATGCCCGTGGCGCGAAATTCCCCGCGGATCCGCCCGTCGTCATCGGTTCCGGTCTTTTTGAATTTCATGATCTCCTGCATCTGCACGACTTCGCCTTCCATGCCGGTGATTTCCGAAATCGAGACGATCTTGCGGCTCCCGTCGCTCAAGCGCTGAACCTGAACGATGATCGTGATGGCGGACGAGATCTGCGAGCGAATGCTCAGCTGCGACATTGGCATCCCCGCCATGCCGACCATCTGTTCAAGCCGGCCGACGGCGTCGCGGGGCGTGTTGGCATGAATGGTCGTCATCGAACCCTCGTGACCGGTGTTCATCGCCTGCAGCATGTCGAATGCCTCGTCGCCGCGCACTTCGCCGACGATGATGCGGTCGGGACGCATACGCAGCGCGTTTTTCAGAAGCTCGCGCTGGCGAATTTCGTTGCGCCCATCGAGCGTCGGCGGCCGAGTTTCCAGCCGGCCGACATGCGGCTGCTGCAACTGGAGTTCGGCCGCGTCTTCGATGGTGATCAAACGCTCCTTCGGGGAAATTTGCGACGACAGCGCATTCAGCAAGGTCGTCTTGCCCGAACCCGTGCCTCCCGAAATGACCATGGACACCTTGCCTTTGACCGCGGCGCTGAGAAGGACGCGCATGGCGTTAGCCATGGCGCCATATTCCACGAGGCGCTCCATCGTCAGCGGCTTGCGGGTAAATTTTCTGATGGAAACGAGTGGACCGTCGACCGAGATCGGCCTGATGGCGACGTTCACACGCGAGCCATCCTTGAGGCGGGCATCGACCATCGGCGTCGATTCGTCGACGCGGCGGCCGACCGCCGAGACGATCTTGTTGATCACCCGCAACAGATGGTCCTCGTCCTTGAAACGCACGGCGGTGCTTTCGAGCTTGCCGCCCCGCTCCACATAGACGCTGTCGTGACCATTGATGAGAATGTCGGCAATCGTGTCGTCGGTCAGTAGCGGCTCGATCGGTCCCAGCCCGAGCATCTCATCCGTGATATCGCGGATCAGATCGTTGATTTCCTTGGCATTGAGCGGAAAGTTGTTGCGTCGGATATATTCCTTGACCAGCGGCCTGATCTCAGTTGCGATCTCCTCGTTGTCGAGCGTATCGAGAATGCCCAGGTTGATACGATCGAGCAGATAGCGATGCAGATTGACACGCTCCGACACCATGTCGGGCCCGAGCGAGGCTTCTTCGACATGCACCGGCGCTTCGCTGGCCGCCTGTTGCCGGGCCGGGACAAGGGGAACCGCGCCGGCCAGAGACAGTTCGATCGCCTCCGGATGCTCCCGGCTTTCCGGTTCCCTCGGCTTATAGAAACGCCCGATGATTCCGTTCGTCATGCTTTCGCCCTCGACTATTTTACAATGACCGTGGAACCGACCTTCACCCGTTCATAAAGATCGATGACATCGGCGTTGCTCATGCGGAAGCAGCCAGACGACGCGAATCCGCCGACGGTCGACTGCTCGTTCGTTCCATGAATTCGGTAAAGCGTGTCGGTGTTTCCCTTGTAGAGATAGATCCCGCGAGCACCCAGGGGATTGAACGGCCCTGGAGGTACAAGATCGGGAAGTTGTGGCGAGCGCGCCTTCATCTCGGCTGGTGGCCGCCAGTCGGGCCACTCTGATTTGCGCCCGACCTTCACGACGCCGCTCCAGCGAAATCCGTCGCGCCCGACGCCGATCTTATAGCGGATCGCTCGATTTCCGGAGATGACGAGGTCGAGCGTCTGGTTACCGCTGACAATGACGATGGTCCCTGCCGCGTAACTCTGTTTGATGGTCACCATGGCGCCTGTCCTCGGTCCGAGGGTTCGCGGCACGAGCCCGCCTGCCGCGGCATCCGCGACGGCTATCGCGAAAACCGCAAGGCCAAGAATGGCGGCGCAGGCACTTGTGCGCCGGCGGTCGATCGCCTTCATCGCACCAGTGCTCCGAGCTTGCCGACCGCGCTGCAGAAGCGCGCTCGTGAATTCACTTCCACCGGCAGCACCCCTCGGTTGACCGCCTCGCTCAACGTGTCCCAATCATCCGCGATGACGTGAGTGGGGATCTGCTTGAATATCTTATCCGTCTGCTGCCGGCGCACCCCGAGGCCGAAAAGCTTGGTGCGGTATTTGTTGATGACGATGAATATCTGATCTGAATTGCCACGCAGCCGCACCAGATTGGCGAACAGGTCCTTGGCTTGCGAAAGCGCAGGTATCGTCATTTCGGTCACGATGCAGACGCTATTGACCGAACTGAGGACATCGTACTTCCACGGCGTATCGTAGTAGGGAATGTCGATGACGGTGTGATCGCTTTCGAAGGCGGCGACGTCCAGCATCCGCAGCACCAGTTCGGAGCCCCTCGGCGACAGAAGGACGGACGGCTGCTTGAAGGACAGCAGCGAAAAGCCGCCCGAATGACGCTTGCGGACCAGATCGATGAATTCCAGATCGACCCGGGAAGGATTGGCGATGACCGGCTTCAGGTCGTAATCGTTGACAAGGTTAAGATAATAGCCGAGTGACCCCGAAGAAAAGTCCATGTCGAACAGATTGACCCGTGGTGAGGAATTCTTGGTCGGCTGGGCAAGCACATGGGCCAGCGACGAAGCGATCACGCTGGCGCCTGCACCGCCGACGGCAGAAACCACGGCATGGACCCGGCTGTCGCTTGCCCCGGTGCCGGGAGCATGAGTCGAGATCATGTCGATCAGTGCGCGGCGCTCGAGGGGCTTCTTCAACCAGTCATTGCCGTTCAGGCGAAAGAGCAGCCGCAGCATGTCGTCCGGAAGATCTTCGGAAACGACAACGAGCGGAATGTCCCGATGGCTGGTTCGGAACGCAAACAATTCCGGACGATGCAGTGATTCGCCGTTGTCGACGTCGAGAACGATCAGGTCGAACTGGGTCGAATCGAACCGGCCTTTTTCGCCAATCGCCTTTAATGCCACATGGCGTACATCGTAACGCGACAGCGCACCGAACACGTCGAGCATGAGGCTTGCGGCCGCAGCATCGTCGGAAAGGACCAATATCCTGGTGGATGCGGCAATGTTGATGTGAGCTGTCATTTCGCTTTCCTACGCAAGATTTAAGGAGTCAGCAGGTTGAACAAGTCTTGAGGTCTTCCGTGGTGATCGTCACCGGATGGGCTGGAAGGGCGATGTCGTTGATTCCGAGCAGTGCCCCGAGGATCGGCAGATCGAAGGTGACGTCGCGCACCTCGAGCCGCATCGTGAGCACCGGTCCGTCCGGCCGGCCCCAGTAGCCCAGTCCCGAGCGCTGATAGGTCACCATCAGATTCTTAGGTTCTATCCGCCAGTTGAGGTCGCAAATGCCTGGGTGGGGATCAGCCGGCGCGCTGCAGAGCCCGTCGCTCCCTAAGACGATCCGGTTCAATGCCGCCGTGCAGTTCGCAAGAGCCGGTCCGCAGGTTGAGGCAACCGCGGCATCGTTCGGCGCGGCTTTGCCGTTGTCGAGTGGATCGGCCGCTTCGACCGGGAAAACGGCGTCGAAATCCGTCGTCAGCGGATCTGATACTGCAGCCAGGCGGGCGCCAAATTGCAATGCCTTGACCGTCTGGTTCCACTGCGCCATGGCATAGCCAAACTCGACGAAGGCTGCAAACACCAGCATAACGATCGGAAAGGTGAGCAGCCCTTCGGTGAGGCTGACGCCACGGGTATCCTGCCAGAAGCCGGCGAACGTCCGGGAGGTCACCATCCGATATACCTCTCTTCGTGGAAGGAGCTGATGGTGATGGCATCGAGTCCGAGCCAGCCAAACAGAGGCGAAGTCTGATAGAGGTGGGCGGTAGAAATGGTAATGTTCCCGTCGGCATCGGGCGGTGCAATGGTGATGTCGGCAGGGTCCTTCCAGCCTTGCACGCGCGGTTTGGCGTCCGCTGCAGGAGTTTGCGTTCCATAAAAGGCGATCGTCTTCGCCGTCGCCTGATTGCAAGTCGGTTCATAGGTTCCCGACGCCGGCCGACAGCGCGACAGATAACGCCCGGCATCGCGCAGGCCCGCGTCGATCTGCATCCGCTCCCAGAAAATGTTGCCGAACTCGAGAATTCCGGCTGCAAACAGCGTCACAAAGGGCACTGCCACCAGTGCTTCGGCCAGGACCGCTCCTTCCTGCCTAGACCAGAACCCGAGACCAAAGCCTTGCCGCACGAGATTGCGCATCGCCATCATCATCGGACCAGCTCCGCTTCTTCGCGCAAAAACTCGTCGAGCGTACCGCGTCCGCCCTTGCCGGTTATGTCGATCATTTCCAGGGAAAGGTACCGCTCACTGGCGTCTTTGATCGCGGGCTTTGTCAGGAACATCCGCGCAAAGGCGACCGCCCGCGTGGCCTTATGGCCGTTCAGGTGGCCAACGGACTGCTCGTAGCCGCAATTTACGATGGCAGAGAAGATCTCGCGACGATCGCCATATTCGGCCGCCGTATAGTCCGCCAGGTCAGGCCCGCCGTAGCACTGGCCGCCGGTCGCAGGCGTCCCCGTCTCGCCGTTTGCCGAGGCATGGCTGATCAGTGCGGGGTTGGCCAGTTCGTAGCGGTAGACGTCGTAGGCGGAAGGTTGGGATGGTGTACCGGCTGCCTGCTGCGGGTAACTGGAGGAGGTGCTTAGGATCGTACTGACTGAGGGAGCGGCCGTTCCCTGCGCAACGTTCCAGTATGTCGTATACTGCCAGTTGTTGCCGCTGCTGATCTTGCCGCCGGACAGGGAGGTCATGGCCGCTCCGTAACCTAGCGGCAAAGCCTTGGCGGGATCGCCGACAATGTCTCCGACCTTCACAGGATCGTAGGCTTTGCAGGCGTCCTTGCCCTTTTCGGATGCCGTTTGAGCGGAACGCACGTTCTGCGCCGGCCGGTAACGCGGATCGGTCTTACTGCCGATTGAACCGTAAAACCCGAAGCGCGTATTCACGCCGTCTTCGATCGGCCCCGCCTTTGCACCGGTCTCGGTATCCAGGCTGTCTCGCGTATAGCAGGTACCGGGATTGCCGGTGGCAAGAGCCTCCGCCAGCACGGCCGCCCCGTTGCCCAAGGGGGTTCGCAAGAACCCGAAGTTTCCGGGACCGGGGTTGGACGCCGAAGTGCTGTGAAGCTCGATCTGCACGCCATAGAGGTTCCCGGCCGCAAAGTTGGTGTGCAAGGCCTCAGCCGCATCTTCGCTTGCAGTCTCGCTCGTGTTCCCAACGGGCTCGAAGGGATTGCAGATAAACATCGGCGTCACATCGCAGGCGCTCACCCGGTAGACCGCCACGGCATCCGCCGAGACGTTCACTGTGTCACGCGTGAAGCCGACTGGTATCGGGAAGATCGTCTGCATCGCCTGTTCTTTGGCGACCACCCAAGCGTAGGAGGCTTCGTTGGAATTCTCCGCCTCCATCGTATCAAGGTCGATGTCGTCGTCATCCTGAGCCGGTATGCTCTTGAGATATTTGACAATAACGGTGCTGCCGGCATCGTTTCCGGGATCATAGCTCACCGTTATGTACGAGCCGAGCGACATGCCGTTTCCGCCACCGGAAAAAGCTGCACTGTTGGCAATTTTCTCAATTGCCGCATCCGCCCGGTCGATCGCATCGTCGCGGCCATCGAGTTCTCGGGCTCCGGCGAGCGCCATGGCATCGACGGCGCTCTGCAGGTCGGTATGCAGATTGCTGCTGCGGCCCACATCGATGACCAGCAGCGAAAAGCCCAGAAGCAGCGGCATGGCGATGAGCGTCAAGGCGATGACGTAGCCATGATGATCATTCCAGAACCGTCGGATAACCCTGCTAAGCATTGGCATACCCCCATCGCGGCGCGATCGCCGTGACGTCCCTGTCGTGTGTGTTTTTTCCCCCGGCGCTGCCGCCGTTCATGCCGTTCGATAGTTAGTTGCCGACGGCCGCCCCATTGGCCGTGGCCATGGCCGGCGCCGGCTGCATGTTAACAGACCCCCCGGTCTGGTACTCGTTGACCACTCTGCGGATCACCTTGCCGTCGCTGGCGATACGGGTTCGCTGCGCTTGCGGCGGGAAGGGGTCCTGCGTATGGATGGCCTTGTTGGCTTCCACGGCGTTCCCGAGCCCGAAGGTGATCGAGTCGCGATGGTTCATGTAGTCGGCGCAGCCGGAAACGAGGCTGACGACGATAAGGACGAGAAGCACGCGCCTATCTTTTTGCAACAGCAAGTTGGCCTCCCTGATCCAGATCGAGACGATGGCCATAGGGGCCCTTCACACCTTCGCCGTTGCGAAAGCGCCGCAACATGTCTTTGTCCACTTCCAGTATTCCAAGCGCAAACAGCTCCGCGTCGTTCGACGAACGTGTCTGGTCGAGCGGACTGTAGAGGTCCTCGCCTGGCGAGGCCGGCCGCACGATATGCGGTGTGACGACGATGACGAGATCGGATTCCTTTTTCTGGAAACTCGTCGAGCGGAACAGCGCGCCGAGAATTGGGATCTGCCCAAGGCCCGGTAATTGTTGGATGTCCTTGGCATTGATCGACTGCAAGAGCCCCGCCATTGCAAAGCTCTGCCCGTCGCGGAGCGCCACCGTGGTGCTGGCAGCGCGCGAGATGAAGCCTGGATTGCCGTTGACGTTGATCGATGTATCGAGCTCGGAGACTTCCGGCTCGATCTGCAGGTTGATGAGACCGTCATCGAGAACAACCGGCTTGAAAGTCAGCCGCACGCCGAACGGGCGATAGTCGGTCTCGGTGGCGACGGTCGCGCCGTTGGTCGTCGTCGTCAGGATCGGCACTTCGCCGCCTGCATGGAAGCTGGCGGTCGAGCCGCTCATGGCGATCAGGTTCGGCTGCGCCAGTCGGCGCACCACACCTTTCTGCTCGAGCGCGTTGATCACCACGTCAATTTGGCCACCCGAGATTTCCAGCACCTTGGCGATTAGTTGGCCGAAGGGCTGCATGCCTGTGGCCGCGCCCTTGGGGTCGAGCAGGGTGCGGACGAGGTTGCCGTCGTCCACTCCGATGCCCTGACTGGTCGTTGCCTTGCCGATGCCGTTATTTCCCTGCCCGGACCAACCAATCCCCAGGTCGCGGCCGGTCTGGCGCGAGGCTTCGATGACACGCACCTCCAGCATCACCTGCTGGCTGTCGCTGACTCTCAGCTGGTTCAGCACCGGTCGCTCGGAATAGGACTGGGCAATTTCAATCACCCGCTGCAGTTCCACGGCATCACGCACGGTGCCGGTTACGCGGATGCGATCGTTGGAGTTGAAAACACGGACCCGGGCCGAGGGCGCGGCGGAGCGGATTGCAAGCGCCGCCTCGCTGAAATCGCTGGCGACGCGGACGTCGATGACGCCGAGGAGTTTCTTGCTGTCATCATAGACCGAGATATTGGTGGCGCCGATCTGCTTGGCGCGGATGAATAGCGACCGGTCTGACAGCGGCACCACGTCGATCATATCGGCGCTGCCGATGACGAGATCGCCGAACGTCTGGCCGGTATTGAGGGTCAGCGTCTCGTTTGGAGGCAGCGTGATCTGCTGCACCGACCCGCCCAGCGTCACGAACTTTTCCTGTGCCTCGGCGCGGCCGGCAAAGTCCGGCCCCCAGCACACACAGGCCGAAAACACTGCGACTAGCGCCGCAAGGCTTCTGGATCCTGCTATTCCCTTCTTGCCACACCTTGACATGCCTGCCTTCACCCCCCATTCGGCCGCAGCGCGCACGTTGCGGGCCTCCGCATGTATGTCACTGGATCAGGCCGACTCTGTGCTCCTCGCGCTTCGTCGTGTTCCAGACGCCCACAGTTGCCCACTTTGGCTCAATCGGCAATACCGGTTCGACCTTGGTTTCGACAATCTGAACTTGTTTTTCGCGCTCTGGCGTCTTCGTCAGATCCTTGCCGAGTTCGGTCGCAGTCGGCCCACCGCCGAGATCGGCGATGGTGATCTGCCGGGTTTCTTCGACGGAGGACGAGGCGATGTTGCGAAGTGCCAGAGACAGCGTTCCGATTGTGGCGCCGAGCGTGAGACGTTGCGCCTCGTCGGTCGTCACCTCGAAGGTGACGGTTTTGACGACGGAAGGCTCGTCCTTGCGCTCGTCTGCGGTCTGGTCCACGGCGAGCACCTTTACCCCCTGCAGCAGCACGTCGACAAAGGTCTGGTCGTTGCCGGCCTGGCCGCGAACCAATCGCGTCAGGAGAACGTCGACGCGGTCGGACGGCCGCACAAAGCCGGCGACGCCGAGCACATCGTTGACGCGGATGGAAACGGCCTTCATGCCCTGGTCGAGCGCCGCCGACAGCGTGGCGCGCTCGCCTGCACCGGTGATCTTCGAGGAAAGCACCGGCTCGCCCGGATCGATGGCCCCCATGGCATAGCGCGGCTGGGCATCGTCGCCGACGACCGCCTCGATGCTCGCGAAAGAGCCTGTGGGTGTTTCGTTTGAGGGCCACGGAATGGCCTTGAGATTTTCGGCACGCACTCGATCGCCGAAGCGCATCGGCTTGGCGGCGACAATTAATGACTTTTCCTGCGTTTTGGTGCGGCCCATTGCCAGGAGCCTGGCCTGCTGATCGGCGAGATACTCGCGCATCCCGAAAACCGCTGCTCCTGCGAGCACGAAAGCAATAACGAGACTGAAAATCGTTGAAGAACGCATCGCCGCTACTCGCTACACTGGACGGAATACATCCATCTGCGGTTACTAATTTAGTAGAGAGGCGTTAACAAAACACCTCTCTTCAGCTCCAAAAAGCTGCTCAGGAAGCAGCTGAGGTGTATCAAGCTTCAGCCGCCCGCAGCCGGGGCCGGTGCATCGAGGTCTTGACCTTGGAACCAAGTCGCCCACGATCCCCATGCCGTGTTGAGCTCCTCACCGATCAGGACAACCGATGCAACAACTCCGCCGACCAGCAAACCAAGCAAAATAAGATATTCAGTCAGTGCGACGCCGTCTTCTTCCCGCGCGAAAGCGCGTACGCGATTTACAAGTGCTTTCATCGAGAATTACCTCCAAAATACTTGGCACGCCGTCATTCCCCCGGCACTGCCTCTTGCCGTCGAGACCACCCCTCCGACTAGATCTATTAATAATCTGTTAATTCTAATTTAGTCAATTAGAGATATGTAAACAAAATGACATGTATTGTTTATGGTTAAGACGGGTCCCGGCATATTTCCTCGTAAAGACCGTTCCATCGCCGCCTACAGCGGATTCAAAACTGGATCTTAGTAGGCTATCCTTACCAATAGGGTTAGGTAGCATGATACCAATAGTCAGCTTTACTACATGGCTTGCAGTATTGCTTTTTCTTTACGCCGGGTGGACCGATTTCCAAACGTGGAAGATCCCCAATACGCTGGTCCTTGCGCTCATTGCCCTTTATGCGTTGCGCGCTGTGGCCGTGATGGTGAGCTCCGAGGATATCGGCGCGACGCTGTTTGCCTTAACTGGAATCGGCGGCGACGTCGGTGCCGGCCTGCTGATGTTTGTGCTCGGTGTCGTGCTCTGGGCTTTCGGGATGTTCGGCGCCGGAGACGCCAAGCTCTTCCTGCCGATCGGCCTTTTCATCGGCTGGCACGGCATGCTGCCGTTTTCGATCTTCCTCCTCGTCTTCGGCGTCGCGACCTTGCTGATGCTGCGGCTGCCCATCCCGCTACCCTTCAAGCATCTCGCCTTTTTCATGCGAATCGAGGAAATCCGGGCGAGCCGAAAGGTACCCTATGGTGTCGTCATGGTATTTGCGACGCTCCTCACCCTTGCCTCTGCTTAGCCGGAAGTTTCGCCTCATTCCCCATACACCGGACGGCCCCGAAAGCTCTCGCGATGACAAAAGCCATCGATGTGCGATGCTTGCCATACATGCCGCTGCAGATCGAATGCGCCGAGCTTTGGCTTAAGCGAAATGCGGAGACCGCCGTCGACGTGGTCAACTGTGGATACACGCCGGGGTTGCGTCATCAAGGAGCCGCAGAGCGTTCATTATGACAGCGGTGGCCGAAGTGTTCGTCGTTGGCCTGCATCATGCGACGGCCAGCTCGACGGGCAATTGCACGAGCTTGTCATTCGGGAGCGGACGCTGCAGCGCACGTGCCTCTTCCCATGGAGCCGTCAACCAGATTTCGATTTCATCCTCGTTCGACAGGACGACCGGCATGGCCTTTTCGTGGATCGGCGCCATAATGGCGTTCGGCTCGGTCGTCAGGAAGCCGTAGAGATCGGCCGTGACCAAGCCTTCCTTGATCTTGCGAACGCTTTGCCATTGCGGCACCCAGAATCCAGCGAAGAACATCAGCGGGCAATCCGGATTGGCCGCAAACCACGCATTTGGAGTTCTGCCGCCTTCGAGTTTGCTGGCCGGGTCCGGTTCGGCGAAAGCCGTAAAGGGAACGACGCAACGAAACTCAACGCCCTGCCAGCGCTTCCAATGCCTGCTTTCGACGTTGCGGACATTGGTTGTTCCGCCGTCGGGCTCCATTTTCAGGAGTTCCTGGAAATCGACGTCCCTGCCTTTCTTGCGCAGAGAGTCCGCTCGCTTGGTGGCCTCCTGAAACAGCGCCTGTGACGAGCTCGGAAGACCCCATCGCACATTTGCCAGCTCACGGCCGGCTGGTGTGTTGCGGACGATCGGCGCCATTCTGTCGGGCCACATTTCGACGATCGGCTCCAAATTGCCGGTGCTGTCGATCATTGCTCTGGTGATCGAGCGGATTGCCTCCTGGTTGCTCAGCATCCGGTAGAGATTGCACACATTGCCCTCCAACGGCTCCCAGTAGCCGCGTTTCGAAACTTCGTCAGTGTCGATGAACTGGCCGTTCCAGCCTCTTCGAGATTCAGGCAGCTTCGCGGGTCGGGAGGCAAAAGACAAGGTAGGTGTCGCCGACGAAAAATGCGCGATATTGTTGGCACCTGCGATCGATTTGCAGAGATGACGACAGGACCTCGCCGCGCTCTTTGATCGTCGGGAACTTCCATTCTGTTTCCCGGTCGGTTGATCACCAGAGGATCACGTGAAAGGGCAGCTCGTAGTTGAGGCGCCAGCGGGCTAGTGGATTGTCTCGTCTTGATGCCACCGGGTCTCCTAAAGCGTGGCGTCTTCCCAAACGGGAACTTTGACTGTCTTGACCTTGACCAGCCGTCGGACGACGAGCTTGCCGAAATCCTGGCTATTGGGATGATGCACGTGCAGGTGCATGTAATCGCGGCGATTGCAGCGCTCACAGCGGAACTTGCTCACCAACCGGTCGAGACTCATATTGTTGCGCAACTGCAGGATATCGCGCGGCGTGTAACAACGCGTGGCGTTGCAGTACTGGCAGGTAATCACCAGGAGCTGACCGGCATCTGCCGCGTCCAGTAGTGTCCAACGGGAGAGCTTCCGCATGTAGTTCATTTCGGGCATGCTCTAATCCCGGTCGAAACTCGGGCGCCAGCCGCGGACCAAGCCGCGGCTCAAGGCTCTTTCCGCCAATGCCAGCTGCAGCCTCAGGTGATGATTATCGGCCAGCAATGTTGCTATCGTCGCCTTGGCATCGTCGTCATGAAATGCGAGGGCAGCTTCGACCTCATAGTCGATGTCTTCCTTCTTGGCGGGCAGCATCAGAGAACCCAGCCGTCTGCCTGGGTCATCTGAAAAACCTTCTCAATAGCAGGCTCGGCATCGTTTTCGCAGGGGAACCACACCGGTTTGCTGGTGATATCTTCGCCTTCGAATATCGTCCTGAATACCCCGCAAGCCCGCGCGTTGTCCGGGTCGAGAGCGATCTCAAAATAGCCTACAGGACTACCTGTAGCCACGTCGTAGGCGCAGGCAGTCATGAGGCGGATGCGATGGAAGCCCAGCCGAGGTGGCAGTTGAGAAATCAAGTTCGAATGAGCTTCACGTTGTGTCATTGGCACAGCCGGCGTCCAGTATGTGCCATGATCATCGTCGTCAGTGTCAATAACAGCCGCGTTGGCAAGAGGCCGCAGCTCATCGTTCGGATGTAGAAGCATATCCGTTCTCCGGTTTCCAATTATCGTGATGGCGGCCGACGCCGTTTGTTCTTATTATGTTCTCATCAGTGGCAGAGTCAAGGCACCTCCAAGACGTTCGACCGTGTCGGAGAGATAAATCATGAGCACGAAACCTATGATAATCATTATCGCGGCAAAAACGGCGATCAAAAGCGCGCGTCCGCTCTGTTTCCGCCGCCGCCGATCGATTTGCTCGATCTGGTCTCGCCGCTCGGTTCCTTTCTTGTCTGCCATGGCAAGTTCCCCGGGGGCGCTCAGTTAACAGCCTCCCTCGAACGACCACTCAGGGACCAGAGTTCCCCCATCGGTCGCAGCTCAAGGAATAGTGAGAATCAGCTCGCCACGGCGACGGCGATCCCCGACGGCGAGGCAATCGTGGTCGATGATCGTGGCCGATCCGACCTCGGGCTGCTGCAGCAATCGCTCGGCGGCCGGGGCGGCGAGCAGATCTCCGGCGAAGCGCTCTTGATGGCGTTCGACTTGCTCTATTTCGACGGGCATGATCTGCGGCAACTGGATCTTTCTTCGCGCCGCCATCTGCTCGAAGGCATGGTCACCGATCGAGAAGGCGTCATTCGGCTGTCGGAGGAGTTCGAGGCGGACGGAGACCGGCTGCTGGAGCTTGCCTGCAAGCATGGACTGTGCTGCTGGCAGGCATGCCCCACTGGATTGCGACCAGACTTTTCGGAGGTCCCGCATATCAACGAAGGTGCGTGTTTTGATGAATGGTTAGTCTGGATAAGGACAAAATAAGATGAATGGTGCCGCTTACGTGACTCGAACACGTGACCCCATCATTACGAATGATGTGCTCTACCGACTGAGCTAAAGCGGCAACTTGGCAGCCGAACCGTGCGGCCCCCGTTTTGCATGGCGCTGATACAGGCATTGTTTGAAGATTTCAAGCGCCCTGTCGTGCCTTTGACAAAAAAGACGCTCCTCTTTTGAAGGTGGCGCGGGTCAGAGCGCGAGGCGTGCGCGTGCTGCCCGGTATTCGCTTTCCAGCCTGTCAACGAGCTTGGCGACCGGCTGGACAGCCTTGATGGCGCTGATCCCCTGACCGCTGCCCCAGACATCCTTCCAGGCCTTGGCGCCGCCGACGGCCTGCTCGAAATCCATCTTCGATGGGTCCGCCACCGGCAAGTTGTCCGGATCGAGGCCGACGGCCTGGATCGACGGCTTCAGGTAGTTGCCATGCACACCGGTGAAATAGTTGGAATAAACGATGTCGTTTGCAGCGCCCGCGACGATTGCCTGCTTGTAGGCGTCGGTAGCACGCGCTTCCTCGGTCGCGATGAACGGCGTTCCGATATAGGCCATGTCGGCACCCATCGCCTGTGCCGCGAGGATTGCGCCGCCGGTGGCGATGGCGCCTGCCAAAAGCAGTGGCCCATCAAACCATTCACGGATTTCCTGCACCAGAGCGAAGGGCGACAGCGTGCCGGCATGCCCGCCAGCGCCTGCCGCAACCGCGATCAGTCCGTCTGCACCCTTCCTGATCGCCGAATTTGCGTGGCGGTTGTTGATGACGTCGTGGAGCACGATGCCGCCATAGGAGTGCACGGCCGCATTCACTTCGGGCACGGCACCGAGCGAAGAGATCACGATCGGCACCTTGTACTTGACGCAGAGGCGCAGGTCGTGTTCGAGCCGCTTGTTCGACATGTGGACGATCTGGTTTACGGCAAAGGGTGCTGCCGGCCTGCCTGGATTGGCGGCGTTATAGGCTGCGATGTCTTCAGTGACCATTGCCAGCCACTCGCCGAGCTGACTTTCCGGCCGGGCATTCAGTGCCGGAAAGGCGCCGATCACGCCCGCCTTGCATTGCGCCAATGTCAGGGCAGGGTGGGAGATGATAAAGAGCGGTGAAGCAAGGACCGGCAATCTCAGATTTTCCGTGAGGATTTTGGGAAGGGACATCGCGTTCACTATCAGATTGACGTTTACGAAAACGTCAATCTGATAGCAGACCTGGCAAGCAAGGAAAAGAGGCTGCTTGCGCCCCGATCGTCGATTCCGGAGAGATCGGCTTTCCAGACGAGTGCGGCAAGGGCGGGGCAGGGGACATATTTATTGCCTGCGATGCCAAATGCTGCCAGCCGCAAGACTTGCGGTTTTCAGCCATTGACGCTACCGAGTTTCGTTAGGCATTTGTAAAGTTTTCGGTGGTGCCGGATGCCAGCATGAAGGATCGGATGTGAGCGGATTAGAAACGGCAATCAGAACGGCGCTTAACAACTCCGATCGCGATAATCCGGAAGTCCGTGCAAGGATCTATCAATCGGCCCGCCAGGCATTGGAGGCCGGTCTTCGCAAGCAGGATATCACTGACCGGGAAGCGATTGCGCATCATCGTCATCGGCTCGAAACGACCATTCACATGATCGAGGCCGAAGAACGCGAGCGCCTTCATCCGCGCCAGGGGCCACCAGAAGTGCCCGTCCCGCCCGTCGCCGAAATCCCGCCGCCCGTCAGGCACGACGACGACCGCTTTGAAGACGACGCGCCTCAGGTCGGCGGTGAAACTCGAGGGTATTCGGCAAGGCCTGCCCACGACGAGTCGAGCCTTGATGACGTCCATGCCGCCACGTCCGGTCACCTCGGCACTGCACCTCAGACCGTCGAAGGCCTTGCCGCCGCAAGCCGCCCCTCCGCCCGTATGGATTTCCGGCCGGAGGGGGCTGCAAAACGCCGCAAGCCGCGAAAGCTCTTCTCGCGGCTGCTTGTTTGGTGCGTGCTGATCGCCTTTGTCGGCATGGGGGCCTGGTGGGCTTATAAGTCCGGCCTCTTCCTGACGGCGGCCGAACGTGACACCAGCGTGGCCAATCCGCCTGCCCGTACCGAGCCGGAAGACTTCGACGGTGCGGACGAAGGTGCTGCGAACACGGCGCCGCATGTCGATCAACCGATAACGATCGACCCGCAGAACCGCTTTTCTGCGGAATGGATCGAGATATTCGAGCCTTCGGACGCTGCCAAGATCGAAAGCGGCCCGCGGGCACGGACTGAAAGCATCGCCGAAAACGATGGCCCAGCTGTTCGCTTGATCTCTGAAAGCAACGGCGCCGATGGCAATATCGGCATCAGCGTCCCGAAAGACGTACTTCGAGAGCTCGCCGGGAAATCCTCGACGATCGCGATCACCTTGCAATCGACGAGCGACGAGCCGACGCAGGTTATGGTCGAATGCAATTTCCAGTCGCTTGGAAATTGCGCCCGCCATCGGTTCAGCGTCACCCGCGAAAAGTCCGACGCTCTGCTCCAGGTTACCTTTGACAGGTCGATCGCGCCAAGTGGCGATGGCAGGCTGATGATCAACAGCGACGTCGACGGCAAGGCGCGAGGCATCAACCTCTACGCCGTTCGCATCCTTCCGGGGCAGTGATTTCTATTTCAAAAAGCCGGGCCCGGTGCCGATGATCTTGTCGTCGAGATCGCCGATCGCCTTGTCGTCCTTATTGTCGTAATCGATTTTCTTCAGCATGTGACGGACGAGATTGAGCCGCGCGCGACGCTTGTCGTTTGCGCGGATCACCGTCCACGGTGCAAATTCCGTATGAGTCTCCTTGAGCATCCGCTCGCGCTTGTCGCTGTAGTCGTCCCATTTGGCGAGCGCCGCGATATCCATCGAGGACAGCTTCCAAACCTTCAGCGGATCATGCCTGCGGTCGTGGAAGCGCTTGAGTTGCATCTCGCGGCCGATATCCAGATAGAACTTGAAGAAGTGAATGCCTTCGTGGGCAATGATATTTTCCAGCTGCGGCGCCTGCTTGAGAAAATCCTCATACTGCTTGGGCGTGCAAAACCCCATGACCGGCTCGACACCTGCGCGGTTGTACCAGGAGCGGTCAAAGAGGACGAACTCGCCGGCCGTCGGAAACTGCGCGATATAGCGCTGGAAATACCACTGGCCGAGTTCGCGGTCATTGGGCTTGGCGAGTGCGACGACGCGGGCAAGGCGCGGGTTCATGTGTGCGGACGAGGCCGAGATGGCGCCGCCCTTGCCGGCTGCATCGCGGCCTTCAAAAAGTGCCATCACCCGCTTGCCGGTTGCCTGCAGCCAGAACTGCACTTTGACCAGTTCGATCTGCAGCTTTTCCAGCTCTTCGAGATACTCCTCCTCTTTCAGCTTTTTCTTGTAAGGGAAATCCCCCGATTCCAGCGCCCCTTCATCGATCCAGTCTGGAAGTGCCGGATCATCGACATCGAAGACGCGCTTCTTGCCCCTGATGTCCAGTTCAACCGCGCGGCTTTCGACAGCTTCGGCCATGTTTCCTCCTCCGCCTGTGCTTTCTTTGCAGGCGATCATATTTTTGGTTTAAAATCAAATCCGTCGCGGTAGCCAAAGTTCCTGTGTGTTCGGTTGCCGATTTTGGCGGCAGACGACAGCGGCGGAAAAATTCTGTCATGAATCATCGCTATCAGGCAGAGTTTGAACATAAGAACGACTCGACGGGGCGAGGAACACTTGGAAGACGAAACGCCATGGACAACGGGGCTCGTGGCCCGCATCCGGCAGCAGCGAACGGTCCTTCTCGCGGCGATCGTCATCGGTCTCGTTGCGCTAGCGGCCGGCATGAACAAGTGGGCGGTGCTGGCGCTTCTTGTCTTCATGATCGCCATTGTGCTCTTAAACAGCATGCCGGCCGTGCAGGCAAAGCTTGCGAAAGAGCCGGAAGCCGAACCGGAAGCGCCCGCAAGTCTGCTGCCCGCCGTCTCCGCAACGCTGGCTGGCCTCGATATACCCGTGATGCTGCTGTCAGGCGATGCCTCCGTTCTCTACCAGAACCGGGCCGCGGAAAAGGCCTTTGGAGAAGTGGCGATCGGGGCGCATATTTCTGCACGCCTGCGCTCGCCGGGCATTCTGGACATGCTGGGAGAGACGATCGCCACCAATACTCCCAACCAAATCGAGCATTCCGAGCGCCTGCCGTCGGAGCGCGTCTACATTGTTCGCAGCGCGCCAATCGATCTCGGCGGTACCGGGAATGGCGAGCACTTCTTCCTGCTTTCGTTCCGCGATATCTCCGAGGTGCGGCGTATCGATCGCATGCGGTCGGATTTTGTCGCCAATGCCAGCCATGAGCTGCGGACACCGCTTGCATCGCTCCGCGGCTTCATCGAGACCATCCAGGGTCCGGCAAAGAATGATCCGAAGGCGCAGGAGCGCTTCCTCGGCATCATGTTCGACCAGACGACCCGCATGAGCCGTCTTGTCGACGATCTTCTCTCGCTTTCCCGTCTTGAGCTCAAGTCGCACATCGCACCGGACGAAAAGGTCGATCTCGTGCCGCTGCTCGGCCATGTCAGGGACGCGCTTGTGCCGCTTGCCACGGAGGTTGGTGTCGAGATCAATCTGCACCTGCCGGAAGGCAAGGCGGAGGTTCTCGGAGACCGTGACGAACTGGTCCAGGTATTTGAGAATCTGATTGAGAATGCATGCAAGTACGGCCAGGAGGGCAAGGTCGTCGATGTTCGCGTCAAAAATACATCCGGCGAGGCGGTTGAAGTCAGCATCGCGGATAAGGGCCCGGGCATTCCCGCAGAGCACGTGCCGCGCCTCACGGAGCGCTTTTATCGGGTCAATATCGAGGATAGCCGCTCAAAGAAAGGCACCGGTCTCGGTCTGGCGATCGTCAAGCATATCCTGACGCGCCACCGCGCACGGCTGATCGTCAGCTCCGAAATCGGCAAGGGAACAGACTTCACCGTGCGTTTCTGACAACGTCAAGCCTGAGTATTGGTCGTGACTTGAAGTCGGAGTGGCAATTGCCAGACGAAAAAAACGGGCCCGCTGGGACCCGTTTCCGTTTGATACTTATCCGGCTCAGCTTGCGCGGGCTGCGGTCCGGCGGCGTTCGTTGACCGGCTGGTAGGCCATGCGCTGGTGATAGCTGCAATATGGGGAAGAGTCCGGGCTGTCGCAGCCGCAGAAGTGGAAGTCGTCCTTCAGCGGGTCGCCAACCGGCCACTTGCAGGTACGCTCCGTGAGTTCCGTCAGGCCGAGACGGCGGGAGATCGGCACGACGACGTTTGCGGCCGGACGATAGTCCATCTCCTCCATGAGATCGATTTCGACCTCTTCCTTGAGCATCGTCGCGCCCTGCTGGCGCGTGACGGTGCGGGTCGCGATCCGCGATGCATAATTGGGTGCGCGGACAGCCGAAGTGTTGCGCTTCGGCGCGCGTGCCGTAGTGGTCGCGCCGCCAGCCTTGGCGCGGCCTGGAAGGCTAAGCCTGTGGACCTTGCCAATGACTGCGTTCCTGCTCACTCCCCCGAGTTGCGCCGCGATCTGGCTCGCGCTCAACCCTTCGGACCAAAGCTTCTTGAGTTTTTCGACTCGCTCGTCTGTCCAGTTCATGCCCTGTCTCCGCCGTTTAGCGCCGTTGTGAAGGCAGAATCCCTCACCGTTGCTCCGGACACGTCCGAAGCAGGAAACGCCTGACCAATTGTGGTGACTAGTTCCGCCGCATGCAGTCTAGTAATTGAGTTTTAACCTAGTGTGAGGCTGACTCCGTGACAAGAGTCGCGGGAATCCGGATGAATCGAATTTCAAGTTTTCCCCAACTTGCTTCCCGAGCGAGTCATTTCTGCAACATTAGCTGTTGATAAATAGCTTGCCTGGCGGCGGCCTGCCTGCCGTACGCGCGGAAATCCGCAGTTTTGTTGACATTGCGGCGCGAAACGTAAATAGTGACCCTCGCCGCCGAAAGGCGGCATTTTTAATTCTTCGGACCTGGTATTTAGCCGGAGTCCGGTTGCCCAAACGACAACAGGAGACCGCGTCATGGCTCAAGCCGCGCCGCTTTATGACACCTATTCTCGCGCCCCTTTGCGGTTCGAGCGAGGTGAGGGCGTGTGGCTGATCACCGAGGGTGGCGAGCGTTATCTGGATTTTGGCGCCGGCGTTGCCGTAACGTCCGTCGGCCACGGCAATCCGCATGTCGTCGAAGCGTTGAAGGCGCAGGCCGACAAAGTTTGGCACCTGTCGAACATTTATGAAATTCCAGGCCAGGAGGCGCTTGCCAAGCGGCTGACCGACGTCACATTTGCCGATAAAGTATTTTTCACCAATTCCGGGGCCGAGGCGCTGGAATGCGCGATCAAGACCGCGCGCCGCTATCAGTATTCCAAGGGCCATCCGGAACGCTTCCACATCATCACCTTCGAAGGCGCTTTCCATGGCCGTACGCTGGCGACGATCGCTGCCGGCGGCCAGGAGAAGTATCTCGAGGGCTTCGGCCCCAAGGCACCGGGTTTCGATCAGGTTCCGTTCGGCGATATAGAGGCGGTGCGCGCCGCGATCACGGATGAAACGGCAGGCATTCTCATAGAGCCTGTGCAGGGGGAGGGCGGCATTCGCCCGGCGACGCACGAATTCATGAAGGCGCTCCGCCAGATCTGCGACGAGAAGGGCCTGTTGTTGATTCTTGACGAGGTTCAGTCCGGCGTCGGCCGCACGGGCAAGCTCTTTGCCCACGAATGGTCCGGCGTGACGCCGGATATCATGGCGGTGGCGAAGGGCATCGGCGGCGGCTTCCCGCTCGGCGCCTGCCTTGCGACCGCGGATGCCGCTTCCGGAATGAAGGCTGGCACGCATGGTTCCACCTATGGCGGCAATCCGCTTGCCATGGCGGTCGGCAGCGCAGTGCTCGATGTCATCCTGGCGGAGGGTTTCCTGCAACATGTGCGCGACGTGGCGCTTGTTTTCCGCCAGGGCCTTGCCTCGCTGAAGGACCGCTATCCGGACGTAATCGAGGATGTACGCGGCGAAGGCCTGATGCTCGGCATCAAGGCAGCCGTCCCGTCTTCCGATCTGCTGCAGGCCATTCGTGCTGCTCATCTTCTGGCCATTCCGGCCGGCGAAAATGTAATCCGTCTCCTTCCGCCTCTGGTCGTCACGGCGGAGGAAGCGCGCGAGGGGCTTGCCCGCGTGGAGCGCGCTGCCGAAAGCATTCGCGCCGCAAAGACCAAGAAGACGGCTTGAACGCATAGACGCCTCTCAAGGGGCATACAGGTAAGAACGACATGGCTTCCCCCAAACACTTTCTCGATCTCTCTGCGGTATCTGCATCCGATCTCAGATCCATCATGGATGATGCGATCGTACGCAAACAGGCCTTCAAGGCCGGTAAGGGCGATAAGCCGCTCGCAGGCAAGATGCTGGCAATGATTTTCGAGAAGCCCTCGACGCGCACGCGCGTCTCCTTCGACGTCGGCATGCGCCAGCTTGGCGGCGAGACGCTTTTTCTCTCCGGCACGGAGATGCAGCTCGGCCGCGCAGAGGCGATCGGCGATACCGCAAAGGTGCTCTCGCGTTACGTTGACGCGATCATGATCCGCACCACGGAGCATCACCGCATGCTGGAACTTGCCGAACGCGCGACGGTGCCGGTCATCAACGCGCTGACGGACGACACGCATCCCTGCCAGATCATGGCCGATATCATGACCTTCGAGGAGCATCGCGGTCCCGTCAAAGGCAAGACGTTTGCCTGGACCGGCGATGGCAACAACGTGCTGCATTCGCTGGTCGAAGGTGCTGCCCGTTTCGGCTATCGCATGAACATGGCCGTGCCTCTTGGTTCCGAGCCGAAGGATCACTATCTGAACTGGGCCCGCAACGAGGGCGCCCAAATCATGCTTGGCCATGATGCCGACCGTGCGGTCGAGGGTGCCGATTGCGTGGTAACCGATACCTGGGTCTCCATGAATCAGGAACATCGGGCCCGCGGTCACAACGTTTTCCAGCCCTATCAAGTCAACGCGGCTTTGATGGCAAAGGCCGGCAAGGACGCATTGTTCATGCATTGCCTGCCCGCCCATCGTGGCGAGGAAGTGACGGATGAAGTGATCGACGGCCGGCAATCCGTGGTTTTTGACGAGGCGGAAAACCGTCTTCACGCTCAAAAATCGATTCTTGCATGGTGCCTGGGAGTGATCTGAACCATACTGGGCGCCACCTTTGGCCTGATGGCCTCGTGGCCGCGCGAGTGGAGAGACTTCTGGTCTGCCGCTCGGACTACTAGGAGTAAGACCATGGCAGAAACCGCAAGTGCTCTCGGCGAATTCGATTTCGCCGGTGATGATCACGTTGTCCCGTTCCAGGTAGAGGGCCTCGATGTGCGCGGCCGCGCTGTCCAGCTCGGTCCCATGCTGGATGCAATCCTCGAGCGTCATCACTATCCGGCACCCGTTGCCCGGCTGCTGGCCGAAGTTATCGTGCTGACGGTGCTTCTTGGAACGTCGCTCAAGTTCGAAGGCAAGTTCACGGTGCAGACCAAGGGCGATGGCCCTGTCGACCTCCTCGTCGCGGATTTCGCGACGCCGGAGAACGTGCGTGCCTATGCGCGCTTCGATCAGGCCCTGCTCGACAAGGCAGTCGCCGCCGACCAAACCGAGCCGGAACAGCTTCTTGGCAAGGGCGTGCTGGCTTTCACCATCGACCAGGGCAAGTTCAGCCAGCCCTACCAGGGCATCGTCGCACTCGACGGCACCTCGCTCGAGGATATTGCCGGCACATATTTCCGTCAGTCGGAGCAAATCCCGACGCGCGTGCGCCTGGCTGCCGCCGAATTGTTTGACCGCGACGAGGCGGGGAAGGCGCGCCACCGCTGGCGCGCCGGCGGACTCGTTGCGCAGTTTTTGCCGGAAGCGCCGGAGCGCATGCGCCAGCCTGACCTCCACGGCGGCGACGGTGATAACGCTGCGCTGGCACACAAGGAAGACGACGCCTGGACCGAAGCGCGAACGTTGGTCGACACCATCGATGCGGACGAACTGACGGATCCGCAGGTCGGCATCGAACGCCTGCTCTTCCGTCTCTTCCACGAGCGTGGCGTGCGTGTTTTCAGTACCCGGGCAGTATTCGACCGCTGCAGCTGCTCGCGTGAGAAGATCAAAAATGTGCTGAAGGGCTTTTCGGACGACGAGATCGACGCCAGCCAGGAGAATGGCGAGATTGCCGTTACCTGCGAATTCTGTTCCACGACCTACCGGTTTGAGGTCGTGGAAGTCGCATCGGCTGCTGAATGATCAATTCAGCACCCTGAGCAGCCCGGGAGAGTCCAGCGAGAAGGCGGGTATTTCGACATCGAAAAGCTCGCCGTCCTCCGTTTCCATCTGGTAGTGCCCGAACATGAGGCCAGAAGGCGTATCGAGCGGACATCCGGAGGAGTATTCGTAGGTGTCGCCAGGTTCCAGCCGGGGCTGCTCGCCGACGACGCCAGGACCGGTCACCTCGTCCACCAGGCCGTTCTGATCGGTGATGTTCCAGTAGCGATTGATGAGCCGCACCGTCAGGTCCGAATTATTGCTGATCACGATCCGATAGCCCCAGACATAGCGATCATCATCCGGATCGGATTGCTCCTCCAGATAAAATGGCTCGACGACAACTTCGATATCTCGTGTGAGGGCGCGGTACATGCCTTACACCATAGCCAGGATATGTTACCCGTATCTTATACAGCGCTCGATCCGTCAAGAAACGGCACACGCATCATCCTTCAAACCGCGATGATTGCACGTCGTTTCGAGCATTAATCCTAATTTTCGAAGTTAATTCCCGTATTAATGCGGAACTCCTGCGACATTTCTTAGGTGGAGCATGTGGCCGGACCGGCAAGGTCCGGCCGTCGCTATTGCAGTCAGGACTTAACGTTTGAAAGAGCCTGAGCGAAATCATCGATCAGGTCCTCGACATCTTCGATGCCGAGCGAAAGGCGAACGGTGCCGGGGGAAATGCCGAGTTCGGCGCGGGCGTCATCGCTCAGGTTCTTGTGCGTCGTGGTGGCCGGATGCGTGATCAGGCTCTTTGAATCGCCGAGATTGTTCGAGATTTTGATGATATCGAGCGCATTCTGCAGCGCGAAGGCTGCTTCCTTCCCGCCCTTCAGCTCGAAGGCGACGAGCGTCGATCCGCCGGACATCTGCCTGGCGATGATATCGGCTTGCGGATGATCCTTGCGGCCCGGATAGATCACCTTGGCCACCTGCTTCTGTTCGGCAAGGAAGTCCGCGATCCTGGCGGCACTAGCCGTTTGCTGCTTGACGCGAAGCGGTAGGGTTTCGATGCCTTTCAGAAGCGTCCAGGCATTGAACGGCGACATGGCCGGACCGGTATGGCGGAAATAGTCGTGCAGGTTTTCGTCGATCCATTCCTTGTCTGAAAGGACGACGCCGCCGAGGCAGCGGCCCTGGCCGTCGATATGCTTGGTCGCGGAATAGACGACGATATGGGCGCCAAGTTCCAGGGGCTTCTGGAAGAGCGGCGTTGCGAAGACGTTGTCGACGACTACCTTGGCGCCGATCTGGTCGGCGAGCCTGGCGACGCCTGCGATGTCGACTACTTCCAGCGTCGGATTCGTCGGGCTTTCAAGGAAGAAGACCTTTGTGGCCGGGCGGATTGCTTTCTCCCAGTTTTCGAGATAGCGGCCGTCGATGAGCGTACATTCGATGCCGTATTTGGGTGCAAGCGTTTCGACCACCCACCGGCAGGAGCCGAAGAGCGCGCGGGCGGCAACGATATGGTCGCCAGCCTTCAACTGGCAGAGAATCGCCGCGGTGACGGCAGCCATGCCGGAAGCGGTGGCGCGGGCGTCTTCGGCGCCTTCAAGAGCGCACATGCGCTTTTCGAACATATCGTTGGTAGGGCTTCCGTATCGGGCATAGATAAAGCCGTCTGTCTCACCCTTGAAGCGCGCTTCCGCAGCTTCAGAAGTCTCATAGACGAAACCTTGCGTCAGGAAGATCGCTTCCGAAGTCTCGCCATATTGCGAGCGCAACGTCCCTTCGTGAACGAGTTGGGTTGCCGGGCGCCAAGTCTTGCTCATGCCATCACCACCTTCAAACAACAAAAAAACCGGCCGCAAATGCAGACCGGTTTCATACCCGGTCTTTTTAGCCACTTCTTTAACGTGGCTGCAAGCCGACCGGCCAAATCACCACGGGATAAAGCTGCAATACTGCTGTTAGCTTCTTGCGTCAATTCCTTGAGTTTGGTTTTGTCTGGGGCAAATTATGGATGGAGCATGATGGCTCGCGAAACTGGAATCTTGGCCGATCGCGCAATTGCGGCGCTGTTTGAATTGGGCCGCCTCACGAGTGAGCGGGAACTGGACCGCGATCAGATTCAGCCGGCAAGCCTGGACCTGCGCCTGGGCGCCAGGGCGTTCCGCGTCCGGGCAAGTTTCATGCCGGGCCCCTCGCATCTCGTTGCCGACAAGCTCGACCGGCTGAGCCTGCACGTCATCGACCTTTCCGAAGGTGCCGTGCTCGAAACGGGCTGCGTCTATATTGTGCCCCTCATGGAGCGGCTCGATCTTCCCGCTGAAATGTCCGCCTCGGCCAACCCCAAGAGCTCGACCGGCCGCCTCGACATCTTCACCCGTGTCATTACCGACTACGCGCAGGAATTTGACAAGATTCCTGCCGGTTATTCTGGCCCGCTCTACCTGGAAATCAGCCCGCGCACGTTCCCGGTCGTCGTGCGCCGCGGCTCGCGCCTCTCGCAGATCCGCTTCCGCGTCGGGCATTCAATTCTGGGCGAGCCGGAACTGCAGGCGCTGCATGATGCAGAAACGCTGGTTGCAAGCTCCAAGCCGAACGTTTCCGGCGGCGGCATTGCGCTGTCGATCGATCTGGCGGGCGACAAGGATGGCCTGATCGGCTACCGCGGCAAGCATCACACGGCCGTCGTCGATGTCGATAAGAAGGCTGAGCACGATATCTTCGATTTCTGGGAGCCGCTTTACAGCCGCGGCCGCAACGAACTGATCCTCGATCCGGATGAGTTCTATATCCTCGTTTCGCGTGAAGCCGTACATGTTCCGCCGCACTACGCAGCCGAGATGACACCCTTTGATCCGCTCGTCGGCGAGTTCCGCGTGCATTACGCCGGCTTCTTCGATCCAGGTTTCGGCCACGCGCCTGCCGGCGGCATGGGCAGTCGCGCCGTTCTCGAAGTCCGCAGCCATGAAGTGCCCTTCATTCTGGAAGACGGCCAGATCGTCGGCCGCCTGGTTTACGAGCACATGCTGGAGAAGCCCGAAAGCCTCTATGGCTCCGGTCTTGGATCGAACTACCAGGCCCAGGGACTGAAACTGTCGAAGCACTTCCGCATCTGAGAGCCTTGACACCGCCATCCTTCTGTTGGAAGGCTTCTGTCATCGCGGGTGTAGCTCAATGGTAGAGCAGCAGCTTCCCAAGCTGAATACGAGGGTTCGATTCCCTTCACCCGCTCCAGCTGTCTTTTTGTCCAGCCCGGATACATCGGCAACAGATCGAATGACACCTGCCGCTTCCCCGCAGCGCCATGTAATCATGTGTCTCGAAGACCGGCATAGGGCGTAGAAGCGCATGCCAGCTTCGCAAAACGCTTTCCGGTTCTTAGGGCAGAACAAGTCGCGCAGAAAGCGGGCCACGAATGAGCGAATAAGAGCGGCACGGGCCAGCAGATGGAAGGCTGCCGGAAAGATCTCTGGAATTCGCATCGGTTGCCGTGTCGGTTCGCCCTCTTTCTGGGATAACGCTGCCTGTCGACACGCTGGACCATAGAGATGCCGTGAAAGCGGCTGCAGCGAACGAAGACTGGAGTTGGATGGGTTGAGCTTGACACCAATACCCCGCCGCCTTTCCCAGCCTTCTATAAAGGGGAAGCGCGCTGCAGGCACGCTCCTGGTTTGCGTTCACGATCCCGTTTCGATCGGACGGGTTCAACGCCCTGTATCGGCGGCGTCACGCGCTTTGCGCCGCGCTCGGACGGAGGAGTGCCCGTGCCGGAGCCGTGCTGGTGGTGCCACTCAAAATTCTGTCCAGTCGGCCTCCTTGTTTTGCGAAGCGCTGTTCATGCCGAATGCGCCGGCAAGCTTGCTGCCAAGCGCGCGGGCAGGCGAAGCGGCGGGCCGCGTGCTCACTGTCGCCACGCGGATTGGGGGTTTTGAAACCGGCGCCGGGCGGGTCGCCACAGGCCGTGCTGGTGCTTGCGGCGTCGAACGTGCCGCTGCGATGAAGCTGTCCGTTCCGCCCAGCTTGAACTGGCCGAGCAGTTCGTTCAGTGCGGCGGCCTCCGTTGCCAGGCTGTGGCTTGCTGCCGTGCTCTCTTCGACCATGGCGGCATTCTGCTGCGTGCCCTGGTCCATGGTGTTCACGGCCGTATTGATTTCCTGCAGGCCTGTCGATTGTTCACGGGAAGCCTCCGCGATCGCATGGACGTGCTGGTTGATCTCCTGCACCTCATGAACGATGGCGTCGAGCGCCTTGCCAGTTTCGCTGACCAGGGCAACGCCGGTCTGGACATGTGTGCCGGAATTGGTGATCAGCGACTTGATCTCCCTTGCCGCATTCGCCGAACGCTGCGCCAGTTCGCGCACTTCCTGGGCAACGACCGCAAAGCCCTTGCCCGCTTCACCTGCACGAGCTGCCTCGACGCCGGCATTGAGCGCGAGAAGGTTCGTCTGGAAGGCGATGTCGTCGATCACGCCGATGATATTGCTGATCTCGGCCGAGGACTGTTCGATCTGCTGCATCGCCTTGACGGCATTGCGGACGACTTCGCCGGACTTCTCGGCGCCTGCGCGGGTGCGGGCAACGAGCTCGCTTGCTTCCTGCGCGCGGCGGGCGGCGTCCTTTACAGTCGTTGTGATCTCTTCCAGCGCGGCGGCGGTTTCCTCCACGGAGGCGGCCTGCTGCTCCGTGCGCCTGGAAAGTTCGTCGGCTGATGAACGGATTTCGTTCGCCCCCGCGCCGATCGCCCGCGCATTGGAGCCGACGGTGCGCATTGCCTCGTTCAGCTTTTCGACCGAATGGTTGAAGTCGCGGCGCAATCCATCGAGATGTTCTGCGAACGGAACATCGATGTGGGAGGCGAGATCGCCCGATGCCAGACGGCGCAGCCCGTCCCCGAGCGCCTCGGCCGCGCCGGAAAATTCCGCCGCTTCGCGGGCTTTCTGGGCTTCGCGTTCGCGACGTTCGCCATCAGTCAGGTTGCGATCGACTTCCGCCTGGTTTTCGAGCTGGATGCGCTCGATCGCGCTGTTGCGGAAAACTTCGAGCGCTTCGGCCATCTGGCCCACTTCGTCGCGGCGCTCGAGGCCCGGGACATTGCTGTCGGTCTCGCCTTCGGCAAGGCGCGTCATTCGCTCACGAAGCTTTGCCATCGGCGACGTGATGCCGGCCTGTGCGATCACGATCCCGAGCGCGATTGCGCCTATAACGGCCGCCGCGATGATGGCAAGGCAGAGATTGATGCGCTCATTGACGCTTGCCGAAACGGCGTCTCCGCCATCGTTGAGCATTGACATCAAGGCATCGTTATTCGCCGTCATCTTCGGGGTCAGTGCGGTGAGCTTGGCATTCAGCTGAGCGGCGGCAATCTGGGCTGCGGCACTGTCGCCGGCCTTGCTCATTTCGGCGACCCTGCTTGAAATCGTTTCTATTTCGGCGATTGCGTTGAGAATATCGTCGATCGCCGGCTTGCGGCTGGGCACCAGAGCTGCCGCCTGGTTAAGAAGGTCACGCGCCTGCGGCAGCTTGTTCGGTGTAGAAAGCGCGGTATGAAAAGCGGGCGTGCCCGCCTTCAGGCTCGAGAGCCTCGTGGTCTGCAGCACTGCGGCGACGACAGACGCGCTGGCGCGCGCACCTTGCATGGCCGCCAATGCTTCATGGTCGATAAACGCACTATATCTCTCATCCGCATGACGGAATTCGGTGATGACGTAAATCAGGCCGCCCATGGCAATCACGCCCAGGACCATGAGGATGGACACGATCTTGGTTCGGATTTTCAGGTTCTTCAGCAATGTTCGCATCGAAAATTACCCGCTTTCTTGGGCCTTCTGCTTGCCCGGCATTCTGGAAAATCAATGGTTCGAAACTCGGCATGGAGCTGCGGCATGTTCGAAATGATTTGATGAGGCTCGACGCCTGCGTCATGCAGCCGGCTGAAAAAAGCCGTCGTCGTTTGCGGCATAAGAGTCGATATTGCTTAACGGGGGCCTAATGTTGGAAGCAGGTCCCCAGTAAATTCGAGGCGCCCATTGCTTGGACGCTACGTGCGATTTCCTGTGCTGGATTCTTGCCCGGAGTGTGAGCGCGTTGTCCAGGAAGAGAAGGTTCGTGCGGAGCTGCGGGCGGCTTGCCCTATGCCGGCCGAGCGGCGCCTGGTCCATCGAAGCAGGGTCGCCTGTTTGCCGCGGTCCATCTACGCTTTGCCTGGTCAGAATGAAGAGCCCATCCCTTTACAAGGGATCGAAGAGGGGGGCCGACAGGATTGGGCAGGCAGGATAAGGGGCCCTCGGCATGAGCCGTTATCGGACGGTACATCCATCCCGCTCCTCAAGGCCGAGCGGAGCGATCTGCCGCACATTGATCCAGCCGTTTGCCGTCGTCGAGACGGTGCGCCCGGCGCATATTCCCCGAAACGCATGACTCTGATACACGATCACCGAGCGACGATGCCCCGACCCCATGAGCCGGACATGAGACAATATTTCCTCGCCTCTACAAGAGTTATGGCTATTCTGACCGTAATTCTGATTCTAGCTGCATCATCTGCGGCGCCTGGCTTTGCGCAGCAGACGCCGTCGTCGCTGCCGCTGCTTTTTGATGCCCGCGAAAGACTTGCCAAGCCGGACCTTTCGTCGCTCGTCCGCCTCCGCTTTCTCACCTCCGTCGACTTCCCGCCTTTCAACTTCACCGATCAGAACGGTAAACTGGCGGGTTTCAACATCGATCTCGCCCGCGAGATCTGCGATGAATTGGAAGTTGCTGCGAAATGCGAGATCCAGGCACTGCCCTTCGCCGATCTCAAGGACGCGCTTGCAGCCTCCCAGGGCGATGCCGTCATCGCCGGACTGGCCGTGACTGCGGACTTGCGAAAGCAGTTTACCTTCACCCGCCCTTACCTCATGCTGCCGGCCCGCTTTGTGCGCAATGCGAAGGCAAATATCGACGGGAATACTGCCGCATCTCTCGTTAAGCGTCCGGTCGGCGTCGTCAAGGCGACGGTCCATGAGGCCATGCTCGCCGCCTTTTTCCCGGCGATAAAAGCCGTGCCTTTCGACAACAAGGAAGCGCTGCTTTCTGCTCTGAAGGATGGCAAGGTGGATGCCGCCTTTGCCGATGCCCTGCAATTGTCCTTCTGGGTTTCCTCCAGGGCCTCAGCAAGGTGCTGTCCGCTCTTCGACGGCCCTTATCTGTCGGAGCAGTTTTTGGGCGAAGGCATGACGATCATGCTTCGCCAGAACGACAGCGTATTGACCGCAGCGCTGGACCACGCGCTTGCAGCGCTTTCCAGAAACGGCCGTCTGCAGGAAATCTACCTTCGTTATTTCCCTAACGGGCTCTACTAACCGTTGCGGAAGCGGGCGATCGCGCTGCGTTCGATGGCAGCGCAGGTAAGCTTGTCGAGTTCCAGCCTGTCGCGGAGCATGCTGAGCAACCGAAGCTCCTCGGCCTTGACCGAAAGGTCGGCGGAGGCGACTTCGACGGCAAGTGCGTAGGCGGTGTCGTAGAGCCGCGAAGGCAGCGTGTCCTTCACCGTTTCCAAAACGACATCGAGGCCCTCTGGTCCGGCCAGCAGCGAGGCGCAGTCGCGGGCAATGGATATCAGCTTGTCGTCGTCGAAATCATTGAAGACCGGCAGAAAGCCGATCAGCTGGCCGATGCGCTCCATTTCCCGGTCATTCATCGTGCTGTCGACAGCGGATGCCATCACCATCACGTAGATCAGCGCGTCATGGGCGGAAAGCGGCTTGTTCATTCGGTTATTCCCTCTGCTTCGGCAGGAGTTTAGGAATTGCCGTGCGCCATTACAAGGGATCGCTAGTTCGGATCGAGAGGATTGTCCAGCTGTGGTGCGGGCGGCAGCGCCAGCGGCGCGCCCTTGCGCGGATCCTCGCCATAGACGCCTTTCTTCTCCGCTTTGGCCTGCGCACCGGCTTCGGCCAGCGCCGATCCGTCGGCCGCATCCGCCCAGCCGTTTTCCACCAGCCATTCGGAAAGGTCCTGCACACCGATCTTGCAGGAGGCGGTCGTGATGCCGGTCCAGTTGGCATCCTCCAGATCGCAGGTGACCGAGCGCAGCCGCAAGAAGAGCCGGAAATTCGTCTTCGCCAGCATGCCGCAAGGCCATTCGTTCCCGTCCGGTTCCTTGCAGACCTTGTCGGCCTGTGTCGGAACGATACCGGCAAGACGCAGCTTCCTGTTTCCGAAGCCGAGAATACCCGCACTCTCGGCAATCGGCCTCGGCAAGATCGCAGCTTTTTGCGGCTCCGGCTTCGGCCTTTCGGGCTTGGGCGTTACAACCCGTTCCAGCGGCTTGCCGTCGGCCTGTGCTGGATAAGATCGGCTTGCCTGGTCAACCGGCCGCGCAGTCATCGTGATCTTTGGATCGGATCGGGCAGGCGGCGGCCCTGGAGTCTCCCCGGATTTCGCAGTTGTGACGGGTTCTTCGCTCGCGCCTTGCGTGGCGTCCGGCCCGGCAGATCGCCTGCTGCCCACCGCCAGCATCCCGGCGACGATTGTTATTCCCGCAACAGCTGTCAGAAGTGCTGCAGGCCGCATGGAAGATTTTCCTATTGGCTGGCCCAGATAATACGTGCGATCCAATCCACATCGGAAAGCTCGATCGTCCGGTTCGGATGTTCGGGATTGAGCGACATGAGTTCGATGGAGCGCGGGCTCTGGCGCAGCAGCACTTTCGCCATCACCTCGCCCTCGCGCGTCTTGACGACGACACGATCGTTGCGACGCACCTGCGCACCCGGCTCGACGATCAGCACGTCGCCGTCGCGGTAAAGCGGCATCATGCTGTCGCCCTGCACTTCGAGCGCATAGACGCCAGCTTTGTGCGAGGGGGCCGCCGGAAATTCCACCACATCCCATCCCTGGCCTGCCGGGAAACCGCCGTCGTCGAAAAAGCCCCCCGCACCGGCCTGAGCGAAGCCGAGCAGGGGAATGGAGCTTGCCCGCGGCTCGGATTCGCCATCCGGCAGCCCGGACGAGCTGTTGGCCGGCCGCATGAAGCCCATGAACTGCTCCACGGTGGCGCCTGTCGCATCGAGTACCTTGGCAATCGATTCCGTCGAGGGCCAGCGCAGGCGGCCATCGGCAGAAAGCCGCTTGGATTTGTTGAAGGAGGTGGGGTCGAGACCAGCCCGACGCGCAAGCCCAGAGGGCGTCAGGTCATGCCGTTCGGCAAGCCTGTCGATCGCTGCCCAAATCTGCTCGTGTGACAGCATCTTGCCTGATCCTGCGCCCGGTGCTGCTCTCCAATCGGCAGGAAGACTAACGCCAAGCTTTATCATAGTAAAGAAGAAAGAGGAATAAAATCCTGCCTTGGAGTCAGGCGACCATCGCCATGTTGATCTTGCCGAGCTGGATGACGGCCTGCGTGCGGCTGTCGACGTTGAGCTTCAAGAGGATGGCCGAGACATGCGCCTTGATCGTCGCTTCGGAAACGCCGAGCTCGTAGGCGATCTGTTTGTTGAGCAGGCCTTCGCCGAGCATGGTGAGCACGCGGCTTTGCTGCGGCGTCAGCGTGTGCAGGCGGTGAATGAGATCGGCCACGTCCGGATCCTGTTCATGGCCGTCGCGATAATTCTCCGGCGTCGCAATATCGCCGGCAAGCACCGTCTGGATGCTGCTGCGGATATCTTCGATGCCGGACGATTTGGAAATGAAGCCGGAGGCGCCCAGTTCCAGCGCGCGGCGAATCGTCGTCGCGTCGTCGGTTGCGGAAATGATGACGATCGGCAGGCTTGCGAATTCGGCACGCAGTGCCATCAGCCCGGAAAAGCCGCTGACGCCCGGCATGGCAAGATCGAGCAGCATGATATCGGCATCCGGATGATCGGTTGCGGCAGCACGCGCGGCGGTAAAATCGCCGGCTTCGACGATGGCGTGCTGCCCCTCCATGCCGGTCACGGCCTGGCGCAGCGCATCCCGGAAAAGCGGATGGTCGTCCGCAATGATGATCGTTTGTTCCTGCATCGAAAACTCCCTCCCAAGAGTTCGATTCCATCCCCTCGTATGCGAAGCTTCGCGCCGCACATGCCTTCCGCTTATATTACTACATCAAATCATGTCTTCTGCGGAAGAGGTGCGGACTTTTCTTCCTCCTGGAATTGCTTCACCATGCCCATGAAGCTTTTCATCATTCGCTCCATGATGCTGATCGAGCGGTCGATCTCGGCATCGGTGGGCAGTGCCTTGTTGACGATGCTCTTGTTTTCGAGCGCAGTTACGCGGTCGGAAAGCCGGTCGAGTTCGTCGTCATAGGCTGCGCGTTCGTCGGCCGCCATGCGGCAGACAAGCGAGCCGTCCTTTTCCTCGCAAAGCGCCATTGCGCCTGTGTGCTTGTCAAGGCGGACGAAATGGTCGCCGCTTCGCTCGAGCTGGTAGCGGCCCGGGTCCGGCTCGGCCGCAAGCGCCGTCATCGGCAGAAGAATTGCAGCAATCCCGATTGCGATCGTCTTCATGATATGATCCTCCGGATTTGTGTTGCGGCTTTCCTGTTTTTCTTGGGGGAGCCGTGGACATCGCCGTTCGTTTCCGGCAAAGCGCTCTCACCAACAGCATCAGCCATTGCATGAGGCCATCATGAGCGTGACACCCGTCGTTTACAAGATCGTGACCGCGGCTCTCTGGCAGGAAGCCAGGCAAAGCGGCGTTTTTCGCGGCGAAGGCATCGATCTCAAGGACAATTTCATTCATCTGTCGACGGAAAGACAGGTGCGGCGGACCGCGGCGCTGTTTTTTTCAGGCCAGCCTGGCCTGCTGCTGGTCGCCATCGACAGCGGCAAGCTTAGCGACAAGCTGATCTTCGAACCTTCCAGAGACGGCGACCTTTTTCCGCATCTTTACGCCGAACTGCCGCTTTCGGCAGTCATCTGGGAAAAGCCGCTGCCGCTCGACGATGCCGGAGTGCATATCTTCCCGGAACTCCTGCCATGATCGGCGCGTTCAGGCACGCTGCCCGCAGGGGACTTTTCCTCTTCGATCCCGAAACCGCGCACGGCATGTCGATCGCCGCGCTGAGATCCGGCCTGGTTCCCGCCTGCCGCATTTCGCCCGATCCGCGGCTGGTGCAGACGGTTGCCGGCCTCACCTTCGAAAATCCGCTCGGCATGGCGGCCGGTTACGACAAGAATGCCGAAGTGCCGGAGGCCCTCTTGAAGCTCGGGTTCGGCTTCACCGAGGTCGGCACGGTGACGCCCAAGCCGCAATCAGGCAATCCGCGCCCGCGCATCTTCCGCCTGGTGGACGACGAAGCGGTCATCAACCGCCTCGGCTTCAATAACGAGGGCCATGACGCCGCATTCCGGCGTCTGTCGGCGATCCGCGGCAAGGGCATCATCGGCGTCAACATCGGCGCCAACAAGGACAGCGAAGACCGCATCGCCGACTATGTAACAGGCATCCGCCGTTTTTATTCGGTGGCGCGCTATTTCACCGCCAACATCTCCTCGCCGAATACGCCGGGCCTGCGTGACCTGCAGGCACGTGAGAGCCTGGCCGCTCTTCTTTCTGCCGTGCTTGCCGCCCGTGATGAAGAGGCCGCGAGATCGGGTCGAAAAATCCCGGTCTTCCTCAAGATTGCGCCCGATCTCACCGAGGAGGGCATGGACGATATCGCCGCCGAAGCGCTCTCCCATGGGCTGGAGGGCCTGATCGTCTCGAACACGACGCTCGCCCGCCACGGTCTGAAGGATCAGCGGCAGGCGAAGGAAGCGGGCGGTCTTTCCGGCAAGCCGCTTTTCGACAAGTCGACCGCGGTTCTTGCGAAAATGCGCAAGCGCGTCGGCGCAGCGCTCCCGATCATCGGCGTCGGCGGCGTTTCCTCGGCGGAGACGGCGCTGGAAAAAATCAGGGCAGGGGCCGATCTGGTGCAGCTTTATTCCGGGATGGTCTATGAGGGTCCAGGTCTTCCGGGCGAGATCGTGCGCGGCCTTTCAAAGCTCCTCGACCGTGAGCAGGTCAAGTCGATCCGCCAACTGCGAGACACGCGCGTTGATCACTGGGCGACCCGGAGCGTCTGATCGGCCCGCCGCTTCACCGGCATGGCCTGGCAGAAGCGCCGGAAGAGCTGGAAGCGTTCATCGACAGACATAGCCCGTGATTCTGACGAGCGGCACGAAGACCGCAAGTGCCGCAAGATAGCCCGCAGATGACATCAGCGGTTGCGCGATGTCGGCCAGTCGCGCCGATGATGACGTCCATCGAGGCGGTCAGGCGGAACCTTCGCTTCAACTTCCTGTATGCGGCTTTAGATCCTGTTGCAGTAGTCAGCGATTTCCTAAGTGCTTGGAGTGGCTCAACTGGTTCCACCAGGTGTCATGACGTGCCGTCCGCGATATTCCTGCCACAACGGCGTCAACCACGCCATTTCGCTTCGGTTCACTGGCGAACTTTTCCCGGTCGGGGCCCGTGTATGTCCTGGGCCGCGGCTGCGACGATGGAAACAGGCGACGCTGCATAAAGTGTCCTCGTCAAGCTTGTCCATACCAATTCGGATAATCTGTTCCACGGACGGTCTGCCTCGATTGAGATTTCAACGAACTCATTCTGGCACATCGATGCCGTTTGGAGCCGTCCACCTCAACAAGGCCCATGAGGTGCGAGAGCTTCAGCTGCCATTCGCCCTATTGGTTTCCCAACATTGCCATTTGGTCGGCATGCTTTGCGCCAGCGGGTTCGTCTCGTTCGAGAGGCAGAGTGAACAGAAACACTGCCCCACGAGGTTTATTCGCGGTCGCCCATAGCCGGCCCCCGTGAGCCTCGATGATCGAACGGCAGATCGCCAGGCCCATACCCATACCGGTGGATTTGGTCGTGTAGAAGGCCTCAAAAAGGCGGTCCATGCTTTGCGGGTCGAGGCCTGGACCCGAGTCGTGCACCCCGACGACCACGCCTCCTGAGGCGTCTGTCTCGGTGCTGATCAGCAACTCGCGCTCTTCCTCATGAATGCCACTCATCGCCTCAATGGCGTTCATGATCAGGTTTAGGATCACCTGTTGCAGCTGAACGCGATCCCCTTCCACGGACGGGAGGCTCGTGGCGAATTCGGTCTGCAGCGTGACGCCTTGCCGGAGCACTTCAGTGCCGGTCAAGGCAATCACGTGACGAATGGCTTCGTTGAGGTCGAACTGCCCCTTGCGAGGGGGTTCCTTCTTGACCAAGGCGCGGATTCGGCCAATGACATCGCCGGCCCGATTGGCGTTCTCGACGATCCGGCCGAGCGCCTGAGCCACCTCCTCCAGATTCGGCGGATAGGTACCGAGCCAGCGCAAGGCCGCCTGGGCGTTGGTAAGCGAGGCGGCGAGCGGCTGATTGACTTCATGGGCGATGGAGGCTGTGAGCTGCCCCATGGTGGCGACGCGGTTTGCGTGGGCCAGTTGCCCCTGCGCCTCGCGCAAGGCTTCCTCGCTCTCGCGTAACGCCTCTTCCGCCTGCCGGCGCTCCGTCAAATCGAGGACGAAAGAGACACCTTCATTCGTGCTTTCTTCTAACAGTGCACCGCCGATCAGCACGGGCAGACGGCTGCCATCTTTCCGAAAGTACTCCTTCTCGAACGGTTGGACCGCCCCGATCAGCTTCAGCTCTGCGGAGGTCCGTGCGTCGCGGTCGCTCCATTCGGGCGGCGTCAGGTCCGTCCAGCATAGTCGACCCGAGGCAAGATCCTCTCGGTCGTATCCCACCATGCGGAGGAATGCGTCGTTGGCCTCAAGAATGCGACCTTCGACATCCCAGATGACGATCCCGATGATGTTGGCCTTGACGAGGCGACGGATCTTGGCTTCTCGTTCAGCGAGATCGCGGTACAACCGGGTATTCTCGAGTGAGATCGCTGCCTGAGAGGCGAGCAGCTTCAGCACCGCGATTCGGGCTGGAGCGAATACCCGAGGGGCGAGATTGTTCTCAAGATAGAGGACGCCGGTTGGTTGGCCCTGGTTGAGCAACGGCACGCAGAGAATGGAACGAGCACGACGCTGACAGATGTAGGGGTCCGCAGAAAATGGGTTCTCAGCTGTGGCATCGCCGAGAACCACACTTTCGTTTGTGCGCAAGACATAATGAAGCAGCGATTCCGGCAGCATAATCGCGGTCGCGATCTCGTCACGCAGCTGCACCACGACCGCGTCGCCGGCGGTCGTGGCCTGCGCCGCAATCCGTGACTCACCGCCACGCTGCAGGATCAACAGGCCGCGCTCGGCCCCCGCCTGCTCAACGGCGGTGCGCAAGACCGTGTCGATCAGCTTTTGAAGGACGATCTCGCCCGACACAGCTTGCGAGATCTTGATAACGGTTGCGAGATCGAGTTGCTCGACCGGTGCACCAATGGTGGCGGTTGGAGCAGGAGTGCGTTCTTCCCCTCTCAGGTCAGGGTAAAGTTGGTCGAGTTGCCGCACCTTGCCGTCGGCGCCCCAGCGCAGATAGCAGGCGCGCGCGTTGCGGAGATAGAGGCGAGTGAAGTCCTCGAACCCGCCCTGCGAATAAAAGCGGGCGGCGAGTTCATATGCAATGGCTTCATGATGAATGAAGCCGTTGGCGCGCGCCGAGCGGATCGCTTCTTCGTAAAGACGCACGGCGTCGATTTCGCGGCCCTCAAGGCGTGCTATCTCGGCGCCGACCAGAGCGGCTCGGTTCTCGAAGTTCTCCGGGCAATTCTTCGCATAGATCTGAAGCTGTCGGTGGTGGGCGACCAGAGCCTCCGTATGCAGTGCCCGCTGGTCAGGCAGAGCAGAGTCGCAGCATGCGGCGCGGGCCAAAGCGCCGTAGAAATGATGTTCCGGCGTTTCTTCGAAATGCGACACCGATGTCCATGGCAGCCTCTGCGCCCGCAATGATGCATCGACGGCCGCCTCATAGTCGCCCGCAAAGAACCGCGCCTGGAGTTTTCTGACAAAGTAACAAGTTTCCGCAAGAATCAAGTTCGGATCCTCGGAAAATCGGCGCTCGATCTCAAGTTCGTCAAATCCATCGTCGTCGAAGGAGCCGAATTTCCCGGTCAACCCGCGCAGCGTCCGGACAAGGCCGAGTTGCGCGCTGGCGAGGTCTATGACGAATTGGAACCGCACCTTCTGCGCAAATGTGAGGCCAATCTCCGCTTGGCGTTGCACTTCCATAAGTGGATCGCCCGCCGCCAGCAGGTTCGAATTCAAACTGGCATAGCTATATCCGGCAAACGTGAGGTCGCCGCTCTGGTTGGCAATTTCAAGTGCTCGCCGCAAGATGTCGCGTCCGGTTCGGACATGTTTCGTCCACGGTACGACGTGGGCTCCGAAGTCTTTATAAGTCCTGGCTTGGAAGCGCTTCAGTTCGCGCTCTTCGACCAGTTGGCAACCGAGCCGACCAAATCGATAACCGGCCGCATAGTCGCCGAAGCGGGGCCCGGCAATATAGCCAAGCGACACATAATGGTAGCAGGAGCCGTCGCTGTTGCCTCGCTCGAGGCTCAGATTAACGGCCAGGCAGATCGCCATGCATGCAAGATTCGCATCAGTATGCCATACCGCCCCAACGAGCCGGGTGAGGATATCCAGCGCCGCGGAGGATGCTGGGTCGCTCATCAAAGGCAGATCAACGAGCTCCTCGATCGCGCGGCTTCCGAGCTGCGACCAGATCCGGCCGTATTCTCGTTGCACCTCCTCGTCGGCCGGATGCGGCGACCAGTCGACGCCGAGATGCTGCCTCAGGTAGTCGAGACCGACGGCTGCAGAGCGGCTGGTCTGACCGAGCGCAGCATAGAGATCGATGCGCAGGCAGGCGACAGCAGCCTGGTCGTCGGAGCATGCAGCACAGTTGGAAAGCTGTGCCAACCTCTCCTGCGCGTCCGCCAGCGCGCCCATGAGGAACTCGCATTCGGCTCGGTTCAGCTCAAGCGCGAACGCCAGTTGGTGCTGGCGCTCCCAGGCGTCTTCCGGCAGCAGTGTCGCGCCGGCGACAAAATAGTTGAGCGCCGAGGCGTATGCCGTCGAGGCCTTGGCGCGCTTGCCGGCCAGCAGATTGAACCTTGCCAGTTGCTCGCGCTCCTCAGCTGAGGTGATCAGTGCGGCTCCGCGATTGAGTTGGCTGACAATCTCGAAAACATAATCGTCGATCAGCTCCGGCGCAGTGTTCGCCGCAAGCAGTCTCCCTATGCGAAGGTGCAACTCGCCACGTCGCTCCTGCGGGATCAGCGAATAGGCAGCTTCCTGAACGCGATCGTGGACGAACCGGTAGGCGCCTGCCAGACGCTCGAGCAGTTCATGAGCGACGGCAGGCCACAAGGCCTCGTGGACTTGCTCCTCCGGCGTCTCGAGGACGAGTGAAAGCATCGTGGTATCTGCGATGTTTCCGAGACAGGCGAACTGCTGCAGTGCCTTTCGCGTTTCGGGCGGCAGGCGCGCGAGCTTGCCGACCATGAGGTGCACGACGTTGTCGGTGTATCCCATGGCGTTAATGCGCTCGAGATGCCAGGACCAGCATGCCGCGTCATGATCGAAAGTAAGCATTCCCTCTTCGGCGAGCGAAAACAGGAACTGACGGACGAAGAACGGATTGCCGCCGGTCTTGTCGTGCATCATTTGTGCGAGCGGGGCCGCGCGCCCGGGCTGACAGTGGAGCGCATCCGCAATCAGCTGCCGGAGATGGTCTTGACTAAGCGGCGCAAGCCTGATTTCCGCGACCTTGCCGCCGGCGGCCTTGATCGCCTCAAGCTTCCGCATCAAAGGATGGGAAGCGGTGACCTCGTTGTCGCGATAGGCACCGATCAGGATGAGCTGTCGCAGATCCGGCCGGGTCAGTAGATCCTCCAGCAGGTCGAGCGTCGCCGCGTCGAGCCATTGGAGATCGTCGAGGAACAGCGCTAGCGGATGTTCGGGCCGGGCAAAGACGCTGATGAACCGTCGGAATATCAGCTGGAATCGCCGTTGCGCGTCCTGTGGCGGAAGTTCAGCGACCGGCGGCTGGTCGCCGATGATGAGCTTCAGTTCGGGGACGAGATCGACCATCAGTTGTCCGTTCGGCCCCAGCGTCTCGCTCAGCGCCTCGCGCCACGGCGCCAAATCGGCCTCGCTCTTGGCGAGGAGTCCCTTGAGCAGGCCCTGAAATCCCTGCGCCAGGGTCGCATAAGGGATGTCGTGCTTGTACTGGTCGAATTTGCCGGCCGCGAACAGACCCCGCGGAGGCACCAGTACTTTGTGGAGTTCATTGACCACCGCCGACTTGCCTATACCGGAATAGCCAGAGACGAGCACCAACTCCGGCGCCCCGCTCAACACCACGCGGTCGAAGGAATTGAGCAAGGTCTCGACCTCGCGCTCCCGCCCGTAGAGCTTCTCGCGAATCAGCAGGCGGTCGGGGATGTCACGTTCGCCGAGCGCGAACGCATCAATCCGGCCCAGCATTTTCCATTGGCTGAGACAGCGGCCAAGGTCGTGCTCGACGCCGCCTGCCGTCTGGTATCGTTCCTCGGCCGTCTTGGCGAGCAGCTTCATGACGATGGCCGAGACTGCCGGTGAAACATCCGCCGTTCGCTGGTTGGGCGGCATCGGCTGCCGTGCAATGTGGCAATGCACCCATTCCATCGGGTCGGAAGCAGCGAAGGGCAGGCTCCCCGTCAGCATTTCGTAGAGGGTCACGCCGAGCGCATAAAGGTCGCTGCGCGAGTCGATCGAGCGGTTCATGCGCCCGGTCTGCTCGGGGGCCATATAGGCAAGCGTTCCGGCGACCACTTCGGGTGGCTCGGGCGCCTGCCGTTCGCGGCAGAGGCGCGAGGCGATGCCGAAGCCGGTGAGCCGCACCTCGGCGCCTTCTTCCGTTACCAGGATATTGGCCGGTTTGATGTCCTTGTGGACGAGGCCGCGCTGGTGGGCCTTGCCGAGCGCAGCGGCGATGCTAATCGCGAGGCGCAGGAAAAGCCCCGTTTCCATTGCCGTTCCGAGCCGCCGGGCGAGCGGCTCGCCGCCCGGATCTTCAAGTACCAGCATCGTCCGGCCGCCTTCGCGCACCAACTCAAGCGGTCGCACCGCCCATGCGCTATCGAGCTCGTCCTTCAATCCATATTCATGGTCGAGGCGTTCGAGGCTTGAACGTGTCGGGTGCTCGAGGGCCGGAAGCACGACCAGTACCGGGTTCCACTTGCCGTCGACGCCCCGGCGTCGTTCCCGGTGGAACACGCGATCACCATCCTCCCAAAGAACCTCCAAACTGCAATCTCCACCAACGCCGAAGAAAGAGGATGTGCTTTGCCGACTTCGTCACCTCGCCTGTCTCATTTGGCACTGCCACTCCCGTATCGGAGATCCGTCCGATCACAGGGCCAAAGCGAGCACATTTGATCAACCGTAACCAATTCCCTACCTTTTTACCACATCTGTTCGTCCAGCGGATCGGCCGAGCGGCCATCACCCGCCCCTTCGATGGATGGTCTGCCTCTGATGACGAAAGGCTGCCCAGCGGCGGCTGGACGGTCGGGCGGATCGTGGACCCGCAGAGCTTCGGAGGAGAGCGCCGGCATCGAACCCATCCGTGAGCTTCTCCTCAGCGAGCGACATGCTCATGGATCGGCAATGCCACCGTCGCTCCAGACGCGTCAGCCGGCTGGAGCAGGCACTGTCAACAACCATCGGCTACTGAAAGCTATCCAAGCGTATAATGTCGTCTCCAGCCGACTTGTCCTAGACTCGAAGCGATCCTGAAACTAGGAGCGGTCATGATGGTATCCCCATGCGTTGTCCCCCAAGCCTCCTCGGCATCCAACACCAGGAGAGCCAGTGTCTTGGTAGCGGATCCGGAAATCGACGTTTTTTCCCCTCTTGTTGCGCGGCTCCTTTCTGAGGGGTTGGCGGTTCGGCTGGCCACGAGCGTTGCAGAAGCCAAGGCCCAGCTTGAAAGCGACGTGCCCGATTTCGCACTGATTGAACTCAAGTACGCTGACGGCAATGGTTTTGAGATCGTCGAAGCGTTGGCAAATCTCGGCACTACACGCGTCGTGGTCCAAAGTATCTACTGCAACATCGCCACGGCGGTCCGTGTCGTCAGAGAAGGAGCCAGTGACGTTTTGCCGAAACCGATGGAGGTCGATATCGTGCTGGCCGTGCTGCTTGGACGAAATCTCGAATCTGCGCCGATACCCGAGACGATTTCGCGGCCCGAGGCCGTTCGCATCGAGCATATTAAGAGAATTTACGCCATGTGCGGGGCGAACGTATCGCGTACTGCGCGCGCGCTTTCTATGCATCGAAGAAGCCTCCAACGGATCATGGCGCGGGATTCCTTCTCGCTGGAGACGCCTTAAGCTTGGCTGCCATCCCATGCGGCGTCTCGTATGATCGAGACGCCGCAGACGGAGATCGCGTTTGTCGTCAGCACGCAGGCTCCGACCGCCTAGAGAAATCCAGGAAAGAGTGCGGATCGCCTTTCGGTCCCAAATTGCGTAAAAACAAAAAGATTAGTGCCGTTGTGGCGACTCCGGTTTGGCTGAAGCTGCGCCCGCGATGGCGCTCCGGCACCTCTCTGCGCTCATGCGGGCCACGTCGGTGCGCTCAAATACCATCCGGCCGCCCGTACCTTTGACGAGGGTTGGTCCCCGAATTCGCACGGCATTCTCCCCCGACATCGCCATTGTTGACCACTCGCCTGCCATCTGTTCCTTCAGGTTTGTCTTCAACAACCTGAACTTGGAAGAGATCACTGGTGACCGTGAAGCCCGGCAAGCCCCACATGCCGTGGCGCAATCCTATAAGCAAATCCATATCGGTCGCTCTCAAGCGCGCGACCTGCCATGCGAGGGCCAAAAAGAAGCCTCCCGGGGGTGGGAGGCTCCAGGCGGGCCGATCGGGGGCGATACGGCCTGGGAGGCTGAAAGGAACCCGTACCATAAAAGAGAGCTCCGGCCCGGGCTATTGGCCACCAGGAAGGATCGATTACCAATGAGGAGGGGGTGACCTATACGCGCGGCAAGAACTACGAGTTCGTCTGCGGTTTTCCCGGTGCGATCATCAGCTTGTCAGCCATACGCGCGAGTTCGGGCAGGGACCTGGTACCCATCTTCTGCATGACCTGGCTGCGGTGAACCTTCACGGTAATTTCACTCACGCCTAGATCTCCGGCTATCTGCTTATTGAGCCGTCCGGCCACCACCAAAGCCATCACCTCGCGCTCCCGCGGGGTCAGGCTATCGAAACGCGCGCGCACCGTTGCCAATGCCTTTTCATTCTCAATCCAAGCACGGTCGCGCGCCAGGCCGACGTGAATGGCGTCGAGCAAATCCTGGTCGCGGAACGGTTTCGTCAGGAACTCGACGGCGCCCCCTTTCATCGCCCGGACGGACATGGGAATGTCGCCGTGCCCGGTGATGAAGACGATCGGCAGCTGAATCTTTTCTCGCGACAGCTCGAGCTGAAAATCAAGACCGCTTTGTCCCGGAAGCCGGACATCGAGCACGAGGCAGGTCGGTCCGTCGGGTCGTCCAGAGATCAGGAAGTCACCCACCGAAGCGAGGAGTTTCACGTCAAAACCGACGGAACGCAGCAGGCTGCCAAGCGCTTCGCGGATCTCCGGGTCATCATCGATGACAATGATAGTGGCCTCGCTCATCGTTCAGCGCCCCCCAAGGTCAACCAAAGCTTTGGGACATGCAGGACCTGCACCCCCTGCAGCAGCAGCGGGCATAGTCCAACCAGCAGAGCGCCAGTGACGCAATAAGAACACTCCTCCTCTCTCCTCAGCCGGTGCCGGAACGGAGTTTTTGGCACACCAGAATGCGCGCTAATTACCTTGGCAACAAGGCTAAATGCGGGCTGTCCACGAAAGCCGCTTGGGCGTCCTGTGGTCCGCCATGGCGTGCCGATGCGCCACATGGCCGGGATCTGCCGTCACAAGGGAACGGGTCGCAAGTATCAGGTGCGGCGGAAGACAAGCAAACTTCAAGCACTAGCGAGACTGTGCGGGGTGGACCCGACATGGAGATGAGACGTCGCGCTTGAATTCGACCAGGCGGCGCATCGGCCCAAGCCGCAGCCAAAGCTCCTGGTGGCCGCGCCACTGTCCGGCCATTTCACCACCCTTCCGCGCGGCACAGTCGAGACCTTCTCCCACCACCTCTTGTGCAACACCGACCGGCCCGACGCGCGCCCGGTGTGGCTTTCGAAAGGCGCGTGGATCTCAAAACGACATCGGTGTCTCATCTTCATGCTCCGGGCACTCAGGGGCACGGGCCCCTCTCGTTGCGGTAAGTCTTAGGCATCTATACGATCGTATAGCTTGCGACGCCTTTGTCGCGGTTAAATACTGAATCCATCCAGTCAAGCGCGCCACAACGCTCATTCGCCCGAGACCAATCGGCAAAGTTGGGAGGCGGCAGTGCCAACCAGGAGACCTCTGATTGCGATCGTCGACGACGACGAGTCGATTCGCGAGGCTATCAAGGGGCTCATGCGGTCGATGGGATTTGATGCCGAGACCTTCTCATCCGCGGATAATTTCTTGAGATTCCCCCATATCCGCCGCACGGCCTGTCTGGTGACGGACATCAATATGCCCGGAATGAGCGGGCTCGATCTGCACCGACGGCTCGTCGCGATGGGCAAGAGCGTTCCGACTGTTCTGATCACCGCCTTTCCGGAAAAGAACGTGCGTGCCTCTGCGTTGGGCGCGGACATTATCGGCTGTCTGACAAAGCCGTTTGACGAACAGGTTTTGCTTGATTGCATCCGTACTGCGCTGGCTCTTAGTAACGAGGGAAAAAGCGGTTCATGAGGTCGCAAAGACCTCTGCTGGGCAAAGCGCGCTGCAACTCCGCTTCAATCCGGGGGACTCCAGGGATTGGAACGCATCCGATCTGACGCCACCCCCTGAACATCCCGCGCGCAATCGATCACCAGGGGCCTTTTTCCAAGCATGATGTTCGAGAGCAAGCCGGTTCGGAAGCTTTCGATCATCAGCGCCACAGGGCCTTGCTCAAAGGCGCAAATGATGGGGACTTACCCACCATCCGGTCGGAGTGCTCTCAGCGGCTTGCCGCACATCTGTAACCCCCCAGCTGAGGAAGGTTAAGCTCGATAACTCCGACAATCTGGTGGGGTGGGCTAAACCAAAGGAGGAAATGAGCATCCCTAGAATTCAGAAAGTCTTCCTCAAGTATTATGGACCGAGATAATGCCTGGAACTAGCCTCAAAGGTGCCAACTGAAGGGGAATGCCCGCAACCAAAGGAAGCGCAGTATGACTGACACGCCGGAGGAGAATGATACTGCCATCGAAGAACTGATGAAGGACGCAATAACCAGTTACATGCTGGACGTTTTCGACGTCGAGGATCGATTGAAGGCAGCCGTCCAGAAGATCGCCGCGGAACTGCTTGCTGAAGAGCTGGCGGCTCTGAGGGCGAAGGTTGCGAAGGCCAAGTTGTCGTATATCCAGGTCGGGGATGTGTTGACAGCGGCTTTAGGCTAAGGTCGGTCGGATATCCCAGCCTCGGGAGGACGTTGTTCTACGAGCGCTGCACCCCATTCCTTGGCAATGCTGTTTGAGTGCGGAGATCACCCGCAAGGTTGCCAGCAAAACATCAGCCCCAATACAATCCTCGCCAAAATGTCAGCAGGTCGCCGAGAGCGAGCCTTGGGACCTTTTATTCGCCAGACCGAGGTCCCACCCACACGCCCGCTGGTATCGCGGGGATACTATTCGCCAATCCGTCGAGCATGCCTTGCAGGACGCTCTCGGTCAGCGCCTCCACTTTGTCGCTGGGGCCGACGAGGCGGTCTACCAGCAGCAAAGTGAGACCATGCACTTGCGAGCGTTACGAAACAGATCGGAATGACTGCGGCCAATTTCGCCGGTTCGGCAGTGCGCGTAGTCGTTGCGGCTCCAGTCGCGGTGGCGCGCGAGGTCTTGAAGCGGGAGGTTTCCTCGGGCGGAGAACAGATTGTGGACGGACAGATTACCTACTGAACCGTCCAGCCGCCTCAATGAGATGGGTGCCGCCCGCACAGGGGGCGCAATAGGATTGGCAAATGGAAAATGGCACAGCGATCGACAGCACCGCCGGTGCGTCACGTCGAATGCCAGCCGGTTTCGCGGTGTTCCGGTATCCATTTCTGCCTCGCTCGTGAAAGGCAGAATGGCCTCAGCTGGAAAGAACCATGGCCCAGTAAGGTATGTTCCGGGAAGACGTATTGTGCGCAACGGCCACGCCGAGCCCGTTATAGCGTCCCAGCATGTTTTCGAGGTGGTGCTGCGAGTTGATCCAGGCCGTTACCGCGGCCTCGACGCTCTGTTGACCGGCGGCGATGTTTTCGGCCGCTGGAAGCTGCACGCCGCTTTTCGTCACACGCGCGCCGAAACTGTCGGCCATGCCCATCAGGTGCGTCATCTTGCCGGCGCTTGCCATTCGCTTGGCCTGGTAGATCGCCGCAGCGCTTGCAGCCGGATCGACGCGAAGCGCCGTCAGGCCGTTTTTGGCACGAAGCTGGTTGACGAGCGGCAGCGCCGCCGCCGTCTCGTCATCCCCGTCCGAAGGCGTGGAGGACATTCTGGGTGCGGTCGTGCAGCTTGCGACGCCCGTCAGAAGGACAAGGCCTGAAATGCGCAGCAGATTGCGCCTGGAAAGATCGATGGATGTCATGTTTACCGGCGGAAGTTGAAAAGTCGGATGATAATGAAGATCGGGATGACGACCGTTGCACCAAGCAGCAGATAATCGCCGATGCGGCCGAGAGCCGAAAAGCCCCGGTACCAGATCTCGCGGATGAAATCGCGGATGCTATAGACGAGGTCCAGCGGCGCCCATCCGAAAACGGTCATTACGAAACCGACAATCAGCGAAACGACCAAGAGCTTCACCAATGTGCGGCCGAGCGAGTCGCCCAGAAATTTGTTTACCTGATCGGACATGCGCCATCTCCTGTTTGCCCTGAAATACGGTTGCGGCGCGTCGCCCGCAAGCCTTTTCCGGAACTGGCCGTTCCGCCTCTGAAATAGGACTTGAGTTTTTTTGTGGCCGCCGCCAAATGCACAGGCATTCAACGGGCCAGATCATGCAGCAGAGCCAGCTTTCCTCCGGCGACGTCATCGCCGACCGCCGCGCCGACTATGCGAAGATGCTTGACGAGGGCGGCGAGCCGGATGCGGCCGCCGAACTGATGGAGCAGGCGCTGGAACTGACGCCCGGCTGGGCTGCCGGCTGGTATCGCCTCGCCACCTATCGGGAAAGGGCCGGCAAAGTGGAATCGGCGATCGAAGCCTTTCTGAAAACCCTTACGCTCGATCCGGAGGACATTTTCGGCGCAAGCCTCAAGCTTGCCCTGCTCGATGGTTCTAATACACCGGACCGGCCTGCGAGCCGCTATGTCGAGCGGCTGTTTGATGATTATGCCGCCCGTTTCGAAACCTCGCTCGTCGAAAGGCTGGACTACTCCGTCCCGCAGAAACTCGCAGCACTTGTCGCCGCCACCGGCCGCAAATATTCGCTGGCCGTCGATCTCGGCTGCGGCACCGGCCTGCTTGGTCCGGAAATTCGCGCTTATGCCGGGCGGCTTGAAGGCTACGACCTCTCGCAGAAGATGCTCGCCAAGGCCGGGGAGAAGACAATCTACGATCACTTGGCCCGAGCCGACCTTTCTCTTGCTCCCGAAGGCTCAGGCGTCTTTGCCGATGGCGCGGACCACCGTGCCGATCTGGTGACTGCTGCCGATGTGCTTATGTATCTCGGCGATCTCGAAAGCACCTTCGCGATCGTCGATCGCCTCGCCAGTTCGGGGGCGGATTTCGCCTTCTCGGTCGAAGACGCGGGCGAGGGAGACGGTTTTCACCTCGCGCCGTCGCTGCGCTATGCCCACACGGAAGCCTATGTTCGCAGCCTTTGTCGCCGTTGCGGTTTCGAGATCGTCGAAACCGTCAAAACCACAATTCGAATGGATGGCGCAAAACCGGTCGCCGGCATTCTTTTCATTGCACGGCGATAGCCTTTAGCGCATGAATCTTGCGATGTGAAAATAGGTCAGCATTACTTACATATTTCGCTTGCTCGCAACTGCGAAAAGCACGATAATTCCCCTCATAGCTGACCGGCGCGGCGGAAGAACAAGCAGGAACGCCTCAGCTCTTCACCATACGCGATCCGTTGCGCGGGGATTTGTCCGGCGCTCTGAACTTTTTTGCTCTTGGAGATTGCCGCCATGGCTCAACGCATCGGTGCCCTCGGTTTCTGGAACACCAGCGCGACGCGTCATACGCTGCTCGAAGATGTGCAGGGCATATTCTCCGGCAGCCTCGTGTCTGCACTCGGCCTTTATGTGCTCGCCAGCGCCGGGCTTCTCACCGGTAGCACGGCCGGCATTGCCTTTCTGCTGCACTATGCTTTCGGCGTGAATTTCGGCCTTGCCTTCTTCCTGCTCAACCTGCCGTTTTTCTATCTCTCCTGGAAGCGGCTCGGCATCGCCTTCACGACAAAGACCTTTGTCGCCATCGGCCTCACGTCGGTGCTTGCCGATGTGCAGTCGCGTTTTTTTGAGATTTCCAGTATCCATCCGGCCTGGGCAGCGCTGCTTGGCGGCCTGCTGCTCGGCTTCGGCCTGCTCGCGCTTTACCGCCACCGCGCCAGTCTGGGCGGCGTCGGCATTCTCGGCATCTACATGCAGGAGCGTTTCGCCATCCGCGCCGGTCTCGTGCAGCTATGCGTGGACATGTGCGTTCTTGCCGCCGCCTTTTTCGTCACCACGCCGCCGGTGGTCATGTTTTCCGTTCTCGGCGCGATCGTCCTCAATCTCTTCCTGACCATCAACCACCGCGCGGATCGTTATATCGCGCTGTAGTTCCGCAAGCTGCGGTTCGATCATAAACAAATCGTAACTTGTCTCCTTTGGGGCCGAGAGCGACACTCGCCGTGCGCCGGATAGATGAGGTGAAGATATGTCAGAGTTGGAAGAACTTGTCAGACGCCGCATGAACGAGGAGTATGCCAAAGGCTCTTCAGCGGAAAAGATCGCCCAAGTCATCCGTGAGATTATCAATAACTTCGATGGATCAGGTGCCCGAAGCAAATAATCGACAGTATTCCGACCCGATTCGCATCGGGTCGGTCGCTTCAAGCGGTGTGCCTCAGGCTTTATGCAGCAGAATTTCTCACGCAGCCTTCGCCGGCCGATCGATCGGATGCTGGCTGCGGAAGCCGACGGCCAGCCGGTTCCAGACATTGATCGTGCCGATTGCCACCGTGATCTTGGTGATTTCCTCCTCGCTGAAATGCGCTTTGAGGGCTTCGAAGTCCGCATCCGGAGCGCCGGTCTCCGCGATCTTGGTGACAGCATCGACCCAGCCGAGCAGGGCGCGTTCCTTCGCGTCATAGATGGGTGATTCCTTCCAGGCGCAGATCAGGTTGATCCACTGTTCGCCAAGACCGTCATGGCGGGCTTCCTTGACGTGCATGTCGACGCAGTAGGCACAGCCGTTGATCTGGGAGGCGCGCAGCTTGATGAGGTGGATGAAGCGGCGTTCGAGGCCTGCGCCCTGGACATATTCTTCCAGGGCGGCAACCGCCTTGTAGGCTTCCGGCGAGGCTTTTGCGAAGTTGAAACGTGCCTGCATGATGGGTTTCTCCTTTAAGGTTAGGGCTCAGCGAGCCGTTTTGCGCTCGTGGGTCTCAAGAAATGCGCAGCCGCGTGCGGCGATGCCGCCATCATCTGCGGCCGACAACTCGCTCAGGACGTCGGCGATACTGATCCTTGCAAGTTCGGTTCGGTAGGCGCGCTCGGCCTTCTGCATAGCAGCGCTGATCTGGCAGGGCTTGGTGAAATAGCGCTGCGGCAGCGGGTTTGGCCCGCGCTGGCGGATTTCTGCACAGCGGAAAGCTGGTGCGGGTCCTTCGACGGCAAGCACGATATCGAGCAGGGAAATGTCCTTTGGCATTTTCGCAAGCCTGTATCCGCCCTTCGGCCCCGGTACCGTGTCGAGAATGCCCGCGCCGGACAACGCCTGCAGGTGCTTCAGCAGGTAACTCGTCGAGACACCATGAAACTCCGCGAGCGCAGCCGCCGACAGCACGCCGCCTTGCGAAAGTCCGGAAAGCATCGCGACGCTGTGGATCGCCTGTTCGACGCCGTCACCCAATTTCATGCCTGGTCCTCTCTATTCGTGGATAATATATATCCATGATTATCCGATATGTCAACAGCCAGTCGAAATCCCGCTTGCCAAGCCTGAACGGCTGGATAGAACAACCGAAAACACCAAGGGGAAAACGATGGCAGAAAAAGCCGCTCTCGCCGGACTTGTGAACTCTTCGTCGGACAGACACTCGCTTTTCGATGACGCACAGGGACTTGTGGCGGGCAGCATGCTTGCTGTGCTCGGCGTCTCGCTTCTCTCCAGCGCCGGCCTTCTGGCAGGCGGCACGGCGGGCATGGCATTCTTGCTGCACTATGCGACAGGCTGGAGCTTCGGCCTCTGCTTTTTTGCGGTGAACCTGCCGTTCTATTATCTCGCCTTCCGCCGCCTCGGTCCCGCCTTTACAGTCAAGACTTTTGTAGCGATCGTTCTTACATCCGTGCTTTCGGACATCGCGCCGCGATTCATCGGGCTCTCGCATGTCGATCCTGTCGCCGGCGCTCTCTTCGGCGGCCTTGTCATCGGCGCGGGCATGCTGGCGCTTTTCCGCCACCGCGCAACGCTTGGCGGCATCGGCATCCTGGCGCTTTATATCCAGGATCGATTCGGCTGGCGCGCAGGCTTCGTTCAGCTTGGTTTCGATGGCCTCGTCCTGGCGCTCTCCTTCTTCGTCGCCAGCCCCTTCATCATCGCCTGCTCGGTGCTCGGCGCCCTGGTGCTCAACCTCACGCTCGCCATCAACCATCGCAAGGACCGCTATATCGCCATGTGAAGCGCGGCCGCTCTTCTATTTCGCGTCGATTTTACTAGTTTTGTCCCGTGGACCAGACCGATTCCGAAGCCCGCGCCGCCTTGCCCGCCCCCTTCATCCGCTGGTTTGCGGAAAAGGGTTGGCGCCCGCGCGCTCATCAGCTGGAATTGCTGGCCCGCGCCGAAGCAGGCCACAGCACGCTGCTGATCGCGCCGACCGGCGCCGGCAAGACGCTCGCCGGTTTCCTGCCGGCGCTGACTGATCTCACCCGCCGCGGCAAGCGGGAGCAAGGCGGTGCCTTCAAAGGCATCCACACGCTCTATGTTTCGCCGCTGAAGGCACTTGCCGTCGATATAGAGCGCAACCTCATGAAGCCGGTGGGGGAGATGGGCCTGCCTGTTGTCGTCGAGAACCGCACCGGCGATACGCCGAACGCCAAGCGACAGCGTCAGAAGCTCAACCCACCCGACATCCTGCTGACGACGCCGGAGCAGGTAGCGCTTTTGCTTGCCAGCAAGGAATCTCAACGTTTCTTCAAGGACCTGAAATATGTCGTCTTCGACGAGCTCCATTCCCTGGTCACGTCGAAGCGGGGCCACATGCTGTCCCTGGGCCTTGCCCGGCTGCGCCGCCTTGCACCACGCCTCAGCACCATCGGCCTCTCCGCCACGGTTGCCGAACCGATCGAGCTGCAGAAATGGCTGGTTGCGCAGGAGGAGGGCAGGCAACGGCACGCTGGTCTCGTGACGGTCGAAGGCGGAGCCAAACCGGACATCTCGATCCTTTCCACGGATGAGCACATCCCCTGGGCCGGCCATTCCGCCAGGTACGCGATTGCCGACATCTACAGGCAACTGACCGAGCATCAAACGACGCTGCTTTTCGTCAACACGCGATCGCAGGCCGAAATGCTCTTCCAGGAACTCTGGACGGTCAACGAGGAAAACCTGCCGATCGCTTTGCATCACGGCTCGCTCGATGTCGCCCAGCGCCGCAAGGTGGAGGCAGCGATGGCGGCCAACAGGCTGCGCGCTGTCGTCGCCACCTCGACGCTCGATCTGGGAATCGACTGGGGTGATGTCGACCTCGTCATCCATGTCGGTGCGCCGAAGGGTGCCTCGCGACTTGCTCAGCGCATCGGCCGTGCCAATCACCGCATGGACGAGCCCTCCAAGGCGATCCTCGTTCCCGCCAACCGTTTCGAGGTCATGGAATGCCAGGCAGCGCTCGATGCGAATTATATCGGGGCGCAGGACACCCCGCCCGTCGGCCGCGGCGCACTCGATGCGCTTGCCCAGCACGTGCTCGGCATGGCCTGCGCCGAACCCTTCGATATGCTGGAACTCTACGATGAGGTAAGGAGCGCCTCGCCCTATGCCGATCTCTCCTGGGAAACCTTCGAGCAGATCGTCGATTTCGTCGCGACCGGCGGCTATGCGCTGCGCACCTACGAACGATATGCGCGCATCCGCAAGACGAAGGAGGGCCTCTGGCGTGTTTCCAATCCGCAGGTTGCCCAGCAGTATCGCTTGAATCTGGGCACCATCGTCGAAAGCCCGATGCTGAACGTCCGGATGGTGAAGCGCGGCCAGACAGGCAAGATTGGCCGCGGCGGCGGCACCCTCGGCAAGGTCGAAGAATATTTCCTCGAACAGCTTTCTGCGGGTGACACCTTCATCTTCTCCGGCAAGGTGCTCCGTTTCGAAGGCATCCGCGAAAACGAGGCGCTTGTCTCCCAGGCTTTCTCCTTTGACCCGAAAATCCCATCCTATGCCGGCGGCAAGTTTCCGCTCTCGACCTATCTTGCCGATCAGGTGCGATCGATGCTCGCCGATCCTGAGCGTTGGCACCATCTGCCGGATCAGGTCCGCGACTGGCTGTCGTTGCAGAAGGACAAGTCGATGCTCCCGAAGCGCGACGAACTGTTGATCGAGACTTTCTTGCGCGGCAGCCGCGCCTACATGGTTGCCTATCCATTCGAGGGCCGCCTGGCGCATCAGACGCTCGGCATGCTGCTCACCCGGCGCCTGGAGCGGGCCGGGGCCAAGCCGCTTGGCTTCGTTGCGACAGACTATTCGCTCGGTATCTGGGGACTTGAAGACATGGGCCTGATGATCCGCGACGGCCGTCTCGGCCTTTCCGATCTCTTCGACGAGGATATGCTGGGTGACGATCTCGAAGCCTGGCTCGAGGAATCGTTTCTGCTGAAGCGCACCTTCCGCAATTGTGCCGTGATTGCAGGCTTGATCGAGCGCCGTCACCCTGGCAAGGAAAAGACCGGGCGGCAGGTCACGGTGTCGGCCGACCTGATCTACGACGTGCTGCGCAGCCACGAGCCGGACCATATCTTGCTACAGGCGACGCGGCAGGATGCAGCGAGCGGGCTTTTGGATATTTCCCGGCTTGGCGATATGCTGAGACGAATCAAGGGGCACATTACGCATCGCGCGCTGGATCATATTTCCCCGCTCGCAGTGCCGGTGATGCTGGAGATCGGCAAGGAGCCAGTTCACGGCGAGGCCCACGATGCCGTGCTCGCCGAAGCGGCCGAGGATCTGATCGCCGAAGCTATGGCTTGAAATTTGCAGGACGGACAAAATTGATGAACCGGCTGGCGCTTGCGCGTGAATTGAACGGATTGGTCCCGATGCCGGGCGTCGAAACCAGTGTTCATGGCGTTGCAGCCGTCTGCGATCCGCTCGGCGCGCTCTACCTGCCGGATGCCGCCATCCTGATTGTTTCCGACCTGCATCTCGAAAAGAGCGCCGCCTTTGCCCGCCGCGGCATGCTGCTGCCGCCCTATGACACGCTGGCGACGCTGACCGTGCTCTGCGCCGTCATCGCCCGCTACAATCCGAAACTCGTCGTCTCCCTCGGCGACAATTTCCACGACCGCGTCGGCTCGCGGCATCTACCGGATGCCTTCCGCTCCCTGATCGAGAACATGGCCCGAGGGCGCGAATGGATCTGGATCAACGGCAACCACGACCCTGACGGCACCATCGATCTGCCCGGCTCTTCGGTCGATGAAATGCACTATGCAGGCCTGACCTTTCGTCACGAGCCGAAAGGTGGACTGCAGAGCGGTGAAATCGCCGGTCACCTGCACCCTTCGGCCACGGTCCGCCGCCGCGAAAAAGCCGTCCGCCGCCCCTGCTTCGCCACCGACGGTGCCCGCCTCCTCATGCCAGCCTTCGGCGTCATGACCGGCGGACTGGATCTCGGCCACAAGGCGATGACGGGCCTGTTCGACAGGCCGTCGCTTGTCGCTCATCTTCTGGGACGGGATCGGATTTATTCGGTGAGGTACGGGAACTTGCGTAGCTGAAGTCGAGCGACCCCTTCGAGGCGCTTGCGGGCGGCCCGTCGTCTGCAAATTTAAACCTTTGACGGCCGCAGCGTCACGGTCCTTGCAAGCTGGCATTGGCCGGCTCCGCGCAAAGGGATGGAATCATCGAAGGGGAATAAAGAACGCAACGGGTCGGCTTCCTCCTGCGAAAGCTCGATGCGGAACCCGCCCCGATGCTCCTTGCGTTCATCCTGGGGCCGATGATGGAGGAATTCCTGCGCCGCACACTGCTCTTGTCCAAAGGTGATCCGAGTGTTTTTCTGACGCGACCGCTGAGCGCCGTCCTTCTCGGTATCGCTGCGATACTGCTCGTACTGGTCGTCCTGCCCGCCGTTCGCAGGCGCAGAGACGAAGCGTTTCAGGAGGAGTGAAGGACGACCACAGGCGCCGCATTGCCGAGCCCGGACCTGTCATTTTCGAAGAGGAGATGATCGGGATTGGGAAGAAATTCCGCTGCTCTGCTCCCTTGAAATCTGCCACGAAGTGCTTTCATGAAGCCGGGGCCGGCCCTGTCGTTTGGAGCCACTATTTCGAGGACACGGATCTTTAATCCCGTGAGGGAGCCTGGCTGCAAACCAGCTAACAGGCCCTGACGTTCCTTGGGCCAATGCGCTCCTCGTCCTGAGGTGCAAAGCCCGCAGGCAAAGCCTCGAAAGTCGAGCATGCCGCCGCGCCATGGAAATCGGAGCTCAATTACACCCTTGCAACTGCTGCTGATAGGTCGATGCCATGTTGGCGAACCTGCGTGCCGTCTTCTGCAACTGCGCATTCGAGCGCCAGTCGCCGCGCTTGTACCCTTTCGGCCCTGAATAGTAGGCGATGTAGAGGCTGTAGGCGTCGTTGAGCTGGATGCCGGTCGCCTGGCTGTTGCTGTAGTGGTACCAGCCGATGAAATCGATCGCATCGGCGAAATTGGTGCGGCGCGCAGCCCAATTGCCGGTTGCCGACTGATAGTGGTCCCAGGTGCCGTCGAGCGCTTGCGAATAGCCGTAGGCAGTCGACGGACGAGTCCAGGGAATGAAGCCGAAAAGCTTCGTGCGTGGCGGGCGGGCGTTCGGCTGGAAACCGGATTCCACATACATCGTCGCCATCAGGATCGGCACCGGCACGCCGTACTTCTTTTCGGCGCGCTCGGCCTCGTGCTGCCAGTTGCTGAAGAAGCCGTTGCGCTGTTCGAAGACGGCGCAGATGTTCCTGGTTTGACGGGGCGCCGTGGCGCAGCCGGCAACGAGCGCCAGCAGCACCAGGGCGAGAAGAGTACGGGTACGCAAAACAGAACCTCTCGTTTTCGAGAGATTACTAACTCGTAAATCTTAATACTCGGTTTTTAGTCAAAGGCGACTTCATGTACAACGCACTCCTGCTTGCCCGGCTGCCGCAAGCTCTGGTCAAATCAGCGGTAAACCAGAACCGGGGTCTTGGAATGGGCGAGCACCTTCATCGTCACGCTTCCGACCATGATTGCGGTGAAGCCTTCGCGTCCGTGCGATGCCATGGCGATCAGGTCGCAGCCGCGCTGCGCTGCCGTGTCGATGATTGCCTTGGCGGGTTCGTGGCTGGTCACCTGGGCCGTATCGCAATCGATGCCGCGCGTTCTGGCCCGCGCAGCGGCATCCGCCAGGATCCGGTCTGCCGCTTGATGGCTGTGCCGGTCATATTCTTCGCGCGTGGATTCCAGCTGATCGATATTCGTGGAAAAGATATGGAACGGTTCAATGACGGTCAGGGCCGTTGCCCTGGCGCCGATCTCCTTTGCAAAGGCAAGCGCCTTTTCGAGCGCATCGGTGGAAAGCTGCGAACCTTCGGTCGGGATGAGAATGTGTTTGTACATGGCTGGCTCCTCCTTCAACGCTCGCATATTGCCGGAGGAACCAGCCTAACACCTTGATCTGCATCAAACTGTCGCGAATGTCGCCATCACGCTGACCCGGCCGGTTCATAACGCAAGATTACCGCGCCGGTCTTCAACGGTTTGGCTTCCAGCAGCTTCAGCGGTAGCTGCGCCGTCGCCGTCTTGAAGTGCGGATTGCCCGCGCCGAGAACCACCGGCACCAGGCAGATGCGGATCTCGTCGACGAGTGCGGCCTTCAGCATCGCGTCGCAGAGTTCGGCGCTGCCGAAGATGAAGATGGTCTTGCCATCCTGCGTCTTGAGCTTTTGAAGCTCGCTAACGGGATCGCTGACGATGCGGGCATTGTTCCAGCCCGGCTCTTTCATCGTCCGAGACACGGCGATCTTTGCGATGTTGTTCATGTATTGCTTGGTCTTGTCGTCCTCTTTCGCCGTCGGCCAATAGGCGGCCATGCCCTCGTAGGTCTTCCGGCCGAAGACGAGCAGGTCGCCTTCCTCGCCCAATTGTTCGGAGTATTTCTGCAGTTCCGGCCCCCAGACCAGATTATGGAAGTCGATGTCCCACGGCTTTATGCCTTCGAAGTAGCCGTCGAGTGTCATCAGATTCCACATAACAAGCCTTCTCATGTCGGTTTCCTCCATGTCACGACAGAACTGGTTTCAATAAGCAACCGGTTGAAAGCTAGATAAACCGATGGCAAAATGCAAGCAGATTTTTGGAGAACAGAAAATGGACGAGCTTCACCGCTCCGGCTGCCCGATCAACCTGACGCTGGAAATCCTCGGTGACCGATGGAGCCTGATCGTCATCCGCGACATCATGTTCGGCAATCGCCGTCACTTCCGCGAACTGCTGCAGAATTCGCAGGAAGGCATCGCTTCCAACATCCTTGCCGACCGCCTGCGCCGCCTCGTGGACAAGGGCTTGCTGACCAGAAACGACGATCCCACGCACAAGCAGAAAGCCATCTACAGTCTTACCGAGATGGCGATCGACCTCGTGCCGCTCTTTGCCCATATGGGCGCCTGGGGCCGCAGACATCTGCCGGTGTCCGAAGAGCTCTCCATTCGCGCCGAGTTGCTGGAAAATGGCGGCCTGCGGCTTTGGGAAGACTTCATGGATGAATTGCGGGCAAAACACCTGGGCAAAGATCTGCCGCCGGGAACGCCCTCGGTGCTCGACCGCCTCACCGAGGCCTATCTTGAGGTCGTTGCAAAAAAGAAAAAGTCCGCCTGATCAATCCTTGCGGAAGACGATGCTTGCGCCCCAGCCGGTCACGATCGCCAGGAACACGGCGAAAATGCCGTAGGGAATGGGCTGTTCATGAGCCGCATCGGTAAGCATCTGCTCGATGCCGGTCTTGATGACGCGCAGCGGCACCGATTTTTGCGTCACGAACACCCCGCTCTTGAAGAGATAGGCACGCACCGTGTGCACGCCGTTCGGAATGTTGGCCGGCAGGCGAAGGCTTGCCTTGAAAAGATTGGAACTGACGAAGCGTACGCCGGTCGGGTCGCGCTCGTAGAGCCCGCCGGTCTGCTGCAACCGCCGGAAGGCGGTGCGGAACTCGCCGAGGCTGCTGCCGTCTCCGACGAAGCCGACGGGCGTCAGCGGGATATGGTCGATGCCGATCCCCTGATCGGTGAGGTTGAGCGGTGTCACCACGTCGTCGATCGAGCGTGAGCTCGACATCGAATAGGAATGCGGTACGCCTTCGAAGGTCATGGAGTCGGTATTGATCCAGATGCCGAAGACGCGTTCCTTCTTGCGCACCGTCGCATCTTCGCGCGGGCCCTCCAAAACAACGACGACGTCGTACTGGCCGACGGCAAGCAAAAGGTTGTCGGTATTGGTCAGCGCTCCGAAGATCGTCAGGTCGGCGCCGCGGAAATCGGAGGTGATGGCGATTTCGCTGCTGGACGTGCCGATCTCCAGCCCCTCGCGCCCTTCTTCGGAATTCTGGCCCGGCAGCAGCATCTGCGCTGCGGCAATTTCCGGCAAGAGGCAGAAGAGAGCGAAAAGACAAAGGCGAATCCGCTTCATCAGTACGGTCCCATCACGACGGAATAGATGTCCGCGGGCGTCACGACCAGCGCCACCGCCAGGCGGATGCCGACGGCGAGAACGAGCAGCCCGAGCAGCGCCCGCAATTGTTCGCCGCGCAGTTTCTGGCCGACGCGCACGCCGTATTGCGCGCCGACGACGCCGGCCACCATCAAGATGAAGGCAAGCACGATATCGACGGAATAGTTGGTCGCAGCCTGCACCACGGTTGTGTAGGCGGTGACGAAGATGATCTGGAACAGTGATGTTCCGACGACGACATTGGTGGGGATGCGCAGCAGGTAGATCATCGCCGGCACCATGATGAAGCCGCCGCCGACGCCCATGATGGAGGTCAGGATGCCGATCCCAAAGCCGAGCGCGACGATCGGGATGACGCTGAGGAAGATCTTCGATTTCTTGAACCGCACCTTCAGCGGCAGGCGGTGGACCCAGTGGTGATGTCCGGGCCTGCGCGGTGTCGGCGGCACGTTCTTGGCCGCGCGGCGCATGGCGTTGATGCTTTCGAGCAGCATCAGACCGCCGACAGTGCCGAGAAAGATGACGTACATCAGCGAGATGATGAGATCGAGCTGACCGACCCGCCTCAACAGCGAGAAGATCCAGATGCCGATCGTCGCGCCCGTAAGGCCGCCGACTAGCAGGACGGTCCCGAGCTTCACGTCCAGCGTCCCGCGCCTGAAATGCGTGATCGCGCCGGAGATCGAGGAAGCGACCACCTGGTTTGCGCCGGTGGCGACGGCTACCACGGGCGGGATGTTATAGAAGATGAGCAGCGGCGTGATCAGAAAGCCGCCGCCGACGCCGAACATGCCGGAGAGGAAGCCGACGGCCGCACCCATGCCGAGGATGATGAAGATGTTCACCGACAATTCTGCGATGGGCAGATAGATTGTCACAGCCGACCCCGAATTATACTGCCCCCGCCGGGCAGGTGTCTTTGCGTCCCGTTCGAATGGCGCATCATACGGCGAAATCGTTGCCAGAGGCTTTCGATAAACGACATGCGATCCGCCCATTACGCGAGCGATAAGTTCCGATTAATTGGGCTTTTTTCAGATTTTGTGACGACGGCGGGCGAGCAGTCGACGAAGCGTGGCTCTTGGGCAGCGCACTTTGGCAGGCCTTACGCGACAGGCTCGACAATTCGCCACCGCTGCGTCGGGCAAGAAACGATCGAAATGACCAAATCAAGGCGTGATATCAGCGGCCATGAGGGGCTCCTGGCCGGCGCGAGGGCACCAACGCGGCCCACGTCAGCACAAGGACAGCGCCGAAGAGCAGCATGCCCGTCGAATTTGGCCTCGACGATTGCTGGGGCACGGTTACCGAACAGCTTGCAAGTAAAGTCGAGAAGGGGCGCCTGAGGCTATCTCATCGTCACTGCCCGGCCCGTGCCAGCCCGTGCGCCACGAGCCGGTCGATGACTTCGGCATAACTCACGCCGCTTGCCGCCATTGCCTTGGAATACATGCTGATATCGGTGAAGCCGGGGATGGTATTGATCTCGTTGACCAGGAATTGCATGTCCGGTGTCAGGAAAAAGTCGACGCGCGCCATGCTGTCGCAGCCGACGGCCCTGAAAGCCCTTGCGGCCATATCCCGCATGCCGGCCTCGATGTTCGGCGGCAATTCTGCCGGTATTTTCAGCGCCGCACCGTTCTCGTCGATATATTTTGCATTGTAGCTGTAGAAGCCATGGCTCTCGGCCGGAACGATCTCGCCGGGCCGTGAAACGAAGAGCTTGCCTGCCTTGTCCTCGAGCACGCTGAATTCGATCTCGCGCCCACGAACGAATTCCTCCGCCAGCAGCTTGCGGTCGTGCCGGAAGCCTTCCGCAAGCGCACCGTCGAATTCCTGGCTGGCATGGACCTTTCTGACGCCGACCGACGAGCCCTGCCGCGCCGGCTTGATGAAGAGCGGCAGGCCGAGTTCGTCTTCCAGCGCAAGAAAGGAAGGCTGTGCGCCCTCGTGAAAAGTCACCGAGCGCGCCACCGGCACCCCGGCTGCCTTCAGGAGCTGCTTTGCGATATCCTTGTCGAGTGCGGTCGCAGATCCGAGAATGCCGCAGCCGGCAAGCGGCACTCGGGCAACCTCCGCAAGGCCCTGCACGGAGCCGTCCTCGCCATGCAGGCCGTGAAGGACCGGAAAGAGAATATCGATCGTTGGCAGTTCGTAAGCCGGTCCGCCAGCGGGAATTGCAAACAAGCGTCCGCGTCCGCCCGGTAGGAGGCAGACCTCGGCTCCGGTATCCGGTTTCGCAAGCGTTCCATCCTCGAAGCTGCTCAACAGCCATTGTCCTTGGCGGGTGACGAACACCGGAACGGCGTCGTATTTTTGAGGCTCCAGCGCACGCATCACATTGGTAGCCGAAAGCACCGATACATCGTGCTCGGTCGATCGTCCGCCGAAGAGCACGGCAATGCGCAGTCTGGTTGATGCATCGGTCATGTAATGTCTCCGGAATGACTTGGTGAAAGGACCTAGAAGCCGACGGCGATGCCTCGGTTGGCGAAGAAGCGATCGAAGACTGAAAGCGGCAGCGTCACATGCGCCTGGCTTTCCAGATTGTGTCCTGATGGATTGTGGAAGCGGATGGTTTCGGGTGAGGCCGCCGTCACCAGCACCAGGTGGCCGCCCTTCGACGGCGGCTCACGCTCTGGCCAGCGGATTGCGTGATGCACCGAGGCAATGAAAAACTGCCACTTGGAAAGAAGTTCGGGAATGGCGGCCGTATCGACATTCGTCATTGTCTGCGCGCCCAGCCCGAACCGTTCGGTGACGAACTTGACGAAAGGCGCATAGATCAGCCCCTTGATCGAGGCATCGGCGTCATTGACGACATAGCCGCCATAGGCCGCACAGCCGCGGGCAAGATCGAGCGTCGGATAAAGCTCGCCGCGCGTGGCAAGGATCATCTTGAGGCAGGCCATACCGCAGACATTGACGGCCCAGCGGGCATATTCCTCGATCGTCTGGGCACCGGAATGCCGCCACAGCGGATCGCGCAGGAGCGCAGCAGAGCCATTTGCCACGACTGGCAGCGTCATCTCGGGCGTTTCCCATTGGCTGAAATAGGGCACGTCCGCCCGCCGTATATTCACGAATCCCCCATCGGTGATCAAATCACGCCGGGAAATTCCACAAGCAAAGCGACCCTTTTGCGGCGAACAGAACGGATCCTTCAAAATTGCGGTATGGGCAAGTGCCGCAAGAGCAGGGGTTTTTCGCCTATCTTGGAACGCAGTCCTGTGACCGCCAGGTGGCTGTCGTTTCGGCCTGCCGCAATGCATGCTCGCCGGCGGGTTCGTCTGGACGACGTCTGGAAGCCCAAAGGCGCAGATGATCTCAACAGTCGGTCAAGGAACACCGTCTTCGACCTCGACTGCTGCGCCCCCTCTTGGAGGCACAGGGGACGGTCATCGTCGGTGCCAGAACATTCCGGGCGAACTCTTGAAAAAACAAGCGAAGTCCGAGCGACCAACCCGATCTCAAGCGATCTCGCTTGCTGGCGATTGCTTGCAATCGATGTGAGTTGAGGGAAAAAAGCAGCAATCGGCCCAGGTCAGTTCGACGCTTTCGTTGTCCTTCCGTCAAGCCTTTGTCGTGTTCTTGGCGTTGCGCTCCAGGAGCGCCTTTACCGTGTCGTCGTTGATCCTGCCGCTCGGGTCCTGGCCGACCGACTTCTGGAAGCTCTTGATCGCGGCGGTCGTCTTTGCGCCCATCTCGCCGTCCGCCGGCCCGGCGTCGAAGCCGTTGTTGTTGAGGATCGCCTGAATGTTGCGGATCGCCTTCTTCATATCGATTGTCGAGGTCTTCGTGCCGTTGCTCGCCCAGCCGTCCGGGATTTCGATGCCGTTGGCCTTGTTGTCAAGCGGTTGCGGCTTCCAGGCTTCCGTTGCAGCCCGCGCCTTTTCAAGGTCGGCGGGCTTCATCGCCTTTGCCACTTCGTCGCGCTTGGCACCGGCGTCCTTGTCGCCGCCCTTTGCAGCGATTGCGAACCACTTGTAGCTTTCGCCGAGGTCCTGCGCTACTCCGTTGCCGCGGGCCCAAAGGATCGCCAGGTTGAACTGGCTGTCGGTGATGCCGAGGTCGGCCGCCCTGGTGAACCAGTTTGCGGCTGCCGTGTAATCCTGCTCGCCCAGCGCACCGGAGGCGTAGAGCACGGCCAGATTGTGCATGGCGCTGGCATTGCCCTGATTGGCAGCCTGCTCGTAGAAGGCCTTGGCCCTGCCGATATCGCGTGCGACGCCGGTCCCCTTCTCGTACATGCTGCCGAGACGGTATTGCGCCGGAGCAAAGCCTTTGTCGGCGGCAAGCTGATACCAGCTTGCTGCCTGAGCCTGGTCGGCCGCCAGTCCGTTGCGGCCTTCGGTATAGCGTGCGCCGATCTCGAAGAGGGCGAGCGGGTCGCCGTTGCGGGCGGCCTGTGCCAGCGCCTGCGGCTGGATCGTGTCCGGCACGGATATGGAAGACGGCGCGGGCGAGGCATTCGTCGAAACTGGAACGTCCTTGGGCGAGAACGTTGCGGCATCCTGTGCCGGCGCGCCTGGCGTCAGCGTCGAAGCACCTTCGCCGTCAAGCGGGACGGCGTCGGTCAGGTGACCGGCCGGTGCGGTCTGCATGGCGTCCGGCTCGGTCTGTGCCGTGTCTGCGGAGGGCGATGCTGCGGCCTCGGGGTCTGCAGATTCCATCGGCGTGACGGCTGCGGTCGCTTCCAAGCTCTGTTCCGGCATGGCCGAGTTATTGGCTGCAACGGGGTTCTGCGCGGCGTCCGAAAGCAGCGAGACTTCGTCCCGCGGGGCCTGTTCGCCGCTCGTCAGCGTCCGGGCAAGAGGGAAGGCCATGATGGCGAGCAGCACGGCGCCGGCAGCAAGCAGAAGTGGACGACGGAAGCGGCTGAAGGCGCTGGCGCCGCCGGCAGGCTTTGGTGCCTTGAATTTCTTCTCGGCCTTGACCGGCTGGGCCCTTGGATCGGCTTCCATGGCGGCGGCCTGGGCTGCGCGGCGGGCGGCGGCGATATAGTCGGCGCGTTCGTTTTCGGTTGCCGGCTTTGGATTGTTGCGCGCCGCCGCCTGGCTGGCGCGTACCCGCTCCAGGATCTTCTTCACATCCGGCGCGCCCGAGCCCGGCTCCAGCGGCTCGTTCGATGCTTCCTCGCCAGGCATCAGGTCGACCGGATCGATCGACGGCGCGGGATCGATGACGGTGCGCTCGACAGCCTTCGCCTTTTCGGTCTTCTTGCCCGGAATCAGCCGCTTGCCGAGTGCTGAAAGCAGGCTGCCCTTTGGGGGCGTGGCGGCTCCGGCGGGATTGGTTGCTGCTTCGATCGCGCTCGCGCTCGTATCGGCTGTGGGCGGAAAAGGCGCAGGCACGACAGGCTCGCTGATCGTCTCCGCCGTTCGCAAAAGCGGCGAGCCGCCCTTTTGACCGAAGACGGCCTGTGTCTCGCTTTCCTCGCCACCAGCAGGGACCAGTGCGTAGGGATCGATCTCGAAATCGGCATCTGCGGCGGGCATCCTTGCCGCCGGCCGGTTGCGGCTTTCCATGTCGTCCAGCCGGTCGGCGATCTGCACCAGCGTCTCGTGCAGTGCCTGGAACGTCTTGTGCGTGCGTTCATCGCTGCTGCGGCTGAGCTCTTCCAGATGCCGCAGATCTTCGGCGAGCGCGTTAAGCGCCGACATGTCGGCGGCCGGAACTGCGCCGGCCTGGAGACCGCCGTTGCGGGAATAGGCCTCGACGACGGCTTCGGCCGCCTGGCGGGCGGCCTCGATGATGTATTCGTCGCTGGTTGCCATGTAGTCTTCGATGGCGCCCATGCGGCGGTCGAGCTCGACCGGAATGGCGTCACCGCCGGCGCGCGGCGAGTTCATCAGCGCAGAAAGACCGGCAATCTGGTCTTCGAGGTTCTTCAGGGCACGCGCATCCGTCGGCGCCGCCGCAGTGCTTTCCTCGAGGCGTGCCGCGATATCGCTGAGGCGCCCCTCGATGCGCCGAAATGCAACGTCATCGGTAGCCGCGCCATGCGCAGGCTGCACGTCCATCTGGTCGATGCGGCGCGCAAGATAGTCCAGCCGTTCCGCCAGCACGTCATTGACTGCGCCGCTTTCCAGCGCGTCGATCTTGCGGGAGATATCGGCAAGCGTGCCGTTCAGATCGGCCTGCGGAACCGTCTTTTGAGCACGCTCGAGCATGAAGGAAAGCTGCTCGAGCCGCTCGTCGAGGCGTGCCGTCGCTTTGGTATTGGCGAGTTCCTCGACGCGTCGCGTCAGCATTTCCAGCCGGTCGGCAAGGCCTTCGGCGGGCAGTGCGCGGCTCTCCGCACTGCGGCCCACCATATCGATCTGCTCGGCCAGCGCATTCAGCCGACCTTCGAGGCGATGCATCAGCGCCGGGTCGCCGCTTGCCGCGCTGCGCCCGCTTGCCGCGATTGCACGGCTGATCTCGTCAAGGCGCATATCCATTGCGGCAAACTGCTCGGCCATTGCGCGGTCATGCGGCCGGATCATGCTGCCGAACTGTTCCATCGCGGTGGCGATCGCAATCAGCTTGTCTTCGAGCGCGCGCACCGCCGGGCTCTCGCCCATGCCGCCGATATGGCGCTTGATATCGTCGAGCCGGTAGGCAAGCGACACCAGCTCTTCCTGCAGGCCCGCCGTGTCCAGCGCATGCAGCTGGGTTTCGAAGCCGTCCCAGCGGCGTTCCATGTGGCGGATGGAATCTTCGCGGGCAAGCCCGTCCATCAGTGAGCGCAGCTCTTCGAATTCGCTTCGCAGGTCCGCAGCCTCCGGACCGGCAGAACGGCTGGAGAGCTGGTTTATGCTCTGGGCGAGCCGGCCCATGTCTTGGCGGATGTCGTCGGCGAAATGCGGGTCCTGCGCGCTCGTCTTGATCTCGCGCAACTCCGTTCGCAACGCATCCATCTCGCGCGCCACGCCGTCTGAAATATCGCGCTTCAGGTCCTGGCGCAGGTTGACGAGCGCCTGGGCAATCTCGGTCATCGTGTCGGGCGAGGCACCATAAGCAGGCGCGGCCTGCGGTGCCGGCATGCGCGGGGCAGATGCCGGCTCGCGGTAGGCGGCACGTTCGGCGGCTGCGCGTTCACGACCGGCGTCGAGCGTGCGCTGGCGCTCGCGGATTTCTGCGAGCGGATCAGGCCGGGCTTCCGGTCTCGTATAAGCCGGTTCGTAAGGTCTGCCAAAGCTCTCGCGCTCCGCTGCAGCTGGCTGCGGCCTCGGTTCGCGGCTCGACTTGCCCATCAGGCCTTCGATGCGTGCCTCAAGCCCCTCGATCGTGCGGTTCAGCGCATCGAGCGATGCTCTGTCGGAATGCCGGGGGATATTGGATCGCGATCCGTTCATCTTCCTGCTCGCTTCGTCTGCTCGGGACCCCCGTCAGGGCCAGGCCATTGGCTTGAGAGACCGTTCACCGGAGAAGAGCTTATTAGACTTTTCTCAACTTGAACGGCGTAGCGGCACTCCAAGTAAACGCGAGACTTGAAAAAGGAATGCGGATCACCACTGCTTACCCCGCACCTTTCACGAGACGTGGTAAACAAGCCGTTAACTTCAGTGAGAATTTTTTAATGTTTCGGTAAATCGGCACAGATTTTGAGCTAGATGCGCCGCTCCTTGATGGTGTTCATCACAAAGCTGGTCTCGATCGTATCGACGCATTTCAACCGCGCGATCTTCTCCTTGATGAAGCGCTCGTATTGATCCAGCCCAGCGCTCATCACCTTCAGGACATAGTCGCGCGAACCGGTGACGAGATGGCACTCGAGCACTTCGTCCCAACTGCGTACGGCAGTCTCGAACATCTGGATCTCGTCCTCGTGCTGGCGGCTGAGCCTTACGCAGGCGATTGCCGTCATCGTCCAGCCTTGTGCGATCGGATCGACCAGCGTCGTGTAGCCCTTTATGACGCCCGTCTCCTCCAGCCGCCGCAGCCTTCGAAGGCATGCCGAAGCAGAAAGCCCCACGCGCTCGGCAAGCTCGTTGTTGGTGATGCGCGCATCGGCCGTCAGTTCCTTCAGGATTCGCCGGTCGGTCTCATCAGCAATTTTCTGCGCCATATTTCAGATTGCTCCGCAGGAAGTTGCTTCCAAAGACCTCCTCCTGCGCCAAATAGCAAGAACGTGCCTCCGAATTTGATCTAATTTGCTGTTTGTCCCAATCCATCGGCCTGAGGAGACCGTCAATGACCGCGCCGCACCCTTCGAGAACCCATATCGGCAATCACGCGCTGCATCCGGAAACGCTGATGCTGAACTACGGGTACGATCCGGAGCTTTCCGAAGGCGCGGTCAAGCCGCCGGTCTTCCTGACCTCGACCTTCGTCTTCAACACCGCCGAGGATGGCCGCGATTTCTTCGACTACGTGTCGGGCCGCCGCGAGCCACCGGCAGGCAAGGGTGCCGGCCTCGTCTATTCGCGCTTCAACCACCCGAACAGCGAGATCGTCGAAGACAGGCTCGCCGTCTATGAGCGGGCGGAAAGCGGTGCGGTCTTCTCCTCCGGCATGGCGGCGATCGCAACCACGCTGCTTGCCTTTGTCCGGCCCGGCGATGCGATCCTTCATTCGCAGCCGCTCTATGGCGGCACCGAGACGCTGCTGGCCAAGACGTTCCTCAATCTTGGCGTTTCTGCCGTCGGCTTTGCCGATGGCGTCAGCGAGGCTTCGGTAAGGGCGGCGGCAGAAGACGCTATGTCGAAAGGCCGGGTCTCGGTCATCCTCGTCGAAACGCCCGCCAATCCCACCAACAGCCTCGTCGATGTCGCCATGATCCGTCGCATCGCCGATGCGATTGGAAAAACGCAGGACCACACGCCGATCGTCGTCTGCGACAACACGCTGCTCGGCCCGGTCTTCCAGCGCCCGATCGAACATGGTGCTGATATCTCGCTCTATTCGCTGACCAAATATGTCGGCGGCCATTCGGACCTCATTGCCGGCGCCGTCCTCGGCCCCAAAGCGGTGATCAAACAGGTGAAGGCGCTTCGCGGCTCGATCGGCACGCAGCTCGACCCGCATTCCTGCTGGATGCTCGGGCGCTCGTTGGAAACGCTGCAGATCCGCATGGAGCGGGCCAACAGCAACGCGCGCGCCGTCGCCGATTTCCTCCGCGACCATCCGAAGGTCGAGAATATTCACTATCTTCCCTACCACGATCCGCAATCGCCGGTCGGCCGCACCTTTGCCGCACAGTGCACGGGCGCCGGCTCCACCTTCTCCTTTGACATCAAGGGCGGCCAGCCGGCTTCCTTCAAGTTCCTGAACGCGCTGAAGATCTTCAAGCTTGCTGTCAGCCTCGGCGGCACGGAATCGCTTGCCAGCCATCCGGCTGCGATGACCCATTCCGGCGTCCCGGCAGATGTGCGCCAGCGCATCGGCGTCCTGGAATCGACCATCCGGCTGTCGATCGGCATCGAGCATCCGGACGATCTGATCGCCGATCTGGCGCTGGCACTGGACGAAGCGTAAGGGCAGGCGGCGTCAGGCCGCCGCCGTCTCGCGCACATCATCGAGCAGGAAATGCGCGACGATGTAATTCGTCTTGTAGAGCCTGCCGCTATCGGAGGTGTTCTCGATACTGCCGCCGTCAGCCGGGTGCCAGGCATGGTAATGCGGATTGGTGGTGATCAGCGTGATCGCCTTGCCGGCGAATTTTCCGCCGAGCCGGTAGCGGGCCTCCGCCAATGGCCAGATGCGCTCGTAATCTTCCATCGGAATGCAAACTTTCAGAGCCCGCCTGCTGATTGCCTCGCTCCGCGATCCGTCCTCATGGACGACCGCCGGCAGCGCCAGCGTCACTTCCTCTGCGCCGTCCAGGATGGAATTGAACTCCTCAGGCCACATTCGTCTCATGAAATCGCTCCTCCCAGGGCTCTCTTCGATTGCCAGCGAAATGTAGCGTGTTCGCCCGCAGAAGCAAACGCTGCTTTCAGTCAGCGGCTGCCACTCAAGAGGCCAGGCTGCGCACCGCCTTCTTCAACGCCCTTTCCAGCGAGAGGAATATCCTCGGATCATCCGACTGGGCGACATTGAAGCGAAGGAAGCCGCGTGCTGTCTGCGACAGACTGAAGGCATTGCCCGGCGCTAAGACGACGTTGTCGCCAAGGCAGGCCTGCGCGATATCGGCAGCGTCTATGCCGTCCGGCAACTTGCACCAGACAAACATGCCCGCCTGCGGCCTTATCCATGGCGTGATGCCGAGCGGCGCAAGCCGGGCTGCCGTCTCGTCCATTGCTCCTGAGAGGCGAACGCGCAGTGCGTCCAGATGTTTGCGGTAGCTGCCATCCTTCAAAAGCAGCAGGATCAGTTCGGACGACAGCCGCCCGCCGCCGATGCTGGTCGCCATCTTGAGGTCGGCGAGCGGCTCGATCCAGTCCGCTCTCGCGGCTATGAAGCCGCAACGGACAGAGGCAGAAAGCGTCTTGGAAAAGCTGCCGATATGGACCACACGCTCCAGCCCGTCGAATGCGGCGAGGCGAGGAGCCGGTTCATGCTCGAGATCGGCGAAGATATCGTCTTCGATGATTGTCAGGCCGGCGCGCTCGGCAAGTTTCAATAGGCGGTGTGCCACAACAGGCGAGCACGTGGCGCCTGTCGGGTTATGGATTGACGAGTTGGTGATGTAGAGCCGCGGCCGGTGCTCATCGATCGCCCGCTCGAATGCCTCGATATCCGGGCCGCCGGGCGTCATCGCAACGCCGATGGCGTTCGCCCGGTGAGCGCGCAACAGTGCATGAAAATTGAAGTAGCACGGGTCGTCCACCAACACGCGATCACCTGGCTCGATCAGAAAGCGGCACAGGAGGTCGATTGCCTGCGTGCCAGATTCAGTCAGGATGATGTGGTCCGGAGCTGCTGCGATGCCGCGCTCGCTCATGCGGCGCGAGAGCAGTTGCCTTAGCTGCGGCAGCCCAAGCGGCGTTCCATAATCTGCAAGCACTCGCCCTTCGCCGCGCGAGATTGAACGAAGCGCCTTGCGTATTGCGGCCTGCGGCATCCAGCTTGCCGGCAGCCAGCCGCATCCGGGCTTCAGCAGTTCGGGCGCGTCTTCCAGCGACTGCCGGTAGACCCACAATGGATCGATCGCCCGCTCCAGCTTCGGCCCGATCTTAGAAAGCGTAAGCGGCGCAAGCGGGCTCGAAACGTAGAAGCCGGAACCTGGCCGCGAACGGATCAGGCCTTCGGCGGCCAGCCTTTCATAGGCCTCCACGACAGTCGAAGGCGAAACCTGCATCGTCTTCGCGAAGGCGCGCACAGAGGGCAGGCGGGACCCCTGCACGAGCCCGCGAGATGCGATCCGGCTGCGGATTTCCGCCATGACGCCTTCTATGCGCTTGCCGCCGCGCTCGCGCTCCGCCGACCGTTGATCCATCTGTACTGCATCCGTATCCATAACAGTTTGTGCTTATTGTATAGCACTGTCACTGGCGGTTCCAGCCCGTGCGGCCGATAGCGATGAAAACGCAGGAGTATGGGCGATGGACAGGACCGGCGGCTGGATCAACGGTTTTCTGGGGGTGCTGATCTTCAGCGGATCGCTTCCGGCGACGCGCGTTGCGGTCGCAAATTTCGATCCGCTGTTCCTGACCGTCGCCCGCGCCGCGATCGCTGGATTGCTTGCCTTGTGCTTGCTGCTCGCCTTTCGCCAGAAGCGCCCTGGCCGCGCCGATCTACTCTCGCTGCTTGTGGTGTCGCTGGGCGTGGTCATTGGCTTTCCGCTGCTCACCGCATTTGCACTGAAGCAGATCACGTCGGCTCATTCGACAGTTTTCATCGGCCTTCTGCCGCTGGCGACCGCCGTCTTTGGCGTGCTGCGCGGCGGCGAGCGTCCACGTCCGGTCTTCTGGCTGTTTTCCTGCCTCGGCAGCGCGATCGTCGCCAGTTTTGCACTGATGCGCGAGGATGCCGCATCCCTTGTCGGCGACCTCTTGATGCTCGCAGCGATCATCGTGTGCGGGCTGGGATATGCCGAAGGGGGCCGGCTGTCACGCAAGCTGGGCGGCTGGCAGGTTATTTCCTGGGCGCTGGTTCTTTCGCTGCCGGTCATGCTCGTTCTGTCCCTCGTCGTCATGCCGCCGTCCTTCCCGGATGCGGCAAGCACGTCATGGATCGGTCTTGCCTATGTCTCTCTCTTCAGCATGCTGATCGGCTTCATATTCTGGTATCGCGGCCTTGCGCTCGGCGGTATCGCAGCCGTCGGCCAGCTGCAATTGCTGCAGCCCTTCTTCAGTCTGGCGCTCGCAGCCGTGCTGCTTCATGAGAAGGTGAGCCTGGGCATGTTTGCCGTCACGCTGGCCGTGGTGGCCTGCGTTGCAGGCGCGAAGAAATTCGCGCGATAGATTGGCAGGCGGAACGACGGCGCCGCCTGAACCATCTGGCATCGCGCTAGCTGCGGAATGCCGCTTCAAGCTTGGCGATATCGAGCTTGACCATCTGCAGCATGGCTTCGGTCATGCGTCGCGCCTTGGCGCGGTCCGGGTCGGCCATCATCTCGCCGAGCAGGCGCGGCACGACCTGCCAGGAAACCCCCCAGCGGTCCTTAAGCCAGCCGCATGCCTCCTCCACGCCGCCATTCTGCAGGAAGCCATCCCAGAGCCGGTCGATCTCTGCCTGCGTCTCGCATGCGACGATGATCGAAAAGGAATGATTGAGCGGATCGAGCGGCCCGGCCTCCAGCGCGGTAAACTCCTGGTCGCCAAGCCTGAACTCGATCACCTTGCAGCTGCCTTCCGGCCCGCTCGGCGTGTCGGCTGGAACCACGGTCGTGCGCCGGATGGAAGAACTGGGCACCATCGAGACGTAGAATTGGACGGCTTCACTTGCGTCCTTTTCGAACCAGATATTCGTGCTGACCTTGGCCATTGGATAGTGTCCTCTTCTATTTGCTGACAATCGTTGGCAGCCCAAGGACGTTTTAGGGGGAAGTCATCCGACAGCGTGGAGATCTTTCCTAAATTTTGCCCGGATGAAGGATTTGACGTTTACGCAAACGTCAATATTTTGTATGAGACTCTCAGATGCCGGTCCGTCCGGTTGCCGAATTGGAGGAATTCGAACAATGCCAGTCTACAAGGCTCCGGTTAACGACACGCTCTTCGTGCTGAACGACGTGCTGGGCATCGAGCGCTACAACAATCTGCCTGGTTTTGCCGATGCGACGCCGGATATGATCGAGGCCATTCTGGGCGAGGCGGCAAAGGTGGCGGAGGAAGTGCTCTTCCCGCTGAATTATACAGGCGATCAGCAAGGCTGCAGGCGGGCCGACGACGGCTCGGTCACGACGCCGAAGGGCTTCAAGGAAGCTTACAGGACCTATTGCGAAGGCGGCTGGACCGGTCTTGCCGTGCCCGAGGAATTCGGTGGCCAGGGCCTTCCCTATACGCTGCATGCCGCAGTCGGCGAATATACCTCTGCGGCGAACATGTCGCTGATGATGTATCCCGGGCTGACGCAGGGCGCCATTGCCGCGATCCTCGTTCACGGGTCGGACGAGCAGAAGCAGACCTATCTGCCAAAGATGGTTGCCGGCGAATGGTCGGGCACCATGAACCTTACCGAACCGCATTGCGGCACCGACCTCGGCCTGCTCCGTACCAAAGCAGTGCCGCAGCGTGACGGCAGCTACAGGATCTCCGGCCAGAAGATCTTCATTTCCGCCGGCGAGCACGACATGACCGACAATATCGTCCATCTGGTGCTTGCCCGCATCGAGGGTGCGCCGGAAGGCACCAAGGGCATCTCGCTCTTCATCGTGCCGAAGTTCCTGGTCAAAGCCGACGGCACGCCGGGTGAGCGCAACGCCGTCTCCTGCGGCGCCATCGAGCACAAGATGGGCATTCACGGCAATGCCACCTGCGTCATGAACTATGATGAGGCGACCGGCTTCCTGATCGGCGCGGAAAACCGCGGCCTGAACGCCATGTTCGTGATGATGAACGAGGCGCGCCTCGGCGTCGGACTGCAGGGACTCTCGATCTCGGAAATTGCCTATCAGAACGCCGTCAACTACGCCCGCGAACGCATCCAGGGCCGTTCGCTCTCCGGTCCGAAGGCTCCGGACAAGAAGGCCGATCCGATCATCGTCCATCCGGATATCCGCCGCACGCTGATGACCATCCGCGCCTTCAACGAGGCCGGCCGGGCGTTCCTCCTCTGGACAGCGCTGAAATCCGACATCGCCCACCGCTCGGCGAGCGATGCCGAGCGCCAGACCGCGGATGACATCCTCGGCCTCGTCACCCCGATCCTCAAGGGCGTGATGACCGACAAGGGCTTCGACCACGCCGTCATGGCCCAGCAGATCTTCGGCGGTCACGGTTATATCGAAGAGCATGGCATGAGCCAGTACGTGCGCGACGCCCGCATCGCGATGATCTACGAAGGCGCCAACGGCATCCAGGCGCTCGATCTTGTCGGCCGCAAGCTGGGTCTCAATGGCGGCCGCGCCGTCATGGCGCTCTTCAAGGAGATCGGCGATTTCTGCGAGGAGAACCGCAACGACGAGAAGATGACCTTCTTCACCAAGAACCTGAAGAAGGGCTTGAACGACGTGCAGGCGGCGACCATGTGGTTCATGCAGCATGCAATGGCAAAGCCCGACAATGCCGGCGCCGGATCGACGGATTACATGCATCTCTTCGGCCTCGTCGTTCTCGGCTATATGTGGGCGAAGATGGCGAAAGCCGCAGAAGATGGTCTTGCGGGCGGCGATACGCCGCGCGAAAGCTATCTCAGGAACAAGCTTGTGACCGCCCGCTTCTTCATGGAGCGCATCATGCCGGAAACCGCACTGCGCAGGGCCCGCATCGAGACAGGCGCCGAGACGATGATGACCTTGCCCGCCGAGGCGTTTTGATTGAGTTGCCTTTCTCCCTGCCGGGAGAAGGGAGCCCGAAGGGCCGACGAGGGGGCGCGCTGCAGGCGTGGCTTTCTTCTGGCTCCGGCCTTGCCGGAGACCTCGTCGCCCTGTTTTGTTCGGCATTTCTCCCCGCTGGGGGAAGGCAGACACGGAATTCAACGGCCACATGGCCGATAGGGAGATGAGACAATGACCGAGGTTTTCATTTACGATCACGTCCGCACGCCGCGCGGCCGCGGCAAGAAGGATGGTTCGCTGCACGAAGTGCCCTCCGTCCGTCTCGCCGCCAAGACGCTCGAGGCGATCCGCGACCGCAACGGGCTCGATACGAAGACGGTCGACGACATCATCATGGGCTGCGTCGATCCGGTGATGGATGCCGGCGCCGTCATTCCCAAGGCCGCAGCCTTCGAGGCAGGCTATTCGACGCGCGCCCCGGGCATCCAGATCTCCCGCTTCTGTGCCTCCGGCCTCGATGCGGTAAACCTTGCGGCCGGCAAGATTTCGCAAGGGGCCGATGACATCGTGATTTCGGGCGGCGTCGAAAGCATGTCGCGCGTCGGCCTCGGCATGTCCGGTGGCGCCTGGTTCATGGACCCGTCGGTCAATTTCCCCGCCTATTTCATGCCGCAGGGCGTCTCGGCCGATCTCATCGCCACCAAATACGGCTTCTCGCGCGACGACGTCGACGCCTATGCCGTCGAAAGCCAAAAGCGAGCCGCCAATGCCTGGGAAAAGGGCTACTTCAAGAACTCCGTCATTCCGGTGAAGGACCAGAACGGCCTGACGATCCTTGCCCATGACGAGCACATGCGCCCCGGCACTGACATGCAGGCGCTGGCCTCACTCAACCCGTCCTTCCAGATGCCCGGCGAAATGGGCGGCTTCGAGGCTGTCGGGATCCAGGCCCATCCGGAGGTCGAGCGCATCAACTACGTCCATCACGCCGGCAATTCCTCGGGCATCGTCGATGGCGCCGCTGCCGTGCTGCTGGGCTCCAGGGCCGGTGGTGAATCGATGGGCCTCAAACCGCGGGGCCGCATCAGGGCCTTCGCCAATATCGGCTCCGACCCGGCGCTGATGCTGACCGGCCCCGTCGACGTCACGCAAAAGCTGCTGAAGCGCACCGGCATGCAGCTTTCCGACATCGATCTCTTCGAACTCAACGAAGCCTTCGCCGCCGTCGTGCTTCGCTACATGCAGGCTTTCGACATCTCGCACGACCGGATCAACGTCAACGGCGGCGCCATCGCCATGGGCCACCCTCTCGGCGCCACCGGCGCGATGATCCTCGGCACCGCTTTGGACGAGCTCGAACGCCGCGATCTCAATACCGCGCTCGTCACACTTTGCATCGGCGCCGGCATGGGAACGGCGACGGTGATCGAGAGAGTGTAGTCGCCGAAGGGCTTCGGGGCTGCCCGCTCGCTTACGTCCGTCGCCCTCGGGCTTGACCCGAGGATCTATCGCCTGAGGGCTGGACGGTCGGTCAATTCCGACTGTGACGGAGGAGAAGGACCCCCAAAAGGTCGCACTGCTTAAAGAGATTGCAAGGGAGAGGAGTCCCGCCATGAACACCTACAAGAACTTCACCGTCAGAACCGACGCCGACGGCATTGCGCTCGTCACCTGGGATATGCCCGGCAAGTCCATGAACGTCTTCACCGAAGAGGTGATGGACGAGCTGAACGCCATCGTCGACGCCACGGTTGCCGATACCGCCGTCAAGGGCGTCGTCATCACCTCCGGCAAGTCCACCTTCTCCGGGGGGGCGGACCTGTCGATGATCAAGTCGATGTTCACCCTCTACCAACAGGAGAAGGCAGCAAACCCGGAAAGTGCCGCACAGAGACTCTTCGATCTCGTCGGCCGCATGACCGGCCTCTTCCGCAAGCTCGAAACCTGCGGCAAGCCCTGGGTCTCGGCGATCAACGGCACCTGCATGGGCGGCGCCTTCGAAATGTCGCTTGCCTGCCATGGCCGCGTCGTCTCCAATGCCAAGTCGGTGAAGATTGCGCTGCCCGAGGTCAAAGTCGGCATCTTCCCGGGGGCCGGCGGCACGCAGCGTGTCGCGCGCCTGGCCGATGCCCAATCCGCCCTGCAGATGATGACGACCGGCCAGTCGCTGTCTGCCTCCCGCGCCAAGGCGATGAATCTCGTGCATCAGGTGGTCGAGCCGGACCAGCTCATCCCGGCTGCCAAGCAGATGATCAAAGACGGCCTGAAGCCCGTCGCTCCCTGGGATGAAAAAGGCTTCAAGGCTCCCGGCGGCGGCATCTGGACCCCTGCTTCCGCACAACTCTGGCCGGCTGCTCCCGCGATCCTGCGCCGCGAAACCGCCGGCAATTATCCGGGCGCGCTTGCAATTCTCAAATGCGTTTATGAAGGGCTGCAGGTGCCGTTTGACACGGCACTGAAGATCGAGCAGCGCTATTTTACGCAGGTGCTGCAGACCACCGAAGCCTTCTCGATGATCCGCTCGCTCTTCATCTCCATGCAGGAGCTCGCAAAGGGGGCTCGCCGCCCGGCAGGCGTGCCCAAGGCCGAGCTGAAGAAAGTCGGCGTCGTCGGCGCCGGCTTCATGGGCGCCTCGATCGCCTATGTCACGGCGGCCGCCGGCATCGACGTCATCCTGATCGACCGCGATATCGACGCGGCAAACAAGGGCAAGGCAACCGGCGAAGGCCTGGTGAAGGATTCCATTGGTAAGGGACGACTTACGCAGGACGAGGGTTCCGCCATCCTCTCCCGCATCACCCCGTCTGCCGATTACGCCGATTTGAAGGGCGCTGATCTCGTCATCGAAGCGGTCTTCGAAGATCGCGAGGTCAAGAAAGACGTCATCGAAGCCGTCGAGGAAGTGCTCTCCGATGGGGCGATCTTCGCCTCCAACACCTCGACCCTGCCGATTACCGGCCTGGCGAAAAATTCCAAACGAGCGGAAAATTTCATCGGCGTCCACTTCTTCTCGCCGGTCGAAAAGATGATGCTGACCGAAGTCATCCTCGGCAAGGAAACAGGCGACAAGGCGCTCGCCGTGGCGCTCGATTATGTCGCCGCCATCAAGAAGACGCCGATCGTCGTCAACGATACCCGCGGCTTCTTCGTCAATCGCTGCGTGCTGCGCTACATGGCCGAAAGCTATGACATGCTCATCGAAGGCGTGCCGCCGGCGATGATCGAAAACGCCGCCAAGATGGCCGGCATGCCGGTCGGCCCCCTGGCGTTGAATGACGAGGTCGCAATCGACCTGTCGCTGAAGATCCTCAAGGCGACGGTCGCAGACATGGGCGAAAAGGCGATCGACCCCCGCCACATGGAGCTCGTCTCCCGCATGGTGGAAAAGGAAGGCCGCCTCGGCCGCAAGAACTCCAAGGGCTTCTACGACTATCCTCCGAAGCCCGCCAAGAAGTCGCTTTGGCCCGAACTCAAATCCTTCTACCCGCAGAAGAAGGCAGAGGACGTGGACGTCAACACCCTCAAGCAGCGCTTCCTGGTCACGATCGCGCTCGAAGCCGCCCGCACGGTCGAAGAAGGCATCGTCACCGACCCCCGCGAAGCCGACGTCGGCTCGATCCTCGGCTTCGGCTTCGCGCCCTATACCGGCGGCGCTCTCAGCTACATCGACGGCATGGGCGCAAAGAAGTTCGTCGAATTGTGCGAAACGTTAGCCTCCACTTACGGCGTTCATTTCAGGCCGACGTCGCTGCTGAAGGATATGGCTGCCAAGGGCGAGACGTTTTATGGGCGTTTTGATCCGTATGCGAAGGAGAGGGCGGCGTGATCCGCCTGACAAGCGATGGGCAACTGCCCGGGAGACTTCCATGGCAACGATAGCCGAAATCGTCGTCGAAGCTGAAACCCCCTCGCGCCTTGCTGCCTTTTGGGCGGCAATTCTCGACGGCTATCAGGTCCGTGGCTATGACGAGGCCGAAATCGGCCGGCTGGCCAAGCTTGGGTTCACGCCGGAAACGGATCCGACGGTGATGGTGGACGGTCCCGGCCCGTCGCTCTGTTTCCAGCGCGTCCTTCTGCGCAATTACGACAACAACCGGGTCCATCTGGATATTGCCGTCGATGATGTTCAAGCCGCCGTCGAACGCATTACTGCGCTTGGCGGCAGCCTGCAGCGAAGGGAACCAGGCTATACGGTGATGAAGGACCCGGAAGGCAACCAGTTCTGCATCGTGCCTGGTACTTAATTCGAGCCGTGCAGCGGAACGAGGCTTCGATCTCAAGGAAAGGGATGGCCCGACGAGCGCCGCAGGCACTGCAAATGCGCAGCCACAGTATAGAATGCGAGGCGCTTGCGCGGTCCTGCGCACGTCAAAAGCCGTCGGCGCGATGCCAAGGACGAGGAAGCCTGCTTGCCGGACGGGCGATGAGCATCGATACCGGAGGATTTGTGCCTGAGGAATGAAAAATTGCGAAAGCCTTCGTTCCGCCTTGCGCTGGCGACAATTTTCACGTAGAAGCCCCAAATCGATCTTGCTAGATGGACTTTGTTTCGGCCATTGGTGCCGTTCCTGGCGAACTTCCTCCAAAATCGGTCTTCATCGCGCGTCGGCTTTGGCCGGTGCGTTATCTTCTACGTACGATTTTAAAGGATATCGTCATGAACACAGGTACCGTTAAGTGGTTCAACGCAACCAAGGGCTTCGGCTTCATTCAGCCGGATGACGGCGCAGCCGACGTTTTCGTCCACATCTCCGCTGTCGAGCGCGCCGGAATGCGTGACCTCCAGGAAGGTCAGAAGCTTTCCTACGAGCTCGTTTCCGACAAGCGCTCGGGCAAGATGTCGGCAGACCGCCTCCAGGCGGCCTGAGCCTCGCAGGCTTTGAGAATATCATCTCCGGAACGTGACCACGGATGTACTGGCACGTTTCGTCGAGATGGCAGGAAGGTCGGGTTAGCCCGGCCTTTTTTTGTTTGCGCAAGCGCGATGGATTTCACTCCGCCGCGGCGCGCTTCAGCCCCGAAATCTGCGTGATGAAGGCGCGAAGGGCGGCCGGGCGCACCGGCTTGTGCTGGATGGCGATGCCGTGGCGTTCCGCCTCTACCCTGACCTCGGGTGTCCGGTCGGCGGTCACCAGCAACGCCGGGAGATCGGTCCCGAAGCGCTCCCGCAAATTCAAGATCGCGGAAATTCCGGTCCCGTCGCCAAGATGATAGTCCGCGATGATGAGATCGGGCGCGGGCTGACCCGTGTCGAAACCCGAGGCCGCGGCCAATGAGTGGCTGGTCTCGACCTCGCAACCCCAGCCGGAAATCAAAAGCCGCATGCCTTCGAGGATCTTTGGCTCGTTGTCGATGCAAAGGATCCTCAACCCCTTGAGCGGCTGCGGCAAACGATCGGTCGGCGCTGCGGAGGGGGAAGCAGCGCCGGCCTTGGAAACATCGAGCGGCATGACGATGCGGAAATCCGTGCCCTTGCCGTGCGTCGAATGCAGCTCGACCGGATGGTTGAGGACGCGCGCGATGCGGTCGACGATCGAAAGGCCGAGGCCGAGGCCGGAGGCCGTTTTCGCGCCTTCGTCGAGCCGCGCGAATTCCTTAAAGACGGTGCGGAACTTGGAGGGCGGGATGCCGATGCCCGAATCCATCACCTGGATCACCACCTGGTTTCCCCGCCGCCTTGCGCCGACCAGCACTTTTCCGGTCAGCGTATATTTGATGGCGTTGGACACAAGGTTCTGCACGAGGCGGCGCAGCAGGTTGGGGTCGGAGCGGACCCGCAGCGATGTCGGCATCACGACAAGCTTCAGCTTCTTGGCCCTGGCAATCGGCGCAAAATCCGTCTCGATCCGCTCCAGCAGGCCGGCCAGCGGCACGGATGTCAGGCGCGGCCGCATCGCACCCGTATCAAGCCGGGAGATGTCGAGAACGGCCCCCAGAATGGTTTCGACCGATTCCAGTGCGGAATCGATATTGCGCACGATCGGCCCGTTTTCGGACTGTGCGATACGCTCGACGAGAGCGGAGGAGTAAAGCCGCGCCGCATTCAGCGGCTGCAGGATATCGTGGCCGGCGGCGGCAAAGAAGCGGGTCTTGCCGATGTTCGCTTCATCGGCGGCCGCGCGCGCCTCGCCGAGTTCGTGGTTCACGCGCGTCAGCTCCGCTGTTCGCTCGGCAACGCGCTGCTCCAGCGTCTCGTTTGCCTGCTTCAGCGCCCGGTCGGCCGCAACACGCTGGGTAATATCGGTAAAGGTTGCCACGATCCCCTTGTCCGGCATGGCGTTGGACCGCACTTCGATGATCCGTTCGCCGCCGCCGAGAACGAGCGAGAAGGGCTTGTCGAGTGTCAGGAAATGCCGCACCGTCTGGCCGCGTTCGCCGGCCGGAACGTCACCGCGCTGGCTCAAGATCGCCACGATCTCCGACAGCGGAAAGCCCACACGGCCGACATCCTCCGGCAGGTCGAGAAGCTGGCGGAAGCGCCGGTTCCAGATCGTCAGCTGGTTGGAGCTGTCGAAGACGGCAATGCCCTGGTCCATCTGCGAAAGCGCCGTTTGCAGCATGTCCTGGTTATATTGCAGCGCCTCGCTTGCCTGGTCGAGGAGCCATGCCGTGTCGGCAGAAGCGTCCTCGGTCTTCTGCAGGATCAGCGAAAGCACCAACCGCGCGGAGGAGGATCCGATGGCGCTGCCGAGCAGTTGTTCGGTAAAGTGGATGAGCGCCATGTCGGCCGGCTGGTCGTCCTCCAGCTTGCGGCCGGAACTCTGCTCGTATGTCGCAAGCGATCTCTGCATGCGTTCTTCACCGAGATAGCGCGAGATTGCCGTTTTCAGGTCGCCGACGCTGATGCGGGTCTTCCATCCGCGGGTCGCAAATTGCGAGCGCGACTGCCCCTTCACGAAGATGCCTGCCTGGATGCGCTCCAGCGGACGGGCGTTGCGTGTCATCGAGCCGACGATGAAAAAGCCCGTATTGATAAGAAGGCTCATCGCTGTGGCGTTGACGAGAGGATCGGCATCCGCTGCTGCAAAAAGCGCCGTGCCCGGAAAGATGAAGCTGAGGAAGGCGGTTGCGACATAGGAATAATCCGGTCCGCCGAGCGAGGGCAGAAAGAGCAGGTAGAACCAGACGACGAAACCCGACGTAAGACCGAGAATGGCGCCGCGTGCATTCGCCCGCCGCCAGACAAGACCGCCGAAGAAGGCGGGTGCGATCTGTGCGATCGCGGCGAAGGACAAAAGGCCGATCGAGGCAAGGCCGGCCGTGCTGTCGGTCGAGCGGTAATAGGCATAGCCAAGCAGCAGGACGGCGAAGATCGCGCTGCGGCGGATGTTGAGCAGGCTTTTGGCGAAATCATCGCGCTGGCCGGCGCGCCCGGCAAGCTTCCGGCGTAGGAAGATCGGCATAATGATGTCGTTCGACACCATGATCGAAAGCGCAACGGAATCGACGATGACCATTGCGGTCGCCGCCGAAAAGCCGCCGATGAAGGTGATCAGCGATACGATCTGCATCTGTCCTGCAAGCGGCAGGGACAGCACGTAAAAGTCGGCATTGCCAGCGCCGCCGAAGGTCAGCAGGCCGCCGATTGCAACTGGTAGCACGAAGAGGTTGATGGCGATGAGATAGAGCGGAAAGAGATAGCCGGCGAGCCGCAGCTGTTTTGCCGAGCGGTTTTCGACGACGGTGACGTGAAACTGGCGCGGAAGCATGATGATTGCAATGGCCGACAGCAGTATCAGCGTAATCCAGCGGCTGATCGGCGTCCGGTAGTCGAGGGTTGCGTTGACCAGCGGGTTGTCCACGCTTTTGCGCCAAAGGTCGGCAGGCCCATCGAACAGAAACCAGATGACGCAGATGCCGGCGGTCAGGAAGGCTACGAGCTTGACCAGCGATTCCATCGAAACGGCGAGGATCAGGCCGTCCTGGTGCTCGGTCGCATCGGTATGCCGCGTGCCGAACATGACGGCGAAGCAGGCAAGTACCAGGGTTGCGATCAGCGGCAGGTCGAGGAAGTAGAGGTTGCCGCTGCCGATGCCATAGTCCGAGGGATTGACCATCGCGGTCACGGTGCTGCTGATCGCCTTCAGCTGCAGTGCGATATAGGGAATTGTACCAACCAGCGAGATCAGAGCCACGATCGTTGCGACCGTCGGATTCTTTCCATAGCGGGCGGCGAGGAAATCCGCGACGGAGGTAAGCTTTTCGGCCTTGGCAAGTTCGATGATCCGCCGCAGCACCGGCATTCCAAGCGTGAAGACGAGGATGGGGCCGATATAGATTCCGGCAAATTCGAGGCCGCGCTGCGAGGCGAGTCCGACGCCGCCGAAATAGGTCCAGGAGGTGCAGTAGATAGCAAGGCTCAGCGCATAGACGATCGGCCAGCCGCCGTCCGGTATGCCCAGCCTCTGGCTTCTACGGTCGCCATAGCTTGCGACCGCAAACAGCAGCAGCAGATAGCCGAAGGCAAACGCGATGATGACCCAGCCCTGAAGCATTGAACCTCCACCGGTGCGCTATGCGCCGGCTCTCCGAAAAGACCTCAAGACTAAGGGAAATCGCCTGTCTTGGAAATTGCGATGATCTAGGCATTAAGTCCAAGGCGCAGGAAGGATTTGGTTGTTTGAATTTTGCAATTGAATAATCAATCAAGAGATGTAGCTAATGAAAACAACGGACTGTCCGTGAGAGCGCATCAGAGGGAGACAGATCGGATGCTCAATGAGTTCAAGGCCTTTATCGCCCGAGGCAACGTCATGGACCTTGCCGTCGGTGTCATCATCGGCGGTGCTTTCGGCGGCATCGTCAAGTCGCTTGTCGACGATATCATCATGCCGATCGTCGGTGCCCTTTTCGGCGGTTTTGATTTTTCCAACTATTTTGTCGGTCTTTCGTCTGCGGTCAACGCGCCGACGCTTGCCGCAGCCCGCGCGCAGGGTGCTGTCTTCGCCTATGGCAATTTCATCACCGTGATCATCAATTTCCTGATCCTTGCCTGGATCATCTTCCTGATGATCAAGGGCGTGAACTTGCTGCGCAGGCAGGTCGAGCGCAACGAGCAAAAGGCAGCGGAAGAGGCGCCGCCGCCAGCCGATGTCGCGCTCCTCACAGAAATCCGCGATCTGCTGGCCAAGCGTCCGGCGGTCTGATCGAGGCGTTCGCAGCCCCGCATCATGCGAGGTTGATTCATAACGAAAATCGATATGGCATCACGCATTCTCATGGGATTTGCGCCGGATTTTGTTTTAAGAAAGCCAAAACCGGAGATCTGCATGTCGATCATGAACAGCCTCAGCCCGCGCGCCGTTTCGGCGCCAGAAAGCGGGATCGTCGAAGTCGTCAATTATGCACGCGGCCGCGACGGCCTGCTGCCGCTGTGGGTCGGTGAGGGTGATCTTCCGACACCGGGTTTCATTAGCCGGGCGGCCATGGACGCGCTGGCAGCAGGAGAGACCTTCTATACCTGGCAGCGCGGCATTCCGGAGCTTCGTCAGGCGCTATCGGATTATTACGGCCGGCATTTCGGCATCGGCCTGTCGGCAGAGCATTTCTATGTTACCGGCTCAGGCATGCAGGCGATCCAGATTGCGGTGCAGGCATTGACGTCGCCGGGCGACGAACTGGTCTATCTGACGCCCGCCTGGCCGAACATCGCCGCTGCGCTGGAAATCGCCGGTGCCCGCTCGGTCGGGGTTGAGCTTCAGTTTGAGGGCGGCAAGTGGGCGGTCGATCTCAACCGTATCGAAGCAGCAATCACTCCGAAGACGAGAGCGCTGTTCATCAATACGCCATCCAATCCGACAGGGTGGACCGCGACGGAGAAGGATCTCGCCGATATCCTTGAACTTGCCCGCAAGCGTGATCTATGGATCATGGCAGATGAAATTTATGCCCGCTATTTCTACGCCGGCACCCGTGCGCCTTCTTTCCTTGACATCATGGCACCGGGCGACAAGGTCATGTTCGTCAATTCCTTCTCGAAGAACTGGGCAATGACCGGCTGGCGTGTCGGCTGGATCGTGTCGCCGCCGGAAACCGGGCAGGTGCTCGAGAACCTGATCCAATATTCGACCTCGGGCGTTGCGCAATTCATGCAGAAGGGTGCGGTGGCAGCCCTCAACGAGGGCGATGGGTTCGTCGAGGCCAATATCGCAAAGGCGGCTCTTGCGCGCGACATCCTCTGCGATGCGCTGATTGCCACAAACCGCGTCGAGACGTTGAAGCCGGACGGTGCACTTTACGCCTTTCTGAAGATCGACGGCGTCACCGACAGCCGCAAAGCAGCGCTGGATATCGTCGACAAGACGGGCGTCGGCCTGGCGCCTGGAACCGCCTTCGGTGCAGGCGGCGAGCTTTTCCTGCGAGCCTGTTTCCTGCGCGATCCGCAACAGGTCAAGGCAGCAGCCGACAAGCTGTGCGATTACATTCTGAAGCTTTGACGCGCAAGGCGTGGCCGTCGCAGCCCGGCCATCTTCAAGGCAAACGGCCATTTGCTAAAATTGTAGCAAAGGCCGAAATCAGCCTCTAACCACATCAGCAAACTTACCGGTTCAAAGGCGTCCGATCGGGCGCCTGATAACAAAATCTGAAAGGAAAAGCCGTGTCAGATGCCTCTGTCGATTAAACAGGGAACAGGGCATGGCAATTTTGGTGACAGGCGGGGCCGGCTACATCGGCAGCCACATGGTCTGGGCACTGCTCGATGCAGGCGAGAACGTCGTCGTGCTCGATCGTCTTTCCACCGGCTTTCGCTGGGCGGTCGCGCCTGCTGCGCGCTTCTATCTTGGGGATATCGCCGATGCCGAGGTGCTGAAGACGATCTTCATCGAGAACGATATCGAGGCGATCATCCATTTTGCAGGATCCGCTGTCGTTCCGGCTTCGGTTGCCGATCCGCTTTTCTATTACGACAACAATTCCGGCAAGACGCGTGCACTGCTGAGCGCGGCGATCGCTGCCGGTGTGCGCCATTTCGTCTTTTCGTCGACGGCGGCAGTCTACGGTCCCCAGAAGACTTCCGACCCGGTCAGGGAAACAGCGCCGCTCAACCCGGAAAATCCTTACGGCCAGTCGAAGCTGATGACGGAATTCATGCTGCGCGACGCTGCTGCCGCCTATGATTTCGACTATGTGGCGCTGCGCTACTTCAATGTTGCTGGTGCCGATCCGCACGGCCGCGCCGGACAATCCACGAGCGGCGCGACGCACCTCATCAAGGTCGCCTGCGAGGCAGCCCTCGGCAAGCGCGACAGCGTGCATGTCTACGGCATCGACTATCCGACGCATGACGGCACCGGCGTGCGCGACTACATCCATGTCACTGATCTTGTCGAGGCTCACCTCAAGGCACTGCAGCATCTGCGCAAGGGCAAGGGATCGTTGGTCGCCAATTGCGGCTATGGCTCTGGTTATACGGTGCTCGACGTGCTGAACATGGTGGTGCGCCTGCACGGCCACGCGTTCAGGATTCATATGGCGCCACGCCGCCCCGGCGATGCCGCAAGTGTCGTGGCCGACGCCACGTTGGCCCATCGCGTGCTGGACTGGACGCCGAAATACGATTCCCTGGAGACGATCGTACGCAGCGCACTGGACTGGGAGCTGGCGCTGATCAACCGGAGTGTCGGGGAGCTGCAGGGAGTGCACCGCGCCCTTGCCGCGGCTTCCTTCTGAACGCAACTACGCCTGTTTTTCGCCGAAAGGCCCACTGGAACGAAGCGCTCCCTCTGTTTATTGATGGGAGGTCAATCGAGGGTGGACGGCGGACATGCAGCACGATCACGAACGGGAAGTCATTATCGAGCGGCGCGGTACTGCGGGGATCATCCGCCTCAATCGGCCAAAGGCGCTGAACAGCCTGACGCTCGGCATGGTGCGGATGATCGATGCGGCACTCGACGAATTCGCGGATGATGACGGCGTTGCAAGCGTGGTGGTGACGGGCGAGGGCGAGCGCGGCTTCTGCGCTGGCGGCGATATTCGTGTACTCCACGAAAGCGGGCGTGAGGGTTCCGATCTTGCAGAGACGTTCTGGCGCGAGGAATTCACACTCAACCACCGCATCGCAAGCTACGCTAAACCCTATGTCGCCCTGATGGATGGCATCACCATGGGCGGCGGCGTGGGCCTGTCCGCGCACGGGCGGCACCGCATCGTGACGGAGCGGACGAGGCTTGCGATGCCGGAAACCGGCATCGGCTATTTCCCGGATGTGGGAGCGACCTGGCTGCTGCCGCGCATGCCCGGCGAGACGGGAACATGGGCAGGATTGACCGGCCAGGAGCTGAATGCGGCGGATGCCATCTATACCGGCCTTGCTGATTTCGAGATCCCGTCGTCGCGGCTCCCGGATGTCATCGACGCGTTGGCGCGGCTTCCTGTCGGGTCCTCGCCGGTTGCCTGCGATGCTCTGCTGAAGCATCTTTCCGGCAAGGCGACCAAAAGCCGCCTGCGGGCCGTTCGGCCGTTGATCGACCATGCCTTCTGTTTCGATCGCGTCGAAGAGGTACTGGAAGCGCTCGCCGCTGACGAAAGCGAATTCGCCGCCAAGACACGCAAGACGCTGCACACGCGCTCGCCGACGAGCCTGAAGTTGACTCTGCGTCTGCTGAGGGAAGGAAGGCAGAGCGTCAGTCTCGCCGCCTGCCTGGAGCGTGAGCTTGGGACCTGTATGCAGATATTGAAATCCGCGGACTTTTACGAGGGCGTGCGCGCGGCGGTGATCGACAAGGATCGAAATCCCAAATGGTCGCCTTCGACCATCGAGGAGGTGGACGCAGACGTGCTCGCGCCATTCTTTAAACCGGCCGATCGCCCTCTTGCCCTCTAGCGCCACATACCGCGCATGCGGGCGCCGACATCGATGCGGACTTGGCGCGCCTGTTGCGCAGCGACGCTCTCGCTCTTGACCTGCGGCCAGCCGCAGACCTCGAAAAATTGCAGCAGCGTCGCCGGGATGAAGCGGGTGCGCGAGGCATAAACGTGCCGGTCGCCCTGCATATTTTGCCCGTGCGTGAAGAAGCGCTGCGGAACGACGAGATCGAGACCGTCCCTGGCTCGCGTCATCGCGACATAAAGCAGGCGCCGCTCCTCCTCTATTTCCGCGCTGGTGCCAACGCCGAGATCCGACGGGATGCAGCCGTCGACAACGTTCAGCATGAAGACCTGGGTCCACTCCTGACCCTTGGCCGAATGGATCGTCGAAAGGATCAGATAGTCCTCATCGAGCAACGGCACGCCCGCCTGGTCGCTGGTCGCATCCGGCGGGTCGAGCGTCAGTTCGGTCAGGAAGCGTTCGCGCGACGGATAGCCGCCGGCGATTTGCTCGAGCTGCAGGAGATCGGCCTGACGCGTTGCGGCATCCTCGTGCAGCCGCTCGAGGTGCGGCTGATACCATTCCCGGACAAGGCCGATTTCGGCGGGCCAGCCGGCTTTACCGGATTTCAGCTCCTGCATGACCGAGACGAAAAAGGTCCAATCCTGGCCGGCGCGCGGCGGGGCAGGCATGGCGGCGAGCGCCTGCAGGGGGCTTGGATCCTCCGCCATCTGGTCGAGTGCCCGCTGGGCAGTCGAAGGCCCGACGCCCGGCAGGATCTGCATCAGCCGGAAGCCGGCGACACGGTCGCGCGGATTGAGAGCAAAGCGCAGCGCCGCCAGCATGTCCTTGACATGTGCGCTGTCGAGAAATTTCAGGCCGCCGAATTTCACGAAGGGAATGTTGCGGCGGGTAAGCTCGACTTCCAGCGCGCCGCTGTGGTGCGAGGCGCGGAACAGCACCGCCTGGTTCTTCAGCCGCGTGCCCTCTTCGCGGTTCTCCAGCACCTTTTCGGCAACATACCGGGCCTGGTCGGCCTCGTCGCGCACGGTAACGAGGCGCGGGCGCTCGCCCGATTGCCGCTCCGTCCATAGGTTCTTGGTGAAGCGTTCCGAGGCAAGATCAATAACGGCATTTGCCGCGGCGAGAATGGGTTGCGTCGAACGATAGTTGCGATCGAGCGTGACGATGTTGGCCGGCGGGGAGAACGAGGCCGGGAAGTCGAGGATGTTGCGGACTGTGGCGGCGCGGAAGGAATAGATCGACTGCGCATCGTCCCCGACAACGGTCAGCCCATGCCCCTCAGGCTTCAAAGCAAGCAGGATGGAGGCCTGCAGGCGGTTCGTATCCTGATATTCGTCGACGAGCACGTGATCGAAGCGGCCGCCGATATCCTCGGCGATCAGCGGTTCGGCAACCATCTGCGCCCAGTAGAGGAGCAGGTCGTCATAATCGAGGAGGTTCTGGGCCTGCTTTGCCTCGACATAGGCGGCAAAGAGTTCGCGGAGCTGCTTTTCCCAAGCAGCACACCAGGGGAAGGCGTCACGCAGGACCAGAGGCAGTTCCGTCTCCGAATTCACGGCCCGGGAATAGATCGCAAGGCAGGTGCCCTTGGTCGGGAAGCGGCTCTCCATTTTCGAGAAGCCGAGCTCGTGACGAATGATGTTCATCAGGTCGGCGCTGTCTTCCCGGTCATGGATGGTGAAGGCGGGGTCAACTCCGATCTGCTCGGCATAATCGCGAAGCAGCCGCGCGCCGATCCCATGGAAGGTACCGCTCCAGGCCAGTGCATCGGCCATGATGCCGGAACTGCTGCCAATGACTTCCGCGCAAATCCGCTCGACGCGGCGTGCCATCTCGGAGGCCGCCCGACGGGAGAAGGTCATCAGCAGGATGCGGCGCGGATCGGCGCCCTTGACGATGAGATGCGCGACGCGGTGCGCGAGCGTATTGGTCTTGCCCGAACCCGCGCCGGCGATCACCAGAAGCGGACCTGCAACATGGCTGCCGGCGGCAAGCGTGCCGTGTTCGACCGCCATGCGCTGCTGTGGATTGAGCTTTTCGAGATACATCTAGCCATCCGTTTGGCCCGCGCGCAACACGGCGCGGGCAGATTAGGCGTTCCTTGAATGTTCTCGATAATGATTCCTGTCAAGCGCAAGCTTTAATGAAGGGCAGACACCGCTTCGTTGCTGATGAGTCTCAAGCTCCGATCCGGCTGGCGAATGTCGGTTTCCCGCACCCGGTTGCCGCTTGAATTGGAGAAGCTGTTGCAAAGGGCTGCCGACGGGGTGATTTCGTCGGTTTGGTTCACGGCCGCCCGCCATAGGTCAAGATGCCGGCAATGGGCGTGGGCTCAGCGAGGACGAACAAGCGGAGAGCAGAAAGGCCGCGAGAACTGCCGAAACAATCACTTTCATCGGACGCCCCCGGCCGTCGATCCGGATGGGCAACCTCTGCCGCACGCCAAGGGGGTTGAAAGACAATCTATGATTCCCCCTGAACTGGGCGTGCCGGCATGCAACGGAAGACGGTCTTGGGGGGTGAAGCCACTGCTGCGGTGGCGCGTGGTCATTTTGGTTCTGGCCGTTGGATCGTCTCTGGTACCGTGTCGTCTTTTCCCCCGCCCTGGTTGAAAGGTTTGACGACCAGGATACTGAGAATGGAGGCGACCATCGCTGCGATAATGACAAGCATCAGTATTCTCATGACAATTTCTACTTAAGCTCACGCGGTTTGGTACAATTCAATTAAACTTCTTCGAGTGAAAGAAAAGTTACAGAAGATTCTCGCGAGAACGAACAAGAAAAAACGGGAACAAAAACTGCATCTCGCGTGTTTTGGTCGTCTGAATTCAACGCCGGAGACTGTTATGAGGACGACATTCCATCTGGGCGCTGCCGCCCTTCTTGTTGCATCCGCCGCGTTTGCCACACCTGCATCCGCATCACTCGAAACGGATATCGATTATTATTCGGCGTTGCCGCAGGACCAGATTGCCCTCAATGAATATAGCCGCGCGCCTGCCTGTGAGCCGGTCGAGGCGCAATATCTGCCATCCTTCATCCGTACGCCGGACGGCACTATTATCGGCGTTGGCTATCTCGAGATAGAAAGCGACAGCAGTTGCTGAGGAGCAAGATCAGGAAGATTTGCCCGGACGTGGCTCGCCTGCGCATGACCGAGCGAACGAGCCTCTGACCATCATCATGACGGCTGTGGGGTTTTTATGGGTCCTCAGCATCGGCGAGCAACGCCTTGAAACGAATTTTCCCGCCTGTCTTGCTTCAACAGTTAAACGAACTGAACCGCCGTCTCTGAACGGCACAGGACAATCATTCCAATTACAGTCAGCCGTGGCGCACCCGTCAGTGCAGCTTCAGCTTGGCTTCTTCCGCCGCCGCAAGAAACTCGCAGCGCGCCTCTTCGGCGGTCTTGCGTCCATCGAGCGCCGCGCGGCACGCGCTGCGGGCCTTGAGGTAACGAAGCCCGCGATTTGCGGGCCAAAGATCGGTGAGGCATTTCAGTGCGTCAAACGGGCCGTTCACGGTTCGCGCGTCGGCGTTTTCGAAACCGACCTTGACCGGATTGCCCCATCTTTCTGTCGCCATAGGCGTATTCCTCCGATGTTTACGCCAAAACGCGCATCCAGCCCCTTGCGTTCCCCTCGCTGGGACCGTGCACATGGGTATATTAGCGGGATATTTGTCGTCGGCAATCGGGTTTGCTCGCGTCAGACGCGACGGAGGATTGGATTTCTGGCAAAAACGATGCCGCCGGGCAGGTCAAGCTTGTAAGGCGGCCACTTTTCCAATGGCGCGCATGAAGCCAGATTGGCGTCTCACGATCCTATCGAGGAAGCGGCGGGCAGCCGAGCCCGGAGGTTCCGCTTGCCGCGTCATCCTGCTGCCCAGTGGCATTCGTGCAAGCAGGCGATGACGGGATCGCAGGATTGATGCCGCTTGGGTTGATCGTGCTGCCGCTCCTGTTTAGATCGACGGTACCGGGATTGACGGTGCTGTTGGTGATGCCGGGATCCGTGCGGGTCGTGCCTGCGCCGGTACTGTTCAGATTGGGGGCAATGGTCGTGCCGCCGCCGGACCCTCCCTGGCTGCCGGTTGTTTGTGCGAAAGCACTGGTCGCGACCGCCACCACGACGATCGAACTCGCGATGAAGCGAATAAACATGAGAGCATCCTCCATTTTCTGTTGAAAGAACCGCAGTCCGCAGGAGATGGTTCGATCACAAGGAGTTGAGCAGGGCCAATGGCCAGGCGTCACTCTATCGCAGGGGAATAGCAAACGACGCCAACTGAGTTTGATCCCCAGCGCCGACGCCGCCTTCAGAGCTCTATTCGACGAGGGGTTTATGAGGCCGGCCGCTCGCAAGGGGTTGTTCGCGCAGGCCCCCTGCTCGACGGTTACGCCGAAGCGGTTCGAATGGCCCATATTCCGGCCCACATGCTCGCTCGCTCCATCCGGCTGTTTTCCGGTGTTCGCGGGGGGTGCCGGCCAACGCCTAGCGCGCGTCTGGGGTCATCTGCGTTCAATTGTACTTATTCAAGTACCATGCCTGCAAACAGCATAACCATGAACATCATAAACATGGTCAAAGTGAATACGCGAAGGAAGTTTACGAGGGGAGAAGTTTTGATCCGAGAAAGCTGATTGACAGGCACTCCGCGCGGCTTTGTCACCAGCAGTCCCAGCCAGCCGAAAAACGTGAAAACCAGAAACATGGCCATGTAAGGCTCCATCCAATCAGGGACCCTTATGTGAAGACGGCCACGCGCGAATGCTTCGTTGACCGAAAGCAGCGTCAAAGAGGCAAAGAAGCAAACTAATTTCGCGCCCTTAGAAAGATTCATGGTTCCCCCGTGGTCAGAACACTCTCCAGAGCTGCAGAGTGGCAGAATACACGCGGAAATCAAATCTGTTCAAAGGGAGTAGGGCGGCTGGTCGCCGAGATCGACCGGCTAACAAACAAAAGGCCGGGCAACCCGACCTCTCGTCGTCACCGCTGCTAGTACATCCGTGGTCAACAGCGAGAGGGACCGTCTGGATTCAAAGGAGGGGCCGATTTGACAGGGGAGCAAGCCGCCCACCAGCCTCTGTTCAAGAAAAGCAGCCCTCAGGCGTCATCGCCTCCACCTTTGCGATCTGACCATCCGATAGAGGTGTTCCATGAACGTGTCGCCGATCTGCATGATCGGGCGATGTGGGTAGAGTTCGTTGCAGCGCGACGAGCGGCTTCAGCCTCGGCTTCCCATTGCCTATCCCTAAATTGGGTATCTCGAGATCCATAAGCAACAAGAAAGGCGAAGGTCCCGACCTTGCTCCTATCACCCCTATTCCGAAAAGCCTTATTTCTTTGGGGAAATCTGGTGCTGCCGAGTGGGATTGAACCACCGACCTCACCCTTACCAAGGGTGTGCTCTACCACTGAGCTACGGCAGCAGGACCAGGACGCATGAGCCGGACGGCTGCAATGCGTGAACGGGGGGCCTATTGCCACAGCTTCTCGACAAGCGCAAGCCGCAAATTCCAACTTCGCATGTATTAAGGCCAGGGCCCTTTTTGCGCGGCGCGGAATCCGCTAAATGTCAAGCATGGACGACAAGTTGGAAAATGCTGCAAAGGGCCGCAAGGCGGTGATCGAAGAGCAAGCGAAACTGCGCCGCGAACGCGCTGCCGAAAAGCTTCGCGAAAATCTCGCGCGCCGCAAGCAGCAGACACGGGCGCGCCGCTCCGGCCAGGCGGACGAGACAAGTGGGCTTCCTGCCGCAAAAATGGACGAATCGTAATGTTCGGTTCACGGCGAATTGAAGCATGCCCTGAATTCGTCTAAAGACCCCCATCCCTTTTAAAGGCAGAACTTTCAGAAAGGCGGGCACAGCCCGTAAACCCATATGGATCGTATCAGAATTGTCGGCGGTAATGAGCTCAATGGCATCATTCCGATTTCCGGCGCCAAGAATGCTGCCTTGCCGCTGATGATCGCCTCGCTTTTGACCAGCGACACCTTGACGCTTGAAAACGTCCCTCATCTTGCAGATGTCGAGCTTTTGATGCGCATCCTCGGCAATCATGGTGTCGACGTTGCCGTCAACGGCCGCCGCGAGCGCCAGGAAGACTCCTACGCACGCACGATCCATTTCACCTGCCGCACCATCGTCGATACGACCGCGCCCTATGAGCTGGTCTCCAAGATGCGCGCTTCCTTCTGGGTCATCGGACCGCTGCTGGCGCGCGAAGGCCATTGCCGCGTTTCTTTGCCGGGCGGCTGCGCCATCGGCACCCGTCCGGTGGATCTGTTTCTCGAAGGACTTGCAGCGCTCGGGGCAAACCTTGAAATCGACGGCGGCTACATCAACGCGACGGCACCGAACGGAGGTCTGATCGGCACGCGCTACACTTTCCCGAAAGTTTCCGTCGGTGCGACCCATGTAATGATGATGGCGGCAACGCTCGCGCGCGGCACCACGGTCATCGGCAATGCCGCCCGCGAACCGGAAGTCGCTGACCTCGCCAACTGCCTGAACGCCATGGGCGCGAAGATTTCCGGCCACGGCACCTCGACGATCACCATCGAAGGCGTGCAGTCGCTTTCGGGCGCGCGCCACCGTGTCCTGCCGGATCGTATCGAGACTGGCACCTATGCCATGGCCGTCGCGATGACCGGTGGCGACGTGGTTCTGGAAAACACCGATGCAGCTCTGCTCGAAACCGCATTCGAGACGCTTCGCCGTGCCGGGGCGGAAATCTCGCCGACCAACAACGGCGTGCGCGTCAGGCGCAATGGTGCCGGCATCAGGCCGGTCGATGTCGTGACCGATCCGTTCCCCGGCTTTCCGACGGACCTGCAGGCGCAGTTCATGGCGCTGATGACGCGCTCCTCCGGCATTTCGCATGTGACGGAAACCATCTTCGAAAACCGCTTCATGCATGTGCAGGAGCTTGCCCGCCTCGGCGCGAAAATCTCGCTTTCCGGCCAGACGGCGAAGATTGAGGGCGTGCCGCGGCTGAAGGGCGCTCCGGTGATGGCAACGGACCTGCGTGCTTCCGTTTCGCTGGTGATCGCCGGTCTTGCCGCCGAAGGCGAGACCGTGGTGTCGCGCGTCTATCACCTCGATCGCGGCTTCGAGAGGCTGGAAGAAAAGCTCACCCGCTGTGGTGCGATCGTCGAGCGCGTCAGCGAGTAGGGAAGGGCGGCTTTGCGCCCTTTATTCCGGTTGCGCATTTAGCCGCGGCATCCTATTTCCCTTGTCAAACGCATCGCCATTCCGGCGGTGAGCGACAGCCGGGGGTTTTGCCTGCATGACCGATTTGAAGCTTCTTGCGCTCGATAGTGAAGACCTTGCCGTGGTCTCCGCACATATGCAGGACAGCGTCTTCAAGGTCGGGGACATGGCCTGGTCGCCACGGGACGGGCAGTTTTCGATAGCCGCCAACCGCTTTGTCTGGGAAGATGCCCTGAACAAGCGCAAGGGTTTCGAGCGCCACCGGGCAGCGCTGATCTTCAAGCGCGTCCTGGCAGTCCGCTCCACCGGGATCGACCGCAAGCGGCGGGACGATGTACTGTCCCTGCTGTCGGTCGGTTTCGAACAGAAGGGCGAGGGCCCGGATGGCACGATCGAGCTGACGCTTGCCGGGGCGGCCGAGATCGTCCTCGACGTCGAATGCATTGAAGTGCAGCTTGCCGATATTGGTGGGGCATGGGAAACCGCCTCCAAGCCCCGTCACCCGGGTGCGTAAAGACTTCCCCGTGTCGAATTGAGAAGGAACATCTGCGTTGGCGATATGGCTGGATCAGGCATCGGACGATTTCGAGCAGCGCTTTGCCGCGTTTTTGACAACCAAGCGTGAAGCTTCGGAAGACGTGAACGCGGCCGTGCGGGCGATCATCGACGACGTGCGCGCCCGCGGCGACGCGGCGCTTGCCGAATATTGCAAGAAGTTCGACGGCATCGATTTTGCCGACGTGCCGATGCGCGTGAGCGAAGCGGAAATCGATGCCGCGGTAAAGGCAGTGCCTTCCGAAGTACTCGGCGCGCTGAAGGTTGCAGCCGTCCGCATCGAATCCCACCATCGCCGCCAGCTGCCAAAGGACGATATCTACGAGGACGCCATGGGCGTCGGGCTCGGCTCGCGCTGGACGGCGATCGAGGCGGTCGGCCTCTACGTGCCGGGCGGCACGGCAAGCTATCCGAGCTCGGTGCTGATGAATGCGGTGCCGGCAAAGGTCGCAGGCGTCGAGCGCATCGTCATTGCAGTGCCGGCAACGGGCGGTGCGGTCAATCCGGCCGTACTTGCTGCAGCCAAGCTTGCCGGTGTTTCAGAGATCTACCGTATCAGCGGTGCGCAGGCTATTGCTGCGCTTGCTTACGGCACGGAGACGATCGCACCGGTCGCAAAGATCACCGGCCCGGGCAATGCCTATGTTGCCGCCGCCAAACGCCAGGTCTTCGGCACGGTCGGCATCGATATGATCGCCGGCCCGTCTGAAGTGCTGGTGATCGCAGACAGGGATAACAACCCCGACTGGATCGCCGCCGACCTTCTGGCCCAGGCCGAACATGATGCAAGCGCCCAGGCGATCCTGGTCACCGATGACGCCGAACTCGGCAAGGCCGTCGAAGTCGCGGTCGAGCGGCAGCTGAAGACTTTGAACCGTGCGGAAACCGCCGCCCGCAGCTGGCGGGATTTCGGTGCTGTCATCCTGGTGAAGGACCTGAAGGATGCGATACCGCTTGCTAACCGCATCGCCGCAGAGCATCTGGAGCTTGTGGTTGCCGATCCGGACGCACTGCTCGACGGGATCCGCAATGCCGGCGCGATCTTCATCGGCGCCCATACGCCGGAAGTGATCGGCGATTATGTCGGTGGCTCGAACCATGTGCTGCCGACTGCGCGCTCTGCCCGCTTCTCCTCCGGCCTTTCCGTCCTCGACTTCGTCAAGCGCACATCGATCCTCCGGCTCGGTCCACAGCAACTTCGCGATCTCGGTCCGGCAGCGATCGCACTCGCGGTCTGCGAGGGCCTCGACGCCCATGCGCGATCGGTGGCGATCCGTCTCAATCTCGAAAGGTGAGGCATGGCGAAGGGCGACTTCCGGCTCTCAGATATCGTCCTTGACGATACGATCGGCCGTTCGACGCCCGATGTCGAGCACGAGCGCGCCGTCGCGATCTTCGATCTCATCGAAGAAAACAGCTTCGAGCCAGTCGGCCACAGCGGCGGGCCCTACCGGCTGAAGATTTCTCTGGTCGATTCCAAGCTCGTCTTTGCGATCGCTACAGAAGAGGGACTTGATGTTGCGACCCATATCCTGTCGCTGACCCCCTTCCGCCGCCTCGTGAAGGACTATTTCATGATCTGCGAAAGCTATTACGAGGCGATCCGTTCTGCCTCGCCGAGCCGCATCGAGGCGATCGACATGGGCCGGCGCGGCATCCACAACGAGGGGTCGCAGACATTGAAGGACAGGCTTGCCGGCAAGATAGAGGTCGATTTCGACACGGCTCGCCGCATCTTCACGCTCGTCTGCGTGCTCTACTGGCGCGGATGACGGCGATGGCGCCGGCCCCGACCACGGCAGAAGGAAAGGCGCCTGGTGCGATTCTCTTCATGTGCGGACTTAACGCCATCCGCTCGCCGATAGCCGAAGCGATCGCCCGTAGCATCCTGCCCAGGAATACCTATATACGTTCGGCAGGCGTTCGCGCCGGCGAGCGCGATCCCTTTGTCGACGTCGTGCTTGATGAAATCGGCCTGTCGCTCGGGCGTCGCCAGCCACAGACGCTTGACGAACTCGAGGATGATTATTTCGATCTCATCATCACGCTCTCTCCGCAGGCCCATCACGCCGCACTGGAACTGACGCGGTCGAGCGCCGTCGACGTAATCTATTGGCCGACCATGGATCCGACGGTTACAACCGGTACCCGCGAGCAGATTCTGGACGCCTACCGTGAGGTGCGTGATCACCTTGAGATGCTCATCGAAACCCGGCTCGTCAGGAGAAATGGCATTGCGGCGCAATCGGCATGAAACAAAAGGAAGAAAGCCCGATCAACAAGGTTCACAAATGACCCCTGATTGTGTAGTTTCCGCGAAAATTTTGGGGCGGCCCACGCCGCCATCTCAACCGACAGGAAGAAAACCTTTATATGCCTAAAGAAGAAGTCCTCGAATTCCCGGGTATTGTGACCGAACTTCTGCCGAACGCGACCTTTCGCGTGAAGCTCGAAAACGAGCACGAAATCATCGCCCACACGGCAGGCCGCATGCGCAAGAACCGCATCCGCGTTCTCGCCGGCGACAAGGTCCTTGTGGAAATGACGCCTTACGATCTCACGAAGGGCCGCATCACCTATCGTTTCAAATAGGTTTGGCCCGGAAGCCTCAAGGGCTTCCGTTTCCGGTCGAGGGTCCATGGCGCTCACATACAAGCTCATTCTGGCTTCCGGCTCGCCGCGCCGTGTGGACCTGCTCAACCAGGCAGGCATCGAGCCCTCGCGCCTGATGCCGATGGATATCGACGAGACGCCGAGAAAATCAGAGCATCCGCGTTCGCTCGCCCGGCGCCTGTCGACGGAAAAGGCCGAAGCGGCATTAGCCGCGATCAAGGGCGACATGGCCTGGAAGGGCAGCTATATCCTTGCTGCCGACACTGTCGTTGCCGTCGGCCGCCGCATTCTCGGCAAGGCCGAATTCGCCGACGAGGCTTCCGCCTCGCTGCATCTGCTTTCCGGCCGCAGCCACTGGGTCTATACCGGCGTCTGCCTGGTAACGCCCGACCGCAAGATCCGCCAGAAGATTTCCGAGACGAAGGTGCGGTTCAAACGCCTTTCCGGTTTCGAGATCGAGAACTATCTCGCTTCTGGCCAGTGGCGCGGCAAGGCGGGTGCCTATGGCATCCAGGGGCTGGCCGGCAGCTTCGTGCAGAAGATGGTGGGCTCCTACACCAATGTCGTCGGCCTGCCGCTTTATGAAACAATCCTGCTGCTGACCGGCGAAGGCTTCGACGTGCATAGCCGGTGGCCTGAGGGCTGAGCCCGGAGGAGGATCACCATGCCCGAAGAGAAAAGCAACGCCAAGGTCGCACCGCTGCGCAAGACGCGCCCTTGTCCGGAATGCGGCAAGCCCTCCCACCGCGACCACTACCCTTTCTGTTCGAACCGCTGTCGCGAGGCCGACCTCTCCCGCTGGCTGAACGGCGCCTATGCCATTCCGGTTGCCGAAGACGAGAAGAAGGCGGACTACGACGACGAAGAGTAGTGCGAGATCCACAGCGAACCCCTTCAATTTGCTTGTGAATCCGCAAAATATCCCCGGCTGGCAAAAAACTGCCATTTGATGCTTGCCATGGCCGGACAAGATGCTATAACCCCGCTCGCTTCCGGGGCGAACCAAGGCCCTGCACTTCTTGCACAGAAGAATGTTCTGCGAAGCATGGATGCCCAGATAGCTCAGTTGGTAGAGCAGCGGATTGAAAATCCGCGTGTCGCTGGTTCGATTCCGGCTCTGGGCACCATTAATAATCTAAAGAAAACAGTGCTTTATCGGCCTCCCTGTTCCCCTTGGTCGCTGATTTCATGTTGCATATGTTGCAATAAATTTCCCTTTATTTTCAACGATTGTCATACGCTCCCGGCAGCTCCACGCGACATGCATGCGACATGCGCGCGACATATAAACTCACCTAAACCCAACCGTTACCTCTCTTTTCCGGCAATAGGCTTTCTGGCATTCTCCGCGACATGCCCGCGCCCTCCAAAAGAAAGCCCGAGCCGATCCGCACCGCACCCTGCGAGCCGTCACCGTTGACAATCCCTTCTTTAGCCGCGCCCATGCCGGTGATGCGACCAACCCGAAGCACATCCCGGCGGTCGTGAACATCCGGGAAAGCGCGATCACCATGCTCGCCTCCCGCAATAAGATCGATGCCGCGCAAGTCGCCGCCGCCAGCAAGTTCCGCGCGTTGTGGGAAGCCATGGGAGGGAAAGGCGCCTCCGCCATTGATTACGGCCGGGAGCATGTCGACGGAGGCAAGGCCCGCGGTCCGATCGCCGAGCGGCAGATGAATGCCGCCGATGAGTTGCGCCGCGCTCACCGCGTCCTCGGTGACCAAGGCTATTGGCTTGTGTGCCGGATACGCCAGAGCGGGCCATCGCTTCGACGAAGCGCCGCGCCATTGTGGAGGGCTCACGCGCCGGTCGGCCTTTTGATCGTGTTGATTTTCTCATCACAGTGGAAAAATAATCGCTTTTCGGCCAGAGGCCCAGGCTACAGCGCATTTTCCTCTCGGCCGCTTCCCCCGCTGGAAAGTTGTAATCCGATATCGCTATTCGACTTCAAGGGGGGCCGTCTTTATCATTCGAATTCTCAATGGAGGGGGTTTGAGATGAAGGGTTCAACAAAGGCTTTGCTCCTGTCAGCTGCGAGCAGTGGCGTCGTTACGGGCGGTCTGTACGGGTTCGGCCTTAACGCCGGATTTTCTCTGACCATCTGGGCCATTGCCACTCTGTCCATCTACCCAAAGGTATTGCAGGACATGGCAAACGAGAAAATCCTTGATCATGATTGGCCGACGAGGGACGGCGCAGATAAGCGTTAGAGCCGCTGTTTTTCCTGGGCAAAAAAATTCCGCGCGTGAGGGGGGCGCGGGTCCCGTGATCACGCTGCCTCTCAAGTTTCACCCGCCCCCTTGCGTTCCTGCGCTCCTATATGCCTTTTCGGTGACCTGCCGCTATGGTCGGAAGGGCAGAGTTATTCGGTCAGGAGAGATTCGTGTCGACTTTTGCAATTGAGCTCCAGGGTTTCGCCGCAAGCGCGTGGTGCCAAGTCCTTTATCCGCCCCATGACCCCTACATCGAAACCGTCAACTGCAACGGTGAACAAAAGTATATCCTGCATTCAAAAGAATTCGACGGGTGCATTGATGCAGGTCAGGTGCTCCAAATTGCTATCCCGTTCGTACGTCTGCTGAGCGCCTTCATGGACATGCACTTTCAAGGCATTGAGCCACTCACAATTGGTGAATTCGTCCAGGAGCGCAATGACGAGGGCGAGATTTCATGATGCATCGCGGTAAGCGACTGCCGTTCATAGAGACTTATCCCGACCAGGAATCTCCTTCTGCTGTTCAGGCGGCTTTGGCAAAAGCATCAACAGCTCCGCGATCGGTGATCGACGCGATTGAGCATTTTAGTTCCATGCCAGTCATCGATGTTGGCGTGGGACACAGGGCAAAGCTCGATAATTGGCATGACCTCTACAAAGCATATGAAGCGCTGGGCAAGGTCTCCGGCTTGGCAAAATACGGTATTCAGAGAAGCCAAGCCGAAAGAATCAGAAACCAAGCGCAACATTTTCGGCAAAACAAGACAACTGCACCGTATGCAGGAATGTCTCTGGATGAGGCGAAGGCCCTTATCATTCTCGGCCTTAAAAAACGCTCTCTCCTTGGTGCTTTAGGTCCTATTCACAGTCATAGCGGGCGGAGGATCGCTGTCCCTGCCTGCCGCTCATTGGGTTTGTTGGCGAAATCGCCGGGGTCGGCCTCCGTTCCTTCGCCCGGAAGTCGTCTTCCGCTTTGCCTTCCCAAGCATGCTCCTCCGCATTACCCTAGCGATATGGCGACAAAATTCTTATACATGGATGAGCAGTACTAAACCCTAACACCCACCGCAACGGGCAGACGTCACGGCGCAAAAAGTGTGTATCGCTGACCGGTGTGCTAATTCCGACCGATCACTTCGGCGAACATAATAGCCATGACGAGCGCGACAAAGATCATTCCCCACATCTCAAGCGTATGGCCTTGAGCGTGCTTCTTTGCCGCTATGAATATGCAAGTGCCACATAGGGTAAGCCAAGCCAGCCCTATCAGCCTCTCAATTGGCAATTCCCAATCCATATTAGGGAGCCATTATGTGCGCCTTCGGTGCGACCGATAGGAGCGCGTTACCGTCACCCGGCTCGCTCTTGCCATATCCAGCGATCGCTAGGCCGATGAATGCCACGACGAATAGAATGGATAGGACGCCGATCCAATCCGCCCGGAGCGTTACGCCAGCGCTTGCCCTTTGAGTGTCGGCTATGTCTGTCATTCCTTAACCCCTTGGCCTTCCCTCCCATGGCGCTAAGATAGATGGTCAGCTGCACCTAATGAACGCGCCAGAATGACGCCGACGGAACATCTAGCGGGCAATCGCCAGCCAATCGCCGCGTCATTTTTGACACTATGTCAGTGAGAGCTTGCCTATGGGAGCCGAAGCGCGTTCAGGATTTGGGACCGTAAGCCGTGTCGTGCCGGTCCTTCGCGTTCATATATCCAGCCATGGCACTTGCAAGGCCAATCGATAAGCGAACTTGAACTGCGTCCTCCCAGACCGCGACCTGATCGCTTCTTCGATGATCTATGATACGGTAGGTTCCGTTGTTTTCCCGTTCAATTTCGTATCTCATCGCCGCGCCTATCTTGAGCTTCAGCCGACATTAAAGCCGCATTCTAGCTGATTCGCCATTTTGTGACATTATGTCAGTTAGCAGAGACTAATAAACTATCCCCTTTAGTTCACTCTTGGTTGCTTCTAGGTTTCCTTCATACTTCTTTTGGTTGATCTTAACGGTCCCCTAGCGCTGCACTGAACGGCAGTCGGATCAAGTCTTCAATGCCTCTTGATAGCACCAGCCTCGCCCGGATCGCGCGACGCAGCCTCCTGTAATGTGCAAAAACCGTTGCACGGCTGCGCGGAGCGCCATTCCTAGCGCCCCAAATGATCGCCTCGATCCTTCCATAGCATCCGCAATGGTCAGCCCATCGCCATTGAGCCGATTCCGATGACGGCAAGCGCCCCAATCCCTATCAACTTCCAACGCTTGACGTCATAATCCGCTTGTCTAATTTGGCCATAGCCCGCACGGAGACCGCGCCTGACCAGACGCATCAACGCGTGCCCTCCCAAAAGACCATTGGAAGGCTCTGCTCCAGCGGGGGGTAAGCCGCTCGGCATGCACAGTGGTAGTTTGAAAATCCGCGTGTCGCTGGTTCGATTGGCTGGAGAAAGAATGTTTCATGCTGCTTTAGGCGTTTCACCGCGATCGGGGCGACCTCATTGACCAATTTGAGGGGCGGTCCTGAGTGGTCCGCCGCTGGTGGCATCAGACCGCAGGATAGCTATCGGCCCCAACGGCCTCGATTCATTGTACGATTTTTATTCGCCCCTTCATATTCGGATGAAATCGGCAGTAGTAGTCGACAGTGTCACTTGCAGCGACGAGATGGCTTGCCACTTTACCGGGCGGGATAAGGACCTCCCAGCCGCCCTCGACGGTAGCAGTGTGGGCGAAGGGATCCTTATTGATCCATTCGATGATCTCGCCGGCATTGACCTCGATGTCGGCGGGCAGGAAGGCAAGTTTCTCGATCACGACATGGACCGTGCCGTTGTGGGCGCGGGCAAGCGCGCTGCCCGTGAGCACCGCGGCGCCCGTCACGAGAAGCTGCCGGCGGTTGAGAAGGCCAGCCGTCATTTCAGGCCTGCGGCGACATGCTCGGCATGCTGCTGATGGCCCTGGAAAAGTTTCAGTCCGGTTTCCAGCAGACTTTTCAGTTCAGCATTCTGTGTCGAGGGGATGAGCAGGGTTTCGAGCGCGCCATTGACCTGCTTATGGTAGGCAACTTCGCTCTCGATATAGGCCCTGTCGAAGGCGCCGCCATCGAGCTTGCTGAGTTCGGCGCGCTTCCCCTCAGCCACTTTGGCAAGCGTCTGGCTGGTGGCGTTATCCTCCGGTGTCACGTTCAGCTTCTTAACGAGTGCCAGTGCCATCTCGTTGACGGTCTCGTGGTCCTTCTGCATCGACTCGGCGAAGGATTTAACGTCCGGATTCGTCGTCTTCGAGAGGGCGAGCTTGGCGGCTTTCACGTCGATGACGCCGGCACTGTAGGCGATATGGGCGATCTGCGGATCAGTCGGCTTGTCGGCCGCTGTCGCAAGAGGGGCGGTGAGGGCGAGGCAGGCTGCGCCGAGCGCGGCAATCAGGGTTTTCATCGGAGTCTCCTTGGCGCCGCGGTTGGCCGGCGCCTGTTACGGTTGACGCAGCATTAGATGCCGGCCCGCCGCGGAGGTTCCCGTTATTGTGGTAATCCAAGTCTCGCGACAACGGCGCCCGTCAACCGGTCGCAGCGCGCGCCGGCAAAGGGGAAGGCGTCGATGAGCACGGGTCCGATTTTTGCCTCGAGTTGGGTGCGGATGAGCTTGCGAGCGCGGTGGAGCCGCGTCTTCACCGTTGCCGCGGGTATCTCCAGCAGCGCGGCTGTCTCCTCGACGCTCAGGCCCTCGATGGCGCGGGCGACGAAGACAAGGCGAAAGGTTTCAGGAAGCGCATCGGTCGCCTCCTCGACGAGGTGAAGAAGCTGTCACTGTGCAGTGACGCGCTCCGGATCGGCGGCCGGAGAGGCAAGCGGAAACTGGACGATCTCCGCTTCCGATCGCCCGATCTCGCTGGCGGCGCGTTTCAACCGCTTCTGTGCCCGAAGCCTCATCAAGGCTGAATTGAGCGCAATGCGTGACAGCCAGGTCGACAGCAAGGAATCTCCTTGAAAAGTGTCGAGGCTGGCGAACGCGCGCAGATAAGCCTCCTGCAACACATCTTCGGCATCCGAATTACTGCGCACCACCGCGCGCACGAGCCGGTAGAGGCGCTGGTTGTTGGCCCTGATGATCTGCCGGATGGCTTCCACCTCGCCGCCGGCCGCACGGCGAACGAGGCGTGCTTCCTCTTCGGCGACGGCAGGAAGAGAAACATTCTGTAAAGCTGGCATCGGTTTGCTCCTTTCGGGATTCATTTGATGCCTATTTCGCCGGAAGGTTCCCTACCGAGAGTCTGCGGCCGCACGATCGTCCTGCCAAACATCGGAGGCGGTTTTGTGGTGGGGGCGGCCATAGCTGGAGCAACCCTGGCGCTGGGATCAATGCCTTGGGCCGCATCTTCAGACACCTCAAGCATGCAGGCGGTCGAAACCCGATAGCCCAGAAAAGGAACGGTCGCTCCGCATGCGCTGCGATCACCCGGTTTACTTCGCGGACCACGGCGAGCGGAACCGTATCCGGTTTTCGAACGTGACGCCCCATGCGTCGTCACGTTGATTGGAGGCGAGAAGAATTTCTGGATCAAGATGCCATGAGCCCCGTGGAGTTGATGACAAACATTGATTAGGCGCTACAATCTGCATGAAGTCAGAAATGGAATTGATAAATGCGTCATGGTGATTTCAGCGAACTTGCAGCCTTTATTGCCGTTGCCGAGGCTGGCAGTTTCACGCGCGCCGCTGCCAAGCTCGGGCTTTCCCAATCCGCTGTCAGCTACTCGGTCAGAATGCTGGAGCAGAAGCTGGGGGTGCGGCTGATCTCCCGCACCACCCGAAGTCTATCGCTGACGGATGCCGGGCAACGCATGCTGCGAAACCTCCGTCCAGCGTTCGATCACATCGAAAGCGAGATCGCAGCCGTCACCGCACTTCGGGATAAGCCGGCGGGTAGGATCCGCGTCACGACGTTTCGATATGCCGCCACAAGCGTGCTCTGGCCCGTCGTCACCAAGTTCCTGGCGGAATATCCGGATATCGAAATGGAAATCATCCTCGATGAGGGCCTCACCGATATTGTGGCTGACCGGTTCGACGCGGGCATCCGCGTTGGCGAGCAGGTCCAGAAAGACATGGTGGCCGTCAGGATCGGTCCGGACCTGCGCATGGCCGTCGTCGGGTCGCCATCCTACTTCGCCAATCATAACATCCCGCAAACGCCGCGCGAACTCGGGGAACACCGGGGTGTCAGCTACCGACAGATGACCGGAGGCGGATTGTACGCTTGGGAGTTCGATCGCGACGGAGAAGAACTCCAAGTCAGAATGAATGGACCACTCATTCTGAATGATGGTCTCATGCTGGAAGCCGCCGCCTTGGACGGGCTCGCGCTTGCCTACACTTTCGAAGATCAGGTCTCGAAACATATCGCAGACGGCCGACTGATTCGAGTCCTGGAAGAATGGTGCCCGCCGTTCCCTGGCTATCACCTCTACTATCCGAGCAGACGTCAGCATACGGCAGCGTTTGCTCTGTTCGTCGAAGCGCTTCGTTTTAAAGCCTAAGGCAGGCGTGGTGCGATGCGTCTGGTCCCGTGCGCGCGCTGTTCGCTTTGCGGCGCGGGGGACCAGATCAGCTCATCATGTGTTGGTCTAGGCAAGACTAAAAGGCATCTGCCGCACCGGCTTGCCTGTCAGGCGCGAGATGGCATTGGCGAATGCCGGGGCCAAAGGCGGCAGGCCCGGTTCGCCCATGCCTGTCGGGGCTTCGGCGCTTGGTACAATGTGGACGTCGAACTCCGGCACGTCAGTGATCCTTGCCACCGTGTATTCGCTGAAGTTGCTTTGCTCCACAACACCATCCTTGAGCGTGATTTCAGAGCCCGCAAGGCAGGCTGAAAGGCCCATGATGGCCGCCCCCTGCACCTGTGCTTCCACTGACCGGGGGTTGATAGCCAGATTGCAGTGAACTCCGGCGGTAACCCGATGCAGCTTCGGCTGTCCATCGACGACGGAGGCTTCCACCACGTAGGCCACCACGGACGAAAAGGATTCATGCACGGCCACGCCCCGGGCCCTGCCTTCCGCCAAGGTCTTGGTTCCGTAGCCGCTTTTGTCCACGGCGAGCTGAAGCGCATCGCGATGACGAACGTGCTCCTCGCCAAACATGTTCATGCGGTAAGCGACCGGGTCCTGGTCGGTGGCTCGCGCTATATCGTCAAGCAAGGTCTCCATCACGAAAGCCGTATGGGTGGAGCCAACGCTGCGCCACCAGAGAACGGGCACGTTGGCAACGGGATGATGTACGGTCAGACGCATGGGAAGAGGGTAAGGGTTGCGCATCCCCTCGGTCGTGGCGGCATCGATGCCGTTCTTCACCTGGAATTGCTCGAACACCGTTCCCGTCAATATGGACTGGCCGACGATGGTATGATCCCAGGCGAGCACGTTGCCCTGCTTGTCAAATCCGATGCGCGCACGATGAAGGTGCGTTGGGCGATAGTAGCCACCCTTCATATCGTCCTCGCGGCTCCAGAGCATGCGCACCGGTGCGTCGATCCCTGCCGCTCTGGCGGCCTTGGCTATCTGACAGGCTTCCATCGCCGTGTCGCTGCTGCTCGAGAAGCGTCGGCCAAAGCCCCCACCGGATGTCAGCACGTTTACCACGACCTGATCCGGCTTGAGGTCGAGCACGTTCGCGGCAACACCTGCATCGAGCCCGGCACTTTGGCTTCCCATCCATATTTCGGCACGATTGTCGGAAAGCCGCACCGTACAGTTCAGCGGCTCCATTGCCGCATGAGCGAGGTACGGGAATACGAACTCGGCATCCAAGGTGAGCGGTGCTGTCTCCAGCGGTGCCATATCCGCGTCGAAATGGAGGGGGCCGGGTTTGGTGGCCATTTCGCGAAACTGGGCAAGCTGCTTTTCGCTATCGACCTTCTCAACGACCGATGTGTCCCATTCTACCTTCAGTGCATCACGACCCTGGCTGGCCTGCCAGTATCCGTCGGCGATAACGGTCACGCCCTCTGCACCACGGTCCAACGGAATACGCAAGACAGCTCTCACGCCCTTTATCGAACGTGCTGCACTGTCATCCAGGGAGGCGATCTTCGCGCCGAACACCGGTGGGCGAGCGACAACCGCCGTCAATTGTCCCGGCAGCTTGAAATCGATGCCAAAACTTTGCTGGCCGCTGCTCTTGGCTTTCGCGTCGAGACGCTGAGTTGGCTTGCCGATAATGCGGAAATCCTTTGGATCTTTGAGAGCAATCTTTTGGGGCACCGGCAGGGACATGGCTGCCTCGGCGAGCTCTCCGTAACCGAGCTTGCGGCCATCGGAGGCGAGCACCGAGCCCGTCTCGGTCCGCAGTGTGGCAGCCTCCACGTTCCAGCGGGCCGCGGCAGCAGCAAGGAGCATGGCGCGGACGCGGGCACCGAGTTCGCGATACTGCGTAAAGCTGTTCTTGATCGTGTTCGAGCCGCCGGTGAGATGCATGCCGAAGAGCGGATCGACGTAGGCGGCGTCATTGGTGCCGAGCTGGCTGCGCACCAAGCTCCAGTCGGCATCGAGCTCTTCGGCCAGTATCATCGGCAACGCTGTCTGCACGCCCTGGCCGAACTCCAATCGATTGATCGTGACCGTCACTTCGCCATTCGGTGCGATCTGAACGAATGCAGAGGGTTGCTCGGTAGGCTTCAAACCGGCTTCAGCGGGGTCTGTGGACTGCGCGGCCGCCAGATGGGGGAAAACGCCGACGGCCAAACCGAGGGCTCCGGTCATCTTGAGGAAGCTCCGGCGCGGCAACGCCGGGACAATCGTGGCGCGTCCTCTTTCCAGCAGGTGCTGCAGGGCATGCGGCAGTTGGCTGTAGTCCATGTTCGGGTTCGGCAACATACGGAGCGTCTCCTTTAGACGAGAGTGCTGGCAGCTTCGGCTATGGCTGCGCGGATACGGACGTAAGTTCCGCAACGGCAGATATTGCCTTCCATTGCAGCGTCGATCTCGTCAGCCGTCGGCTGCTTGCCCTTTGGCAGGGACGAGAGGAACGCCGTGGCGCTCATGATCTGACCGCTCTGACAGTAGCCGCATTGGGCCACGTCGTTCTTCACCCAAGCCGCGTGGACGGCGGCACCAACGCGGTCCGTGCCGTCGGACACCTTTTCGATGGTGGTGATATTCGCCCCCTCGGCCGCGGAAAGGGGTGTGCTGCAGGAGCGGACCGCCTCACCGTCGAGATGCACCGTGCATGCGCCGCAGAGCGCTGCGCCGCAACCGAATTTGGTGCCGGTCATGCCGAGCGTGTCGCGAAGGACCCAAAGGATGGGCATCTCCGGGTCGGCATCGACCTCGTGCTGGCTGCCGTTGATATTGAGTGTAATCATGGCTGGTCGATGCTCCTGTGGTTTCTACGGCTCTACTCCGCCGGAGGCTTGTCTCGTGGTCGGTGGAACCAGTCGTCACCAAGGAAAGCGTGGGCAGCAATTGCCGAAGCGAGCCTCAGAGATGAACATGGTGTCCTGGTCAAATGTACGGTCCTCGGGGCGAAGATACCCCGGCCCGCGGCAGCGGATTAGATTGCGCAAACTGCATGTGGTTAGAAATGCGGCTTCTGAATGCGAGGCGAACGTACGGACAATCACCATCGGGGCGCGTCACCCGCACGGCGAGATTCCGGTCAACCAATGCCATGCCTGGCCGGCCGTTCGCCCCTACTGGGACAGGGACTTCAGGTAGGCGATGATATTCTGCCGATCCTCAGGCTTGGGCACGCTCACAGTCATCGTGGTCTTCGGCACGACATCGCGAGGCGCTGCGAGGAATCGATCCAATGTCCCCTCGTCCCACACCAGTCCAGATGCCTTCATGGCCGCCGAATAGCGAACGCCCTCCACAGTGCCTGCGGTACGCCCAACTATGCCGCCGAGGCCAGGTCCCACCTTCTTCAGGTCGGTGGTCGAATGACAGGCGGAACAGCGCTGAAACGCTTTCTGCCCCAGGGCTGCGTCTCCCTCTGCAGCGGCGGAGACTGTTGTTGACAGAAGGACCAGAGAATAGCCGGCTACAGAAACCATCAATTTAGTCATGCGTGTTCTTCCCAGTTGAGCAGGCTGTCAAAGGCCCCGAATGGACGGCGGGCTTCCGCACTTCCGCATCGTTGCTGCCGGCGTTGCTCGTGCACGAGGCCATACGATCCACCGATGCGCCAATATTGGCGTCGATATCGTTGACGTTCACGGATGACGATAACTCGCGAACTGACCGAGGGTTAGGAGCTAATATTTGCATGAGCCTAGAAACGGGATTTCTAAATGCGCGAGGAAAACCGCATTCAGAACTCGAAAAACTCAGAGCAACCCCGCCAGCCCGTTGCACGCATCTGGCAAGCTGCGGCCGAGCCTCTCAATTCCGACCTTGATCAAATCGGGCCTACGGCTCCACAACGGGCTCTAACCGCCGCCGCACTTCGCAATCTGATTCCTAGTGCCGAAGTTGCGAAGAAGGCATCAAGGCGGAGTGAGTGAGCAGGTTGCGCGATCAAGCCGTGACCGTTGTGGCGCGAAGCTGCCGCTTAGATTGTGAGCCGTGCCCGTGTTTTGAGAGGAGAAGCTGGCGGGGTTCTGGAGGCCCCGCCGACTTTGAAGAGACTGCTCCTCACGCAAGAGCGCCAAGCTTTTCCGCTTTCTCAGCGTCCCGCGTCGATGATCATTCCGCCGTCAGGGGTAAGACTGTACCCCGTGATGAACTGCGCATCCTTGCTCGCAAGGAACAACACCACGGGAGCAATGTCGTCTTGCGGCGAGCCGTATCTAGCAAGCGCGTTGGCCGGCGCCGGAATGTTGGCGGCAGCCGCGCCCCAGGTGTCAGCAACTGGCAGAACGTTGTTGACCGTGATCTTGTCGGCACCCCACTCACGCGCTGCGACGCGCGTTAGGGCACGGACGGCCTCCTTCGCCATGTTGTAGGGCGCGTATGGCACCAAGCCGGTAACGCCAGCCATGGAGCCGAGGTTGATGACGCGACCCTCGCCGCTGGCTTTGAGATGAGGATACGCGGCCTGCATCGTGCGTAAGAAAGCGATCGGGCCTGTATCGAAATTGCGCTGGAGTTGCTCGACCGACAAGTCGAGAACGGATGATTGCACTGCGGAGGGGTCGAAGGCGTTGTTCACCAGAATATCGATGCCGCCCCAGGTCACGACAACCGTCTCGATGGCGGCCTTGATCGCCTCGGCATCACTGACATCGGTGGCAATACCCAGCGCGGTCCCACCCGCGGCTTCTATGTCCGCCACGACAGCTTCGATATTCGCAGGCGTGAGCGACAGCACGGCCACTTTGGCGCCTTCGGCGGCAAAGAGCTTGGCAGTCGCACGGCCGATCCCGCGGCCGGCCCCGGTGACAACCGCAACTTTGCCTTCCAATCGTTTCATGACAGTCTCCATTCTTCAGGTTTATTGGTGCGCCGTAGCTTGAAGCGCGTACGACGACGGGAGATCGCGAGCGTAGTTCTGTGTCGCGAAGGATGTGGCCACCAAGATGAGGCCGATGGCAGCGGGCATGGCACCCTTGATGCTACGCACGCCGAGATGGGCCAAGCCAGAGAGGATCAAGTGGTAGAAAATGCCTGCATAGGCGAGATCGCTCAACGGCACACCGACGCGGGTCAGGATCGCAAGCGGCCCAAGTATCTTCACGATGATCATGAATGGGACAAGGTGCGCGACGTGATAGCCCAGATCGGCCTGGGCCTTCGCCACGAATTCCCTTCTGGTCAGGTAAAGGGCTGCTGAGGACAGGTACAGCGCTGACAGAAGCACGGTGCTGATCCAATAAGTGTAGGTCATAGACATAGGACATCCCTCTCGCCGGAGGTGCCGGCGAAATCGAGCGTTGATACTGTGCTTCCGGAAGGCGCGTTGCGTCCGCTTGGAGCAGCTTGTAGGGAACTTGAACGTTAAGATGAAATGGCGCAAGTAGGATGAATTAGAGACAGTCAGTATGAAAAAGCATACCAACGAGGGACACGACTTCAGCATGCAGGACGAGATGCGCCGCGCCTTCGCGATGCTCTCGGGGAAGTGGAAGCTGGAGATTATGTGGCTGCTCCACCAGCGGATTCATCGTTTCGGGGAACTCCGCAAGGCGATTCCTGGAATTACACAGCACATGCTATCGGCGCAGCTTCGGGAGCTGGAAGCGGACGGACTTCTCCTGCGCACGGTGTTCGCGGAAGTCCCGCCTCGTGTCGAATACGAGATGACGGAAAAGGCGCGTGGCCTCGGCCCGACCATGGAGGCCTTGGCGGCGTGGTGGGGGGAGTATGGCAGCACTATTCCGGCAAGGCCCAGCATGCGCGGTCGAAAGCAGAAGGATTTATCGGCCGTGAAAGCCTCGAGACAATCCAAATGAGGTTGGCGAATTCCAGCCGAGCTATCGCACATTTCCTAACATTTGCGACAGATCGGCCTCAAGACAACATGGGTCAACATTTCCTCGCGGGTCATATAGCCCTTGTCGCTATCGGTGAAGGTGAGGGCCGCGGCCTCCGTGCGAAGGTAGTCGAGATACCGCTGGTCAGAGGACGTAACGGCAGCACTCAAATCATCCAGCGCCGGCGTTTCTTCTAGGTTATCGGACGTGAAGCCATGCGGGACGCCTTGCAGATGGCCACAAATATCCACGAAACCACATAATGATGGCTGATCAATCGAAGCCGCTTCGCAGCCTGCGTTCGGGGCAAAGCTGCTTCCCCAGTCTTCGATACCATTGCAGCCAATGGCCACTTCGAGACCCGGGGTCGAATCTCGAACAATGCTTGTAGGGCGCGTTCCCGCCAGACATTCACCCTTAATCGAAATGTACCGAATGCTAACCTTGATCAGGTGAGCTCGTTGGCTGAGCACACCCAGGTAGAGTGTCTTCTCACCGGATTGAAGGCTGTGATAAAAGGGGCCCATGGGCATCAAGAACTATCTGATCGAAGGCGGTTCCGGCACTGGAAAAACGTCTGTCGCTACCGAACTGGAGCGGCGGGGCTACCATGTCGTCCATGGTGACCGCGTTTTGGCCTATGTCGGCGACCCCGAGACAGGCCAGGCGCTCGCAGGACCACCCGAAGGCGCAGACCGCATCGCTTGGGGATACGCGCACTGGATCTGGCCTGTCGACAAGGTCCGAGCTATTGCTGCCGACACCACCCATCCTGCCACGTTCTTTTGTGGCGGTTCGCGCAATTTCCACAAATTCCTCGACCTGTTCGATAAGGTTTTCGTGCTCGACATCGACGTTGAGACGTTGAACCGACGATTAGATGGGCGGCCGAATGAGCCGGGCTACGAGCCGCCCGAGCGGGCGCTGGTAATCCGCTACCATCACACTCGGGAATATCTTCCCGTAGGCATCAATATCGACACGGCCGCTACCGTCCCGAGTGTCGTCGACGATATCCTCGCTCAACTCCCCTGAGGCCCTGAAAGTATTGTGAATGGGATGGGAAGCACTCGATTATTGCGGGAAAGACGCTGGCCGCCGGAACGTGCGGCATTGTCGCTTTCGTAGCCGACCGGCAGCTTTCAGAACGACAAACCCGGTGCCTTGACGACCGTCTTGAGGCGCGAAGCTGCCGAGGCGCTAGACCGCAATCGTCCGAAGCTGCCTCCAATGTGGTGATCCGATCCTGACGGATAGCGAACAGGAAAAATCCGTGCGATACCCAATGACCGCCGTCAGATCTCGGCGTAGGTTTTCCTTGGAGGATGAGAGGCGCAGAGCGGTCATCGGGATGCGTTGCGGCCAGGCCACTCCGGAGCCGCATCCCTACACGCCGCGCGCAAGCGCCGCCGATTGCTGCAAGGTAACGGCATGGCCAAGCGGATCGGCATGGCGATGGGCAAGCAACCACTGCCTGCCTGCCCGCCGATAGACGAGGGTCACGCGCAGCGCCCAATCCTGTGCGGGCAGACCGCCGACTTCGACATGAGCGCGCTCGATGACGGCCAGCACGATCATGTCGGTGCCGACATAGGTTTGAACGATCTCCTGTTTCAGCGTCCCATTCCGGAAGAACCGGCTCATGTCATCCCAGGTTTTTTCGGTGATGTCAGCCTCCCGCGATGGCGTGCCGCCGAACGGCGACATCAGCGTGAAGTCCCGCGTACGCGGTACAAGCGCCCGGTAGGTGGCGACATCGCCGCGCATCAACGCGGCATTGGCCTTCTCCGATATCCGGGCGAGAGCGGCTACAGCCGCATCCGCCTGGCTGTCACGTACACGTGCGGTAAGGGAACCAGCTCCGGCAGTGAGAAGGGACCGTCGTGAAGGTGACATGACATTTCCTTTCCGAATCTGAATTCTGAAAAGCGCCGATGGCGCCTCTGTGCTTCGGAGATGCCAGTTTGCCGCCGCTGAATCCAATGATATGATTTCAGCAACATGCTGAATGAAATTGATCTATCGCGCGCGGACCTCAATCTCCTCGTGCTTTTCGAAGCGGTCATCGAGGAGAGGCATGTCGGCCGCGCTGCCGCCCGGTTGAACATTTCGCCATCAGCGGTCAGCCACGGGCTTGGACGGCTACGGCGAATGCTCAACGATCCGCTTTTCGTCAAGACGCCTAAAGGCGTGGTGGCGACGGCCCGCGCAATGGAGCTGGCAGCGCCGATTGCCGAGATACTTGCCAGGGTTCGAAGTGTGATTACGACGGCCGAGCCATTTGAGCCGGCAACGTCGAGCCGCCGTTTTACCCTCGGCGCGCCGGACGGTGTTTCCGCCGTCTTCCTGTCTCCGCTCCTTGCCGGATTGAAAAGATCGGCGCCGCACATCGAAATCAGCATACGCCAGTTGCTGCCGGAGGAGGGCGAGAGCTCACCGGCGCGGGCCTGGCGCAACGCCTTTGCCCATCTGGAGTCCCGCGGCATGGATATCGCGGTCATCCCCGCCGATGAAATTCCGGCGCGCTTTCATTGCCTTACCCTCTACGAAGAGGATTTCGTCATTGCCATGCGCGCGGGTCATCCCTTCGCGCAGGACGCGAAGCTCGACCGCTATGTCGAAATGCGCCATATAGTGGTTTCGTTGAGCGGCGATCCACACGGCTTCGTCGACACGGTGCTCGAACAGCACGGGCACAGAAGGCGGACCGTCCTCACGGTGCCGAACTTCATGTTCGCGCTCGCCATCGCCGGCGAGAGCGACATGCTGGTCGCAATCCCCCGCCGCTTCGCGACAATTTTCGCCTCACGCTTTGGCCTAACGACAGTCAACGCTCCTTTGCCACTGCCGCGTTTCAAGCTGAGCGCGGTGGCGCCGCGCGCAGCGATGATGGACGCCGGCCTGAGCTGGCTGTTCGGGATGCTTTCGTCAGCCTGTGAGGTTGACCGTTCTCCAGGGCTGCTTTGACCTGACTGGTATGGCCGCCTCCGGGCCAGATTGATATGCACGGGACAGGTAATGCGCTAACCTGACCGCATCATCAGCCACCGAGAGACGCATGTCCTACCTGTACATTGTCACTGATTGTGAAATTGACGGGCCGGCACGCATTCATGCTGTCTTTCGGTTCGGTCGCCGTTTCCGAAGCTGGTGAAATCCTTGATGAGTTTGAGGCCGTAATGGATGGCTTGGATGGCGCGAAGCGCGATCCTTTCACTATGGCATTTTGGCGCGATCATCCGGAGGCTTGGGCCGCCGCAACTGAAAGCTCCCAGCCCCCAGCGCTCGCGATCTCGGCCTTTTGCGCGTGGGTAGCCTCCTTTGGGGGAGAGCCGATATTTGCGGCCCATCCAGTGTCGCTCGATGGCCCATGGTTCGATTACTACCTGAAGCGATTTGGAGGTCGCCCACTCTTCGAAGGGCCTTGGGTCTCAGATCGACTGTTCAAACATGCGCCCGGACCTGACTGTAGCAACCCGATCGCAGGATATGAGCCATGCCTCGGGCATCGTGCTTGTCCGTGTTATTACCCATGACTGGGGAGAGCGGCGTCAACCTGATTGCCCTGCACACAACGAAGCCTGCTTCTTTCAGCCCATAGGTCAGGGGCCGAGTGAGGGGCCAGCTCGCAAGCCCCTTCTGGTGGATCGGTTCGCCAAATTCGTAAAGGCGACACGTCCGAAGGATCCGATCGATCAAGCCGAACCTTTCCGTCATGATCATGATGCAGATTGCCACTGCGTGTAAGCGACACGTCCAAACAGCATGAAACACCGTCAACGCCCTTCATCTCGGCTACCCCGAGATAGTAATGAGAGCTCGCCCCTTTTGAAGACTGCCCGCCTACACATGCTCTTGGCGCAAGGCGGCATTTGGCCCGCAAGACGAGAGGCGTTAAAAAAGAGCAGCGACTTTGATCATGATGTCGGATCGGGGGCGGCTGGTGCGTCATCGTATCATCAGGTCGGGCTCTCGATCTGAGGGACAACGATCAGGAGAACGCGCGATGTCTAAGAACACTATTTGTCTATGGTACAACAAGGATGCTGAGGAAGCCGCCCGCTTTTATGCCGACACCTTCCCAGACAGCACGATC
>NZ_SMBJ01000003.1:0-579109 GCF_004342325.1 Rhizobium azibense | reverse complement strand
ACACCTCGCATTCTCATGGACGCGCTTGCAGCAGGTGGCGAACAAGCAAAGCGCGCATTCGACGCGATGATGACGATGAGGAAAATCGATGTGGCTGTGATCGATGCGGCACGAAAAGGAGATGACGCGCGATGACCACAGAGAAGATCAAAGGACCTGCTTCCTATTTTCCATCAATCGAGAAGAAATACGGCCGCCCGATCGGTGATTGGCAAGCGCTTGTGCGAAAGCACTATCCTGCGAAGCACATGGAACTTGTCGGTATGCTGAAGAGCGAACACGGGATGGGCCACGGTCATGCAAATGCGGTCGTGGCGCATACTCTCGCGGAAGACAGGCAGGTAGCCTCTTAACAGAGCGAGGTGCGAGGTGAACCGTCTTGTCTGCTTCGGCCCGGAGCGGACGAGCTGCCGCAACTATCGACTAGACAAGCGCCATCCTTTCACGCATTCTCGCGCGATGATTGCAATCCTAGAAACTCTCGCGGCCGAGCCAACTGCAGACGAGCTTGACCACCTCCTGAAACCACTGGTGGACTTCAATAGCCACTACACCGCGACCATAGCGGAATGGCCTCATCTTGGTATAGTTTTAAGGCAGCCCGAGACTGCTGAGATCGTCGGTGGCCTGTACGCGTTCGATGAACTCAATTGGCTATTCGTCAAGTATTTAGTTGTGCCTGAGGCACTCCGAGGAAAGGGTCTTGGCCGTCAATTAATGGGAGAAGCGGAGCGCATTGCCCGCGAACGGGGGTATCTGGGTATCTTCCTGGATACCTACGACTTTCAAGCAAAGCCGTTCTACCTGAAACTTGGTTATGAGCAGTTTGGGGAACTCGAAGGGGACGAACGTACGCCTCGGCGATTTTTCCTAAGAAAGGTGCTTTCTGCGGAAAACCTGGGACTGGGAACCTAACGCTTTGCCATCGTGTCAGCTATTTGGAACATGACCGCTGCTGGCGCTATCCGGTCGCGGCGCTCTTCCGCTTTCGGACCCTTTGCCGACATTGATGGAGGCAAGCTGAAGGGCCGGTCTGACCGAGACCCGACATCAAATCGAAGCCGACGCACGGGAGCCTGGCGGTTTGTCGATCTCTCGGAGCGTCTCGCGACCCACGAGCGTGGGCGAGACAGAATGTGCCCCGTTGACTCTGAGGGGCAGCGGCCCAATACTGACCGGTTGGCTACTTTTCAGAAACAAGTTGACTAGGGAGGAAGCAATGGAAGCCATCAATCGTAGATCCACACTCGCACTCGGTCTTACAATGGCCGCCACACCTCTGGTCGCTTGGGGGACACCAGCAGCCGCCGAGACTTACGGGCCCGATGAGGGTGAGGAGGTCGGTCCCGGTGTCAGAGTTGTTGCGCTTGGTGAGCGGGCTTCGGTCATACCGGCTTATAAAATGGTCAAGCTGCGCGATGTTGTTATCCAACCCGGTGCGAAGACGCCGGACAACGTGATGAAGAACGACATGCTTTGCCACATGACCGAGGGAGAACTTTCGGTTGTTCAGAACGGAAAAACATTCACAGTCAAGAAGGGTGACGTTTGGACCTGCGCTAACGCCGATACGACAGAAGGCACCCAGAACAAGAGCAGTGCGGTCGCGATCATGCGGGTTATCGATTTGATGACCTCATAAGGGAGGCGACGCGGGGAAGGGCGCCAACTCGGCTCTAAGGTAGGCGTCGTGCCGTCATGCGTGTGATCTGCAATGTCCGCAGTTGGGGCGAAATGCGGACAGTAGCGCGACCTATAATTTCGGCGTGAGCATTTCAAAACGGTCCCGAATTGTGGAACAGGTGTCGCCCCCGAGCCGGGCTATCGCGTCGATCATGTCAGGGTCCACATGCAGTCGGCCATCCACGGCCCCCTCGCGATAATGGGCATAGACGATCTCGCCCATGATGATCTGCCGTGACTTGCCGAGCTCCAGCGTCACATGCCGTCGGCATTCGAACGACGCGGGCGCTTCAGCGATCCAGGGTGATGCGACTTTCGTACCGGGCATGGCGGTCAGGCCAGCCTGCTTCAACTCATCGACACCACGTGGATATTTGGACCCACAGACATGCATGGCCTCGGCTATGGCGAAGGAAACGATGTTGACCGTGAATACCTCGGGCTGCTTCTGAACCCGGAATTCATGGCCGTTGACGTCGAAGAAGATCGTCTGCGTTGAGCCGACGAATTCGATACCGATGACACTGCCGTTGACCCCGTTGGTAACGGAGTCTTGCGCAGCCGGTGTTGAAAGGCTGACGCGGTCGGCGGCGATGACGAAACTCACCTTGCCCGCGGCAGTGGAGTTCGATTTCACCGGCACCGCCATTCAGATCGATACATGGCCAAGTTTCGGGTTCTGTATGACCAGGGGGTCGAAAATGTTCTCGCTGTGGGTGGGACGAGGGAGCAAGCCCACAAGGCCACCTAAAACTTTGCCGATATCATCGGGGAAATGGCAATTTCAAAGCCCGAGGCGGTGCCTTCGCTGGTAGCAATGTGCAAGCGCGAGTATCCTTGAGCGCGTTTGGCTAAAAGTCAGTTGTTTAGATTGCGGCAATAAAGTCGCAACGACCGCAATTGGCGCGAGCCTGCCGTCGTTGCGCCCGGAGTTAGAAAATGTTCTCGGTGGGAAGTCCGAGTACGAATGAACCCGCGTATTGCGCCTGGGCTCCGGGCTGCATCGGATGATAGCGAGCTCCCTGTATGTCACGGAAGCAGCGCTCCAGCCCGTTCTCTCGATAGAATGCCGCGCCGCCTGCGACCTCCATTGCAAGCTCCGTCACCTCGATAGCGTGCCGCGCGACCAAGGAACGGCCGATCATAACCTCGTTGACGGCTTCCGCGGTCGGTTCGTTCCGAGCAACCACCTCTAACATCCAGCGATGCGCGATCTGTGCGGCCCTTAGAGACGTTTCCATGCGCCCGACCAACCCGATCACATGATCGCTGTTGGCCTTGCTACGGACCATCTTGACTGCGATGTCGCGGGCGCTCTCGGCGACGCCAAGATAAACCGCGTAGATCAGAGGAAACGCGATCATGCCGATGACTTGAAATACTGGATGCCATTGTCCCGCGCTTCTGGAAAATGCGACACTCGCGTCCGGCACGAAGAGGTCTTCGATGATGATGTCGTTTGACCCGGTACCCCTCATTCCAAGTGCTCGCCACGTATCCTCTATCGAAACCTCTGGCGATGCCATCGGAACGCCGAAATGAATGACGGAGCGCGCGCCGTCCTGTTCTTCATAAACAGCACCGGTCATCAGGATGTTTCCTGCCGCCGCGCCGGAAGTGAAGCGTTTACGCGCGGTGATCCGGTATCCGCCTTCAACTTTCATGGCCTTTCCCGATCCGCCGATCCAGTCCGATCCGCCGCTCGAGAGCAATATGATTTGCTCCGATGCAACACGTCTCAGGAGCGGCTCCACCGCGGCCACCTTTTGGTACCGCCAGCGCCAAGCGGGGATGGCGACTTGATGGGTATGCATGGAAAAGGCAAGCGCAGTGGACCCACATGCACGAGCAAGCGATTTGAGCATCTCAGAAAGTTCGGGCACTTCCGCGCCCAGCCCCCCCAATTCGATTGGGACGCCTGCCCGCACGAGTCCAGCTTCCTTTAGAAGCGCGTAATTCTCGCCGACGAAGGTGTCGCTCTCGTCGATCGATGCGGCGCGTCGCGCCAAGGTGGGCAGCACTGAATTGGTTAGTTCGACGATGGTCCGACCGTCGCCAAGGTTCTGTGTTGGTTCTGTAAGCCCGAGCATATCAATGCCTCCTGTCTCGTGAGGATTGAAACTCTGCACTCGTTTCACAATTGAGACTAGTACACGAACTGTACTGAACTCCGCGTATGGCTGCGCAGGGAGCGTTTGGCAGATCGGTCGCTTTGCAATATCGTGCCTGATCCAGACCGTTGGAGGTCCTTATGGTAGAGCGTGACGGCTACGGGCAATTCTGTCCAGTATCAATGGCGTCGGAAATCCTCTGCTCGCGATGGACGACCTTGGTCGTCCGTGAATTGCTTTGCGGATCGACGCGCTTTAATGAGTTGCGTCGCGGCCTACCAAAAATGTCTCCGGCACTCTTATCAAAACGACTGAAAGAACTGGAACAATCGGGCGTCATTGCGGTGACAAGGAGTGCGAATGGCATGACCGATTACCAACTCACGGCAGCGGGCGAAGAGTTGAGACCTCTGATCATGGGTCTCGGAAATTGGGCTCAACGGTGGATGGAATCGCGACTTTCCTTGAAGAATTTAGACCCTTCTCTGCTCATGTGGGACATGCGGCGGAGCCTCGATACAAGTAGACTTCCGACCCGCCGTTGTACGATACAGTTTCTGTACCCGGAACTTTCAGCCGCGCAAAAGAGCTGGTGGCTTGTGGTTGAAAACGGAAAAGTCGATCTCTGTAACTTCGATCCGGGTTATGATGTAGACCTCCTCGTTGAAGGATCGCTCCGTTCGATGACCGCAATTTGGATGGGCCTCACGACCATACGTCAGGAAACCGATGCAGAAACGCTGAAACTTGAGGGGAACAGGGTTCTCGCGCGCGACATGCAGGAATGGCTCGGTCTTAGTGTTTTTGCCAAAACGCCCCGGATGAGGGCTTGAACCTTCGAAGGCGAGAGGTGCTGACGGATAAGACCAAGCAACGAAGATCCGTCACCCAGCCGGAAAATTGGCACGCACTCCTGCAGAAGCCGATGCCCGTTCTTGGGCGCAAGGCCGAAAAGCGAGGCTGGACACTTCTCCCAAAAAACCAACGATTGCGTGGAAAGAAATGGTCTCCAGACAAGCAGTAACTACAATGTTTAATTGGATTTTCGTGGCCCGGCTCTGGGCACCACTAAATCCCCGATGAAAATCAAACCCATGGCCTGGCAAGAAACTGCCGAGTTTGCCGGTTTTATGGCGCGTGGTGTCGAGGCAACGGGCCGGTGACAACCGGTTGAGCAATCGGTGTCGACTCTACGAGAGCTGCGACCGCAATCGGCGGACGAGCTGGGACCGAGTTCGAGAAGAATCGCTTCGATTAAATGTTGAGGTTCTTGCTCTAGCAATGATCCTCTAGACCGGCATCATGAGCGCAGGGGACTTGCGAGACCTCAACCACCTATCGATCCCTACGCCCGCAGCCTTCCCCGTCGCCATGCACGCCGTCAGCAGATATCCCCCGGTCGGGGCTTCCCAGTCGAGCATTTCTCCGGCGGCGAAGAGGCCGGGGATGGCATTCAGCATGTAGCCATCGTCAAGCGCGCTCCATTCGATGCCACCGGCGCAGGATATGGCCTCACCGATGGGGCGGGGGCGGGTGAGAGGGATCGGCAGGGATTTGATGTGGCTTGCGAGCTTCGATGGATCCTGAAGGTTGGTTTCGTTTGCAAGTTCGCGCAGCAGGGCGGTTTTGACGCCGTCAAGACCGGCGCCTTTGCGGACGCGGTTGGAGAAGCTGCCTTTCCTGTCCTGCCGGTCGAGATCCTTTGCCAGGCGCTCAGCGCTTCGGCCGGGTGCAAGGTCGACAAGCAGGGATGCGGGCTTGTCGGTTTCAAGCCCGTCGCGAAGTGCTGCGGAATGGGCGTAGACAAGGCTGCCCTCGATGCCGTGGCGGGTGATGACGAATTCGCCGGGCAAGGTGCCGGCGGACGAGGTGGCAGTGACGGACTTGAGCGGCTCGCCCGCGAAGCGGTTGCGAAAGGTCTCGCTCCAATCGACGTCGAAGCCACAATTGGCGGGGCGGAACGGCGCGACGCTCACGTCGTTTTCCTGGAGCCACGGTACCCAGGCGGCATTGGAGCCGAGGCGCGGCCAACTGGTACCGCCAAGCGCCAGCAAGGCGGCATCAGGGTGGATGACAAGATGGCCTTGCGGCGTTTCGAACCCGTAGCCGCCGTCCTCGAATCCGCTCCAGCGGTGGCGTGTCAGGATCTCGACGCCCTGGGCTTCCAGACGCGCGATCCAGGCCCGCAGCAACGGCGAGGCCTTCATGGCTTTCGGGAAGACCCGGCCCGAGGAGCCAGTGAAGGTCTCGGTGCCCAGTCCTTTGGCCCAGTCGCGGACATCGTCGGGCTTGAAGCCGTCCAAAGCGGGGCGCAGCCGGTCGGACGTCTTGCCGAAGCGGGTGACGAAGCGCCCATAGTCTTCCGAATGGGTGATATTGAGGCCGGATTTTCCGGCGAGCAGAAATTTGCGAGCCACCGTGGGCATCGCTTCGTAAATGGCGACGGCGTGACCGGATGCCGAGAGCACCTCGGCCGCCATCAAGCCCGCCGGTCCGCCGCCGATGATCGTGATCTGTTTTTTCTTCATGGCTCGCCTGATACAGGATTCATATCCACGCGTCTCCGGATTTGCGGGAACAAGCGCCTCGTTGCGGGCGACCGGCAAAACCATTAGTTCAGAAGTATATCAACGGAGTGTCCCGGCATGGCCGACCTCAAGGCAAGACCAAGACCCACGGGCGCCACCGCCGTTCTCGGGCGCACTGGCTTTCCGCATGTCACCTCGACGATGAGGGGTGAGCTCGACATCGTCACGAGCCCGTCGCAGCCGGGCTTCAATCCGCTGGACCTGCTTTACGCCTCGCTGTCGGCCTGTCTGGTGCTGAGCGCGCGCATCGCCGCAAGCCAGATGGGCGTCCTCGACAGGATCACTGAATTGACCGCTGACGTAACCGGCGAGAAGGCAACGGAAGGGCCTTCGCGCGTCGAGAGGTTCAGGATCGTCTTCGCCATCAAGGGCGATATCGATGAGAACACCCGGCAGGAGATCGCCCGTACAGCGGAGGAAATCTGCACGGTAAGCAACACGATTCGCGGCAATCCGGAATTCGCAACCGTGATTTCCGGCTGAGGCTGCTGGCTTGTCGGATAGTTTTGCCTGCTTTTGTCGTTCCTGCGCTATCGTCGGTGGCCTTCATCTGGTAATTCGCTGTCGATTGCCGCTTTCACTGCTTGCGGCGCAGAAAGCATCGATACCATGGCTCAGGCCGCAATCGTCGAAACCGCACCTTCCAATCGCCTTGCCCTCGCGGCATTGATCCTTGGCGGGGCGGCGATCGGCGGTTCGCCGATCTTCGTGCGACTGTCGGAAGTCGGACCGATGGCGACGGCGTTCTGGCGCGTCGCCCTCGCCCTGATACCGATCTTCGTCTTCTCGCTGATTAAGCGTAACGATGCCGGGCCAAAGCCTGAAAAGCTTCCGGATTATGCTCTGCTGATCCTGCCAGGTGCGGTCCTCGCCATGGACCTTGTTTTATGGCATCTTTCGATCACGATGACATCGGTTGCCAACGCGACGCTGCTGGCCAATCTTGCGCCGGTGTTCGTCACGGTTATCGGCTTCCTTTTCTTCCGGGCGGTGGTGACGCGGCTTTTTGTGCTCGGCCTTGCGCTTGCATTGGCCGGCGTCGTCATCCTGAAGGGCGGGCCCTCGGCCTTTGGAAACGGGGATCTGCTGGGCGATGGCGTCGCGATTGTCGCGGCCTTATTCTATGCCGGATATATCCTTGCGATCGGCAGGCTCAGAAGCCGGTTCGATACTATCCGCATCATGCTCTGGAGTACGGCGTCTGCGGCGGTCTTCGTATTTCCGCTGGCTTTCGCCTTTGAGGATCAGATCTGGCCGGCCACCGCCTATGGCTGGGCGATGGTTTTCGGCCTCGCCTTCGTTAGCCACGCAGGCGGGCAAGTGGCGATCACATATGCGCTCGCCTATCTGCCGGCCGCCTTCTCGTCGCTGACGCTGCTGCTTCAGCCCGTTGTCGCGGCCATTTTCGCCTGGGTACTGCTCAACGAAACGATCGGCCCGATGCAGGCGATCGGCGCGGCAGTCGTGCTTGCCGGGATCATGATTGCCCGGCGAGGCTGACGAGATCAGGCGACTGCGGCAGGACGCACGCGGCGCGCGTCGAGGATGGCGAGCGAATCGTCGACGGTTGCGGCAAGGGCTGCCTTTTCCGTATTGCAGGTGCCCCAGGCCTCGATGAAGCTGCTCGTTTTGCCGTAGCTGTTGTCGAGCACGCAGTGATCGGCGCCGATCAATACGCACATGATGTGGCCATGCATGCGGTCGGTGATGACCTGGCGCGCCGAGCCGAGCAAGGCCACACCGCGATCGAAGCGCTGCTGCGCGCGTTCGCGATAGGCAAGCTCCGTCATGCGGGCGCGTCCCCCGATCTTCCCGGACATGAGGCCCTTCAGAATCGCGGTATGCTTGGTTTGCCGCTGGAAATCGGCGGGCTCATCCGGCCAGTCGGATTTGACCGTGCCGGAACGTCCCGTGGCTGCGGTGAGATCCTGGGGAGTTCCGACTTCCTGATCTTCGCGCAGGTTGAGCAGCAGCTCGTGCTGCGGGGCCGGGCGCGCGACCGGGCCGATGCAGAAGGCCATGTCCGGACATAGGCGCGTTTCGCACTGGAACCAGCGGCGCGCGAATTCCAGGCTTTTCTTGTCGCGCACAAGGAGCGTGAAGTTGCCGTGCTGCTCGATTGCTCGGGCCGTGCTGTCGATATTGGCCTGCTCCTTGAAATGGATCGTCTGCGGCATCTGGACGATGGGACGGCCCTTGAATTTTGTCAGCATGCCTTCGCGGAACTGGCGATAGCCCGCCCAAATGTCGCCGAAATTGCCGCCGCCGTGGAGAAAGATGCGGCCGTTGCCTATAGTCGCGAGCATTCGCTCTTCATTGTAGGTGGGAATCTCCGTCACATACGCCGGTCGCGTCTTGCGGCGGTCGAAATAGGCGAGTTCCCCGAGCCAGATGGCGCTGTCGCCGATATTGTAGTGGTTTGGAAAATCGAGAAGCGCGAAGCGCTCCGCCGGATCGACAAGATCGGAGAGGTTGTTTGCGATCAGACCTTGGAGGCGGTTGATGATCGTGATGTTGGTTTCCTGCATAAAAGCTCCTGTTTGCTGGCCAGGCGGCGAAGCTAGGCCTCGGCCCGTTTGCCGAACGGCAGCAGCGACTTGCCGAGTGCGATATAGGGACGGATGGCCTTTCTGCCGAAGATCGGCAGAAAGGCGAGATAGATGATGGCTCCGAGACCGATGCTGAGGCCGAGTGCCAGCCAGCGGCTTTGAAGGTACCCGGCGATATGGGGATGGGCGAACCAGACGCAGAGGGCCATGACGGCGCTGCCGCAGAAGGGAAGGACGAGCGCCTTGAATGTGCCGGCTGCATCGATGCCGGCATATCTGCTCAGCACATATTGCTGGTAAGGCATCGTCAGCCAGGCGCGCAACACATAGCCTGCCGCCACCGCGAAGATGCCGTAGGGGACGAGCAGCCAGGTGAGGATCAGCGTCGCCGCAAGCTGGAGCGCGGCGACCGAAAGGATCGATTGCGCGCGGTTGACGGCTGAAAGCGCCGAGGATGCGAAGAAGTTCGTGACGAAAGGCACTGACATGAGCACCAGCACGGTGGCGATATCGCCGGCATTTCCCCATTTGTCTCCGAAGAGCAGCGCGATCATATCATTCGACAGCGCGCCGAAGCCGAAGAGCAACGGAATCGTGCCGAGGGCCGCAGCACCGACGATCTTGTTGTAGGCGTTGCGGAAGGCGGTGCGATCGTTCTGCAGGCGCGACAGCGTGACGAGTGAAACGCTGCCGATGGGCGCCAGCACGGCCTGGCCGATCAGTTCGATCAGCCGCCAGGCGATGCGATAACGGCCGACTTCGACAGCGCCATACCAGCGGGAAATGAAGATATCCTGCACGCGGGCAAGCAGCATCCACATGAGCTGTGTCACCACCAGGCTAACGCTGAACAGGAAGACCGTACGGAATTTTTCGAGGTTGAAGCGCAGGCGCGGCATCCACGGGTAAGACACCCAGCCGAGGATGACGGTGACGGCCGCATTGACGGCGGTTTGAGCCACGAGCGCCCAGATGCCCCAGCCGAGATAGGCGCAGACGACGGCCGTTATGCCGGAAAGCAGGCTTGCGGCGATGCTCTGCGCTGCAAGGCTCTTGTGGCCGAAGTCGCGCGCAAGACGCGCATTGTGGATGACCGCAAGCGACGAAAGGGGCAGCAGCGGCGCCAGCCACTGCAGGATACCGGCCACCGAAGGATCGCGAACGAACTGCCCGTAATAGGGAGCGAAGACGAAGACGAGCAATGCGACGACGGCGCTGAAGGCGACCGTTGCCCAAAAGCAGGTGTCGGCGAGTTCCTCGTCGAGGTCGAGCTGGCGGGTAATTGCATCGCCGAGGCCGGCATAGGCAAGCACACGGCCGATCTCGACGAAAAGGCTCGCGAGCGCGAAGGTTCCGAAATCGGCTGGCCCAAGGATGCGGGCAAGGATGACGAAGATGACGAAGGTTGCGACAGTGCTCCAGGCAACGCGGATCACCGACCAGAGGACGGACAGCGCCGTCTTCTTCTTCAGGTCGGCATGCGCAACTGCATTATCTGCCATTCAGATTCCAATCGATGTGGCACGCCGGCAGTGATGGTCAGCGGCGGATCGCCGCTGGCGCCGCAGAGCGCATGGCGCTCCGCCAATAGGCAAGCATGCCGGTGATATTGTCGCGAAGCTGGCGGCGGTAGGTAAGCCCCATTTCCTCGCTCATTTTCCGGCCGCCGATCAGTTCCTTGAACGCCTGGCGGATATCCCAGCGCAGCATGCCGCGCATGTTGGAGCGCCGGTCGAACATGTATTTCGCATAGAGCGCGCCGTTGCCGAAGGCATAGCCGGCATGCAGGCGGTGGATGTCCTCGATCTTGCGGCGCCCATGGAAATGCTTGACGACGAGATCGGGAAAATATTCGACGCGGATGCCGGCGTTGGAAGCGCGGTGAATATAATCCGTATCCTCGCCGGAGCGGAACTGCGAGCCGGCGCCGAAGAGCGGGTCGAAGAGGCCGATCGTTTCGCAAAGCGCCTTCGGAAAGGCCATGTTGCAGCCGTGGATGAAGCCGCCCGCGTGAAGCTCGCTGGTCAATACGGCGGGCTCAAGTTCGGTCTTGATGGTGACGGGAAGATCGCGCGCATCGCCAAGTTCGACGCGTCCACCGCGCATGACGATTTCCGTATCATTGGCGAAGACCGCCTCGATGGCCGTGAAGTAATCCGGAAACACCTCGCAATCGTCGTCCGTAAAGGCAAGGATACGGCCGGTGGCGGCGGCGATACCTGTATTGCGAGCATTTGCAAGGCCGGGCAGCGTTTCGTAGATGAGATTGGTATCGATCGGCGCCGAGGCCGCCCATTTGCTGAAGACATTTGAGGTGTCGTCGCTCGATCCATTGTCCACGAAAACAAGTTCAAGGCGCAAATGACTGGCCTGCCGCGCGGCAATGGCGATGGCATCCAGGCAGTTTAACAGGCCATAGGCCCGATTTCTCGAAGAGATGATCAGGCTGATGTCAACAGGCCGAGGAGGCATTCGTTTCCCCTTCTATGATCAATGTGTGCGGACGAAGATAGGCCGCACATCGAGGTTCGGCAAGGATTTTTTGCAGTGCAGCAAAATAGAATAGATGCTGAAAAAATAGAAGAAATGAGGTAATTTGTTGACGAAGACCTTTTGTTTGGCGTGGAATAGATAACCAAATGAAGAAAATGTAATAAATCGTTAACTTTATTGTATTTAATAACTTAGACTATGGAAATTTGTAGTTGTTCCTGTGTTTTGTTGTTCTAATTCTGTGAATAAATAACAAAAATACCTGGATTGGACTCCAATAATATTTGAGATAGGAGGGGTGTGATGTCTCCATCTTCATTGCCGCAAATGCAGGAAGCAGCGAATTGAGTGACGTCGACAAGAGTTGAGCAGAAATGTCCCGCCGAAAAAGATGCCGGTTGGTTTTACATCTGGACTAGACTATCTGGAGCAAGTCCGTTCCAAGAAATCATCAAGCTTCGGAAGTCTTTCCGGGGCGCTATTGCGGGACGCTAGCTTGGCGGTCCTTCTGCAGAAGCCATTTCTGGATGATCGGCACATCTGCATCGCCTAGGTCATGGCCGCCAAAGATGACATCCGAATCGACGGTGGCGCCGGAGGTTTTCAGCCGTGTCTGAAGCTCGCTTGCATATCGTCCATAAGCGTCGGTCTTGCCGCTGATGACGAGCAGGTCCGTGCCCGTAAGGTCGGCATGCGGATAGTCCGTGAGCACCGGCATGGAGCGCAGCAGCACCGCGCGGTGTATCAGGCTCGGATGCAGGTAGAGCAACGAGTTGAGCAGATTGGCGCCGTTGGAATAGCCGACATAGACGATTTTCTTCGGGTCGAGGTCGTAGGATTTGACGGCGCTGTCGATAAAGGCGGCGAAGGCTTCCGCCTCGTTCTTGATGTCGTCCTGATCGAAGGAGAACGGCGTTATGCGCTTGTACCAGCGCGGGAAGCCCTCTTCCGTCGCGCGGCCGCGCACGCCCAGCAGTGTAGCGCGCGGAGCCACCTTATGCAGCAGCGGCATCAGTGTCGTCTCATTACCGCCCGATCCGTGAAGCAGCACGAAGACGCTGCCATCCGGATCCGGTGGCGTATAGAAGCGGTGGACGAAAGGCAGATCGCGATAGTTCACGCGAGGCTCGCCGGGCATGGAAAACTGCGGCAGGACGACCTTCAGGTCCTCAAGACTGGTGATCGCATCCTTTGGCGGCAGGAAGAGCTTGGAACCGAGGGTTTCGGGCGGTTCGTCGACAGTCATGCCGGGCTTGTCGGTTGCAAGCTCGGCCAGCGTGCCACCGGGTTCGCGGGCATACAGAGATCGGAAATATTTGCGGTCATGCGTGCTGGTTGCCGAGGCGTTCGACTTCTCGAGCGCTTCGTGAACCGTCGACAATTGCGCATCGTCGGTGGCGCGGAAAGCCACGTGATCGACCGTGCCTGTTCCCGGTGCACCGGACCAGAAGCCGCGGGCGTTGCGGACATCGATGACGTCGCCCGACTGCGAGACGAGCCGATCGATGGCGCCCTTGCTCACCTGGAAGCGATAGCCGAAGTGACTTTCGAGGAAGCTGCGGCTTTCCTCGGGGACTTCCGTCAGCATGGTGGCGCCGCGGATGCGCTGCACGGCGTGCTCCACCGGCACCGGACCGCCATGCCAAGGGGCGGCACTCTTCAGCTGTCCGTTCCCGGTCAGTTTCACAATGATGTTGTCGGGATCCTTGAGGCGCAGCACCGTCTCGCCGAACTCATCTCCTGGCCCCTCCAGGCGCAGACCGAAACTCATTGCCCGCGTCAGCCAATAGCCGATGCTCGTCTGATCGATGGCAAACGCGATTTCGCTGATTTGCCCGAAGCCTGCCCGTCCCGGCGAACCATCTTCCCAGGCGAGGAAGGTGACGAGCGAACCTGGCGTGCCGGCCGCGTCACCATAGAAGAGATGCAACTGCGTCGCGTCCTCGAATCCGGCCGTCTGCTTGACGAGCCGCAAGCCCAGGAAGCCTGCGTAGAAATCGACATTGGCCTGCACTTTGCGGGTAATCGCCGTGACGTGATGTATTCCAGAAACCATCGATAGCAGTCCGGATTGGAAAGGAGTGGCGAGCAATGCCAGAACGAGGGCTGATGCGAAAGTCATGCGAGGGCCGTAAAAGATTGCCTTGATTGTTCTACACATAAAACGAACGAATCGCCGCGTGGTTGCAGTTCCAGCGTATCAACTTCCTCCAATGCTTCTTCCAGTTGCTGCAGGGTTGGCGGCTTCACCATATAGGCGAGCGCACCAAGCTCCTTTGCTCTTTGCATATCGCCTTCGTCGCTTGACGTACTGAGGATGCAGACCGGAATGCCGCTGAGCCGCCCATCGGCTGCAAGCGCCCTCAGGACCTCAAAGCCGTCCATGAGCGGCATGTTTATGTCGAGCAGCATCAGGTCCATCGGGGGCTGGTCGGCTATTGCGGCACGTTGCTCGAGCAGCAGCATGGCTTCACGACCGTTGTTTGCCACATGGAGGTTGAAGCTGACTTTCTCGCGGCGCATGAGCTTCAGTTTCAGAAGTTGGATGTCGGCCGGGCTGTCTTCGACAAGCAGCACCTCTGCAAGCCTGCCCGCTCCCTCCGTCACCTGTTCGCCGTGCCGGACGCTTTGGGCCGCAGGCATGGCTGCGGGCGCCGCGGCGGCTGCCTGTGCAAGGGGTATTTCGACGACGAAAACGGCACCGCCGTCGCGCTCCTCGCACCAGATCGCTCCACCATGCAGTTGCGCAATGCGCCGACAGATGGCCAGACCGAGGCCGGTTCCCTCGATGCCACGGCCGACGAGCCGTTTGAACGGCTGGAAAACGAGCTCGCGATGGGCGGGATCGATGCCGGGGCCGTTGTCGCTCACGGAAAGCCGGCACACGCCGCTGTCTACCGTCGCAGCGATCCCGATTTGCGGTGTGCGGTTCTCGCAATAGCGGATGGAGTTCGAGACGAGGTTTTGCAGAAGCTGGATCAGCAACGTCGCGTCGCCCATCACTTCGGGCAGGTCTGCCCGGCTGATCACCGCCTGACGGCTTTCGATCTGGCGATGAAGATTATCTTCCACCTGGTCGAGCACCGCGGCGAGCGAGACAGGCTTCAGCTCCAGCTCGCCGGAGGCCTCGAGCTTGGTGAAGCCCGAAACCTTGACGATCAGATCCTCCATGTGATCGGCAGCGCTCAGCACATAGTCGAAAAGCTCGCGATCTTCAGGCAGCAGCGATGGAGAACCGTGCAGGATCTTGGTGAAGGACTTGATGGTTCTCAGCGGTTCCTTGAGGTCGTGCGCCATCGCACGGGTAAAAATTTCAAGGGATTGGCGTTTCTGCTCCAGTTTGGTCTCCAGTGCGCCGTGCATGATGGCGTTCTGAATGCAGCGGTGCAGCCCTTCCGGTGAAAGCGCATCCTTGGTCAGGTAATCGCGTGCGCCGCTCTTCATCACCTCGACGGCAACCGCCTCGTTGCCCTGGCCTGTCAGCATGACGACGTTGGCGGAGGCATCGAGTTCGAGTATTTGGGCAAGCACACCGAGGCCGTTGCGGCCGGGAAGAGAGTAATCGAGCAGGATGCAGTTCGGCCGCTTGCGGCTGATCATCGCGAGACCCTGGTCGCCGGTCTCGGCCTCCGCCAGCGTGTAGGTCGTACCCGCTATACGGCCCAGCATGCGACGGTAGAAGTCACGGTCGTCCATGTTGTCGTCTATGATCAGTACGGAGCAGGCTTCTGCCAATCGTCACTCCTCCAGGGGCAGTATGGCAATCTCGAACCAATATTCCTTCAGCCTTTGTATGGCCGCAAAAAGGCCGTCCAGGTCGACGGGCTTTTGCACATAGGTATTGGCGCCGAGGGCATAGCAGCCCTCGATGTCGCGCTCGTCGTCGGAGGTCGTCAGGATGACGACCGGTATCTTATGCCAGTGCGTGTTGGATTTGATCGCCTCAAGCGTCTTGCGGCCGTCGAGCCCAGGCATGTTGAGGTCGAGCAGGATCAGACCCGGCCGCGGGCTGATGGTCGCGAGCATATCGAGAGCCTCTTGTCCCGAAGCCGCCCAGTAGATCGGGTTGCGCAGGTTCGTACGCTTGAAAGCGCGCATCGTTGCCTCGAAGTCATCCTCGCTGTCCTCTACGACCAGGATCGGTTGCGTATCACGCTGCTGCATTCTGCTCCTCGCGCTTCCTGCCCAATGTGAAATAGAACGTCGTGCCTGCGCCGACTTCCGATTCCAGCCATATCTCGCCGTTGTGGCGGGCGATGATCTTGCGGACGAAGGTCAAGCCGGCGCCCGTTCCGTCATCTGAATCTTGCGATTTTTCCAGGCGTTTGAAAATGCGGAAAATATCCTCATGGAATTCCTTGGGTATGCCTTTGCCGTTATCTTTAACGAAGAAGACGTTGAGCGCCGTCGTGCCGTCCCTGGCGACGAAGCGTTCGAGATAGCCGATAGTGACGAGCGGATGAGGCTTGTCGTTGTACTTGATCGCATTGGTAATAAGGTTCCGGAAGACTTCGGTGAGGCGCAGCGCATCACAGACCACTTCCGGCAGTTGGCCATCGATGACAACCTTGGCATGGCGCTCCTCCAGAAGCAGTTCCATGGTGGCGATCACATCCTTGATGACAAGATTGATGTCTGTCCGCTTCACCGCAAGCTGCTGCCGACCGATTCGCGAAAAATAGAGCAGGTCGTTGACCAGCTTCTCCATACGCTGGCTGAGCCGCACGAGGCGATTGAGGCGCCGTATGCCATCCTCGTCGAGGACGCTTTCATAGTCCTCCAACAGGAAGCGGGAGTGGTTGTGAAGCCCACGCAGCGGCTCCTTCAAGTCATGCGAAGCGATATAGGCGAACTCGTCGAGGTCGTGATTGCTGCGCTCCAGATCGGCGGTATAATCCTCAAGCTGCGCCAGCGTCGTCTTCAGCCGCTCCTCCTGGGTCACGCGCTCGCTGATGTCGCGCACAATGCCGACGAAGGCCTTCGTTCCTCCGCTCTTCACCTCGCTGACGGAAACATCGAGCGGAAAGGCGACGCCGTTCTTTCGCCGTCCGGAAACCTTGCGCGTGGTGCCGATGATGCGCTGCTCGCCGGTTTCTGCATAGCGGCGCAGATAGCCGTCGTGCTCCGAATGATACGGTTCAGGCATCAGCATCTTGATGTTCTTGCCGATCACTTCCTGCGGCGTGTAGCCGAACATCTGCTCGGCCGCCGGATTGAAACTTAAAACCGTTCCCTTTTCGTCGATCGTGAGCACGGCGTCCGGCGTGCTGCGCACCAAGGCGCTGAAGCGGATGCGTTCGGTCTCGAGGTTCATCCTGTTCCGCACGTAGTAAAAAACGAGCAAAGCAATCAGCCAGAGCATGACGAGGGTGATCGCCCGGTTCGTGACCTCCTGCCAGAAGCCGACATTGTCGTGGCGCACGGCGAAGAAGCCGAGCAGGACGAGGATGGTGCACACGAGGGCGAAGAGAAGCGACGCCTTGCGGTTTCTGAACCAGAGAGCGGTCAGCACCAGCGGCACGTAAAGAATGCCGTTCGCCACGCCAAGCGGCGTATAGAGGTCTGCGGTAAGCCCTGTGAAGCACACGAGCGCGGGAACCCAGAGCGGAATTCGGCCGCGGCTTTCGGGCTGCCGCCACCAGGCACTTGCGAGCAGTCCGGCACCGAAGAGCACCATGCCGATCGCCGTTGGCAACGCCATCGTTGCATAGGGCCCCCAGCGATAGCCTTGTTCCGCATTCGTGACGTAGCTGGTAAGGGCGATCATGCCGAGCGTGATGACGACATAGCTGACCAATTCCTGGACGAGCGGCGCTCGCGCGACCCGCCAATTTTGGGCGGCGATCAGCGACAAGTTGCCCACCAGGAAAATTACCGCCGTATTCGGCCCCATGCCGCCGCCGATCTGAGCGGCAAAATCGGGTGCGATAAGGATATCGGTGAACAGCCGGTCGACGTGATGAACGGTGCGGCCGAAGATGGCGATCTCGACCAGCCGGGCAAGGGCGATGGCAATGACGAACACCGAAAGTGCAGTTGAAGGCACCGATACCAGCCGCCGGCTTGTAACCGAAGTGGCAAGGGCGCCGCCGGACAGAACAAAGCAGAGTGCCGTGTTGAACGCCATCGAGGGAAATTCAGGAACGACAGAAATGAAGATTTCGAGCTGCAGCAGCCAGCCTGCCAGCGCGGTCAGGCCGAGAAGGGCGAGCAGTGAGCCGATACCGGTGGCGGCGGAGCGATAGCGTATCCGCTTTTGCTGCGGATCGTCCTGCAGTCCTGCCGCCGCTGCATTCCACACGTCGTCACCCCTCCCCAGTCGCGCGCCAATTTTTTCCGAAATCCCGCAAGACACAATAGGAAAACGCATGGTTGCGCCACTGATTCATCGGTTGGCGGTCTACCGCTGCTATCGAGTGGAGGAAAATCCGGCTAGTGTTGCGAAAACACACAATCGAGGAGCGTTCCGAGACCACCGGATGCAAGCACCGATGCCAGTCATATTTTATATCGATGACAGCAGGGATGATCTTTTCTACCTCGAATATATCCGCAAGAAGGAGCGGGTCTCCGTAGATCTTTTCTGTTTTGCAACGGCGGAGGCGGCTCTTGCCGCCCTGGAGGACCGCAGCGCCGAGCGCGCCGCGCTTCCCGACGTGCTCATCGCCGATCTCTACATGCCCCTCGATAGCGGACTTGCGCTCATTGCAAGGCTTCGGGCGCAAGACCGGTTCAAAACGATGCGGCTTTGTGTCTGCAGCGGATCGGATGCCGAGGAAGATCGGCAGCGCGCTCTGGTTGCGGGTGCTGATTCCTATCTTCAAAAACCCCTCGATTTTGCGGCGATTCTGCATCCCAAAACGTCGCGCTGAAGAAGAGGGGCGCGACAAAGCTGCAGATCCGGCCATTGGCGCTGCTGGAAACTGCGATTGACAAGGTCGTTTCAGAATTTCAAAATACACAACCATGGGGAAGAGGAGTGATTAAGCACTGAGAGAGCCGACCGACCCACATTCGCCGCCACGAATTTCAGCCAACCCCTTAGCTGGGTGGATCTATCAGCTCTCTCGCGCTTACGCCGGCATTTCTTCCGCTCTTCATGGATGGTGAACAACGGAATTGCGATACCTAGGTAAGAACTACGACTATCCTGTGTATCACTTGCGGTTGAGAGAATCGATGTCGTTTCCGCTTTCGGGATATTGGGGTCCCCATCCCTTTATCCTCATCAATTGCCTCGACATTTTTCTAACTTCTCGCATCAAGGACGTATATCCCAAGATTTCGGGATGAGGATGACTTCGGGAGATTTCACATAGGGATTTTGCTGGAATGACCAACGCTGCGGCGGTTCCATTTCATACAGGGCCCGAGCTCAGCCGGGCGATCAATCGCACCGACTTTTTCCGCCTCTTCAAGGCGGCGGCACAGCACTATCACTTCGACAACTTTGCGCTTGCCCGGATTTCCGAGGCGAACGCGCCCTTCGGCGAACGCGAAATCGTCATCACCAATGTTGCCGAACGCAGGCTCCAGCTTTTCATCCGCATGCTCAAGGAGGCGCTTGGCGCGCTGAAGGCAAAGACCGCGCAATTCCTGACGACGCCGGTCTACGGCAAGTGCGGATCGATCGGGGCCGACCTCGTATTCAACGAATTCAATGGCAATACCTTTCTGCTCATTCCTCTCTTCACGCCGGAGGGGCGGCGCTACTGCCTCGTGCTCAGCGGCATGCGGCCTGAGCCCGATCAAGGAGAAATTGCCGACGTTATGCTCGATGCCATGCGTATTTTCGACAAACTTTACGAGGAAATCTTGACGCAGGAGATGTCAGGGCGCCTGACGCAGCGGGAGGCGGAAATTGTCAAATGGACCAGCGAAGGCAAGACTTCAGCCGAGATCGCGATCATTCTCGGATTGTCGGAGCACACTGTGAATTCGCATATCACGGCCGCCGCCAGAAAGCTTGATGCAGTGAACCGCGTTCATATGGTGGCGATTGCCCTCAGGAATGGTTTGGTTTCGTGACGGGGAAAACAGCATGAGCGCCGAAGCGGTTCCGGGAGATGCCGTCAAGGTCCTGTTCGTGGATGACGAATTCATCGAGTTCAGGTCGCTGAAGAAGAAGATTGGCAGCCTTTCCGAGCCTGCCGTCGATGTCGAATATTCGCAGTCCATCAGCGACGCGCTGGAGAAGGTCAAGGGTGGCCGCTTCGATCTCATCCTGCTCGACAACCGGTTGCTGCCGAATGCCGATTTCCGCGAGACGGTGCCCGAGCTTCGCGGCATCGGCTACACGGGACCGATCGGCGTTGTTTCAACGGACATTTCGGATGGCTATTTCCAGCAGTTTCCGGATTATGGCGTCGATTTTCGGATCGGCAAGGACGAGATCGACGCGCGCACGCTGCAATATATCATCCGCGAATTCGTGAAGTACGACCTGCCCGACTTCTGGAAGGACGACTACACGATCTGATCGAGTTCAGGCGGGCAACCGGATAGTGAAGCGGCTGCCCGTGTGGCTTGAATGGCTGAGCATCAGTTCACCGCCAAGCGCATTTAACAGTTCGCGCGAAACCGTCAGTCCCAGGCCGGGACCGGTCACGGCTTCATGCTGGGGCAGTTTCCAGAAAGGCTCGAATATCCTCTCCTGATGGGCCGGATCGATGCCGCGCCCGTTGTCGGAAATATGGATCAGCCAGTCGCTGCCGCTCCTTTCTGCCGCCAGGTCGACACGGGGTGCCGCCGCACCCCGATAATGCAGCGCATTGGCAAGAACGTTCGTCAGCACTGTCGAAAGAAGGGCCGCATCTGTGTTGAGGGTTGGAAGGTTGTCATGGCCGATACTCGCGTCATGGGCGCCCATCTCGGTCGTCAATTCGGTCCAGAGATCGTCGACGAGCGGGCCGAGTTCCACCGGAGCCCGCGAAACCTGCGGCGTGCCGGCGGCAAAGCTCATCAGCGCCTTGGTGAGGCGTTGGGCAGTCTGGGCTTTTTGAAGGATCGCCGTGAGGCTTTCGTGCTGCTCGCTATCGAGCTTGTCGCCGAGCTCATCCAGGAGGATTTCGGCATACATCGCAATGTGGCGGAGCGGCGATTGAAGGTCGTGTGAAGCCGTCGCCAGAAAACGCCTAATGCGCTCCTCGCTGGTGCTCGAAACAGCAGTTGGCGTTGGACCGGATGACATTGAACACAACCTCCGCTTCTTTGCAGTGAAAATAGAAAGAGGGCGCCGGTTCGGCAACCGGCGCCCTCGGAATGTCTGTATCGAAGACTTATCAGCCGATCGACTTGCGCGGCTCGGTGGCGCCCGGCGGAATGATTTCCGGCTCGGCGCCAGGGGATGCCGCCACTTGCTTGGCGTGGCGGCGGCGCCAGTCGCCGAGGAAGAGCAGGATCGGCGCTGCGATGAAGACCGAGGAGAGCGCGGCCACGGCAATGCCAAACACCATCGGGATCGCAAAGCTCTCGACCGCGCTGCCTCCCCAGATCGCCATCGGAAGCATGGCAAGGAAAGCGGTGGCGGAGGTATAGAGGCTTCGGCCGAGGGTTTCGTTGATCGACTTGTCGATGAGCTCGCGAAGCGGCATCGACTTGTAGAGGCGCATGTTTTCACGCATGCGGTCGTAGACCACGACCTTGTCGTTCACCGAATAACCGACCAGCGTCAAGAGGGCCGCGATGGCCGTCAGGTTGAAGTCGAGCCCGGTAAGCGCGAAGAAGCCGATGGTCTTCGTCACATCCAGGATGAGGGTGGCGATGGCGCCGACGGCAAATGGCCATTCGAAGCGCGCCCAGATATAGACGAGCATGGCCAGGCTTGCGAGAACGACCGAGAGTATACCGGCGACCGCGAGCTCGCCGCTGACTTTCGGGCCAACGACTTCCGTCCGTTCGATCGTTGCCGACGGATCGATCTTGACGATCTCTGCCTTCAGCTGATTGACGGCGGTCGTCTGCGCTTCTTCTCCACCCGGCTGGCGCTCGGCCCGGATAAGCACGTGGTTGCTGTCGCCGAAGGACTGCAGCGCCACTTCGCCGAGGCCCAGGGCATCGAGGCCTTCGCGGAAGGAGGCGAGATCGGCGGCCTGTGCCGTCTTCACTTCCAACTGGATGCCGCCGCGGAAGTCGACGCCGTAGTTGAGGCCCGGTGTGACGAACAGCACGACGGAAATGATGGAAAGGGCGGCCGAAAGCGCAAGGCCGAAGAAGCGCGCTTTCATGAAGTGGATTTGCGTACCGTCTGGAACGAGACTGATCGGAAGCAGCGGCTTGATGTTGATGACCTTCATCTTCGTGCGACGGACGATCGCCATCATCGCGACGCGAACGATGGAAACGGCAGTGAACATTGAGATCATGATGCCGAGGCCCATGGTGACGGCGAAGCCGCGAACCGGTCCGGAGCCGAACCAGAACAGCAGCACGGTCGCGATCAGTGCCGTCATGTTGCTGTCGACGATGGTCGAGTAGGCGCGGCTGAAGCCGGCGTCGATCGCAGCGAATGCCCCGCGGCCCTTGCGGGTTTCCTCACGGATACGCTCGTTGATGAGAACATTCGCATCCACCGCCAGACCGATGCCGAGGACGACGCCGGCAATGCCGGGCAGTGTCAGCGTCGAGCCGATCAGCGTCAGGCCGGCGAAGGTCAAGATCACGTTCAGGAACAGCGCGACGTTTGCGAGCAGACCCCATGCGCCATAGAGGAAGAACATGAAGCCGACGACGAGTGCGAAGCCGATGAGACCGGAGGTCAGGCCCTTCTTGATGGCGTCGCCGCCGAGATCGGCGCCCACGGTGCGTTCCTCGATCACCGTGAGCTTGGCGGGAAGGGCGCCGGCGCGCAGCATTGCCGCAAGCGTGGTGGCGCTTTCAGCCGTGAAGCTGCCGGAAATCTGGCCGGAGCCGCCGGTGATCGGTTCGCGAATGACGGGCGCGCTCAGCACCTTGCCGTCAAGGACGATGGCGAACGGATTGCCGACATTCTGGCGGGTAATATCTGCAAAGCGGGTTGCGCCGGCGCTATCGAAGCGGAAGCTGACGATCGGCTCGCGGGTGTTCTGGTCGAAGCCGACGCGGGCGTCCGAAAGGCGGTCGCCGGAAATTTCGACGCGGTCTTCCACCGGATAGGTATTGCCCTCCTCGTCTTTCATCATGGTCACGCCCGGTGCCGGGGCGTTGTTCGGGGCAAGCATGTGGAATGTCATCTTGGCCGTGGAGCCGAGCAGCTGGCGCAGGCGGGTCGGATCCTGCGTGCCCGGAAGCTGAACGAGGATACGGTTTGCGCCAACGCGCTGGATCGTCGGTTCGGCAACGCCGACCTGGTCGACGCGCTGGCGGATGACCTCGAGGCTCTGTTCGACGGCCGAGTTCACGTTCTGCGTGATTCCGGCTTCGGAGAAGGTCATCGTGATGTTGTTTGCGCCGCGGGCAGCGATATCGAGGTCGGATTGACCTGCGGTAAGGCCGACTCCCACCGGGTTCGCAAGCGTCTGCAGATCGCTGATGGCAGCATCGCGCTGCGTCGGATCCGTGAGCGTCACGACGATCTGGTTCTGGTTGCGGGCGACCGAGCTGGTCGCGACACCCTTTTCGCGCAGCACGCGGCGGGTATCCTGCAGGAGCGATTGCAGGCGTTCCTTCGTCAGTTCCGATTCGTCGACTTCGAGAACCAGATGGGAGCCGCCGCGGAGGTCGAGACCAAGGGAGACCTGATCGTGGGGCAGCCAGGACGGTACGCGGTCGAGGACGTTTTGCGGCAGGACGTTCGGCAACGCCGTCAGAATGCCGAAGAGGATGATCACCGTGTAGGTGAGCACCAGCCATGGTGAGGTGCGCATGTCGTTGTATTCCTTGAATATGATATACCGGCGCGATGCGCTGGCGGTGTGTCATGTGATTCTGCAAAGGCGCGATAGTCGCGATGTCAAGCCGCAGGCGGGGCTCGCGGCTGATTGCCCGGCAGAGCCGCCGGACGAAGAGCGGTATCGATCGGCGGCAGAGCCGCAGGCGGGCTCCACTTTGCGAATTCGAGACGCGGCGGCACCGGCAGGGGAACCGGGCCAAAATCGTGAAGCGTTTGTTTCGGCGCAACCTTGCGATCGGCGGCGAGAATGCCGCGAACAGCGTCGCGGACGGTCAGATGGGAGGGCTGCGTTTCCTTGCCGGGCAAGATCAGCGCATTGTTGTCCGAGGCTGAGGGACCTTGAATGACATTGCTGCCGATGAGGAGGCCGATATAGGCGGCAATCGCAAGGACGAGCGTAACCGCGATGCGGGCACTCAACCGGCGTGCATCGAGCCCTTGCCCGTCATCCTTTGCAATCTCGCTCTCAAATCGAATCAAAAGCGTAAAAACCCGTCATTCGCTCTTCGACGGCGCTGCGGCCGTGCCCGGAATTGTATCAGTCCCATGCCCATCTTCATAGGCCGGACTGTCATGATGCACTTGGGCGAGCCGGTCAACCATTCCCATGGCGATTTCTCGCTCGCCCATGATGACGGTATCGGCCCCGTACTGTTTCAACTCATCGACTTCAGCGTCCGAATGGGCGCGGGCGACAATCAGGATCGACGGGTTCACGCTGCGGCCGTATTCGGCAACACGGCAGGCTTCGAAGGCATCCGGGATGGCAATCACCAGGCTGCGCGCGCCGGGAAGATTGGCGAGATCGAGCACTTCGCGCGCGCCGGCATTGCCGAGAACCGTCGCAACGCCTTGCCCAGCAAGTTCTTCGGTCCGCTTTTCGGAAACCTCTATGACCAGGAAAGGCATGCCCGAAGACTTTAGGTTCTGACCGACGATGCTGCCGACGCGGCCGTAGCCGACGAGGATGGCGTGGCCGGAAAGCGATGTCGGCCTTATGTCGTCTTCGGGTTCGGAGGGCTCGACGAGTGCCTCGGCTGCAGCGGTTGTATCGATTGGAGCCTCCTCCCGCTTCGGACGGGAAAGAAGCGGGCGCATGCGGTCGCAGGCGAAGAAGAGCAGCGGGTTGAGGATGATCGAGATGATTGCGCCTGCGAGAATGAGATCGCGGCCTTCTTCCGGCAGCAGGCCGAGGTCGACGCCGAGGGCAGCCAGGATGAAGGAGAATTCGCCGATCTGTCCCAGGCTCGCCGAGATCGTCAGTGCGGTACCGGCCGGCTTTTGAAAGAGCAGAACGATGAGGAAGGCGGCGACGGACTTGCCGATGACGATGATGAAGACGGTTGCCAGGACCGGCAGTGGCCTTTCGATCAGGATGTTTGGATCGAAGAGCATTCCGACGGAGACGAAGAAGAGCACAGCGAAAGCGTCGCGAAGCGGCAGGCTCTCCTGGGCGGCGCGATGGCTCAGTTCGCTTTCTGCAAGCACCATGCCCGCGAAGAAGGCTCCAAGTGCAAGCGACACGCCAAAGAGCTTTGCAGCGCCGAAAGCGACGCCGAGCGCGATGGCGAGCACGCCGAGGCGGAAGAGTTCACGCGAGCCGGTATGGGCAATCCGGTGCATTGTCCAGGGAATGAGCTTGCGGCCGAAGACAAGCATGAGGGCGACAAAGAGCGCCACTTTCACCAGCGTCATGCCGACGATGCCGGAAATGCCGAGATCGAGCCCGAGCAGACGGTTGAGGCCGGCCGAAAGCGGTTCGACCGGCCCATGTTCACCACCGCCGATGCTGGCGGCTGCGGGTATCAGCACGAGCGCGAGGACCATGGCCAAGTCCTCGACGATCAGCCAGCCGACAGCGATCTTGCCGCGTTCCGTTTCCACGAGCCGGCGTTCCTGCAGCGCCTTTAGGAGAACGACGGTCGAGGCGACGGAGAGTGCGAGACCAAAGACGAGACTGCCGCCGGTCGACCAGCCCATCATCGCGCCGAGGCCCCAGCCGAGCAGGCTGGCGAAGGCGATCTGGACGATGGCTCCCGGCACGGCTATGCCGCGTACCGAAAGCAGGTCCTTGAGCGAGAAGTGCAGGCCGACGCCGAACATCAACAGGATGACGCCGATTTCGGCAAGTTCGGGCGCGAGGTCCTGATTTGCCACATAGCCCGGGGTGTGTGGTCCAACGAAAATGCCGGCAACGAGATAGCCGACAAGCGGCGGCAATTTCAGGCGGTTGGCGATGGCCCCAAGGATAAACGCCAGCACGAGGCCCCCGACGATCGTCGAAATCAACGGCGTGTCGTGGGGCATCGCTCTCTCCCTGCTCTGGAATTCCTGCGTAAAAAGTGACATATATGGCTTATATTGGCCAATATGGGTGGATTGAGATCATGGGTCAAGGCGCCAGGGAGACTATTCTTACGCCCGCTTTATGCCGGGCGGCACGCGGATTGCTCGATTGGACGCAGGCCGAACTTGCCGCCAAGGCCTCGGTTTCGCGCAGTACGATACGCGACTACGAAGGGCTGAACCATGAAATCCATCGCGCCACCGAGGCGCAGCTACGCCTGGCCTTCGAGAAGGGCGGTGTTCGCTTCGTTGAAATCGAAGGAGCAGGCACAGGGCTTTGCCTTCCTCCGGCGGGCAGTCTCTAGCTTTGCGGTCTAAGGCAGCTGGCAGGCGCCTTGTATGCATTGATCGTCCTGCCGCGATAGTAGCCGTCGGCCGGCTGCCAGCTTTTGACCAGTTCTGGCGCCGCGGCTGCGCAGGTCAGTTCGTTGCGCGTGACGAAAAGAACCTGCTCCTGCACATCGGCCGGCAGTGCGAAGTTCTGCTCGTAGTAATTGGCCGGGAAACCTGCGGGCGGACGCGAATAGATCTTGAGCGGTTCGTTCCTGAGCGTATGGAACATGTCGGCGACGAAATCGCGATTGTCGGTGACGACGATACTAAGTCCGGCCTGCTTGGCCAGTACACCGGCTTTTCGGCTGATTTCGCTGCGGCCGAGGTAGCGCTTCATCGCTTCATTGCCGCCCGGAAGTATCAATTGATGCGCAAAGATCGTCGCAAGTGGAAAAAGGAAGCTCGCAACGGCGCCGACGATGAGTGAAATGTGAAGTCCCTTCGGCCATAGCTGCGTGAGCACCCAGACGGCGAGGACGGTGCCGGCGACATAGGCCGGAACGCCCCAATTTGCCTCGGCTTTGGCGACAAAGGCCTGCAGGGTGATCAAAAGGACGACGGGCATGGAGAGCCAGATGAGGAGCTTTTCCTTCTCGCCGCTCTGGCCTTTGATCATGCGCAACGTCGCCCAAAGCATCGCCAAGAAGATGATCGGCCCGACGACCCCGAACTGTGCGGCGAAGAATTCAAGCGCGCCGCCAAAATTCAGCTGCATCTGGTCCCACTTTGCGATGTCTTCGGTGTGGCGCACCGTGGTCGCGTCGTGGGTGACGTTCCACCACAGGTTTGGTGAAGCAACGGCAAGGGCGGCGGCGACCGAAATGAAGAAATCGCGCCAGGCGATCCGTGCGGCCGGAACCATAAGCAGCCCGATCAGCCCGCCGGGAACGATAAAAAGGATCGCGTATTTCGACAGGAAGGCGCAGCCGAAGGCGACACCCATGACGAGCGCAAGTGCGCCTGAGCGGCTCTCGGTCAGCCTGAAATAGGCCCAGAGGCCGATTGTCATGAAAAACAGAAGGATGACATCGGTGGAGAAGAAGACGGAGGAGAGCGCAACGGCAGGCATCGTGATATAGATGACACCGGTCCAGCCTTCGATTTTTGGACCGGCAACGCGCTTTGCGAACTGCATCAGCAGCAAGGCCGTGGCCATATGCACGAGAGGCCCGCACAGTCGCACCCAGAAGATGTCGGTCGAGCCGGCAATTTCCGTCATTAACCGGATGAACCAGGCAATCATCGGTGGCTTCGAATAATAGCCGAAGTCGAGGTTCTGCGACCAGAACCAGTATTGCGCCTCGTCGACGAAGAAATCCGTCGTGTCGAATTGCAGCATCACGATGCGCCACAAGGTGACGGCGAGAATGATGAAGAGGCCGGTTCTGGCAGTCATGAACAACTTCCGCTGAGCTCAAGGCGCCTGCGATACATCAGAGGAAGAGAGCTGCCAACTGGGCGGCGGAAGAATGCCCACTATGCCGCAGGCGCCAACTCTTTTTAGAGCACGCGCAGGATGAGGCTGTCGCGATTGGCCTCGATCCGGTCGAGCAGGGCGACGGCGGCGAGCGTGGCGATCGCGATGAGGCAGGAACCCAGTCCAAGAACAATCATTGCTCTATCCTTAACGACATCATGTCATGTCTGAGGTGTGGATATATCATAGAGCTTGCGCGGGACTTGTAGCGCGCCTGCAACTGCGCTGGACTATTTCATTGAACGTGCTCGAAATGCTTGGAAGGGGCGGTTTGCTAAAACGCCTATTAACCTTCAAGCAAGGAATTAACCATAAACATTGCAAGACACGTCGGAATGGGAAGATGTTTGCTCGTTCCCACCAGGCATGAAGCCGTCCCGCCGTACCGGCTCGATCCGGTATCCATCTCTTTTCCGAAACAGATTTGCTGATCGGGATACTTGCGCCCTGCGGTTTGCGCCGTTGGCGGCACAGGCCGTTTCCCTGAAATGCGCTCATCGGATGGAGCACAACGGTTTTTCACCGGACCTTGTCCGGAATGTGGTTGGGGATAGGCATTGGGGCAGGACATGCCATCAGAACAGGCCAAGGGCGCGCAGGCAGGAAGCCTTCGCGATCGTCTGCGCTTTGCCGGTCTCGATGCCGCGCAATGCGAGGCGGTGCGCCGTCACCGGCCGATGCTCGAAGCCCGATTGAAGAGCGGTCTTCGCGACCTGTTCCAGCGCTTCCAAGCCTTCCCCGACGCAGCCTGCAATTTCCAGAATGAGCGTCAGCTCGATCGCCTGCACGATCTTCAGTCCTCGCACTGGGACGTGCTGACTGATGCGCGTTTCGACAGCCTCTATGCAGAGCGCGTCAAGGTTCTTTCCGACAGCCAAAGCAAGATGGGGCTCGATCCGCGCTGGCACGTGGCCGGCCATGGCGTCATGCTGGAGCATATCGTTTCCGGTCTCGCAGGCGAGCTGGCAGGCAAGCCGCTGCTGCCGGGCGCCAAGCGGCGCGCGCGAGAAATTTCGCAGATGATGACAGCCATCATCCGTCTCGTCATGGTCGATGTCGAAATCGCCGTTTCGCTGCGCTTCAATGCACTTCGTGCCTCCCAGCAGCGCGCGCTTGCCGAGCAGCGTGAAGACGACAAGGCGCAGGTCGCGCGGATTTTCGGTGACGTGGTCGACGGCCTCGCAGCCCGAGACCTGACGGTGCGCGCAGCCACCGGGGGTGACGAAGCCTACGCCGATATCGCCGGTGCACTCAATGCGGCGCTCGACAACCTTCAGGCCGAATTTGCCTCAATCAGCGAGCGCACGGCAAAGGCCGAACTCTCCACCCGTTCGCTCGCGGCTGCCTCGCAGGGCTCTTCGGAAGATGCTGCCGGTCATTCGCAACAACTCATGACATCGGCAGCAGCGCTCGAAGCAATCGCCGGAAGTGTCCGCAACGGCGCATCGGAAAGCCGCGCTGCGGAAAAGGCCGCGGCCTGCACGCGCGCGGCGGCAGAAGAGAGCGGTCTGGTCGTCGGCCAGGCCATCAGTGCGATGGCGGATATCGAGCAGTCCGCTGAAAAGATCGGTCAGATCATTGGCGCAATCGACGAGATCGCCTTCCAGACGAACCTTTTGGCGCTGAACGCGGGTATCGAGGCGGCGCGTGCCGGCGAATCCGGTCGCGGCTTTGCGGTCGTGGCGCAGGAGGTGCGGGCGCTTGCGCAACGTTCTGCCGAAGCCGCCAGCGAAATCAAGAGCCTTGTCACGACGACCAAGGCACAGGTCGATGCCGGGGTTCAGATGGTCGGCCGCACTCAGGATTCCATCGGCAACATCGTGCGGCAGGTAACCGGCATCAATGCGGCAATTTCGACGATTGCAAGCCAGACGGGTGAACACGCCGCAAGCCTCGACACGGTGACAGCTGGCGTCAAGGCGCTTGGCAGGCAGGTTGCCGACAGCGCGGCATCGGCCCACCGCGCAGCCGAAGGCGCTGATCATCTGCACGCGGTGATCCTCGAACTGGGGCAGACAATACGCTCCTTCCGCATAGCCCGGGAAAACGCCCGCATCGACGCCGCGCCGCTTGCCGCTTCGCGCCAACGCAGTATCGGAACCGCGGCCCGTCCCGCCACGCTGGACGAGCAGTACGACGAGGAGGATTTCGGGTTCTCCCGTCCGGCTGCGAGTTTCGGAGGCGGCCGGAATGTCTACTAACCTATGGGATTATGACCGCGCCTCGCTCTTGCGGGCACGGGACAAGGGGACAAGGAAAAGCTGATGGCAGCAAAGAAGAGTGGGAAGACGCTGAATTTGGCAGCGGTGCTTGACCTCAACGAGGCTTCGGCCTTGCGCGACAAGCTTATCTCAGCGCGTGGCAGCGATCTTTCGATCGATGCGTCCGCCGTTGAGCGCCTCGGCGGCCTGTGCGCTCAGGTTCTGATGGCTGCGGCGAAGACCTGGAACGAGGACAAACATTCGTTCACCTTCACGAAAGCGTCCGACGCATTTCACAAAACCATGCAGCTGGTTGGCGTCGACATCGACCACCTGCTTGCCAAGGAGATCCGGCAATGAAGAAAAAAGTGCTTACCGTGGACGATTCACGGACCATCCGAAACATGCTTCTCGTGACGCTCAACAATGCGGGCTTCGAGACGATCCAGGCCGAAGACGGCGTTGAAGGCCTTGAAGTCCTGGAAGAATCCAACCCGGACGTCATCGTGACCGATATCAACATGCCGCGCCTCGACGGTTTCGGTTTCATCGAAGGAGTTCGGCGCAACGAGAAGTATCGGGCGATCCCGATCCTGGTGCTGACGACCGAAAGCGACGCTGAAAAGAAGAACCGCGCCCGCCAGGCCGGCGCCACTGGCTGGATCGTCAAGCCGTTCGACCCTGCCAAGCTGATCGATGCCATTGAGCGCGTAACCGCTTAAACCCAGGATTCTCTCCTATGGATATGAACGAAATCAAAGAGATCTTTTTCCAGGAATGCGAGGAACAGCTCGCCGAACTGGAAGCCGGTCTCATGAAAATGAATGATGGCGATCGCGATCCGGAAACCGTCAACGCGGTGTTCCGTGCCGTCCATTCGATCAAGGGCGGCGCCGGCGCCTTCGGTCTGGACGATCTCGTCGCCTTCGCCCATGTGTTCGAGACCACACTTGATTGCGTTCGTTCCAACAGGCTTGAGCCGTCACAGGATGTCCTGAAGGTCATGCTGAAGTCGGCTGACGTGCTTGCCGACCTCACCAACGCCGCCCGCGACGGCGGCAGCGTCGACGAGAGCCGCAGCCGGGGTCTGGTGAAGGAACTGGAAGCGCTGGCGAACGGAGAGCTGCCATCTCCTTCCACAGCCGCTGAAGTGCCGGCGCCGAAACCTGCCGCAAAGGTGGCGCCTGCCCTCGCGGCTGCGGCGCCGGCCCCTAAGGCAACCGATGACAGCGGCTTCCAGCCGATACCCTTCTCCTTCGACGATTTCGGCGACGAGGAAGAGGTCGGTTCCGGTATTCCCGTCTATGAAATTGCCTTCAAGCCACGCTCCGACCTCTATTCGAAGGGCAACGACGCCACGCTTCTGCTGCGCGATCTCTCCCGCCTGGGCGAGATGAGCAGCTACTGCAACATGGACGATCTGCCGGGCCTCGACGATCTCGATGCCGAGGCTGCCTATTTCAGCTGGAATATCACGCTGAAGACGGACAAGGGAGAGGATGCCATCCACGCCGTTTTCGAGTTCGCCGAATGGGATTGCGATCTGAGCGTTAAGGCGGTCGGGGCCGAACCTTCTGTGTCGCCCAACGACGAACTGCCGATGATCCCCGTTCCCTTCGACCTTTCGATCCTGGATGAGGGTGCTGCCGAGGCACCGACGGAGCCGAATTCGGATGCTGCAGCTGCCGTTGCCGCCGCCGAGACGGTCTCAAACGTCACCCAGATGGCAGCCGCCGCAGCTCGTGTCGAAAAGAAGGAAGCTGCTGCTACGGCTGCCGCAAGCGCTGCCGCCGCTGCCCAGAATAATGCCGCAGCCGGCCAGACGATCCGTGTCGATCTTGATCGCGTCGACCGCCTGATCAATCTCGTCGGCGAGCTTGTCATCAACCAGGCGATGCTCTCCCAGAGTGTCATCGAGAACGACACGACCGGCACCTCGTCCATCAACATGGGTCTCGAAGAGCTGCAACAGCTCACCCGCGAGATCCAGGATTCAGTCATGGCGATCCGCGCGCAGCCGGTTAAGCCGGTCTTCCAGCGTATGTCGCGCATCGTTCGCGAAATCGCCGACATGACCGGCAAGACCATTCGTCTGATCACCGAAGGTGAAAACACCGAAGTCGACAAGACGGTCATCGACAAGCTGGCCGAACCACTGACGCACATGATCCGCAATGCGGTCGACCATGGCATCGAAACGCCGGAGAAGCGTGCGGCAGCCGGCAAGAATACCGAAGGCACGGTTCGTCTGACGGCAAAGCACCGTTCGGGCCGCATCCTGATCGAGCTCGCCGACGACGGCGCCGGCATCAATCGCGAGAAGGTTCGCCAGAAGGCAATCGACAACGACCTGATCCCCGCCGACGCCAACCTTTCGGACGAGGAAATCGACAACCTGATCTTCCTGCCCGGCTTCTCGACGGCCGACAAGATCTCCGACATTTCGGGGCGCGGCGTCGGCATGGACGTCGTCAAGCGCTCGATCCAGGCCCTTGGCGGCCGCATCAACATCACCTCGCGTCCGGGCCATGGCTCGGTCTTCACGATGAGCCTGCCGCTGACGCTTGCCGTCCTCGACGGCATGGTGGTCACGGTCGCCGGCCAGACGCTTGTGGTACCGCTGACCGCCATTGTCGAGACACTGCAGCCGGAAGCTGCTGCGATCCATTCATTCGGCGCCAACCACCGCCTGATCTCGATCCGCAACAGCTTCTGCCCGCTGGTCGATGTCGGCCGCATCTTGAACTTCCGCGCAACGCAGGCAAACCCGGTCGAAGGCGTCGCACTGCTCGTCGAATCGGAAGGCGGCGGTCAGCGCGCCCTTATGGTCGATGCGATCCAGGGCCAGCGTCAGGTCGTCATCAAGAGCCTTGAGGCGAACTATACGCATGTACCGGGCATCGCTGCGGCAACGATCCTCGGCGACGGGCGCGTGGCGCTCATCCTCGATGTCGATGCCGTGGTCGGCGCTTCGCGCGGCCAGGCACTGAAACCCGAAATGTCGTTGGCAGCAGCTGGATAGGTCATGTCGCATACCGTGAAAAATCTGAGCCAGGGGGATCGCGAGCTCATCGCGTTCCGCATCGGCGACCAGGAATTTTGCGTCAACATCATGTCGGTTCGCGAAATCCGCGGCTGGACGCCGGCAACGGCGATGCCGCATTCGCCGGCTGACATGAAGGGCATCATCAACCTGCGCGGCGCGGTGCTGCCGATCATCGATCTTTCGGCACGGCTCGGAATGAAGCCCTCCGAGCCGTCGGTACGTCACGTCATCATCGTCGCGCAGGTCCGGCGGAAGGTCGTCGGCCTGCTCGTCGACGCAGTCTCGGACATCCTCACCGTCACCGATGACAATATTCAACCGACGCCGGAAATTACTTCCGACACAGAGCGCCAGTTTGCCCGCGGCATTCTTGCGATCGAAAAGCGGATGATCTGCCTCGTCGAACTGGAAGCACTGTTTCCCGATACCGAAAGCGAAGCTGCATGAATGCGTCGAGTGCAAAAGATCTCAGGCAGGGGAACCCGGAAGAGGTCCTGGCGAGCGGCGAATATCCGCTGACGCGCCGTGACCTCATGGAAATCGCCGCGATGATCTACTCGGATGCTGGGATTTTCCTGAACGAGACCAAGGCTTCGCTGGTCTATTCGCGTCTTTCCAAGCATATCCGCAATCTCGGCCTTTCAGGTTTTCGCGAATACTGCTCGCTGGTTTCTTCGCCTGCGGGCGCTGCGCCGCGCCGCGAAATGCTTTCGCATCTGACGACCAACTTCACGCGCTTCTTCCGCGAGAACCATCACTTCGAGCACCTGCGGGACCACGTGCTGCCGGAGCTTCTCAGTCGCGCCAAGACGGGCGGGCGGGTCCGTATCTGGTCGGCGGCATCTTCCGACGGGCAGGAGCCCTACTCGATTGCGCTGACGGTGCTTTCGATGATGCCCAATGTCGCCGACTACGATTTCAAGATTCTTGCGACCGACATCGACCCGAAGATACTGAATCTCGCTCGGGCCGGCTGTTACGACGAGACGGCTCTCGAAACCGTATCGCTGGCCATGCGCAAGCAGTGGTTCACGGAAGTCAACATGGATGGGCGCCGCAAATTCCAGGTCGATGACCGCCTCAAGCGCCTGATCACCTACAACGAGCTGAACCTGATGGCGCAGTGGCCCTTCAAGGGCAAGTTCGACGTCATCTTCTGCCGCAACGTCGTGATCTACTTCGACGAACCGACGCAGATGAAGATCTGGTCGCGCTTTGCCGAACTGCTGCCGGAAGGCGGACATCTTTACATCGGCCACTCCGAGCGCGTTTCCGGCGAAGCAAAGCACGTCTTCGACAATATCGGCGTTACCACCTATCGCCACACCACGAGCGGATTGGGGAGAAAGGGATGAGCGCACCGGCAAGAGTTCTCGTCGTTGACGACTCTCCCACGATGCGTGGGCTGATCAGCGCCGTCCTGAGTTCCGATCCGGACGTCAACGTCATCGGCCAGGCGGGCGATGCGCTGGAAGCGCGCGAAGCGATCAAGAAGCTCAATCCCGATGTCGTCACGCTCGACATCGAGATGCCGAACATGAACGGTTTGGAATTTCTCGAGAAGATCATGCGGCTTCGCCCCATGCCGGTCATCATGGTCTCCACCATGACCCACCGCGGCGCCGAGGCCACGCTCGCCGCGCTCGAGATCGGGGCCTTCGATTGCGTCGGAAAGCCTGCCCCAGGCGAGCCGCGTCCGTTCGGCGATCTGGCCGAGAAGGTCAAGGCTGCCGCGCGCACGCAGCGCCAGTTCGTGCAGCCGCCAGCTGTTCCGGTTCCGCCGGTATCGGTCGCCGATTTCCGGGTCGGCCGCAAGATCGTTGCGATCGGTTCGTCGACCGGTGGCGTCGAAGCGCTGATCGCGGTGCTGCAGAAGTTCCCGGCCAACTGCCCGCCGACGGTCATCACCCAGCATATGCCGCCGGCCTTCACGAAAAGCTTTGCCGACCGCCTCAATCGTCTCTGTGCTCCGGTCGTTGAAGAAGCGAAGGATGGCGCACGTTTAGAGATTGGTAAGATTTATCTGGCACCAGGCGGAGAGCGTCATTTACAGGTCGCGAATGCGTCCGCACCCTGTTGCCGTCTCGTCGAGCGCGATCCGGTAAACGGCCACCGCCCCTCCGTCGACGTTCTCTTCGATTCCGTTGCCGAATTTGCCGGACGCAATGCGGTCGGCGTGATCCTGACAGGCATGGGCCGCGATGGTGCGGCTGGCCTCTTGAAGATGCGCCATGCCGGCGCACGCACTCTCGGACAGAACGAAAAGACTTGCGTCGTCTATGGGATGCCGCGAGTGGCTTATGAACTGGGTGCCGTTGAGCAGCAGCTGCCACTGAATGCCATCGGCGAAGAAATACTGAAAATGACAGCCGCCCGAAAGGAAGGAACAGAATAATGTCGATTGCGGAGAAAATCAAAGTTCTGATCGTCGACGATCAGGTCACGAGCCGGTTGTTGCTCAGCGATGCGCTGACCCAGCTCGGCTTCAAGCAGATCACGGCTGCCGGCGACGGCGAGCAGGGCATGAAGATCATGGCCCAACAGCCGCATCATCTGGTGATCTCGGACTTCAACATGCCGAAGATGGATGGTCTCGGTCTGTTGCAGGCCGTACGCACCAATCCTGCAACCAAGAAGGCTGCCTTCATCATCCTGACTGCTCAGGGAGATCGTGCTCTCGTGCAGAAGGCCGCCCAGCTCGGCGCCAACAACGTGCTTGCCAAGCCCTTCACCATCGAAAAGATGAAGGCGGCGATCGAAGCCGTGTTCGGAGCGCTGAAATGAACGTCGAGGCGGCAGCCCGCCGCGTTCATATCATTCAAGGCGAATGGAAGGTCCTGAATGATCCGACCGCGGTTTTGACGACCATTCTTGGTTCGTGTGTGGCTGCCTGTCTGCGCGATCCCGTGGCAGGTGTCGGTGGTATGAACCACTTTCTGCTCCCAGGCACGGGCAACACGCCGATGAGTGGCGGGGACGCGACGCGCTATGGCGTTCACCTGATGGAATTGCTGATCAACGGCCTTCTGAAGCAGGGCGCGCGCCGCGACCGCCTGGAAGCCAAGATTTTCGGCGGGGCAAAGACGATCTCGACGTTCTCCAATGTCGGCGAACAGAACGCTGCCTTCGCCATGCAGTTCCTGAAGGATGAAGGTATCCCGGTCGTCAGTTCCAGTACCGGCGGCGAACACGGCCGCAAGCTGGAATACTGGCCGGTTTCGGGCCGCGCGCGCCAGTACCCGCTGACCGGCGCTGAAACGCAGAAGACGGTGGCTCTCGAACAGCGACCTGTCGCCCCCCAAAAGCCGGTCGAAACAAGTATCGAGTTTTTCTGATGACGAGGGTTTTTCTATGACTTTCAGTGGAACGATAGAGGTGCCTTCGCCGGTCGAAGCGCTTCCGGACATCCTCATGCGTATCGTTTCCGAACTGCACGATGTCGCCTATCTCATCGAGCGCATCGAGCCGCAGCTTCTCGAAATCGGTGGCGCCGATGTCCTGCACTCGCCCGACAGCATGAAGATCATGCAGGGCATCGATCTTGCCGTCCAGAAAACCCGCGGTCTTGCTGAATTCATTGACACGATCACCGGCGAAATTCCGCAGAGCTGGGTTGTCGACGTCGCGACCGCGCTCAGCCTGGTCAAGCTTGCCGAAATGCAAAAAGCGCTCGGCGGTGCCACACGCCACGGCCATTCCCAACCGCTCAGCAAGGCTGCCGGCGACTTCGATTTCTTCTGACTTGAAAGCTCCCGAACTGCCCTGACGAAACGCTCGCACAAGTTTCGCCGTCTATCAACAAATGAGGCAATAAGCCTGTTTTGTCTTTGACGGATCGTGCGAGAACAGAATGAATCTGTTAAATCAGTTAGTTCAACTCATTAAGAACTTGGGTTCGCTCGGGCGGACACGCTTGTTGGCGCTCGCTGGCGTTGGCGTTTTTTCAATTGCAATTATCTTGGCTGCTGCCTTTTTCGTTAACAAGCCGGCGCAGGAAACGCTCTATGTCGGCCTTGATACTCCTGACCTCAACCAGATCAGCATGGCTCTTGCGGAAGCCAATATCGGCTTCCAGGTCGGTTCGGACGGCTCAAGCATTACCGTGCCTGCCGGCATGACGGGCAAGGCCCGCCTGCTGCTTGCCGAGCGCGGCCTGCCCAACAGCGCGAATGCAGGCTACGAACTCTTCGACAATGTCGGCTCACTCGGCCTCACCTCCTTCATGCAGGAAGTCACACGCGTGCGGGCGCTCGAAGGCGAAATTGGCCGCACCATCCAGTCCATCTCGGGCATCACCGCCGCTCGCGTCCACATCGTCATGCCGGAAGTGGGAAACTTCCGTAAGGCGGAACAGAAGCCGACAGCCTCCGTCATGATCCGGGCGAGCGCTGCGGCAGGCCGAAGTGCCGCCACCTCGATCCGCCACCTCGTCGCCTCGGCCGTGCCTGGGCTTGATGTCGATGACGTGACGATTCTTGATTCCGCCGGCCAGTTGCTCGCATCTGGCGACGAGGCAAGCAACAGTTCGCTGAACCGCTCGCTCAACATCGTCCAGAACGTCCAGCAGGAAGTCGAATCGAATATCGACAAGGCCCTGGCTCCCTTCCTCGGCATGGACAATTTCCGCTCCAGCGTGACTGCCGATCTCAACACGGATGCGCAGCAGATCCAGGAGACCGTCTACGATCCGGAATCAAAGGTGGAGCGCTCCGTGCGCACGACGAAGGAAGCCTCGCAGTCGCAGCAGAAGCAGTCCGATAACGCAACGACCGTCGAGCAGAATGTTCCGCAGGCCGCACCCGAGCAAGGTGGCAGCAATAGTCCGGAATCGCAGGACAAGTCGGACAAGAAGGAAGAGCAGACCAACTACGAGATCAACAGCAAGACGACGGCCACGACGCGCAACAGCTACGAGATCGAGAAGCTCTCGATCGCCGTTGTCGTCAACAAAGGTCGTATCGCCCAGATGGTTGGCGAACCTGTCGATCAGGCCAAGATCGATGCTTATCTGGCCGAGATGCAGAAGATCGTCTCTTCAGCGGCCGGTATCAGTGCGGATCGCGGCGACGTCGTCACCGTGACGGCGATGGACTTCCTCGAGAACCAGCTTCTCGAAGATGCCGCCGGCGGCGTTCGCGTCATCGATATGCTTAGCCGCAACCTGGCCGGCATCATCAACTCGCTGGCCTTCCTGGGCGTCGCCTTCGTGGTGGTCTGGATGGGCGTGCGGCCCCTGGTGCGCAGCATCAGCAGCAGCGGTGCGGGAACCATCGGCGACACGTCTTCAGAAAGTGTCGGCCTGGAACTGCCTGACTTCGCTCCGGCCGGCGGAGCGGCTGGCGGCGGCGCGCTCATGGACGGGTTCGGCTCGGACTTCGGCTTCGACAGCACCGAAGACCTGCTCAGCCTGGGCGACGACGACGGAAACTTCAACCGCCGCGTCAAGGAGGGCCCGGAGCGGAAGCTCGCGCGAATGGTCGAGATCAACGAGGAACGCGCGGCAAAAATCCTCAGGAAATGGGCAGTGGACAACGCCGCGTGAACGAAAGGCCGGGAGACCGGCCATTCTTGACCTTTTCAACCACCCGCTTGCCCGATCACGGACTTGTTATCGAAAGCTGCCGCGGGGCCATATTTTGCACATGATTGAATGGGGCATCGATTATTTGCCAGATCAAGGCGGGTGCGTAAGTCGCTCTTTGCATAATTAAAGATCAATCGCTTGGCGGTACGCCTGCTGAAGCCAAAAAACTTACTCGGCAAATACATATTCATTTGAGACGCGCCGCTTAGGCGAATTTGTTCTCGATAGTCAGAACAAGGTCGTCGATGTTTGAAGTAGATATGAATTGTGGCGCAGAAGTACTTATATGGCGCTGGCCCGAACGGAGTGTTGTTTGCGATATAGGGAGAATCACAATAGATTCCAGGCCAGCTAATCAAGCGATGTCTGAGCGCGAATCACGCGCACGGAAAGCGGCAAGAGTAAATCCCAAGAACTCAGATATGGTAGTTTCTATCGTCTGACTTACCCTTGGGTGATTCGTTTAGTCATTGCCGCAGGCCGCGACGGCCCTGCGCAGACACTGCCTTGCAGGAACGGGCACTCAGCTGCGGGACGTTGCCGATGGATATGCGCATACTGCTTAAGGGCGAAAATCAGGCCGCGAACTTTGTTGGTCTCCAGACCGTCAATCTTTGCTCTCGCGAGGAGCTTATTGGGCAGCTCAGCGAAATTGCCGTTAGCGGTAGATTGCAGCTCGCGCTTCGCACGCTAACGGACTACGTCGGAGCGTCGCATTACCTGCTGGCACGATCAGACCTCATACAGGAGGCCGACCTCGATTTCATCGTATCCTCGGACTGGCCGTTCGATCTCGTGAAGGCCCTGGCGACGTCACTGACGACGAGCTATGCACGCACGACCGAGCTCGAAAAGTGCATGCAGCTCTTCCAGCCGAATTTTACGCTTCTGCCCGACAATGCCGAGGTGCCGGATGGCGCCAGCCGCCAGTATTGTTCCTTGACCTTGAATGTCGGCCGTTCGCGGCTGTCGCTGATGTTCCTTTTCGATGACGGCTTCATCCTGTCGCCGGAGCGGCTGAGGGACGTGGGCCTTCTTGCAGGCTATCTCGCAAGTTCGCTCCGGTGCGGAGGCGCCCGGCCGGAGCGCGATTTCGAGCTGACGGAGCGGGAACTCGAATGTCTCTTCTGGATCGCCGAGGGCAAAACCAGCGATGAGATCGCGATGATCCTGGGCATCTCCCGCAATACGATCAACAACTACATTACGAGCGTCATGCGAAAGACGGCGACGAAAACTCGCTCCGAGGCCATAGCGTTTGCGGTGAGAAACAATCTCGTCTGAGGGGAATTTATGGGGCATTCGTCAAACAGGGCGATGGGTAGTACCGAACACATACGCAGCGTGCGCCTGAACAGGCTAAGCAGCCGCTCCGACCTCTTCCCGCGGCTGGTCGCGATGCAGAAACTGGCGGATGCCCAGAATTTTGCAGTCTACCGGATGAGCGGCTCGGGTCTGCCGGTGAAGCAGCGTCTGGTCTGCGAACTGGAAAACTGGGGACCTTCGGCAGCGGCGGCCTCAAGCAAGGCCCTTGTGGACAGTTACGGCGACGCGCTGCTGGACCATATCGAAAAGTCCCTCCTGCCTGTGTCCTGGGCTGGCGGCCATGATCGCGCCGCGCCCGGCTCTGCCAGTTTCGCGCCGTTCATGGCCCGGCTGATGGATGGCATTCTGCCCTTTTCAGGCCTCGCGTTTCCGGTGCGGCTCGGTGCTGCAGGAAATGGCTTCGTCGTCTTTACCGGCGACTATCTTGATCCCGGCAGCGACATGATCGTGGAGCTTCACGGCCGCAGCTGCCAGATCATGATGGATCTGCTCTCGCTGGACGAACGCCGCGCGGCGGCGGCGGAAGCGTTGAGCGAACGCGAGATCGCTTGCCTGCAACTTGCCGGCGACGGACGCATCAGCGAAGAGATAGCAGACAAGCTCGGCCTTTCGGTCCATACGGTCAATGCCTACCTCGGCTCGGCGACGATCAAGCTGGATTCGGTCAATCGCGTCCAGGCAATCGCCAAGGCCATTCGCCTCGGCTACATCAGCTGACAAGCGCGGGCCGGGCGGACCAGCCGGGCTCTTTACGCTTCATGTCGGAGGGATCCATCAGCCCGCAAGCGCCTGCAGCGAGCCTGTATTGTACCGGCTTTCGCGCAGGCTTCGTTCGAGAAAGGCCGTGTTCACGTCTGGATCGGCAGACGGTTCATGGAAGGCGATGTGATTGATGTCGATGCCAGCATGCTCCTCGGCCAGGGTCAGCTGCGCATAGACCGTCACGCCGTGCGGCTTGATCTCGAGATCGAGGACGACCTCAGGCTTGCCACCCCATTCCAGCGTGTAGTTGCCTCCAAGTCCGAAATTGACCGTGCCAGGATGAAAGAAGAGCTCCGCGGCGGACGCCACCAGATCGGCGATGCTGCCGTAATACTCGAAGCGCAGCAGCGAAATCAGATCCGAAGCGTCGAGAAGCCGAAGCTCGGTCGCAACCGGGCTGATGGCTTCGGCAAGAATTCGTTCACGCTGAGAAGAGTAGGGGCATTTCTTCATTCGGCTTATCTTACCCGTTTGTTCCTGGCGTCGGCGGCATATACCCGGTGAATGAGCTCTGCCACTGCCTTGTAGAATACTGATGGGATGACACTATCGATCGAGACTTGCGCAAACATGGAGCGTGCAAGGGGTGGATCTTCGAAAACCGGAATTCCGTTCTTTTCGGCTATCTCTCTGATTTTCAAGGCAATGAGGTCCTGACCCTTGGCGAGAACCACTGGCGCATCGTTTTCTTCGCGCACGTAGCGCAAGGCCACGGCATAGTGCGTCGGGTTGGCGATGACGAGCGTGGCGCGGTCGACATTGGCAATCATGCGGCGGCGGGCACGGTCTCGCATCAGCGAGCGCTGGCGACCCTTCACGAAGGGGTCGCCCTGAGCCTGCTTGTTTTCCTCCTTGACTTCATGGCGCGTCATCTTGAGTTCGCTGAACCAGTGATGCCGCGACCAGAAGAAGTCCGCGATCGCAACGACGGCCGTCGCCAAAAGCACGACCAGCACGATCTTGCGCATGATCGTCATCGTCCGCTCGAAGAAGGTTTGCGGGTCGGAGAACATCGCGTCGATCGCGTTGAAATATTCGCTCTTCAGCACGAAGAACATGATCACGCCGACGATCAGGATCTTGAAGAGCGACTTGCCGAATTCGACCAGGCCAGGCAGGCTGAAGATGCGCGAAAAGCCCTTGGCCGGAGAAAGGCGCGATAGCTGCGGACGGATGCGTTCGAGAACCGGAGTGGGAAGGTTCTGGCTAATGGATGCCACGACGCCGAAGGTCATGAACAGCAGCATGGCCGGCGTGAGCAGCACGGCGCTCACCCAACCGAGATGCACGAAGAGTGACATCGCGTCCGGCCCGGTCTCGATCTTCCATTGGTCCGGCTGCTCGAAGATGTCGCGGAGCGATTCGCTGACGCGGCTGATGCCGTCAGGCAGATAGAAGGTCAGATAGATGAAGGTCGCAAGAACAGTGGCAAAGATCGGCACTTCGCGAGAGAAGGGCGTATTGCCCTTCTCTGCCGCGTCGGCCTGCTTTTTTGCTGTCGGGGCTTCTGTTTTGCTGTCCTTGTCTTCATCAGCCAAGTCCGCGGCCCTCCATCAATGGAAAGGGCCGCAGCATGGCGCGGCCCGTTCTGAAAAGCGTAGTCTTGTGGTCGATCGCGATCAACGCTGTGAGCTGCCTCTCGTCGGGTTGTCAACAGAAGCAGACGCTTAGGCGGCTGCCGGCGCTTCGCTCCCCGTCTCCTTGAGCTGGATCTGGCCGGAATTTGCCAGACGAATCGCTTCTTGGGCGACAGCACGCCGCGCAATGGCGATCTCGCGGGGATTGATGCCGACAGTGCCGCTCTGCAGGTCCGATTCGATCATTCGTCGCTGGCGCGGGCTGATCGAGGACAGAACGGCTTCGCGGATTTCGGGCGACGCGCCGCGCAAGGCCATGGTCAGAATGTCGGCGGAGATATCGTTGAGCAGCATGACGCGGCTGCGCTGCGGCATGAAGAGAATGTCGTCGAAGAGGAAGATCTTCGGGCGAACCTTGTTGACGGATTCGCGGCTGATCGACTCCAGCGACGTGAGCAATGTATCGACCTGCGGCTTGTCCATCTCGTTCATGAGTTCGGCAACCTTGTTCGAGCCGACCGAATTCTTCTCGGCCTCGACCTCGGCCAGCAGCGTCATCACCTGCTTTTCGATGATCTGCGCCACCTTGGGGCTGACGGATTTCAGGTTGACGGTACGGTTCATGATGTCGGCGCGGCGGCTGTCGGGAAGCTGCATCAGCACCTTGGCACCGAAGGAAGACGGCATCATCGAAAGGATATAGGCGACGGTCTGCGGATGTTCGCGCAGCAGGAACTTGCCGATGAAGGCCGGGTCGCCCTCGCCGAGTCGGTCCCAGATTGAGGTTTCGTATGCCTGGAATGCGGTGCGGCGACCAAGAAGGCTGTCCACCTCGTCCGGTGTCAGGCCCTCCTCGAGAATGCTCTCGATGGCCTTGGCATTGTCCATAAGGCCGGCGCCTTCGGTGAAAAGATCTTCGAATTCGGCTACCAGACCAAGAAGCTCATCCGGCGGAATGGCCCGCAGAGCCTGTGCGGAGGAGATAATCGTCTGCAATTCGGCCTGGGTGAAATACTTCAATAGCCGGCCTGCGACTCCCTTCCCCATAGCGAGGAGTACAGCCGCTGCCTTTTCAGCCTGGGTCAACGGTTTCCCGGCAAGTGCGCCGCCGAAATCGTCAAAGTCCATCATGGTCTAACCTCTCCGCCCCTAACCGGGGTCAGGCTTTTTTTGTGCTCAAAACTTCTATCAGTTTAACCCCGAAGCGGGTGTCGTCATTCTCGAGCACGGTGATTTCGCCACGTGCGATCTTGCGGCCGTTCACCATGATTTCAACCGGCTCGCCAATTTTCTTGTCGAGGGCGATTGTCGCACCTTCGTTGAGATTCATCAGGCCGGAAACCTGCATGCGGCTGCTGCCGAGCATGATCTGGACGTCGATCGGAATGTCCATGATCAGTTCGAAGTTCGAAGACAGCGCGCTGCCAAGCGGTGCCGGTTCGGCGCTTGCCGCCGACAAACCGGTATCGCCGAAATTCGAAGAACCGCCAAAGTCGCCGCCGCCGAACTCGCTGCTGTCGAAGGATGTCTCGGCTGCGCCATCGCTTCCAAAGTCGCCGAAGGCCGCCAGGTCGGTGCCGGTTCCGCCGCCGAATGCATCGGCCTCTTCGCCCAAGTCCGCGAGTCCGCCGTCCGAATCCTGCTTCAAAACCCCGCGCAGATCATCGATCGCCTGGTCGAGGTCGGCTTCGTTGCCCGCAAGCTCCAGTGACAGATCGTCGTTCTGCTTAGTTTTTTTCGTAGCCATGAAATCACTATTCCAGTTGAAACTTGCCTCAAACTGCCGTTGCAGCCGAAGGGAGGGGAGCCGATCAATTCATCAAATGCCGGATGAGTTCGTCGTCGGAGCTGATCGTATCTTTGACCCTGACGGTATAATTTTCGCCGGAACGCCCGAACTCGCACACATACAATTCCTTGCTGTTAGCACTGACCTCGACACGGACGTCGCCGGTATCGCGGAACGGAATGACATCGCCCGGCGCGAGCCTGGAGATGGTGCGCAGCGTCAGATCCTGAAGGCGGATTTTCGCGTCGAGCGTCACATTAGAACGGTGGACCTGTTCGGTGAGCTGTTCGGTCCACTCCGTGGACTTGGCGGACTGGTTCGTTGCCTTCGGTGCTGAGATCTGCGTCTTCAGCAGTGGCGCCTGGGGCACGATGACCGAGAACTCGGACGCAATGCCCGAAAGCGTGATTGACATGTTGATGGCCGAGGCGAATTCGTCTGCCATGTCGCTGGAGGGATGGGCGCGCAATTCATGCGGATGCGGCGGCCCAAGACTGGGTTCGAAGCCGCCCGGCGCATTGACGGCGGAACGCAAGACATTGGCGATCTTCTCGAAAACCATGACCGCCAGTTCAAGTTCGATGACCGAAAGCGATCTATCGGCCGGCTGCTCGATCGTATCGGAGGCAGCCCCAAGCAGGTTTTCCATCAGTGTGATGACGAAGCTGTTGCCGCAGGAAAAGGTGATATTCTGCGACCAGTTGCGCAACGTCGCCTCGACGAGGGTGACGTTGGTGTCGAGGTCGGCGATCAGATCGTTCTTGTAGCCGGAACTGCAGCCGATATAGGCAACAGCGATATCGAGCCCGGTTTCACTCTTGAAGACATCCGGCAGGAATTCGCGATAGACCTCCGACAATGAAGCGCAGAGCTTTTCTATGGTCGCCCGGTCGCCGAAGCGTCCCGTCAGCTTTGCAAGAAGGACCGGATCCATTGCCGGTCTTTGAGGGGAAAGGTTGCTCATGGTCTTTTAGGCCGCCTTGTTCTCGCCACCCGGGTTCATCATTTCCTGTTCGACCGCGTCGATTGATGGGCGCTCGTAAGCAGAAATCGTCTTGCGGCCGTATTCGAGAGCCACCTGCGGTACCGAGCCGTTCATGTAGGCAAGCAAGGTCTGCTTCACGATGACATAGAGGCGATGCTGCTTCGTGCGCACCACCTTGATCTGGGAGACGAGCGGCGAGCAGAGGCAATAAGACAGCAGAATGCCGAGGAAGGTGCCGACGAGCGCCGAACCGATCAGGTGTCCGAGGACTTCCGGCGAATCGTTGATGTGCGCCATGGCCTTGATGACGCCGAGAACGGCGGCGACGATACCGATCGCCGGAAAAGCGTCGCCCATGATCTGGATGGCGTGATACGGCTTCATCTTGTCGTGCAGGATCGTGTTTATCTCTTCGTCCATCAGAGCCTCGATCTCATGCGAGCGGGCATTGCCGATAATGATCAAGCGGACGTAGTCGCAGATGAATGCCGTCAATTCCTTGTTCTTCAGGATCGTCGGAGCCGAGAGGAAGATCGAGGATTCGGCCGGATTGTCGATATGCGCCTCGATTTCGTTGCGTGATTTCGTGCGCAGGTCGCGCATCAGCGAATAGAGAACACCCAGCGTATCGAGGTAATTCCGCTCCTTGGGCACCGTATGCTTGAAGGCTTCACCGAGCGCCTTTGCGGAATCCTTCACCACCTTCATCGGGTTCGCCATGATGAAGCTGCCCAGGCCGGCGCCGGCGATGATGACGAGTTCGAAGGGCTGCCAGAGTGCGCCGACATGGCCACCCATCGCCATGAAGCTGCCGACGATGCAGCCGCAGGTAATCACAAATCCGATAATGATATTCATCGTCAGTCCAAACCTGAACGTTGTTTTCAACCTCAGGGATAGGGTTGCTGGCTTGCGTGAGGCTGATGGTTGGCGCCCATCCGCATGCCAGCTTCGCGCAAGGATTTGCCGTCAGCTTCGAGGTGACCAATGGAACCGATTCGTCTGTTTCTGAGATGCCGCTCAGTTAAACCGTGGTCGAACAAACGACGGGACCCCGTCTTCGTTGCGTTCATCGCCAATGCCAGGAGCCTACCATGCAATCCGGTCTTTATGTTTCCTTGTCATCCCAGATGGCACTCGAAAAGCGCCTGACGACAATTGCGGACAATATGGCCAACGTGAACACGACCGGATTTCGCGGGACGGAAATCAAGTTCAATCAGTTGCTGAGCGACACCGACAACAAGCTCAACGCAAAGGTTGCCTTCGTCTCGCAGGGCAACGACTATCTGTCCGGCGACAGCGGGGAGCTGCAGCACACCGGCAACATGCTGGACTTTGCCATCAAGGGTAACGCCTGGTTTGCACTGGATACACCGGCGGGTCAGGTTCTGACCAAGGACGGCCGCTTCACCATGAAGGATACGGGCGAGCTCGTGTCGATCCGCGGCTACCCGGTTCTCGACGCTGGCGGCGCGCCTATTCAGCTGAACACGGCCGGTGGCGAGCCCAAGGTCGGCAATGACGGCATGATCTACCAGGGCGGGCGGCAGGTCGGCTCGCTCGGTCTCTTCGAAGCCGATATAACCAAGGGTTATCTCCGCTATGAGAACAGCGGCGTGATGACCACGCAGACGCCGCGGGCCGTTACCGACCGGTTCAATATCGGCATCGAGCAAGGCTATCTCGAAAACTCCAACGTCAACGCGATGCACGAAATCACCCAGCTGATCGAAGTCAACCGTGCCTTCGAGAGCATCGCCTCGCTGACGGCAGACAGCGAAAGCTCCTTCAACGAGGCCATCAAGACTCTGGGTGGCAGCCGTTGAGCGGAAGGTTTGACGGATGACCAACACACCGCTGACTGAAGACGCGCTTTCGCCGAAGCTCGATCATCTTGCCGCCCTCGTCGGCCGCTATATCAAGCCGGAACATGCGGTCGCACATGGCGGCCATGTCCAGACGATCGCTGCCGGCCACTATACGGTCAGCGGACTTTCCCGCCACGTCCGTCTCGGCGAATTCGTCGCCCACAAGTCGGCGACCGGCATCCATCTTGGCGAGGTCGTCCGCGTCGAGCCGGAACTTGCCTATGTCTGCCCGATCGAACCCGGTGAGCCGATCGGCATTCGTGACACGGTCATCCGCAAGGGGGCTTTTCGAATATCGCCAGCCGAAAGCTGGTGCGGCCGGACGATCAATTCGCTCTGCGAACCGATCGACGGACTTGGCCCGATCGTCGAGGGCTTCGATCGCCGCTCGATTTCCAATGCCGCGCCGCCTTCGATGACGCGCAAGCGTGTCAACAAGGGCTTCCGGACGGGTGTACGCGCCATCGATATCTTTTCGCCGTTATGCCACGGTCAGCGCCTGGGCATCTTCGCAGGCTCCGGCGTCGGCAAATCGACGCTGCTCTCGATGCTCGCCAAGGCCGACGCCTTTGACAGGGTCGTCATTGCGCTCGTCGGCGAACGCGGCCGTGAAGTGCGCGAATTCATCGAGGACACGCTTGGCGAGAACATGAAGAAGTCGATTGCTGTTGTCGCCACCAGCGACGAGAGCCCGATGCTGCGCAAGATGGCGCCGTTGACGGCGGTGACGATCGCCGAACATTTCCGCGATCAGGGCGACAACGTTCTCCTGATTGTCGACAGCATCACGCGCTTTGCCCACGCCATCCGTGAAGTGGCGACGGCATCCGGCGAGCCGCCGATCGCCCGCGGCTATCCCGCATCCGTTTTCACCGAGATGCCGCGACTGCTCGAGCGGGCAGGTCCCGGTCCGGAGGGCACCGGAACAATCACTGCAATCATCTCGATCCTCGTCGATGGCGACAATCACAACGATCCGATCGCCGACTCGACGCGCGGCATTCTCGACGGCCACATCGTCCTGCAGCGCAGCCTGGCGGAGGAGGGCCGCTATCCGCCGATCGACCCGCTGGCTTCCATTTCGCGCCTTGCCCGCAAGGCCTGGACGCCGGATCAGGAAAAGCTCGTCTCGCGCCTGAAGGCGCTGATCCATCGCTTCGAGGAAACCCGCGACCTGCGCCTGATCGGCGGCTACCGACCGGGGGCAGACGCGGATTTGGACATGGCGGTCAAGCAGGTACCGATTATTTACGATGTTTTGAAACAGTCGCCGGGAGACCGCGAATCGGCCGATGCCTTTGCTGACCTGGCGGCAGCACTCAAGACGGCTGCCGGGATTGCGAACCAGCCGGCGACCATCCCGACGAGACCCAGAGGCTAGCTTTGACCACTTTCGACGATGATGACGAGCGCATCGCTCCCTTGAAGCCGCTGGAAAAGCGGCAGGCGCTGATGCTCGACCGTGTACTGACGGTGACCGGGCTTGCGCTGGCGGGCGCAGCGGCGTTCTTCCCATGGTACGTCTTCTTCAACGAGGACAAGTTCAGCATCAAAGTCGAACAAGGGGACCGGAGCCGTGACCTGCCGGATTGGCCCGAACGCAACGTTTTCAGCGTTTCGCCGCTTGCGATGGTCAACAAGAACGAAGTGGAGAAGAAGCCCGCGCCTCCCTTCGATCCGCTGACGACCGCGACGGTTTCGAATGTCGGCAGGGAGAGCAACAAGGGTGCCTTGCCCGACGACCAGCCGTTTCCGGCCGTTTCCGGTTTCAAGCTGCTGCATGTCGCCAACGGCCGCGCGCTGATCGAGGATTCCTCGGGCATGTATGTCGTGCGCGTCGGATCGATCCTGCCGGACGAAAGCCGTCTTGCCACGCTGGAAGAGCGCAACGGCAAATGGGTGATCGTCACGTCCAACGGCGAAGTCTACCAGAACAAATGATTTCGATTGCTGCGGCCGATGGAGGCTCCCGCGCCTGCGACGGGGCCTCTTTCCTTTTGGCGCTTCCATAAAGATCGCTTCGGGAAAGAGCCGAAATTCTCCGTAAGTCTGACGCAAGATTGCCGCCCTAGGGTCCTCTCAGTAAAAACGGAGAGTTCCCATGCAACCGATTCAACTTTTCGACTTGGCCTCGCGGCAGGCGGAATGGCTGACGATCCGTCAGGAGGTTGTGGCCGGCAATATCGCAAATGCAAACACGCCGAAATTTCGTGCCAAGGACGTGACGCCTTTCGAGGCCGTGCTCGACAAGGCCGATATCACGATGGCCCGCACCAATCCGGCGCATTTCAGCGGCAACGATTTCAGCACCAGCGGCGGCATCGACGTCAGGGAAGCCGCACTCGACCAGGAAATCGGCGTGCAGGAATCGGGCAACACCGTCGGCCTTGCAGAGGAGCTGTCCAAGTCCGGCGAGATCAAGCGTCAGTACGAGTTGAACACCTCTTTGGTGGGCTCCTTCCACCGAATGATGTTGATGACCGTAAGGAAGTAATGTCGTGGATCCCTTGTCAGCAGCAATGAAGATTGCAGGTTCCGGACTCGAAGCGCAGTCGACACGCCTGCGCATCGTCTCGGAAAATATCGCAAACGCCCGTTCGACCGGTGATACGCCCGGTGCCGATCCCTATCGCCGCAAGACGATCACGTTTGGCGAGGAGGTGGATCGCGCCGGCGGTGTGACGACAGTAGGCGTCAAGAAGCTCGGCGTCGACGAATCCGATTTCACGACGGAATACGATCCGAGCAATCCGGGTGCCGACGAGCGCGGCGTCGTCAAGCTGCCGAATGTCAACATGCTGGTCGAAATGGCCGACATGCGCGAAGCCAACCGTTCCTATGACGCCAACCTGCAGACCATCAAGCAGACCCGCGACCTGATCTCGTCCACGATCGATCTCCTGAAGAGCCAATAATGATCAACAACATAACCAACGTCAGCTCCCTTTCCGTAACGCGCGGCCTCGGCAGCGTTGCGACCGAGAATTCCTCCACGGTTCCTTCTGCCGCCGAAAGCGCCAAGAACGACCAGAGCTTTGCGGCCGTTCTCGGAAACATGGCAACGCAGGCCGTCGGTACCATGAAGGGCGCTGAAAGCATGTCCTTCGCCGGCATCAAGGGTGCGGCGACGACCCGCGAAGTTGTCGATTCCATGCTGCAGGCCGAGCAGACCCTGCAAACCGCAATCGCAATCCGTGACAAGGTCGTGTCGGCCTTTCTCGAAGTCACCAAGATGCAGATGTAACTGGATTTAAGGACGAACCGATGAGAGCGCTCGCCATTGCGGCTACGGGCATGGATGCCCAGCAGACAAACCTCGAAGTGATCGCGAACAACATCGCGAACATCAATACGACAGGCTTCAAGCGTGCACGCGCCGAGTTTACCGATCTGCTCTACCAGACCGAACGCGCCAAGGGCGTCGCAAACCGCGCCAACCAGGCGATCGTTCCGGAAGGCGCCAATATCGGCCTCGGCGTGCAGACATCTGCGATCCGCAACCTGCACATTCAAGGCGAGCTCAGCCAGACCGGCAACGACCTCGACGTGGCGCTGATCGGCAAGGGTTTCTTCCAGATCGAGGCCCCGGACGGCACGACGCTCTACACGCGCGCGGGCGCTTTCAACAAGAATGACCAGGGACAGCTCGTCACCGTCGACGGCTATGAGGTCGTCCCGGGCATCACGATTCCGACCGGTTCGACGGAACTGACGATCAGCCGGTCCGGCGAAGTCACCGCAAAGCTCCCGGGCCAGACGGAACCGACGACGCTCGGCCAGCTGACGCTTGCAAGCTTCGTCAACGAAGCCGGCCTTCAGCCACTCGGCGACAACCTTTTCCAGCAGACGCCGGCCTCGGGCGACCCGGTCGTCGGTACGCCGGACGAAGAGGGCTTTGCGTACATGAAGCAGGGCTACCTGGAATCGTCGAACGTCGATCCGGTGAAGGAAATCACCGAGCTGATATCGGCCCAGCGCGCCTATGAAATGAACTCCAAGGTCATCACCACCGCCGACGAAATGGCCTCCATCGTCAGCAAGAACCTGAAGTAAGAGGAAAGGGCCGAACATGATGTTTCGCCGGGCGAGAAATACAGTCGCTTCGACGGCATTGGCCGCGGTTGCGATCGCAGGCATCGTCTTGCCCGGCTCCGTGAGCGCCGGCATGGGCTATGCGGTCGTGCCGACGGCCATCATCTATCCCGGAGAAACGATCAGCGGTGGCCAGCTTCAGGAGGTCGAAGTCACCAATCCCAACCTTGCTGGCGGCTATGCGAGATCCATCGAAGAAGTTCGCGGCATGATCTCGAAGCGCACGCTGCTGCCGGGACGCACGATCCCCGTCTCGGCCCTGCGCGAGCCGTACACTGTCACCCGCGGATCGCAGATTCGCCTTATCTTCCGCATCGGCGCGATGACGATCTCGGCGGCAGGCTCGCCGCTCGAGGACGGCTCTACCGGCCAGGTCGTTCGTGCCCGCAACATGGATTCAGGCGTCATCGTCAGCGGCACCGTGCTTGCCGATGGCACCATACATGTGGCGGCAAAATGAAGATAATCTCTCGCATGTGTATCGCCCTTGCGGCGCTTTCCTTGTCCATGGCGCATGTGACGCCGGCATTTGCGCTGACCTCGCGCATCAAGGACATCGCCTCGTTGCAGGCCGGGCGCGACAATCAGCTCATCGGCTACGGTCTCATCGTGGGCCTTCAGGGCACGGGCGACGGCTTCCGCGCTTCGCCGTTCACCGAACAGTCGATGCGCGCCATGCTGCAGAACCTCGGCATTTCGACGCAGGGCGGCGAATCCAATGCGAAGAATACGGCTGCTGTCATGGTCACGGCGAACCTTCCGCCGTTTGCAAGCCCCGGCAGCCGCATCGATGTCAGTGTCAGTTCGCTTGGCGACGCGACCTCGCTGCGTGGCGGCACGCTCGTCATGACATCGCTTTCGGGCGCCGACGGCCAGATTTATGCAGTCGCGCAGGGCTCCGTCGTTGTCTCCGGCTTCCAGGCGCAGGGCCAGGCTGCAACGCTGACCGAGGGCGTCACGACGGCCGGCCGCGTCCCGGGCGGTGCAATTATCGAGCGCGAGCTTCCCTCGCAATTCAAGGATTCCGTCAATCTGGTGCTGCAGCTTCGCAACCCTGATTTTTCGACGGCCGTGCGCATTGCAGATGTGGTGAACGGCTATGCGGCTGCACGTTTCGGCGGTCCGGTTGCCGAGGCGAGGGACGCGCAGGAAGTTATCGTCCAGAAGCCGCGTGCGGCGGACCTGACGCGATTGATGGCCGACATAGAAAATCTGGTCGTCGAGACCGATACGCCGGCAAAGGTCGTGGTCAACGAGCGCACCGGCACGATCGTCATCGGGGCGGATGTCCGCGTCTCGCCGGTCGCGGTCAGCTACGGGACCCTGACCGTACAGGTTACCGAGCTGCCGCAGATTATCCAGCCGGAACCCTTCTCGCGCGGCGTCACAGCCGTTCAGCCGCAGACAGATATTGCTGCGCAGCAAAACGGCGGGCGGGTCGCGATCCTCGAGGGTCCTAACTTGCGGACCCTGGTCGCAGGTCTCAACAACATCGGCGTCAAGCCGGATGGTATCATCGCAATCCTGCAGGGTATCAAGTCCGCGGGCGCCCTGCAGGCGGAGCTCGTACTGCAATGATCGGATCGAAGTTCGACATCAGAATATCTGAACTGCTACGGCGGCTCTCGTTACCGGCTGCCGCGGCCATCCTTCTGTCCATCCCCGGCGCCTTTGCCCAGGAAGCTGCAAGACCTGCCGGCGACCTGAGCTCGGAAGAGGAAATCAAGCAGTTCTGCACCAACATCGCCGATCCGGCGCGAGATCGGCGCTATCTGCTGCAGAGGCAGGAACTGGAAAAGCTGCGCGCCGATATCGATGCCCGCGTGGCGGAGATGGACAAGCGCAAGGCCGAGTACCAGGACTGGCTGAAGCGTCGCGACGATTTCCTCAAGCAGGCTCAGGCCGGCCTTACCGACATCTTCAAGAACATGAAGCCGGATGCTGCGGCGCTGCAGCTTCAGGAGGTCAAGATCGAAATCGCCGCGGCGGTGATCATGCGGCTCGGCTCGCGTCAGTCGAGCCTGATCCTGAACGAGATGGATCCGCTGAAGGCGGCCGTCATCGCCAATATCATCGCAAGTGCGTCCGATCCCAATACCTCGAAGGATCCCTCATGAACAAGCGTTTCCCGGCTGTCATTGCCGCTGTTGCCCTTCTAGCCGGCTGCCAGTCGCCGCAGGCTGTGAGGGAGATCGGCCGGGCGCCCGCCATGAGCCCGATCGGCAGCGGCCTTGCTTATGGCCAAACGCCGCAGATGGCCCTTTATCCGAAGCAGCCGCGCCAGGTAGCGCAGGGCTATTCGTTGTGGAGCGATTCCCAGGCAGCGCTCTTCAAGGATGCGCGCGCACTCAACGTCGGCGACATCCTGACGGTCAATATCCAGATCAACGACAAGGCGACGTTCGACAACGAAACCAATCGCAGCCGCCAGAATTCGAGCGGCCTCAATTGGGATGTGCAGGCCAACATCTTCGGTTGGAATCCGACCTCCGAGACGGACATCACCTACGGTTCCGACACGAGCACTGACGGCAAGGGCAAGATCGAGCGATCCGAAAAGCTCACGCTGCTCGTCGCTGCTGTCGTCACCGGCATCCTCGAAAACGGCAACCTTGTCATCAGCGGTTCGCAGGAAGTCCGCGTAAACCAGGAAATCCGCATTCTCAATGTTGCCGGTATCGTGCGTCCGCAGGACGTCGATTCCGAAAACCAGATCTCCTACGAGAAGATCGCCGAAGCCCGCATCTCCTACGGCGGCCGTGGCCGCCTAATGGAAGTGCAGCAGCCGCCACGCGGCCAGCAGGCCATCGATCTCTTCTCGCCGCTCTAGGGCCGGACGACCATGGCAGACTCAGAAGATACCGACGGCAAGCCGAAAGCGAAGTCCGCCATGGTGATCATGGCGGCGGGGCTTCTTGCACTCACCGTTGTCGGCGCCGGCGGCGGCTGGCTCGTCGGCACGATGATTGCGCCAAACGTCAAGAGCGCCGAGCAGGCAGCGGCGCTAACGGTTTCGGCCAGCGGCCAACAGACAACGGAAGGCGAGGGCGGACTGCCCCATATTTCCACCGAGGCGAACAACGTCGTCCAGCTTGAGCCGATCACGTCGAACCTCGCCTATCCCTCGGAAAACTGGGTCCGGCTCGAAGTGGCGCTGCTTTTCAACGGTCCGCCGGACGTGAAAGTGGCCGAGGACATCCACCAGGATATCCTGGCTTACATTCGCACCGTTTCCCTTCAGCAGATTGAAGGACCGCGTGGCTTTCAATATCTGCGGGATGACATACGGGAACGTGTTGACCTGCGCTCGCAAGGACGAGTATCGAAGGTCATGTTCAGGACCTTTGTCATCGAATGATTCGATTCATAGTTTTCTTCGCTGCCATGATGACGGCGCCGGAATTGGCGGTTGCCCAGCAGCTGCCGACAGATCTTTTGAACATACCCGTCGATGGCTCCGTCGCCGCTTGGATCATCCGCACCTTCGGCCTTCTGACAGTCCTTTCCGTCGCTCCCGGCATTCTGATCATGGTGACGAGCTTTCCACGCTTCGTCATCGCCTTTTCGATCCTGCGCACGGGCATGGGGCTTTCGTCCACCCCTTCCAACATGATCCTGCTTTCGTTGGCGCTCTTCATGACCTTCTACGTCATGTCTCCCACCTTCGACCAGGCCTGGCAGAGCGGCGTGCAGCCGCTGCTTTCCAACCAGATCAACGAGCAGGAGGCCGTGCAGCGCATTGCCGAGCCCTTCCGCACGTTCATGGCCGCCAATACGCGCGACAAGGATCTGGCGCTCTTCGTCGATCTCGCGCGCGAACGCGGCCAGACCGTCCAGACCGGTGCCCGGGTCGACTACCGTGTTCTTATTCCCGCTTTCATGATTTCGGAGATCCGGCGCGGGTTTGAGATCGGCTTCCTGATCGTCCTGCCGTTTCTCGTCATCGACCTGATCGTTGCAACGATCACCATGGCAATGGGCATGATGATGCTGCCGCCGACGTCGATCTCGCTGCCGTTTAAGATCCTGTTCTTCGTTTTGGTCGACGGCTGGAACCTGCTCGTCGGCAGCCTGGTGCGATCCTTCAGCTAACCTCCACCGACAATACCGTTTGGCCGGCAATGACAAGGCGCCGGGCATGCTACCCGGCGTTTCCTCCATTCAAATCGCGCGCGCCAACCTCGTTGCTTAGGACGGGGAAGAACAGCTTATGCAGCAGTTATTCCGCCGAGTAGAACGGCTCCGTACGTGGCGGCAAGGCCGGCACGTCGATGTGATCGGGGTCAAGACCGTTCCTGGCGCGCTCTGCCATCATTTCATAGGCTGTTTCCAGGTGATGACAGAAGCGCTCCGCATCGAAAAGCGGCATGATCGGGCCGTTGGCTTTCAGGCGCGCCTTGTAGCCGGCGATCTTTCCGGGATTTTGCGCCAGCTCGACGGCCATGTCCTCATAAGCCTTCAGGTCCGGGGCAACCAGTTCGGGCATTCCGATCGCGTGCTGCAGGCTCTCGCTGACGCGCGAGGCGAAGTTCGTGCCCTTGACTGTCAGGACCGGCAGGCCGCCCCATAGCTGCTCCGACGTTGTCGTGTGACCGTTGACCGGGAATGTGTCGATGCCGATGTCGGCTGCCTGCTGGCGGGTGATATGTTCTTCGTAGGTGACACGCGGGCAGAAGATGATGCGCTTTTGCGAGATGCCGGCCTCCTGGAACCTCTTGGAGAGATTTGCCTGGTTGCGCGCGCCGTTGGACATGATCCAGAGAACGCTGTTGGGCGCGCGTTTCAGGATGTTGCACCAGCTGTCGATCGTCTCGGCGATGATTTTGCGGTTGCCGTTGAACGAAGCGAAGATGAAGGCATCTTCAGGCAGTCCGAGTTCGGCCCGCGAGATCGGCTTCGGTTTCGGGCGGTTCGTCGGGTCATTCGGCTGGTAGCTTTCCGGCATCCTGCAGAATTTCTCATGGTAATACGGCTTTGCCGCATCCGGAAGGACGAAGCGGTCGCCGATGACGTAGTCGAGATCGATGTTGAGCGTGCTTCCCGGAAAACCGAGCCAGGCGACGTGAACAGGCGCCAGCGGGAGGTTGAACGACGTCGCCCGACTGCCGGCCGTGTGGCCCTTCAGGTCGACCATGATGTCGATGTTGTGCTCGCGAACGACCGCAGCGATTGCTTCATTGGAAAGGCCGTACACGTCGACGACATTTCCCCATCGGCTGCGGTCGGTCGTGTTCTTAGCCAGATGCTCCGGCTCGGTGTGGCAAAAGAGCGTAATTTCGAAGCGGCTGGTATCGTGCAGCTCGAGGATGCGCTGCAGGAGCTTCATCGTCGCGTGGTGGTCCCAGAAGTCCGAGGACATGTAGCCGACGCGGATCTTGTCGGACCAGGTGTGCGGCATCTTCCGCCGCATGGCGACGCGTTCTGGATTGAGGGGGGTCGTGCCGATCGTGGCAAACCGGTTCAGGCGCTCGTCGCCGTTCCAGTGAAGATGATAGAAGGGGTTGTCCTTGCGAAGCACGTCGAGGTCGCCCTTGGCGATGCGCTCGATGATCGGACCGCTGTGTTTGTCGGTTTCGTCGAAGTCGTTGAACTCGCGCAAGAAGACAAGATAGAGAAAGCGGAAAGCGATATTGCCGGGGTAGCGCTTGAACAGGTTGCGCGCGAGCATCTGGTTGGTCTGATCGTGCAGGTCGTCGGTCAGAAGCAGGGCGGCGAGCCTGGAGTGGTCCGGATTGGAACTTTCCGACAGCACTTTCTTGAACGGTTTTACGATGTCGCGCTGCTGGCGGTTCAGGTAGATCGAGGTCAGGATATAGGCAAGTTCAGCGTCATCCTGCGCCTTCGACAGATTGCGCATCCCGATCAGCAATGCGTCGTCTTCGTTCCCGCACTCAAAATGCAGACGTGCGGCCTGCTTGTGGTATTCGTAGGCGTTCGGACCGTCGTATTGCGCAGCGAGCGCATAGGATCTTGCCGCATCCGCCTTGAAGCCCAACTGCAAAAGGTTCTTTGCAAGCAGCGCGTAGGTTTTGGCGTCCTGTTGGCTGTCGATGAGCTGGTTCAGTATTGCAAGCGATTGGGTATAGCGGCCCATCTGGAAGTCTTTGGAGGCTGCCGAAAACGAAACTTTGCTGTTCAAAACCAACTCCGTGCGGAAATATCCGTTTGAATGTCGCCGTTCAGGGTCGCGCCCACGTCACCGCAAAGGCGCAATTATCCCAACCCTGGTTCATCGCATATTGCCGGGCGAAGCTTGCTTGAAACAGGTGGCCGGTTGAGGCGCTCCACGAAATAATTTTAGCTCGAGATTACAGATATTTACCGTGCATTAACTACGCCTGCTGTGGGCGTTCGGGCACTGCTTCGTTTTAAGAAGTTGGCAAGCATTGGCTGCGAGATTGCTCCCCGACATGACGGGTTTGGGGCCAAGAACACAGGGCACCGAGGGGCATGAAGCTGGTCCGTCATCGCCGGTAAGCAGTCCGGTAATGTCCTCCTTTTGTATCTAGTTTTCTAGGGGACAGACTTTTATGACAAGTATCAATACGAACAACTCTTCCATGGCAGCTCTCCAGACGCTGCGTAACGTCAACAAGGGCCTGAACCAGACTCAGAACCACGTTTCGACCGGTCTGCGCGTCGGCTCGGCTTCCGACAACGCTGCTTACTGGTCGATCGCAACGACCATGCGTTCCGACAACAAGGCGCTTTCGGCCGTTTCCGACGCTCTCGGCATGGGTGCCGCCAAGGTCGATACCGCTTACACTGCGATGGACAGCGCCATCGACGTTGTTTCCGAAATCAAGGCCAAGCTGGTTGCCGCGACTGAAAACGGCGTCGACAAGGCGAAGGTCCAGGAAGAAATCAGCCAGCTGCAGGCGCAGTTGATGAGCATCGCTCAGTCGGCTTCCTTCAATGGCGAAAACTGGGTCGCCGGCGCAAACAATACCACCAAGAGCGTTGTTTCGTCCTTCGTTCGCGATGGTTCGAACGGCGTGTCGGTCAAGACGACCGACTACAAGCTGGACAACTCCTCGGCCGGCAACGTCCTGTTCGGCATGAGCGGTGGCTCGATCGAAACCTCCACCGGCATCCTCGGCACCTCGACGGGCGCAACCGGTTCGGTCTACTCGATGGACATCACCAACTTCACGCTGGGCCAGATCTCGACGGCTCTGTCCAACGTCGAATCCGCACTGAAGGCGATGACTTCGGCTGGCGCCGAGCTTGGCTCGCTGTCCACCCGCATCGAAATGCAGGACGATTTCGTCTCGGCTCTGAGCGACTCGATCGACTCCGGTATCGGCCGTCTCGTCGACGCCGACATGGAAGAAGAATCCTCCAAGCTCGCCGCCCTGCAGACGCAGCAGCAGCTTGCGATCCAGTCTCTCTCGATCGCCAACTCCTCTTCGCAGAACATCCTGTCGCTCTTCCGCTAAGCGCGGTCGAAATCGACAAGCACTTAAGTCTCGCGGCCGGATCATCCCGGCCGCGAAATGTTTTAAGAACATGTTAATCAAACAGTACCTAACATTCAGATTTCATTAACTAAATTTCTCCTTCAGCTTCAGTATTCCTTAACCATCTTGCTGTTTTCTAGGCCCATCGAAACGGCGAGTTAACCTTAATGGATACGGTTAACAGGCATGAAGCTGATCGCTGTGGGCCGGCAAAAAATTCCGGAATGTCCCTTCCTTGTTTTTCCTGCCAAAGGGGCAAATAGACATGACGAGTATCGTTACCAACAACGCTGCAATGGCAGCTCTCCAGACTCTGCGCGGCATCAACCAGGGCCTCGGCGAGACCCAGGATCACGTTTCGTCCGGCCTGCGGGTCGGCAAGGCCGCTGACAATGCTGCTTACTGGTCGATCGCAACGACCATGCGTTCCGACAACAAGGCGCTTTCGGCCGTTTCCGACGCTCTCGGCCTCGGTGCCGCCAAGGTCGACACTGCCTATGCCGCGATGGACAGCGCCATCGACGTTGTTTCCGAAATCAAGGCCAAGCTGGTTGCCGCGACTGAAAACGGCGTCGACAAGGCGAAGGTCCAGGAAGAAATCGACCAGCTTCAGGAACAGCTGCTGAGCATCGCTCAGTCGGCGGCATTCTCTGGCGAAAACTGGGTCGCCGGCGCAAACAACACCACCAAGAGCGTTGTTTCGACCTTCGTTCGCGATGGTTCGAACGGCGTGTCGGTCAAGACGACCGACTACAAGCTGGACAACTCCTCGGCCGGCAACGTCCTGTTCGGCATGAGCGGTGGCACGATCGAAACCTCCACCGGCATCCTCGGCACCTCGACGGGCGCAACCGGTTCGGTCTACTCGATGGACATCACCAACTTCACGCTGGGCCAGCTCTCGACGGCTCTGTCCAACGTCGAATCCGCACTGAAGGCGATGACTTCGGCTGGCGCCGAACTTGGCTCGATCTCCACCCGCATCGAAATGCAGGACGATTTCGTCTCGGCTCTGAGCGACTCGATCGACTCCGGTATCGGCCGTCTCGTCGACGCCGACATGGAAGAAGAATCCTCCAAACTCGCCGCCCTGCAGACGCAGCAGCAGCTTGCGATCCAGTCTCTCTCGATCGCCAACTCCTCTTCGCAGAACATTCTGTCGCTCTTCCGCGGCTAATTGGTCGAAGAACATTCACCGGCCGGCTCGTCCGGCAGGCCACGATAAGGAGGCCGCGCTTCGTTGGGAGCGCGGCTTTTTCTGTTGGCGTTAACTATTCGTTAACCATTTTGGCGTCTTCTGCGCTCAACGAAACGGCGGGTTAACCAATATTGATTTTCGGTTAACAGGCATGAAAGCTGACCGCCGCTCCCGGTAGTCCGGAATGTCCCTTTCCAAAAAATGCCAACAAGGGGCAATCATTTTATGACCAGTATTTTGACCAATGTCGCTGCAATGGCCGCTCTCCAGACGCTGCGGGCCATCAATGACAGCCTGGAGGAAACCCAAAATCATGTTTCATCCGGCTATCGCGTAGAAAAGGCAGCCGATAATGCCGCCTACTGGTCGATTGCAACGACCATGCGCTCCGACAACAAGGCGCTTTCGGCCGTCTCCGACGCGCTGGGTCTGGGTGCCGCCAAGGTCGACACAGCCTATTCTGCGATGGACAGCGCCGTCGACGTAGTGACAGAAATCAAGGCTAAGCTGGTTGCCGCTACCGAAAAGGGTGTCGACAGAACAAAAATCCAGGAAGAGATCAAGCAGTTGCAGGCGCAGCTCCTCAGCATAGCGCAATCGGCATCCTTCTCGGGCGAAAACTGGGTCGCGGGCAACGAAACGAAAAGCGTTGTCTCCTCCTTCGTGCGCGACGGCAACGGAAACACTTCCGTTACGACCACCGACTACAAGCTCGATTCCTCGTCGACCGGCAACGTTCTCTTCGGCGTCAGCGGTGGCGCAATCGAAACCTCGTCGGGCATTATCGGCTCTTCGAACGGCACCATCGGTTCAATCTACTCGATGGACATCACATCTTTTGGAACGGACGGGATTTCGCTCGCCCTGACGGCCGTCGAACTCGGCCTCGATGCGATGACGAGGGCAGCCTCGCAGCTCGGCTCGATCTCGACACGCATCCAGCTACAGGAGGATTTCGTCTCAGCGCTGAGCGACTCGATCGATTCGGGCGTCGGCCGCCTCGTCGATGCAAACATGGAAGAGGAATCAAGCAAGCTGACGGCATTGCAGACGCAGCAACAACTAGCGATCCAGTCGCTGTCGATTGCCAATTCCAGCGCGCAGAACATTCTCTCGCTCTTCCGCAGTTAAGCTTCCGGTTGAAGCTGAGCCGGGCCTGATCCTGGAGAAGCAGCGCGTGTCAGCTTCCATCGACAGACAGCAAATCGCGCCACTATGGCGCGATTTCGGTTTTGGAAATCAAGAGCTTGCGTCAAGCTTGCCGTTGCGTTCGGCCAATGCGATCAACCTCTTGCCGGCGAGGTTAATGTCGGGTTAACCTCATTGTAAGTTGATTTGTTTGCGACGTACCGGCCTGGAGGGACCAGCCGGCGGCATGAAGCCAGTTAAGTCGCTGCCGGCAATCCGGCCTGTCCCATTCATACTAGTTCAGGGATTAATCGATGGCCTACACGATCACAGACGTAGGCGCGTTGAACGTGCTCACTGTTCTTCGCGGCGTTAGCAAGGAAGCCGACACCGTTCAGCGGCAGGTATCGTCGGAGCTGCGCGTCGAGACTGCGGCAGACAATGCCTCCTCATGGGCTTCCGCAACGACGCTGCGGTCGGACGAAAATGCGTTGAGGACGGTCGGCGATGCGCTTGGTCTCGGTGCCGCGAAGGTCGATACCGCCTACACGGCGATAACTTCGCTGATCGATGTGGTCTCGGAGATACGCAAAACCGTCGTATCGGCGAGCGACCCCGCCAATGATCGAGACAAGCTCAGCGTCACGATGGAGCAGTATAAGGCACAACTGGAAAGTGCCGTGAATTCCGTCAATTTTTCCGGCGAGAACTGGCTGTTGAACCGAGATGCGACGGCACCCGTGCAACGGTCGGTCATCGGCGGATTCGTCCGCGGTCCGAACGGTGAATACTACCCGCAGAACATCACTTACCCGGCAGCCAACACGATCATGATCGACACGAACAACGCCAGCCGCGGGCTACTGACGAAATCGATCAACGCCGATCCGGACGCAATGCCTGCCCGCAATTACTACTTGCTCGATGCGGGTTCGACGACGTCGGCGGTTGGTTCCGAAATGTCGATCTCTACAAGCTCGACGTCGCAGGACCTGCAGGACATGCTGACGGTATCGGACAATATTATTTCCAGCCTCAATGCGACCGCCGCGGGCCTTGGCACGATGAATTCCCGCATCGAAGACAGGCAGGATTTCGTCGCCACGCTTTCGACGTCGCTGAAGAGGAGCATAGGCGCCCTTGTCGATACCGATATGGACGAAGCTTCGGTTCGCCTGTCCGCAGCTCAAACAGCGCGTGATATGGCAACCGAAGCACTTTCCGTCATGAATACGTCCGCAAGCAAGGTCCTGATCCTGCTCGAGTAGTGTCGGCGAAAGGCATGCGCGGAGCCTGCCATTCATCCTCGCACAAGTTTGGGTTTCTAGTCTGAAGAAGAAACGCTGTTTGAGCCGTGCGGAGGCTGAAGAATGTCTTCGCGTCCGTTGCCGGCGTAAGGGTTTGGTTCGTGCAAGGCAGGACGCGCATGTCGAAATTGATTGCAGATGCCGGGGGGGTTTCAATGAGCGCTATGCTTTCCCGGTATTTGAAGGACTTCGGTGAGACGAAACCTGCCGCACAGGTCGTCGACGCGGACAACTTGGTCGACGACGACTTCGGCGGTTTTGCGAACATCCCGCAAGAACCTGCGGTCGATGTCGGAGCCGAGCGTCGCGAGGCCTATGGCGAAGGCTATGCCGCAGCCACGGCCGAGCTGACCGAGAGGTACGAGTTGGAGGCGCAGACGGTCTCGCTTGTGCACCAGCGCGAGATCGAAGAACTGACGGCAAGGTATCAAGAAGAGACGGCAGCGGTGATTGCACGCCGCCTCGATCAGATCGGGGTGGAGGTCGCAAACCTCGTAAGTGCGGCAACCGCGAAAGCGATTGCGCCGATGCTGACGGAGGCGCTTGCCGTCCAGGCGGTCTCAAGTCTCGCAGCCATGCTACGCGAAGCGATCCTGGAAGGCGCAGCAGGTTCGGTGACGGTCAGGGGCCCGTCGCGGCTTTTCGAGTTGCTGAAGGCCGAAATGGGTGAAAGGCGGGATCTGCTGCGTCATCAGGAATTCGAAGACGCCGATCTCTCCGTTGAAGTCGGTGATTCCGTCCTGATTACGCGCATTTCCGCCTGGTCTGCCAGCCTGAAGAAGGTTCTTGAATGAGTGAAAGCGAAAACCATCACCACGGCAGGAATGAAGTCATCATCGTCAAGCGGCATGGCGGCGGCGATCATGACGGCGCCCATGGCGGCGCCTGGAAAATCGCCTATGCCGACTTCATGACCGCAATGATGGCGTTCTTCCTCGTCATGTGGCTGGTCAATGCGGCCAACGAGGAGACCAAGGCTTCCGTCGCCACCTATTTCAACCCGATCAAACTTGCCGATGAGAAGCCCACCGAGAAGGGCTTGAAGAAGCCCGTCGACCAGGCCGATGGCGATCGCAAGCAGGACAGGTCCAAGGTAGAGGAAGAAGAACCCACCAAGGGCGCATCTGCCGCCAATGGTGACGATCAGACGTCGACTTCGGGCGACCAGAAGAATTACTCCGAAGCCGATTTCTTCGAGAACCCCTATTCGGTACTCGCCGAAATCGCCCAGGAAGTCGGCCAGCAGGCAAATGTCAGCGCCAAGGGCGAGGGCGGAGCAAGCGATTCGGGCCCCGCGACCGGAGCTGACGGCGGCCAGGCGTATCGCGATCCGTTCGATCCGGATTTCTGGACGAAACAGGTCGAGGTCACGCAAGCCGACAAGGTCGAACAGGCAGCAGCCGACCAGGCCGACCCCGAACAGAAGCCCGATGCGACGGCACTGGCCAAGGCAGAGGCTCTCAAGCCCGCAACCGCGGATCCAGCGTCCGCCGCCGCAGGCGAAGCGCAGGACAAGGGCGCGATCTTGCCGGAAAAATCGGGTGAAGCCGCAGCCAAGACGCAAAAGCACGGCCAACACCAGCCTGCCGATGCACCGGTGCCCGCCGACGAAGACAAACATGCCGAGGAGCTGCAGCAGGAGATCGCCCGGCAGATCAGCACATTTGCGGGCAAGCTTGCGGAAGGTTTGACCGTCACTGCAGCAGAAGGCGGCCTGCTGGTCAGCCTGGCCGACCAGGACGACAATTCCATGTTCAATATCGGCTCGGCCGTTCCGCGTAAGGAAATGGTGCTGGCGATGGAAAAGATCGGCGAAATCCTGAAGAGCCGTCAGGGGGCAGTCGTCATTCGCGGCCATACGGACGGCCGTCAGTTCAAGGGTGCCGACAATGAGAACTGGCGTCTTTCCATGGATCGTGCGCAGGCGGCCTATTACATGCTCGTTCGCGGCGGGGTGGACGAAAAGCGCGTCGCTCAGGTTTCCGGCTTTGCCGATCGGAGGCTGAAGCTGCCCGACGATCCCTTCAACGCCGCCAACCGCCGCATCGAAATCCTGGTTCAAACGGATCGGGGATAGTCTCATGGCGCGCCCGCAGCACCGGCATCTTCTCCTGGCTCTCGGATTGGCGATCGCTTCGCCAACCGTCGCTGCAGATGAGGATCAGGCGAACCTGGCGCCGTACAAGATGTTGCGTTCGCTGCAGTTCGTACAGGACTCGGTCGCCCTCGGCGATCATTCGGCGGCCGAGATGCAGCGCTTCATGCTCGGCACGATCGATCAGCGCCTGCGCAATGGGGATGCCTCAGTCTTCGATGACGACCGCAACGTCGATGCCGCACTCGTCTATGCCATGAGCGGCGGCAATCCGGCCACTCTCGAATACCTGATTGCCAGGGACGTGAACGGTTATTTCGACAATCGCGTAACCGATGTCCTGCGCAAGTACCTGAGCGGCAAGGGCCTGCTCGTTGCAAAGACACTGGTCGATACCGCAAATGAGTACCGCGACAAGAAGATCGGTCCCTATCTCGCGCTTGTCGGCGGCAACGTCATGGTGGCGCGAAGCCCGGACGAAGCGCTCAAGCTCTATGATCAGGCGCGGCTTTCGGCGCCGGGGACGATTGTCGAAGAAGCCGCCCTGCGCCGCTCGGTGGCGATCTGCGTCGAGGCGGGACTCCTTGACAAGGGGCTTGCCTATTCGCAGCGCTATGTGCGGCGGTTCCTCCACTCGCCGTATGCGAGCCAGTTCGCGGATCTTTTCGTCAAGCTGATCGTCGACCACGACCATTTGAAGACGGAAGATATCGTCAGCATCCTCTCCTTCATGGACGAACCGCGGCGCCGCGAGGTGTATCTGCGCATTGCGCGAGCCGCCGGTATTGCCGGCAAGGCGGAGCTTGCAAGGACGGCGGCCGCATATGCCCAATCGCTTGCCGGTGAACCGAACAATGCGCTCGGCATGCTTGCCGATTTCTACGGCAACATGGCCTCTGTCTCCACGCCCGACGTGGGTGCGGCCGCAAAGAGCATCAGCAGCGTTGCAGACAGCGAGCTCTCCCCGCGCGACCGCGCATTACGCGCTGCAGCCAAATCCATCGCCGAACAGGTGCTGCAGCCGCCGGATCCGGCAAGCCTGACACAAGCGTCCAGTTCTAAACCTGCTAGTGAAGAAATCACTTCTGAACAGGCAGCCGTATCGACGGCCGACGGATCCCAGCCCGTAGAGATCGCGGCGCCCTCCGAGCCTGCTGACGATGGGGCGGCGCCGGCGCTTTTGGGGGACGGTGCAGAGCAGGAGGCTGACCCGTCATTCAAATCCTTTGTGACGACGAGCCGTTCGAAACTCGACGAAATCGACGGTCTCTTGAGCCAAGAGAGCAATTGAAATGATCGACATGAACCTAACGGGGGGAGCGGCCGCAACCGAAGCCGCGCCAGCCGCCAGAGGCAATGGTCCGGCAGCCAAGGGCGGCGAGGCTGCCAATGGCGGCTTTTCGGACGTGCTCTCGAAGGCAGGAAACGGTGCGCAAAGCACCACCGGCGGCGCGCCTGCCGCAGCCGCTTCGGCCGACGATGCCCAAACAGCCGTCGACGAGGGCGCTGCCGGCCGTGTCGTTCTTGATTTGCGCGATCGTGCGCGCAGCAAGCCGTTGATGGCTCTTCGCGATGCATCCTTGAAACAACAGGCCGCAACGCAGCCGGAGAAGGTTGCGATCATCACGGGCAAATCCGGCAAGGATCAGATGAAAGGCCGCGTCGATGCCGCTTCGGTAGAATTCGACGTCAAGGAAGACGCCCGCGACGTCGCCGAAGATGCACATGCCGCAAAAGACGGAAAATCGGCAAAGACCTTGGAGAACAAGACCGGAGCCGATGAAGTCCCTCCGTCGGATGCGACGTCCGTCTCCGATGCACTCGGTCTTTTGAACAAGGAGGCGACGGGCACGGTGATGCCGGTGTCACTCCTGGCTGCAGGCCACGTGGATGAAAAGGACGATATGGCCGGTAAGGAAAGCGATCCCGGCCGTGGCACGGCAATTGCGACTGCGGCCGATGCGCTGGCGGCGATCAGCGCCAGCGACGCGCAGATGCCGGCGGTAGACGGCCCAGCCAATCTTGAGGCAAAGACCTTCCGTTTGAGCCGTGCGGACGGGCGCGGGGAGTCCATGGACATCCGTATCGGTGCTGATCAGGACGCGTCCGGCGCCAAGGCAAAGAGCGATATCGAAAACGTCACCATTCTCGATTCACGCCGCTATATCGGCCTTGCGCAGAATTCCGCATCCGTGACCGCGGCAATCCTTGGCGACAACGAGTGGACGGGTGCGATGCAGCCGAGTTCGGCATTGTCGAACGCGGCCGAATGGACGAGCACCGGGAAGGTCGTCAACACGCTGAAGATTCAGATGTCGCCGATCGACCTCGGTCTCGTGACGGCAACGATGCGCCTTTCCGGCGATGCCCTGAACGTCGACCTGAAGGTTGAAACCGGTGCGGCCTATCGGCAGCTCAAGGAAGATCACGGCAAGATCATCGAGGTTCTTCGCAGCCAGGGCTATGCCATCGACAACGTCACGATCAGCATGGCGCCGGTAGAAAGGCCCGACGCGGGGAACCAGGCAAATGCCCAAGAGCAGTCTTCCCAGCAACAATCCCTGCAGCAAGGGCAGGGTGGCGAAGCGCGCGAGCGCAACGCCCAGACGGCGCAGCGCGGCAATGGAGGCCTTAATGGGGCAGGGGAGACCAATGGTGAAGATGTTGCTTCTGGTGCCGCTGGCGGCGGCGCTTCTGGCAGCGTTTACCTGTGAGGCGCGCGCCTCCGGCGGTGCCTGCGAAAGGGAAATCCAGTCAGCTGCTTCCAAATACGCCATACCGGAAGGCATTCTCTATTCCGTGGGGCTCACGGAAACCGGCCGCAAGGGTTCGCTCAATCCTTTTGCGCTCAACATAGAAGGCAAGGCAGTCTTCCCGCCCACCGAGCTGGACGCCATGAGGCAGTTCCATTCGGCGCGAAAAAACGGCGCCAAGCTCATCGACATCGGCTGCATGCAGATCAACCATTACTTTCATGGCGAGAATTTCAGCTCGGCGGAAGCCATGTTCGACCCGCACCGCAATGTCGAATATGCGGCCAAGTTCCTTCGCAATCTTCACGATCGGCATGAAACATGGACGATGGCGGTAGCACGATACCATGCCGGGCCGAACAACGATCCTGCGCAGAAGCGTTATGTCTGCCGCGTGATCGCCAATCTCGTCGCTACCGGCTATGGCAAGTGGACTCCCAATGCGAGCAACTTCTGCCAGAACTGATACAAGCAAAAATTGAAAATCTGGAACAAAACGGAATCGTGCCATAATGTGGCAGGAATTGGCCGAAAGTTGGGTTCACAAGACCTGATTTACCTTTCGTTAACTTTTCCACGAAATTTTTGTGTGCATAACTGACAAGGCATACTAGATATAGAGCAAATCGGGACCCAGTTCTTAATCAACTATTAATTCCTGCCATTTAGTTCCAGCAGCTTGTCCCAGATTCGTGCGATTCGTACCCATAGATCATCGAGGTGCCACACTGATTCGGAGGCGGACGAATGATCGTAGTGGTTGATGAGCGTGAGCTCGTGAAAGATGGTTACACATCACTGTTTGGCCGGGAGGGCATTCCCTCGACCGGCTTTGATCCAGGTGAATTCGGCGAGTGGGTGCAAACGGCGGCCGATTCCGATATCGCGGCTGTCGAGGCCTTCCTGATCGGCCAGGGCCGGCAGGCTCTCGAGCTGCCGCGGGCGATCCGGGATCGCTCCCAGGCGCCGGTGATCGCGGTCAGCGACCAGCCGTCGCTCGAAAACACCCTTGCACTTTTTGATTGCGGCGTCGACGACGTCGTCCGCAAGCCCGTGCACCCGCGTGAAATCCTGGCGCGGGCTGCTGCGATCCGCCGCCGCCTGAAGGCGATTTCGACCCGCACCGATATCGGCGCGATCCGCGTCTTCTCGGACGGCCGCGATCCGGAAATCAACGGTGAAGTCTTTGCGCTTCCCCGCCGCGAACGCCGCATTCTGGAATACCTGATCGCCAACCGCGGCCGCCGCGTCACCAAGACCCAGATCTTCAATGCCATCTACGGCATCTTCGACGAGGAAGTCGAAGAAAATGTCGTGGAAAGCCATATCTCCAAGCTGCGCAAGAAGTTGCGCAAGAAGCTCGGCGTCGACCCGGTCGATTCGAAGCGCTTTCTCGGCTACTGCATCGACTGGAACTGATTTTCAGCGGCGGGCCTGGCCCGCGGAAACGTGCCTTTCAACATTTCGATCAGGCAGCTCCGCTTTAGACAGACAGCTTCACGCAAGGCCCGCCAAATACTCTCCAAGCTATCAAGGAAAACGAGGTTTTCAGATGAGCATATTTGGCAGCATGAAGACGGCAGTGTCGGGGATGAACGCACAGGCAAACCGCCTGAGCACCGTTGCCGACAACATCGCGAATGCAAATACCACCGGCTACAAGGCTGTCTCGACGGCCTTCTCCTCCCTCGTGCTGCCGTCCACGGCTGGCAACTACAATTCCGGTGGTGTGCAGACGTCGATCCGTCAGGCTGTTTCCGACCAGGGCGACATCTCCTACACGACTTCGGGCTACGACCTTGCCATTTCCGGCGACGGCTTCTTCATCGTGCAGGGCGCCGACGGCACGCCGGTCCTGACCCGCGCCGGTGACTTCACGAAGGACGACGAAGGCAATCTCGTCAACTCCGCAGGTTTCACGCTGATGGGCTATCCCTATGGTTCGTCCGCTCCGGCCGTCGTCGTCAACGGCTTCGACGGCCTTGTTCCGATCAATGTCCTCGGCGACCAGAAACTGGAAGCCGTGCCGACGGCGAATGGTACGTGGACGGGCAACCTCAAGCCTTCTTCGCCCATCGAAACCACCGCGGCAGACCTGCCGAGCGCAAACGGCGCAACGGCCACATCCGATACCCAGAAATATTCGATCGTCACCTATGACAAGCTCGGCAGCAAGGTGATGTACGACATCTACTTCACGAAGGTTCCGGTAACGGCCGTGGCGCCGCTGCCGCCGACCGGCACCGCCTACGAATGGGAAATGGCGGTATTCCGCAATGCTGACAAGGCCGCGACTGGCACGAGCTCCTTCCCGTACTCTTCAGCCGCCGTTGACGTGAAGCGGGTATATTTCGACAGCTCCGGGCAGATGCTGACGGATGCAACGCATACCGGCACCACGGATATCATCGATCCGGTGACGGGTCTCACCATCAATATGAGCCTCGATCTCTCGCAGGTCGGCGACAGTTGGTCCGGTACTGGCAACGTCGATGGTCAGGGCGCGAACTCGCCGGTCGATATCACGATCGACGCCGATGGTGTGGTGTATTCGAAATACGACGACGGCAGCACCAAGCCTGTCTTCCAGATCCCGCTCGCAAACGTGCCGAGCCCCGATCTGCTGACGCTGATGTCCGGCAACGTCTACTCCGCCAACGGCAGGTCCGGCGTCACCGTCACCGGCTTCCCGCAGACGAGTGGCTTCGGCAAGATCCAATCGGGCGCGCTTGAAGGTTCGAACGTCGATATGGCAGGCGAGCTCACGGAAATGATCGAGTCGCAGCGCAGCTACACGGCAAACTCGAAAGTGTTTCAGACGGGTTCGGACTTGATGGACGTCCTCGTCAATCTCAAGAGATAAGTAAGGTAACGGCTAAGCCATGTCGCTCACTTCCGCACTTAACACGGCACAGGGCATATTCAACAATACAGGCGCACAAAGCAGCGTCGTATCGAACAATATCGCCAATGCCGGCAATAAGGATTACGTGCGTCGGCAGGCGATGCTCACCACCTCGTTGAACGGCGCGCAGGTGGTCAAGATCAATCGTGCGCAGGAGGATGCTCTCCTGCGCCAGTACCTGAAGAGCAATTCTCAGGACAGTGCCCAGCAAACGCTCTTGAACGGCTTGGAAGACATCAAGTCCGTCATCGGCGGCAACGATTACGAGACGGCGCCCTCCACCTATCTTGCGGTCTTTCGTGACAAGCTCAGCGCGTTCAGAGCCGCACCGAACAGCACGATCGCCGGCCAGGGCGCCATCACGGCGGCGCAGGACGTCGTAAACTCGCTGAACAATGCGACCAATGCTGTCCAGCAGGTGCGCATGAATGCGGACAAATCGATTGCAAATTCCGTCGAGGAGCTGAATGAGCTGCTTGCGCAATTCGAAACCGCAAACAACGCCGTCAAGTCTGCCACGTCTTCCGGTGCCGATCCGTCGCAAGCGCTCGACCAGCGCGACGCCTTGCTCAAGCAGATTTCCGGCATCGTGGGAGTGACGACCGTTTCCCGCGACAACAACGACATGGTGCTTTTTACCTCGGACGGGGTGACGCTCTTTGAGACCATTGCGCGCACGGTGACGTTCAAGCCGACCCAAAGCTACGGCGCATCCACCAACGGCAATGGCGTCTACATCGATGGCGTGGCGCTCGGCAAGGGTTCGGGCGGCACGACGTCGGCGCAGGGCAGTCTCCAGGCGCTTCTCCAGCTTCGTGACGATGTCGCGCCGACATTCCAATCCCAGCTCGACGAAATCGCCAAGGGCCTCGTTGCGTTGTTTTCGGAAACGAACACGGCCGGAACCAGCACGCTGCCGGGTCTGTTTACCTGGACGCTGCCGAGCGGGCTTGCGGGCGCAACGCCGACGACAGCTGCGATCATCGACGGCATTGCAGGTTCCATCACGGTCAATCCGGCGGTGGTGACCTCGCTGGGCGGCGATCCGATGAAGCTGCGCGACGGTTCGATCAACGGCGCCACGTTCAATCAGAATACCGCTGCCAACGGCGGCTACACCGCCCAGCTCGACAAGCTCTACACGGCCATGGGCGCCAAGATGGATTTCGATCCGGGCGCCGGCGTCATCGGCTTCAACTCGGCGACGGGTATCGATTCAAACGTCAGCATCATGGATTTTTCGTCCAGCTCGATCGGCTGGTTCGAACAGTACCGCAGCGACGCGAGCGGCGCCACGGAGAACACGGCGGCAGCGCTTTCGCGATCCGACGAAGCCTATTCCAACGAGACCGGCGTCAACCTGGACGAAGAGCTGACGCTGCTTCTCGACATCGAACAATCCTACAAGGCGGCTACGAAGATTTTGAACGCCATCGATGAAATGTTGAAGTCATTGCTGGATATAGCGAGTTAAGCCATGAAGAGCTCCTTTATTTCTAGTTCAGCCATTCAGAACGCCATGCGATTGACGATCCGCCAGTCGCAGAACCAGATGGTCAAGGCTTCGATTGAAGCCACCACCAAGACCTACGCCGATATCGGCGTATCGCTCGGCATCGACGCGGCCAAGAGCGTGAACTACGCGCGAGAGCTCGATCGTATCTCCTCGTTCAAGGACAGCAACTCCACCGTCAATCTTCGTCTCGAAATGTCCCAGAGTGGATTGGCCGACGTGCAAAAGGCGAGCGATGCACTGGTGAAGAATCTGACGGCGCTCAAGGGAAGCCAGGCATCGACCGCCATCACCGTTACCCTCCAGTCCTCGTCTGCGGCACTTTCGCAGCTCATGGACACCGGCAACATGATCACCGGCGGCGAATACTTGTTTTCCGGTGTCAATACGGACGTTCCGCCACTGACGGATCGCAGCGCGACCGTCGAAGCCGATATCGTCACTGCGCTGAACACTTATGCGAGCGGGCTGGCCAAGCCGGTCAGCGCCTTGACGGCGGCTGAAATCGATACCTTCATGACCAGCACCGTGGAGCCGATGTTCAGCGCTGCGGCATGGACCGATCCGGTAACAGGCTGGTCCAAGGCTTCCAACCAGAACATGACGAGCCGGATCAGCAACTCGGAAGTCATCACATCGTCCACCAACGCCAATTCCGACGGCATGCGCTACCTTGCAATGGCCACGGTAATGACGAATGCGCTGATCGACCAGGGCCTTGGCACTGATGCCATGGACGCGGTTTCGTCGCGCGCCATCGGCTATGCGGCGCAGGCGACCTCGGGCCTCGTGACCCAGCAAAGCCAGCTCGGCCTGTCGCAGGAGCGCGTCTCAAAGGCCAACGACGCCCTCGACGCCCAGGCTGCCATCATCAACAACAAGGTCGTGGACCTCCAGGGTGTCGACCCGGCAGAAGCTTCCACCCTCGTCAAGACTTTGGAGACACAGCTCGAAACGGCTTACACGATCGTATCGAAAATACAGCAGCTGAGCCTCGTGAACTACCTTTGATGATCAAAGGCGCGCAATACAAAGAAGGATGCATGAATGTATCAATTCTCTTATGCCGAGGTCATGCAAGACTCGGTGACCGACGCGAAAGAGCGGGAGCGGCAAGTTCTCGACCGGTCGATCGAATTGCTTTCGCTGGCGCGCGACAAGGAAAAGTACAGCCGGGAATCGGTTGAGGCACTGTTCTACACCCGGCGACTTTGGGTGAGTTTCATCGAGGATCTCAAGCATCCCGACAATCAGCTCCAGATCGAGCTGCGGGCCAACCTGATTTCGATCGCAATCTGGATTTTGAAGGAATGCGACAAGATCAGGCGACGCCAATCGAGTAACTACCAAGGCATTATCGACGTTACCACCATCATCAGGGATGGACTTAAATGAAAAGTACACTTCGCATTTCGCTAAAAGCCGGAGAGAGAATCTTCATCAATGGCGCGGTTTTGCGCGTTGACCGCAAGGTCGCGCTGGAATTCCTGAATGATGTGACATTTCTTCTTGAAAACCATGTTCTTCAGCCGGAAGACGCTACGACGCCGCTGCGCCAGCTCTACTTCATTGCGCAGATGATCCTGATCAATCCGGAAGGCAAGGAGCAGTCGACGGCAATGTTCCGCAAGTCGATCACCATGCTGCTGACATGCTTCAAGAACGAAGAGGTTCTCGCCGAGCTGAAGCGCATCGATGGCCTCGTCTCGACGGGGCGCGCATTCGATGCACTGAAGGCGATCCGCGCGCTTTACCCCACCGAAGACGGCATCTTGAACAACCAGGAAATGCACCCGGCGATGGTCGAGCAAATCCGCAAGGAGATCGCACCATGGCGGTAGACGGCGTTTCCAGCGTCGGCACGACGTCGACCACGCAGACTGCGCAGCAGAAGGCGACGCTCAACTACGACAACTTCCTGCAGTTGCTCATCGCGCAGATGAAGAACCAGGATCCGACGGATCCGATGGACGCCAGCGAGCAGATGTCGCAGCTCGCAAGCTTCTCGCAGGTCGAGCAGACGATCCAGACGAACACGAAACTGGACACGCTGCTTGCAAGCTCCAGCCTCACTCAGGCCGGCAGCTATATCGGCAAGCACATGACCAGCGCCGACGGCACCGTTAATGGCACCGTCGCCTCGGTCAAGGTGTATTCCGACGGAATTATCGCGACGACGACGGATGGGAAGAGTATTCTTGTGCAGGCGGGAATCACGCTCGCGGACGAAGCGCCGACGTCAGACACGTCGTCGTGATCTGGTTTGCAATGAACTCATGATGGTCCGGCTTCTGCGGGCGGACCGAAATGCGATATGAGGCGCCTGACGATGAATGAAGCCGATGCACTCGACCTTTTTCAGGCGGCGATCTGGACCGTTTTGATCGCGGCCGGCCCTGCGGTTGCGGCTGCCATGATCGTCGGTCTCGTCATCGCGCTGATCCAGGCGCTGACGCAGATTCAGGAAGCGACGCTCACTTTCGTTCCAAAGATCGTCGCCGTCCTCATTACCGTCGGCATTTCCGCACCGTTCGTCGGTTCCCAGATCTCCATTTTCACCGACATGGTCTTTTCGCGCATCCAGTCCGGCTTCTGAGCTACCTTCGCGCAAGCTTCGCCGGTTAATTCTCGATCCGGACTGGGCAGGATTTTACCTGCCTCCTCTCATGAAGAGACGGAATCGAAATGGCGCAACCACCTGCACTCCCCCTTCCGAAATCTGCTCCGAGCCTTCGTGATGTCGGTTTTGCCCTCGGCATCATGGTCATCATCTGCGTGCTCTTCCTGCCGATTCCGCCGTTTCTGATCGACTTGGGGCTGGCTTTTTCGATCGCGTTCTCCGTTCTGATCCTGATGGTTGCCCTCTGGATTCAAAAGCCTCTCGAATTCTCGTCCTTCCCGACCATCCTGTTGATCGCGACCATGACGCGACTGTCGCTGAACATCGCAACGACGCGCGTGATCCTTTCGCATGGCAACGAGGGGCATGACGCCGCCGGCGGCGTGATCGCAGGCTTTGCAAGCCTGGTGATGTCCGGCGATTTCGTCATCGGTCTGATCGTGTTCCTGATCCTGATCACCATCAACTTCATCGTCATCACCAAGGGTGCGACGCGTATCGCCGAAGTCGGCGCGCGTTTTACCCTGGATGCGATCCCCGGCAAGCAGATGTCGATCGACGCCGATCTTTCTGCGGGCATCATCGACGAGAAGGAGGCGCAGCGCCGCCGCAAGGAGTTGGAGGAGGAAAGCTCCTTCTTCGGCGCCATGGACGGTGCCTCCAAATTCGTCCGCGGCGATGCGGTGGCCGGCCTCCTTATTACCTGCATCAATATTTTCGGCGGCATCATCATCGGCTATTTCCGCCATGACATGCCGATTTCCGAAGCCGCCGACGTCTTCGTCAAGCTCTCGGTCGGCGACGGCCTGGTTTCCCAGATGCCGGCGCTTATCGTTTCCCTGGCGGCAGGCCTTCTCGTTTCGCGCGGTGGCACCATTGGCTCGACCGACCAGGCCGTCGTCAATCAGCTGAGCGGTTATCCGCGCGCGCTTTCCGTTTCCGCCGTGCTGATGGCGGTCCTGGGTCTGATGCCCGGCCTGCCGACGGTCCCCTTCCTGTTCCTTGGCGGTCTCATGGCCTTCGGCGCGTGGTTCATTCCAAGGCAGATCGAAGCGGAGAACAAGGTCCGCCGCGAGCAGGAGGAGAAGAAGGTCGTTCAGACCAAGGAGCTCGAAAAGGACTCCGTCAAAGCGGTCCTGCGCACCTCCGAAATCGAACTCGCCCTCGGCAAGATGGTGTCGACACGCCTGCTTGGCGCACACCAGGAACTCGCCTTCCGCGTCGGCAAGATGCGCAAGAAATTTGCAACGCAGTATGGCTTCGTCGTTCCGGAGATCAAGGTCACCGACGATATCGGCATTCCAGAGAAGTCCTACCAGATCCGCATTCACGGGACGACGGTGGCATCGAACGCGCTGCGTGTCGGCGAAGTCTTGGTCGTCACCGGCTCCGGCCGAAAGCCGCGCATTCCAGGAGACGAAATCCGCGAACCGGCTTTCGGAATGCCGGCGGTTTCCATTCTTGAGGCTTTTGCCGAGGACTTGAAACGGGAAGGTTTCCAGCCGATCGACAACGTCTCGGTGGTCCTCACCCACATGAGCGAGGTCATTCGCAACAACTTGCCGCAGCTTCTCTCCTACAAGGACGTGAAGGTTCTGATCGACCGTCTCGATCCCGAGTACAAGAAGCTCGCGGACGAGATCTGCACCTCGCATATGTCCTATTCGGGCCTGCAGGCGGTCCTCAAGCTGCTGCTTGCCGAACGCGTCTCGATCCGTAACCTGCACCTGATCCTGGAAGCCGTGGCCGAGCTTGCGCCGCATGTGCGCAAGACTGAGCAGATCGTCGAGCATGTTCGCATCCGCATGGCACAGCAGCTCTGCGGCGACCTGGCCGACAATGGCGTGCTGCGCGTCCTACGGCTTGGCAGCAAGTGGGACATGGCCTTCCACCAGGCACTCAAGCGCGACAACAAGGGCGAGGTCGTCGAATTCGACATCGACCCGCGCAGCCTTGAGGAATTCAGCGAGCAGGCAACGAAGGTTATCCGTGAATTCATGGATCGCGGCCTGCCATTCGCCCTTGTCACGTCGCCGGAAACACGCTCCTATGTACGCATGATCATCGAACGGCTGTTCGCCACGCTTCCGGTTCTTTCGCACGTCGAACTGGCCAAGGGCATCGAGATAAAGATTTTGGGCTCTATTTCATGATTTCCGACCCGCAAGGGACTGTTCTGGCGCTCTTCCTGGTTTTCTGCCGAATCGGCGGCTGTGTCCTTGCAATGCCAGGCTTTTCCTCGGCGCGCGTGCCGGAGTTGCTGAGGGTCTTCGTGGCCGGCGGCCTTTCGATCGCCATGCTGCCGGTCCTTTGGGATACGGTTTATCCGGCTGTCAGCAATACCGGCACGACCTATATCGGTCTCATCGTCAGCGAATCGCTGATCGGCGTCATGTACGGCTTGCTGGCGCGCCTCTACACGTTGGGCTTCCAGTTCGCCGCCAGCATCATCGCCATGATGGTGGGATACACCTCACCGGGTGCGGCAGATGTCCTCGAGGATTCGATGGAAACGAGCCTCTCGGGTTTCATCACCTTTGCCGGAATGATGATTCTCTTCATGATGGACTTCCATCACATCGTGTTCCGGGCGCTGATCGATTCCTACACGACGATGCCCTTCGGCGGCATTGCCGATATGCGCGCCAATCTGATATCGCTGACCGATACGCTGCAATCGACGACCTACGTCATGCTCCGGCTCGCAAGCCCGTTCCTCATCTACAGCATGATGTTCAACGTCTCGATCGGCTTCATCAACAAGCTGGCGCCGCAAATTCCCGTTTACTTCATCTCGACGCCCTACATGCTGCTTGGCGGCTTGTTTTTGTTCTATTTCTCTGTCGCCGCCTTGATCAGCCAGTATGCACAGTCTTTCCCAAGCGTGTTCATCGGAAGATAGCGGATGGCGCAGAAGACCCGTTCCGAAAAGCTGAGGCGGCTTGTGGCAGTCCAGCGGCACCTGGAGCAGATGGCCGAGTACGACCTTGCCGAAACGAGCCGCCAGCGTGCCGATGTCAACCAGTCGATCGACAATGTCGTCCTGGCGCTCGGCTCCATGGATCCGGTCCATCGTGCCTTTTCGCAAAGCTATGCGGACCGGTTCGAGCGGCTGAGCACCAAGGACAAGCAGTTGACCGGCATGCAGCAACTGCACGAGATGCGACTGCAGCGCGAGCGGGCCAAGGGCGACCGGCTGGAAGAGGGCATGAAGGACGCCCTTGAAAGCGAACGGCGCGAGGCCGATGACAACGCGGTCTATGACGTCATCGATCAGAAATTTGCAACACCAGCCTCCAGCAAGCTTCAAAAACCATAATCCCTGCAACTTAATTTAGAGGATTGTGACATTGGCGATTTCACCCCCGAGTGATCTGGTCCTGGACGTTGTCAAAGCCGCCGACCCGATGGAGGTTCAGGTGGCCCAGGAGAAACTGAAAGCGAGCCGCGCCGCCTTTCGGGCAACGAGCCTTGCCGAAAACGGTGATGGATTTTCTGCCAAGGTGCTTGACGGCGTTACCGAAAAGACCGGGCTCGACAACGTCAAGAACCGCGCCGGGACTGAGGAGATTCCTGAAACCTACCGGAAGTTCGAGGCCATGGTGCTTCAGAATTTCATCAAGAACATGCTGCCGAGCGAGAGCGAACAGGTCTACGGCAAGGGCGCGACAGGTGACATCTGGAAGGGCATGATGGCCGAGCAACTCGGCAACGTCATCTCCGAAGGCGACGGCGTCGGCATAGCCAAGCAGCTGTATAACGAGGCGCTTCGCAAGAAGGAGGGTGCGATCGTGAACGCGTCTGCGGACCAGGATGACCGCAAGGTCGCCTTCAGCATGATCGACGAATTCCAGCGCAGGACGTTCGGCACGCCAACGGCGGATGCCAAGATCAATAATGAAGCATAACCGAGGATCAAATGGAAATCATCTCGAACGAATATCGTATCAAGTCGGTCCTCGGCCGTCTGGAAATGATCATTGACAACGAGAACACGCGGATCGGCAGCGACCCGCAGTTCGATCTCAAGGTCTCGAATGCGCACAAGAGCCGCTGCCTCTATGAGCTGTCGACGCTCTTTCGTGATACGGACCCGGCCGAGCTTGCTGCGTCGCATCTGGAACAGCTTCACGGGCTAAAGCAGAAGCTGACGCTCAACGCCCGGCGCGTTGAAGCGCATCTTGAAGCCGTTCGTGCAGTTGCCGACCTGTTGAAGAATGCCGTTCAGGATGCGGATGCCGACGGCACCTATTCCCAGGAACAGTTCGTTTCGCGTGATGCCGGATGGTGAAGCTCGTCCTGACAGGCATCTGGGTCTGCGCCATCACGCTTGCTTCGGTCTATTTCTCCGTGAAGCTGGCGACTGCACCGGCTCCGCCGGCGGATGATTCGAAGCAGAGCCAGCTTGAGCTTGTGAAGGGCGAGACAATCACCGTACCGATCATCGGCGACGGCGCGGTGACCGGTTACTTCCTCGCTCGCGTGTCCTTCATGATGAACAAGGACACTGTGAAGGGGCTGACCCTGCCGCTTACCGAAATGACCACCGACGAGCTTTTCACCCTGCTCGTCGGCAATAAGATGGTCGATATCAGCAAGCTGAAATCATTCGATCCTGAGGCCTTGCGCGACGCGATCAAGAACGGCATGAACGAGAAACTTGGCGGCGAATATGTCTCCGAAGTCATGCTGGAGCAGCTCGACTACCTTTCCAAGGAAGAGGTGAAAGCCAACGCCTCCGGCCATCAGAAGAGCACGGCCGATCCGGTCAAGATCATCCAGTCCCCACCACCTGAAGCTGCAAGCGCAGCCCACTAGTTTTCGCCGGCTTGCCCAAATTGACGGCGCAGCTGCATGCTGAGAATCAGACAGCCCCGAAATTGCGCTGACGACGGGGGCAGGCGGGCTGGGATCGAACGTGCGCATCCTTCCAACCGGGTCGCTTGGCTGCGAGTTCTCATCCGGCTTCATCCAGACCACGCCTAAAGCCACGTCTGTCGCATCACGAGCCACTGTGACCCTAAGACACCAGGGGCATAGATCGAGATGCTGGTTGCTCGTTTCGAACGCATTTACAGGTTGGCCGATCATTTGCGTTTGCGAGGACCGAATGGCGAGGAGTGGATTTTATCTCGCAGCCGCAGCCCACCAAAGAGCTTGGAAAACCCGCCTGACCGGTTCCCATGCCGGCATCCCAAAACGGCAGTGCGGGCGCAGACCTTTCAGCGGTTCGACGCAAGCGGCTATCTATGCCCAAGAGGCTGCTTGTCTGGTCTTGGTCATTGATGAGGCATAGGACGAGCGGCGCCTCGTTTCGGCGCGCGCAAGTCACAGCCACGCTTTCCGCAAAGTCTCATGCACTCAGATTCGATATTTCGCGACACTAACTGTGGCGCCAATTGACGCTGCGCAAATTTTATGTCACAGATGGTGCTGCGAAATATCGGGAACCCCGCATGACCAATGTCCGCACCTACAACAGTCCTCTGCGTGAGAAGAAAACGCGCGAGACGCGGGAGGCAATCTTGGTCGCCTTGTTCGAGCTGATGGATTCGGCTGGCGGCGCCCCGGACGAGATCGGCACGGAAGCCATCGCCCGAAAGGCCGGCGTGCAGCGGCGGACCCTGTTCCGCCATTTCGCCACCAAGGATGAACTGCTCGCTGCCTTCTGGCCCTGGCTGAATGCCCGGATCGGCGTATCCGCTTCGCCGGAGACGCTGCGGGAGATCGTCGAAGGTCCGCGCCTCGCCTTCCGCCGGTTCGACGCGCACGAATCTGCGATCCGTGCCGCGCTGCATTCTCGCACGGGTCGCGAAATGCGGATGGGCACGGTTGCCCGTCGCCGCGCCTGTTTTGCGCGCGCGCTGGGGACCGCCATCGCCTCCCTGCCGGCCGACGGGACCGCAAAGGTCGAGGCTCTGGCGCATCTTCTTCTATCGGCTTCCGCATGGGAGGTCCTGAAGGATTACGGCGGTCTCACCGGCGCCCAGGCCGGTGAGACCGCATCCTGGGCGCTCGAGGTGATCCTGTCCGCGGTCGCTTCGGGCCAATCTCCGGCGGGCACAACCTCGCAACCAAAGGAGACAGGCGATGGAGATTGAAGTGAATAGCCCCGACAGCGGCGAGACCCTCTGGGTCGTCGCCGACCGCACCCGCTTCCTCGGCGGTCTTTTCGGCTCCGACCTTGAACTGATCGAGGTCGAGGTTCCGCCGGGCTCGGGCACGCCGCCCCACACCCATGCTTCGCCCGAAATGTTCTATGTGGTCGAGGGCGAGCTGACAGTGCGCCATTTTGCGCCAGGCGGTTCGCCCAAGGCGACGGTCGCCGGGGCGGGCACTTCGATCCGCGTCGAACCGATGGCGCCACACAACTACTCGAACGACAGCCAGGCCCCGGTGCGCATGCTGGTGCTTGTAGAACGATCCATGATCGCCTTCTTCCGCGATATCGGCACATCCGAGCCGCAGGCGCAGCCCGATTTCGCTCGAATCGGCGCAGCCATGCAGCGCCACAACATCGACGCACTGACGATGGCGGCCTGAGGGCAAGATCTGCAGCACTGGCCGCGGAATTTTGAGTTCGTGGCAGTGCTGCGGCGGCGGGTCGACCATCTCACGCACCGGGTCGGATCGTTCCCGGCGCGCCGGCGTCGCCGTGCTTCGGATGCTGGTCGACATCATCGTCGAGCAGTCTGCCGGCATTGCGCAGATAGACGGGCCGCAGCCGAAGCTTTCATCGCGAGCATGATGAGCGCCCCGTTTTGCTTGGCGCACGAGCTTAACAAAACCTTGAAAGCGGCGGCGGAATTCGAACGATTTTTCTAAGAGTTGTTTGAAACCGACCTGCTATAGCTGGCCTCACACCCCCGATGCAGCATTTCGGACTTGCTGCAAGCGGGCAGGTGCTGCCGGTTCGTAAAGACCTGCTGGTGCGGAATATATCTTGTGTTTTCCGGGATGTTGGGCGCGTGAAGCACCCTGGCTGGAGGTTGGAATGAACCTGATCGCGAATTTCGCGGTTCTTGCATCGCGCCGCACGATTTTCGACGTGCCGGTATGCGATCTTGGATGGGACGACGCGCTCGTCTTCATCAACGAGCTTGCTTCTTTTCCAGTCGGCCAGACCGTCATCTCCTTCGTCAACGCACACAACATGCTGATGACGCTGCGCGACGGCGAATACCGAGATATCCTCCTGCAAAATCTCGTCCTGCCGGACGGCATCGGCCTCAACATCGCTTCCAAGATAGCGCATGGGGCGCCGTTTCCTGCCAATCTCAATGGCACTGACTTCGTACCCGCTCTTCTGACCTATATGGAAAATCGGCGCCGTGTCGGCCTGATCGGCGGCAGGCGCGAAGTCGTCGAAAAAGCCGCAGCGAATTTCCGCAAGCATGCGCCCTGGCACGAATTCATCGTCATCTCGGACGGTTATTTCGACAAGGAGAATCCGACGGAGCTCATCGACGAGCTTGAGCACCAGGACCTCGACATCCTGATCATTGGCATGGGCACGCCGCTGCAGGAAAAGTGGGCGCATCATCACATTCGCGCCGACCACGCCCGGCTTGTCCTGACTGTTGGGGCGCTTTTCGATTTCATCTCCGAGGTCGTTCCCCGTGCTCCGGAAACCGTTCGCATGATGCGGCTGGAATGGGCCTACCGGATGCTGCAGGAGCCAGCCCGCCTCTGGCGGCGATATGTGCTCGGCATCCCGGTTTTTCTGTTTTACGTGATGCAATACCGCTTCAATCGCCGCGAGCGCATCCTTAGCCAGGCGGGCAACGACAGCTCTCCATTGCCGGCACCGCAGGAAAGGGGCGAGGCGGCTCACTGAGTGCCTGCTTCTTGCCTCCGGCAGTTAACCATTTCTTTGCCATGTCTATTTAGAGTGCCTTAATCATCCGCTTCCTGCGGGCGTTCGGCTCGTGCGCGTGAGATATGGCGTCATGTATGACAGCAGGTTAAAGGGCAGCATTGATTGGCGCCGGCCGGCAACGACGGCGCAAGAAGGTGCACGAGAGCGAAATCTCCAAACGCCGTTCATTCGCCCCTCGGAGGCCGAACTGCTGAGGGTGATCGGCAAGGCACTCCAAGAGCAGCACCTGCAGCGGAACCGACCGCCCGAACCGCCGCATCTGGTCGACCGCATCGAGACAATCCTCGAAACAAGGCTGCGTGCCGCAAACGATGTCCGTTCTTTAGAGCCGCCGCACCATGGATTGAAGGCGGCTGCCGGGGCCCCCCAGGTGGATGCAGCAAATCCCGGCGCTCGTCCCGTTGGCCGCCGCAGTTTGGCCAAGCCGATCGGCACAATCGCAGTTGCTGCCTTGGTGGGCGCAGGCCTGCCCCTGCTGATGCCGGCCGAGCCCGCACATTTTGCGGCGCTGGCGGCATTTCATGTGAAGGCGGAAAAAGACGAGCGCGGCGCCGTGATCGCGGCAGCCGTGAAACGCCTGCTTTCCGACCGCACCATGTCTGCTGCCGTCGGGGCGCTGAAGCTCGATCGCGATCTTGAGTTCACCGGAAGCCAAACCACGATCGGCGTAGCACTTGATCTCATTTCGGGCAGTGGTGCAGCCGCCGACGCGGCCTCGCGCGCGGAAGCAGCACTTGCCCGAATGGTCGAGGCCAATGCGCATGAAACTGAGGGCACGGTTCACCTGAAAGTCACGACGGCCGAAGCCGCAAAGTCCTCACGGATCGCTTCCTGGCTTTCAGACATGCTGACGTCAAGCGCCCCTACTGCATCGGCCGAGGCAGGCGCCGGATTGCGCAAGTCCTATGAGGATGCAAAGGCGCAGCTGGCCGCCTTCACCGCAAGCAGCGGCGAAGGCAACGTCAAAGTCGTAAGTGATCTCCAGCAGCGCATCAACCAGCTTGACGCCGATCTCAAGATCGCCGAGCAGCGGATCTCGCTTGCCAAGCAAGAGAGCGATCGTCTCAAGGCGGCCAAGCCCGGCGATGTGCTGAACGGTTCCCTGCCGCTCGATGCGATCTCGCCTGCGCTGCAGGACGCGCGCGACAAATACGTGACCGGGAAGGCGACGCTGTCGCTGCTTTCGAACGAGCTTGGTCCGCGCCATCCGCGCCGTCTCGCTCAGCAGGCTGTCGTTGACGCCCTCAAGGACCAGGTCGAAAAGGAGCTCGCTCGCCAGGCGCAAGCGGCAGGTGCCGCGCTCAAGGCAGCCGCAGAAGCACGAAAGATGCTGACCGATCAGCGCAACATACTGATCGCCCAGAGCCGGGACACCGGCGTCGATCTCGCCAGGCTGACCGAACTGCGCGACAAGACAGAGGCCGCCAGATCGCGCATGGCAGATGCCGTTACGGCGACGGCTTCCGTCGCTGCCCCGATCACGCCCGTCAAGCCAATACAGACCACTGCCGTTGCCGCCGGCCCCGGGCTGCCGGTTCGCTCTGCCGTCGGGGCTGCACTCGCAATGGCGATCGGTCTTGCAGGCATGCTTGGGTTGCGCCTCCTGCGACAGCGCTCCGTTTCTGCCGAGACGCTGACGGTCCCGCAACAGCCGGAGGCGGCAGAAGGTGAACTCGAGCTGCTGCGCGATCGGCTGGCCGGCCTGCGCGACAGGCTGCAAACCCACGGCGCCGGCCATCGTTGACCTCGGCCGCGGCATCATAGCTCTTGCATTTGCCGTTTTTAAACAGGATACGGCGTTCTGAGGCAAACAGCGCGGCTGGCGAGAGCCTAGCTTGCGCGCGAGGCACGGCAGGAGAATCGCGTGACGACAGTGATTAATGGCAAGCAGGTAGCCGCGTCGATAATCGAAACAGTTAAGATGGCGACGTCTTCGCTGGAAAAGCAGAGCGGCGTAAGGACCGGCCTTGCCGTTGTGATCGTCGGAGACGATCCGGCAAGCCACGCCTACGTCAATTCAAAGAGCAGGATGGCCAAGGAGTGCGGCTTCAAGTCGGTGCAGCACACCTTGTCGGCGGCGACGACGCAGGAAGAGCTTGCCGGCCTCGTCTCCTCGCTCAACGCCGATCCGTCGATCCATGGCATACTCGTACAGCTGCCGTTGCCGAAGCATCTGAACAGCGAGCCGATCATCCAGTCGATCCTGCCCGAAAAGGATGTCGACGGGCTGCACGTCATCAATGCCGGCAAGCTTGCCACTGGCGACCTCGAGACCGGCCTCGTTTCCTGCACGCCGGCCGGTGCCATGGTCTTCGTGCGCCGAATGCATGGTGAGGACCTGTCTGGGCTGAGTGCCGTGGTCATTGGCCGGTCGAACCTCTTTGGCAAGCCGATGGCACAGTTGCTGCTCAATGCCAATGCGACGGTGACGATCGCCCATTCGCGCACAAAGGATCTGCCCGCCGTCTGCCGCAATGCCGATATCCTGGTGGCGGCGGTCGGCCGTCCGCAGATGGTCAAGGCCGATTGGGTCAAACCCGGCGCCACCGTCATCGATGTCGGCATCAACCGCATCGCCGCACCGGACAGGGGCGAGGGCAAAACACGGCTGGTCGGCGACGTCGCCTTCGAAGAAGCATTGAATGTTGCCGCGGTGATCACCCCGGTTCCAGGTGGAGTGGGCCCGATGACGATCGCCATGCTGATGGCCAATACCGTCATTGCCGCCCATCGCGCCGCTGGTCAGACGCCGCCGAAGTTTTAAGACCTATCGTGGTGCAGGGCCGGTCGAGGCCCTGACGATCAGCTCCGCTTTCCACAGCTCGTGGTCCGGATAGGAGCCGATCGCTTTGACGGTGCCGATCAGGCGCTGCGCAATCCGGGCGCCGGCGGCGCGAAGAGACGAGCGCGTCGTCGTCAGCGGGACGGAAAAATTCTCTGGCTTCAGAAGCGGCAGCTCGTCGTCATGGGCGATAAGCGAGAGATCCTCACCGAGCCTCAGGCCGGCCTGGTTCAGGGCGCGGATCGCCCCGAGCGCGAGCACGGTGCTGGAGCATAGGACGGCAGTCGGACGCTCCGGCATCTGCAGAAACTGCTCCATCGCGATCAGGCCTTGCTCGTCGGTCATCAGCGAGTGACTGACGCAGGTTCCCGAAAGGCTCAGCCCCCGTTCCGACAAGGCCGCGACGACGCCGTTCTTCCGGCGGATCGCAAAGTCGAGATGCGCCGGCCCGTTCATCAGTGCGAATCGCGTATGGCCGAGCTGCAGCAAAAGTTTCGTCCCATCGTAGAAGGCAGTCTCGTTGTCGATATCGAGATAGGGATAATCCGGCTCCGACCCGAACGAGCGGCCATGCACGATGAAAGGCATTGCCAGCGATTTCAGCATCGCGAGGCGCGGGTCGTGAGCGCGCATTGAGGCAACGAAAAGCGCATCGACATTGCCGCTGATCGCCAGACGGCGCAGTGCGGCCACTTCGTCGTCGGGGTCCGAAGGCATGATGACGAGGTGGAAGTCCTGCCGGACGGCTTCTTCTCCAAGGCCGGCCAGAAACTCGCCGAAATGTATATCCGATTGATGTCCGGGCGCCATCGGCATTACCAGTCCGATCGAGCCTGCCTTGCCGGTCGCAAGACGCTGAGCCGCCTTGTTCGGCCGGTACCCCGTCTCCTTGACGGCGCGAAGCACACGTTCGCGCGTTGCCTCGTTGACTTCTGGATAGCCATTGAGTGCACGGCTGACCGTCGTCTGCGAAAGACCGAGCAATTGCGAGAGCTGTTTGAGATTCACCTGCCGCGTTTCCTCCTCAGTGCCCTCAACACACACTCTCCATCCAAAGCGCTTTCAATTATGGAGCAACTGGGGCGCTTGACTCAAGGAAAATCGCTCCATATTTCCCTCAAGGTGCCGCTTCGACGGGCGATGCGGGCCCCCGGTTCCGCGGCATTCTCGAAATGTCTTGACTCTTTTCTGCCGAAAGTGAAATGAGTGTCAAAGCGCTTTGGAATTTGCTGCCGGTAGTCGGGAAGCGTCGTTGGGATTGTGATGGGAGGTTGATCACATGAAGAGAATTCTTTTGATGGGGGTTGCCATAACGGCGCTGTTTGCCGGGGCAGCTTCTGCTGCCGATCTGAAGTTTCCTCCAGGTCAGGATACGAAGTTCAACTGGAAGAGCTATGAGGAGTTCAAGGCCGCGCACGCCGATTTGAAAGGCGAGCCGCTGACAATCTTCGGGCCGTGGCGCGGTGAGGATGAGGCTTTCTTCCGCAGCATTCTCGCTTATTTCACAGAAGCGACGGGCATCGATGCCACCTATTCATCCTCCGAAAACTACGAACAGCAGATCGTCATCGACACACAGGCGGGCTCGCCTCCGAACGTCGCGATCCTGCCGCAGCCCGGCCTGCTGGCCGATCTCGCCAGCAAGGGCCTCTTGACGCCGCTGGGCGAGGAGAACGCCAAATGGGTGAAGGACAACTACGGCGCGGGCGACAGCTGGGTCGGATACGGCACCTACAAGGGCAAGGACGGCAAGGAGGGTTACTTTGCATTCCCTTACAAGGCCGACGTGAAGTCGCTTGTCTGGTATGTCCCGGAAAACTTCAAGGAAGCTGGATATAAGGTTCCGACCACGATGGAAGAGCTCCATGCCCTGTCGGACCAGATCGTCAAGGACGGTGGCGTTCCATGGTGCATCGGCCTCGGCTCCGGCGGCGCGACCGGCTGGCCCGCGACCGACTGGATCGAAGACATCATGCTGCGCATGAACAAGCCCGATGTCTATGACAAGTGGACCACGAACGAAGTAAAGTTCACCGATCCGGCCGTCGTTGCCGCGATCGAAGAATTCGGAAAGTTCGCCAAGAACGAGAGCTATGTCGATGGCGGTGCTGCGGCCGTTGCTTCGACCGACTTCCGCGACAGCCCGAAGGGTCTCTTCGCTGTACCGCCGAAGTGCTACCTGCACCATCAGGCTTCGTTCATCCCGTCCTTCTTCCCCGAAGGCACGAAGCTCGGTCAGGACGCCGACTTCTTCTATATGCCGACCTATGCGGCGCATGCCGACCTCGGCAAGCCGGTTCTCGGTGCCGGCACGCTCGTCACGATCACCAAGGATTCGAAGGCCGCCCGCGCTTTCGTCGAATTCCTGAAGACGCCGATCGCCCACGAGGTCTGGATGGCGCAGTCGAGCTTCCTGACGCCGTACAAGGGCGTGAACACCGCAGCCTATGCCAACGAGCAGATGAAGCGGGAAGGCGAGATCCTGACGACGGCCACGACCTTCCGCTTCGACGGTTCGGATCTGATGCCCGGCAAGATCGGCGCTGGCGCCTTCTGGACAGGCATGGTCGATTTCGTCGGCGGCAAGTCTGCCGAAGACACCGGCAAGGAAATCCAGGCCGCCTGGGACGGCATCAAGTAACGCGATTGCCGGTGCCGCGGGAAAGCCGCGGCATTGCTGGCCAAGAAATGACCGGGCCCGTCAAGGTCCGGTCGACGCCGGATCCTGTGATCAAACGCATAAAGAAGTTGACGGTAACTGGTGTCGGCCCTTCAACATAGACAAGGGTAGCACGGGAGGGACGAATGCTGTCGCAGATAGTTTCCGCGTTGGGCGTTGTGGTGGTGGCGGTATTCGCCTGCTCGGCCTACTTCTATTTTTCGAACAAGATCCTGGATCTGGCGCTACCCGTGAAGGATGGCGACATTCGTTCTGCGGCGCGCAATCTGAACCGCCGCGCGATGATCCGCCCGTGGCTCTTTCTCGGGCCGGCGCTGTTTTTGCTGGTCGTCTATCTTGTCTACCCGGTCGTGGCGACCTTCATCCTCTCCTTCTACGATCGCTCCGGCGAGCAGTTCGTCGGCTTTGCAAATTACCAGTGGGCCTTCTCGGATCGTGAATTCCGCCAATCGATCTTTAACAACATTCTCTGGCTCGCCGTCGTTCCGGCGGCCTGCACCTTCTTCGGCCTGGTCATCGCAGTGATGACCGACCGCATCTGGTGGGGCAACATCGCAAAGAGCATCGTCTTCATGCCGATGGCGATCTCCTTTGTCGGCGCATCCGTCATCTGGAAGTTCATCTACGAGTTTCGCGGCGGCAACGACACCCAGATCGGACTATTGAACGCGATCGTGCAGCTTTTCGGCGGGACTCCGCAGGTGTGGATTTCGGTGCCGTTCTGGAACAATTTCTTCCTCATGGTGATCTTGATCTGGATCCAGACCGGCTTTGCCATGGTCATCCTGTCTGCGGCGCTGCGCGGTATCCCGGAAGAAACCATCGAGGCGGCTGTCATCGACGGCGCCAACGGCTGGCAAATCTTCTGGCGCATCATGGTGCCGCAGGTCTGGGGGACGATCGCCGTCGTATGGACCACCATCACCATTCTCGTGCTGAAGGTTTTCGACATCGTTTTGACCATGACCAACGGCCAATGGAACTCGATGGTACTTGCCAACCTGATGTTCAACTGGATGTTCCGCGGAGGCGGCGATTCGGGCCGAAGCGCCGTCATCGCCCTCATCATCATGCTGGCTGTCACGCCGATCATGGTTTGGAACGTCCGCCGCGCCAACCGCGAGCTGGGAGGCCACTGAGATGACGCTTGCCAGAGATTTCTTCAAGATTGGCCCAGCTCGCCTTTTCGTGCACTTCGTCGTTCTGGTCATCGTGATCCTGTGGCTGATTCCGACGCTCGGCATCTTCATCAGCTCGTTGCGAGACAAGGATCAGCTCGTCGTCTCCGGCTGGTGGACGGCCTTCGCCGGCTCCTCGCGTACCGTTGCATCCCGCCTTGGACAGCCCGACCAGCAGAAGCAAGAGGGTGCGACCTATGTAATCGCCGGCAATGTCCTGGAGGGCCAGGAGGGGCGTTCGATCAGAGCCTTCGGCACGCGTGTCCAGCAGCCCGCTGCCTATAGCGCTGGTGAGACCGCTGACCTTGGCGACGGCGTCTCGTTGCTCGTCAACAGCGACGGCACCTACCGCTACATGAAGAATGCCCCCTTCGGCCCGGACGACGGCGGCCGGCGCGTCTACGTTTCGATCGCAACGCCGCCGGAATTCACGATGCAGAACTACCGGACGGTCTTGACGGGCGAGGGCATCGGCCAATCCTTCATCAATTCGCTGACGGTGACGATCCCTGCGACCATCATTCCGATCCTCATCGCTGCTTTTGCAGCATACGCCTTGAGCTGGATGGAGTTCCCGGGCCGCGCACTGTTGATCGCGCTCGTCGTCGGCCTCATCGTCGTGCCGCTGCAGATGTCGCTGATCCCGCTGCTGCGCCTCTATAACACGGTTGGCGCGGCTTTCGACGCGCCGTCCAAGACCTATCTCGGCATCTGGCTGGCGCACACGGCCTTCGGCATGCCGCTGGCCATTTACCTGCTGCGCGCCTATATCGCAGGGCTGCCGAAGGAGATCATCGAATCTGCGCGCGTCGACGGTGCCAGCGATTTCGAAATCTTCGTCCGCATCGTCTTGCCTCTTTCTTTCCCCGCGCTTGCATCCTTCGCGATCTTCCAGTTCCTCTGGGTGTGGAACGACCTGCTGGTTGCCATGGTCTTCCTGGGCACCGACAGGCAGCATCTCGTGCTGACCGGCGCGCTGAACGCGCTGCTCGGCTCGCGCGGCGGCAACTGGGAAATCCTGACGGCTTCGGCCTTCGTCACCATCATCGTACCGCTGCTCGTCTTCTTCGGGCTGCAGCGCTATCTGGTGCGCGGCCTGCTTGCCGGTTCGGTCAAGGGAGGCTGATCATACCAACACGACACATCCCGCAGGATAAGACATGAGCATAGCATCTCAATTCACTTCGACCGTCGACAAGGACTGGTGGCGCGGTGCGGTAATCTATCAGATCTACCCGCGCTCCTTTCAGGATTCAAACGGCGACGGCATCGGCGATCTGAAGGGCATAACCGCCCGCCTGCCCTATGTGGCAAGCCTCGGTGCCGACGCGATCTGGATTTCGCCCTTCTTCACCTCGCCGATGCGCGATTTCGGCTACGACGTGTCGGATTACGAGAACGTTGACGCAATTTTCGGCACTCTGGTAGATTTCGACACGATGATTGCCGAGGCCCATCGCCTCGGCATCAAGGTGATGATCGACCTTGTCATCTCACACAGCTCGGACCAGCACCCCTGGTTTGCCGAGAGCCGCTCCAGCAAGACGAATGCAAAGGCGGATTGGTATGTCTGGGCGGATGCAAAGCCGGATGGCGCGCCGCCGAACAACTGGCTGTCGATTTTCGGCGGCTCGGCATGGGCGTGGGATCCGCGCCGCATGCAGTATTACCTGCACAATTTCCTGACCTCGCAGCCGGACATGAACCTGCACAATCTGGAAGTACAGGACCGGTTGCTCAATGTTGTCCGCTTCTGGCTAACGCGCGGCGTCGACGGATTCCGTCTCGATACGATCAATTTCTATTTCCACGACCAGCAGCTGCGCGACAATCCGGCGCTGCCGCCCGCCCGCCGCAACGCTTCGACGGCGCCGGCGGTCAATCCCTATAATTTCCAGGAACACATCTACGACAAGAACCGGCCGGAGAACCTGGAGTTCCTGAAACGCTTCCGGGCAGTTCTGGAGGAGTTTCCGGCAATCGCGGCCGTCGGCGAGGTAGGTGACAGCCAGCGCGGCCTGGAGATCGTCGGCGAATACACCTCCGGAAACGACAAGATGCATATGTGCTATGCCTTCGAGTTTCTCGCCCCCGATCCGCTATCGCCGGAGCGGGTCGAAGAAGTGATGGCCGATTTCGCCGCCGCAGCGCCTGATGGCTGGGCCTGCTGGGCATTTTCCAACCACGACGTCATGCGTCATGTCAGCCGCTGGGGCTCGCTCGTCGCCGATCATGACGCATTTGCCAAGCAATATGCTTCGCTGCTGATGACACTGCGTGGCTCGGTCTGCCTTTATCAAGGAGAGGAGCTCGGCCTCACCGAAGCCGATCTTGCCTACCAGGATTTGCAGGATCCGTACGGCATCCAGTTCTGGCCGGAATACAAGGGACGCGACGGCTGCCGCACGCCCATGGTCTGGGACTCGCAGGTTTCCCAGGGCGGCTTTTCGACCGTCACGCCATGGCTGCCGGTGCCGGTGGAGCATATCCTGCGCGCCGTCAGCGTGCAGCAGGGCGACGAGAATTCCGTACTCGAGCACTACCGCCGCTTCCTCGCTTTTCGCAAGCAGTATCCGGCGTTTGCCAAGGGCGAGATCGAGTTCGAGCAGCCGCAAGGCGATGCGCTTGTCTTCACGCGCAGATATGGCAACGAGCAATTGCTCTGCATTTTCAACATGAGCCCGGTTGAAATCAACGTCAGCTTGCCGATGGGAGAATGGCAGGCATTGACGGGACATGGTTTCACCAGCAACAACTACGGCGACAAGATCGACATTCCGGCTTGGGGGGCGTATTTCGCCCGTCTCGCCTAAGGATCAGGAGGGGAGCATCAAATGACTGGACTTACTCTGAAGGAAATCCGCAAATCCTACGGCTCCGTGGATGTCCTCCACGGCATCGACCTGGAAATCAACCAGGGTGAGTTCATTGTCTTCGTGGGGCCGTCTGGTTGCGGCAAGTCCACGCTGTTGCGCATGATCGCGGGCCTTGAGAACATCACGGGCGGCGAGATGTATATCGACGGCCAACTCGTCAACGACGTCCCGCCGTCGAAGCGCGGCATCGCCATGGTGTTCCAGTCCTACGCGCTTTATCCGCACATGACCGTCTTCGACAATATGGCTTTCGGCATGAAGATCGCCGGCGAAAGCAAACAGGAGATCGACCGTCGCGTGAGAGCTGCCGCCGATAGCCTGCAGCTTACCAATTATCTCGACCGCCTGCCGAAGGCACTTTCCGGTGGCCAGCGCCAGCGCGTTGCGATCGGCCGCGCCATCTGCCGCGATCCGAAGGTCTTCCTCTTTGACGAGCCGCTGTCGAACCTCGACGCAGCATTGCGCGTCGCAACCCGTATCGAGATCGCCCGCCTCAATGAGCAGATGGCCGATACCACGATGATTTACGTCACCCACGACCAGGTCGAGGCGATGACGCTTGCCGACCGCATCGTCGTCCTGTCTGCCGGCCACATCGAGCAGGTCGGCGCACCGCTGGAGCTTTACGAGCGTCCGGCAAACCTCTTCGTCGCGAAGTTCATCGGCTCGCCGGCCATGAACATCATCCCCTCCACCATCAGCAAGGCGGGTCCAACCACGACGATCACGCTGAAGGGCGGCAGGTCGGTCACGCTCGACATTGCGACCCCTGTCTCCGAAAACGGCAAGACGGCAAGTTTCGGGGTACGACCTGAAGACCTGCAGATCGCCAATGGCGACGACTATATCTTCGAAGGCGAGGTCTCGATCGTCGAAGCGCTCGGCGAGGTCACGCTGCTTTATATCGAAGGCCTGGTGCCGGGCGAGCCGATCATCGCCAAGCTGCCGGGTATTACCGACATCAGGAAAGGTCAGAAGATGAGGTTCGCTGCTGATCGCTCGAAACTGCATCTTTTCGATGCCGAGGGCCACACTTACAGAAGCTAGCAGACTATTTCTGGGTGTTTCTTTGTGAGCGCCTGAAACGCAGCGATCATCACTTTCTGTTAAACATCCGCTGCTAGCTTTCCCTTGTAGTTATAAGGGGATCAGGGTCGTGGGTGCATCCAATCCATTGCCTTCAGGGCATTTTCTCAACAGGGAAGAATCCTTCATGTACGACCGCGAACAGCGGTTCAAAATGGAGGATACGATGAACGCAGCGCGCATCGAGTACACCGAAAAGGGCGTCATGCACATGGCGTCCCGGCGCTGCGATATCGTGCGAATTTCGATGAGCAGCGCGATCTTGGCGATCCTGACGCAGTTCACCCTGCCCAAGCAGTTTTATCTGGACATTCCCGATGCTCGCATCACCAAGGTCGGCTGCATGCTGATGCGGGTGAACACCAACAATACCATCGAGGTTCGCTTCCTGCGCCTGCTGACGCAGAAGGAAATGAACAAGATCTTCGTCTACAGCACGCATCCGGCGCATCGCGACTACGTTCTAGACGTTCGCGCCTGATCGGAGGTTTCCAAAATTGGACAAGCCCGCGATCCGTCGCGGGCTGTTTGCGTCAGTGGAAGAGGACGCTGGCGCCGTGGTCGGAGGTGCCGACGGCGCGGCGGAACGGAGCGAAGAGCTCGCGGCCCATGCCGAATTCATTGTCCGAAAGATCTGCCGTTACCGGCTCGCGGTCTGCCAGGGTGGCGGCATCAAGCAGGACCTCCAGCGTGCCGCGGATCGCATCGAGCCGGATGATGTCGCCGTCCTTTATGCGGGCGATCGGCCCGCCTTCGACAGCCTCCGGCGTGACATGGATCGCAGCCGGAACCTTGCCCGACGCGCCGGACATGCGTCCGTCCGTCAAAAGCGCGACGTGGAAGCCGCGGTCCTGCAGCACGCCGAGCGGCGGCGTCAGCTTGTGAAGCTCCGGCATGCCGTTCGCCTTCGGCCCCTGGAAGCGCACAACCGCCACGAAGTCGCGATTGAGCTTGCCTTCCTTGAAGGCGTCCTGCAGCTCCTGCTGGCTATGAAAGACGATCGCCGGTGCCTCGATGATATGGCGGTCCGGCTTCACCGCGGAGATCTTGATGACCGCCTTGCCGAGATTGCCGCGCAGCATCTTCAGGCCGCCATTTGCCTGGAACGGCGTTTCGATGCTGGCGAGCACCTTGCCATCATGGCTCTTTTGCGGTGCCGGTTCGCGAACCACAGTGCCGTTGTCGCCGAGGCGCACGTCGATCGTATAGGCCTGGAGACCCTGGCCGGCAACCGTGCGCACGTCGTCGTGCAGCATGCCCTTCTTCAAAAGCTCCTTGATGAGAAAGCCCATCCCGCCTGCGGCGTGAAAATGGTTCACATCCGCAAGACCGTTCGGATAGACGCGGGCAAGCAGCGGGATTTCCTCGGAGAGTTCGGCAATATCCTGCCAGGTGAGCTGGATGCCGGCAGCGCGTGCCATGGCGACGAGATGCAGCGTGTGGTTCGTGGAGCCGCCGGTTGCGTGGAGGCCGACGACTCCGTTGACGATGGATCGTTCATCGATCATTTCGCCGGCCGGGGTGAATTCGTTTCCGAGCGCGGTGATCGCCAGCGCGCGCTTTGCCGCCTCGCGCGTCAGCGCTTCGCGCAGCGGCGTACCCGGATTGATGAAGGACGAGCCGGGCAGATGGAAGCCCATGATCTCCATCAGCATCTGGTTGGAGTTTGCCGTGCCGTAGAAGGTGCAGGTTCCAGGACCGTGATAGGATTTGGATTCGGCCTCGAGCAGCTCGGCGCGGCCGACCTTGCCTTCCGCATAGAGCTGGCGGACACGAGACTTCTCGTCGTTTGGCAGTCCGCTGGTCATCGGCCCCGCCGGAACGAAGATCGAGGGCAGGTGGCCAAAGGAGAGGGCCGCGATCACGAGGCCCGGCACGATCTTGTCGCAGACGCCGAGGAACAGCGCCGCATCGAACATGTTGTGCGACAGGCCGATGCCGGCAGACATGGCAATCAGGTCGCGGGAAAAGAGCGACAGCTCCATTCCCGGCTGGCCCTGAGTGACGCCGTCGCACATGGCCGGAACGCCGCCGGCGACCTGGGCAATGCCGCCAGCTTGCGCCGCCGCTTCGCGAATGATCGCAGGATAGGTCTCGAACGGCTGATGGGCCGAGAGCATATCGTTGTAGGCGGTTATGATGCCGAGATTGGGCACGCGGTCGCCCGCCAGTGCATCCTTTTCGGAGGGGGAACAGATCGCAAAGCCGTGGGCGAGGTTGGCGCAGCCGAGTATCGAGCGACTCACGCCCCTGGAAGTGGCGGCCTGCAGGCGTTCCAGGTAACGCTCGCGCGTCGGTTTCGATCGTTCGACGATGCGGGATGTGATCGCGGAAATGCGTGCGTTAGCGGACATGGGAGGTATCCTGCCTTGGTTGGTCTCAAGTTTTACGTTCGGCGGCTCTGCCCGAAGGCTTGGCCTTATGGCGCCCAGTAGATTTCGACCGGGGAAGCCGCCCGGCGCAGAACGGCCCGGACCGGCATCTCGGCCTCTTCTCCGGTACCTTGTGCTTTCGCCAGCGCATCTTTCTTACCCGCGCCCTCGATGTGAAGCACAAGGAGGCCGGCATCGTGAAGGCTGGAGAAGGTGAAGGTCAGGCGCGGCTCGCCGGCGCCTTCCGCTTCCATCGTGATGATGCCGCGTGGCGTCGCCGGATCGAGCGCGGCGGCAAGGTTGCTGCCGCCGGGAAAGAACGATGCCGTGTGGCCGTCGCCGCCCATACCGAGGATCACCACATCGAACGGATTGCCGATCGCTTTCATCTCGGCAGTCGCAAGCTTTGCCGCATCTTCGGCAGAGGCTGATTTTCGATAGAGCGGCAGGAAGCGCGCCGCCTTCGCCTTGTTCTGCAGCAGATTGTTTGCGACCAGCAGATGGTTCGAACGCTCATTGTCGGCGGGAACGAAGCGCTCGTCAACAAGCGTGACGGTCACCTTGCTCCAGTCGAGGTCGCGGACGGAGAGCGCCTGGAAGAAGGCCTTCGGGGTCGAGCCGCCGGAAACGGCGATGCTGGCCGCTGCGCGGGCTTTGATCGCTGCAGAAAGCCGCTCCGTCACCTTGTCCGCAAGGTCATTTGCAAGTTCGGCTGCATTGGTAAAGTCATGCAAAATTGCTGCCATCGCTCGCGATCCTAGATGTTGTCGTGCCAGGTGCGGCCTTCACGCTCGATGAGCGCGATGGCCTGGCTTGGGCCCCAAGTGCCGGCGGTATAGCCTTGAACGAGCTGCCCGGTTGTCTCCCAACCCTTGAGTATCGGATCGACCCACTGCCAGGCAGCTTCAACTTCGTCGCGGCGCATGAAGAGCGTCTGGTTGGAACGGACGACGTCCATCAGCAGGCGCTCATAGGCGTCCGGATTGCGCACATTGAAGGCTGACGCAAAGCTCATGTCGAGCGAGACGTTGCGCAGGCGCATGCCGCCCGGGCCGGGATCCTTGATCATCAGCGATTGCTTGACGCCTTCGTCCGGCTGCAGGCGGATGATGAGCTGGTTCTGGTTGATGCGGCCGGCAGCCTGGTCGAAGATTGCATGCGGGATCGGCTTGAAGGTAATGACGATTTCGGACATGCGGCCGGTAAGGCGCTTGCCGGTACGAATGAAGAACGGAACACCCGCCCAGCGCCAATTGTTGATCTCAGCCTTGATGGCAACGAAGGTTTCGGTGTTGGAAACGCCGCCTTCGAGCTCTTCGAGGTAGCCCTTGACCGGGCCGCTGCCGGAGGCGCCGGCGCGATACTGGCCGCGCACGGTGACCTGCTCGACATTGGACGCATCGATCGGCTTCAGGGCGCGCAGGACCTTCAGCTTCTCGTCACGGACCGCCTCGGAATCCATCGATGACGGCACTTCCATGGCCGTCAGGCACAGGAGCTGCAGAATGTGGTTCTGCACCATGTCGCGCAATGCGCCGGCGGTGTCATAGTAACCGGCGCGGCCTTCGAGGCCGACGGCCTCGGCCACCGTGATCTGCACGTGATCGATGTAATTGGCGTTCCACAGCGGCTCGTACAGGGCGTTCGCAAAGCGCAGCGCCATCAGGTTCTGCACCGTTTCCTTGCCGAGATAGTGGTCGATACGGAAGATCTGCTCTTCCTTGAAAACGCGGCCGATCGTATCGTTCAGTGACAGTGCCGAGGACAGGTCGCGCCCGATCGGCTTTTCGACGACGATGCGCGTCGACTTGGTGATCAGCTTGTGTTCGGCGATCTTCTGCGAGATGTCGCCGAAGATGCCGGGTGCGACGGCGAGGTAGAAGGCGCGGACGCGGTCCTTGCCCTCGTCGAGGAGCTTCTTCAGCTGATCCCAGCCGCCGTCAGAACGCGCGTCTACGGAGACGTAAAAGAGGCGCCTGCAGAATGTCTCGACTTCCGCCTCGTCATACTCGCCCTTCTTCAGATGTTCCTTGAGGGCATCCTGAGCGAACTTGCGGTATTCGTCATCGGAAAGCGGGCTGCGCGAAGCGCCGATAATGCGCGTCGGCTCGCTGAACTGGCCCTCGATCTGGCGGTGATAAAGGGCGGGAAGGAGCTTGCGCTCGGCAAGATCGCCGCTGCCGCCGAAGACGACATAATCAAAGGGTTCGACGGGAATGATCTGGCTGCTCATGAGCTCTTCTTTCAATCAGGCTGGTTGCGGCCGTTTTAATCTAATCGATTTAAAAAAGCCAGTGTGCGATGCAATGAATCTGTCGGGTCCCGGTTTTAATGCGAATTGGCCCGGGAGGAAATCCCGCAGTTGCCCTTAAAACTTGTCGCGCAGAGCAAACCACGACAAGGCCAGGAAAAGCAGGGGCGCGCGCATTGCCGCGCCACCGGGAAATGCCGGAATGTCGAGCGCCTTGAAGAGCTCGAGATCGGTCGATTTTCCAAGCACCGTTTCTGCATAAAGTTTGCCGCAATAATTTGACAGCATCACTCCATGGCCCGAATAGCCGCCGATTGAGGTGACGCCGGGCATCACTTCGCGCACGAAGGGCTGGCGCGGCATCGTTATGCCGACGCTGCCGCCCCAGGCATGGGTGATCTCGATGTCGCGCAGGGCCGGATAGATTTCGGCGATCTGGCGGCGGATATGGTCGCTGATATCGCGCGGATTGTCGGCGGTATAGGCTTCCCGCCCGCCGAAAAGCAGCCGGCCATCCCTGGACTTCCGGAAATAACGCACGACGAAACGCGAGTCGGCGACGGCTTCGCCACCGGGAAGCACGGCAGGATATTTGTCGAGCGGCACGGTTGCGCCGATGAAGGAGCGGATCGGCATGACATGGCTTGCCGTCACCGGCTCCAGATTGCCGATATAGCCGTTGCAGGCAATCAGCGCGCGGCTGGCGGCAATCGTGCCCTTCGGCGTTTCGATCGTCACCTTGCCGCCGCTCTGGCCGATTGCGGTTGCCTTGGTCATCTCGAAAATCTGCGCTCCGGCATTGGCCGCAACGCTGGCCAGCCCGATCAGCAGTTTCAGCGGATGAATGTGGCCGGTGCCGATGTCGCGCACGCCGCAGTAATAGCGTTTGGAGCCGAGGCGTTCCTGCGTCTCTGCTTTGTCCATGAACCGCACGTGCGGATAATCGTAACGAGTGGCGGCGATCTCGGCATTTTCGTAGTAGAAGCGTTTGTAGCTCTCCTTGTGCGAGACGTTCATCTGGCCGGGCATGAATTCGATATCGATCTGGTGTTCGGTCGCAAAATCGAGCAGGTGTTTCTTGGAGGCCTCGGCAAGATCGAAGAGCGCTTTGGAACGCTCGTAGCCGATCTTTTCCTCCAGTTCCTCCGGCCACCAGCGCTGGCCGGTGCCGAGCTGCCCGCCGTTGCGACCGGATGCCCCGTCGCCGAAACGGCAGGCATCGATCAGCACGACCGAGACGCCGGCTTTCGCCAGATTGTATGCCGCCTGCAGGCCGGTATAGCCACCGCCCACGATGGCGACGTCGCATGTCTTCGATCCGTCAAGCTCCCGATAGGTCGGCCGCTCGCCCACCGTCGCCTGGTACCATGAAACGCCCGGCGCGATGGGGCTCTGCCAGTTTTCTTGCACCGTCATGCGGGCGGCCTCCTCACACGTTGAGCAGCAGGAATTCGCGTTCCCAGGGGCTGATCACCTGCATGAAGGTTTCGAACTCTCCCCGCTTCACGCCCGCATAGAGGCCGATGAATTCCTTGCCGAACACCTCCTCGAATGCCGGTTCGTCTTCCAAGAGCGCCACGGCTTCGAGCAGACCGCGCGGAAGGTCGATCGACCCCTCATTGGCTGCGTCCTCGGTCGGTGCCGTCGGTTCGATCTCCCTGGTGATGCCGAGAAGGCCCGATGCCAGCGAAGCAGCCAGGGCCAGATAGGGGTTGGCATCGGAACTCGGCAGCCGATTTTCGACGCGCCGTGCCTGCGGGTCCGAAACCGGCACGCGGAATGCGGTGGTGCGGTTGTCGTAACCCCAGGCGTTGTTGACCGGGCAGGACATGTCCGGCGCAAGGCGCCGGTAGGAATTGACGTAGGGCGCCAGCATCACAAGTGCGCTCGGCACATATTTCTGCATGCCGCCGATGAAGTGGAAGAACTCCTTCGAAGCCGATCCGTCGGCATTGGAAAAGACGTTCTTGCCGGTCTCGATGCTGACGACCGACTGGTGGATATGCATCGCCGAGCCCGGCTGGCCCTGCATAGGCTTTGCCATGAACGTCGCATAGATATCGTGTTTCAGCGCAGCCTCTCGGATGGTGCGCTTGAACATGAAGACCTGGTCGGCAAGCTCGATCGGGTCGCCATGGCGCAAGTTGATCTCAAGCTGAGCCGGTCCTTCCTCATGGATCAGCGTGTCGATCTCGAGGCCCTGTTTTTCAGAGAAATGATAGATGTCGTCGATCAGTTCGTCGAACTCGTTGATGCCGGCAATCGAATAGCCCTGGCCGCCGAGGATCGAGCGGCCCGAGCGGCCTTTGGGGGGGCGCAATGGATAATCCGGGTCGTCGTTGTTGGCGACGAGATAGAATTCGATCTCTGGCGCCACGACCGGCTTCCAGCCGCGTTCGGCGTAGAGTCCCATGATGCGCTTGAGGAGGTTGCGCGGTGTATAGGGAACCTCCTCGCCTTCCGAGTTGACGATATCGCAGATTACCTGCGCCGTCGGATCGGTCTCCCAGGGAACGACGGAAAGCGTCGAAAGATCGGGCATCAGCTTGAGGTCGCTGTCGCGAGGCTCGTAGCGGAAGCTCTCTGTCTCCTCTGGATATTCGCCGGATATCGTGTGGCGATAGATCGCCGAGGGCAGGGCCAGCGACGTATTGGACGTGAATTTCGATGTCGGCATCATCTTGCCGCGCGGAACGCCGGCAAGATCCGGGGTGATGCACTCGATGTCCTCGATGCCGCGTGCGCGAAGCCACTGCGCCGCTTCCTTCCAGTTTGCCACACCGCGCGAAGATCCGGGATCGGGGGGAATTTTCGTAGAGGCAGGCACGTTTCTGGCAGGTTTCAGCGTCGTCTTCTTGGGTGACATGACACACATGTTCGCGGTTGATCGGAAGGTCATCATAACTGGAGTTTGGCAATTGGCGAGGGGCGGCAGCGTTGACTTTCGCCAATCGATAGAAAAAGAAGGCGCCATTCACAGAAGGAAAACGGGATTGAGACTGAAGAGCGACGTGATCGTCATAGGCGCGGGCGCCGCCGGAATGATGTGCGCCATCCGCGCCGGACAGCGCGGTCGCTCGGTGGCCGTGCTCGATCACGCGAAAGCGCCGGGGGAGAAAATCCGCATTTCGGGCGGCGGCCGCTGCAATTTCACCAATATCCATGCCGGCCCGAAGAACTTCCTGTCCGCCAATCCGCACTTTAGCAAATCCGCCCTTGCACGCTTCACGCCTGCCGATTTCATCGCCATGGTCGACCGCCACGGAATTGCCTGGCACGAAAAGTCGCTCGGCCAGCTCTTCTGCGACAACAGCGCCAAGGACATCATCGCGATGCTGGTCGACGAGATGCGCGCGGCAGCTGTGCAACTGCGGTTGCAGACCGAAATACTGGCCGTTGAGAAAGAGGGAGACGGTTTTCGCGTCAGCACGTCCGAAGGCGAATACGAGTGCGTCTCGCTCGTCGTGGCGACCGGCGGCAAGTCGATACCGAAGATGGGTGCGACGGGTTTTGCTTACCGGATCGCCGAACTGTTCGGCCTCACGCTCGTCGAAACGCGACCGGGTCTCGTGCCGCTGACGCTCGATCCCGTCCTTCTCCAAAGCATTGCGCCGCTTTCGGGGATCTCGGCACCGTCCGAAATCCGGCATCAAAAAACCGGCTTCCGCGAGGCCCTGCTCTTTACTCACCGCGGCCTCAGCGGCCCGGCGATCTTGCAGATTTCCTCCTATTGGCGGGAAGGGGATGAGATCGCCATCGGTATCGAGCCGGATGTCGACCTTCTTGTGCACCTGAAGAAGGCCAGGCAGGCGAACGGCCGCCAGTCGGCCCAGACGGCGCTCGGTGAAATCCTGCCGAAGCGGTTGGCGCAATATCTGACGGAACGCGAAGCCATTTCCGGCAACATGGCCGATCTCTCGGACAAGGGGCTCATCCGTCTGTGCGATGCGGTGCAGAACTGGAAGATCAAGCCTTCCGGCTCGGAAGGCTATCGAACTGCCGAAGTGACGCTTGGAGGCATAGATACCGCTGGGCTCGATTCACGCACGATGCAGGCAAAAGGCGTACCCGGCCTCTATTTCATCGGCGAATGCGTCGATGTGACGGGATGGCTCGGCGGCTATAACTTCCAGTGGGCCTGGGCCTCCGGTTTTGCCGCAGGTGAATCCTTGTAGGCACGAATCTGAGCATGAGATTCAAGACTCGTTAAGAAGGTTGCGCCATCGTGTCCCAATGGCCGTTAGAAGAGAGCTTGCTAAATTGCGCTTTACCGGCAAACCATTTTGATGGATTGTTGAGTCTTGAAAGAAGTGAGGATCTTCGCATGAACAGGAACGCACGACGCGCCCGCGCCATTGCCATCGCTCAGGCAAAGCCTGATACGAAGCTTGCGACCTTCCGCTTCGTGATGCTCGCAACCGGTGCGACGGCAGCACTGGTGACCTTCCTGATCGTTCAGGGCTTCTGACACATCCCTTTCGTCATGCATTTGCGCTTGTCCTTGGGCGGCACACTCCTGGACGGATGGCTGCTGCGGGGAGGCACGATTTCAAACGGTTCAGCTTATCCGAATATTAAGACATCGTCTGTCACATTCACCCGCAAATGTTTGGGCATCACCGCATTCGTGCCGGAGATGATTTGGCAATGATTGCCGCCTGACCGCTCGGGTTTCCCAGTGTCCCACAATCAGCTCGATGCACTCGGCCGGCGCCGATTCCAGCCGGCGGGAGGAGTGGTGTATGGAAGGCCGTTATCGCCATGCTTATTGACAAGATCCTTTCGCGCTTCAAGATCAAGACCAAGGTTTTGATCTTCGTCCTGCCCTTCGTGATCACGATTTCGGCCGTCGGCCTGACAGGGCTCTATGCCTCCGGCCTGCTGCAGGGCCGCATGGAGATTTCAAACAGCATCCTCCAGTCGCTCAGTGGCTTCAAGGATCTGTACGGCTCGATGGGCGATTTCCTGCAAATCACCAACCAGGAAGCGCGCGACAAGCTCTATGCCGACATCAAGACGCAGCGAGATACGCTGAAAGCCACCCTGGACCAGATCGGCGACAAAGACGGCCGCGAGAACCTGCAAGCCGCCTCGGACGGCACGGCTGGGATTGCAGACACCGTCGGCAAGTTATGGTCTCTTCATGAACAGGAGCTGGCGCTTCGCAAGTCGATCGATGACGCACAGAAGGCGCTGATCAGCAGCCGTTTCAATGTCAATTACGACGCACAGCAGCTCCAGGAAAACATCCGCAACGACGAAGGCAATGCCACCACGACGCTGCGCGCCGCCGACCGGCTGCTGAAGGGCGGCGATACGCTTGCCGCCGTCATGGCTGCCTTCAACAAAACACAGGTGCCTGCCGACAAGCTGAAGGTCGTGACCGACGCGATCCCGCAGATCGCCAAGGCGCAGCGCCTTATCGAGATCTCCGTGCCTCAGAACCAGAAGAGCATGACGCAGTCGATCGCCCAGACGATCAACGACCTGAAGACGCAGGCAGCAGCGCCTGATGCAGCCAGCGATGAAGCGATCGCCAACCTTGGCCGCCTTGTTTCCCGCTTCCGCCAGATGTCGACCTATACGCAGTTGACGGCTACGCAGATGATGCGGGAAGCCACGACGACGTTCGTTGAGCTTGACGGTCGAATCGCCCAGACGAACTCCGTTCTCGAAGACACTCGCCGTCTTGAGACGTCGATCTATTCTCTGCAGCTGGTGCTTGGCGAATTCACCGCCAAGCCGAACCCGGACAACCGCGTTCGCCTGCATCAGGAAATCACGACACTTGGCACCAACCTCAACACGCTGCTGGCGAGCGCCAAGGGCATGGACTTTGCGGAAGACATCGTCGCCGCCATGTCGCCCGCACTGGCTTCCATGGACAGCGACGGCGAAAAGCTGGTCGCGACGATCGGCCAGCGTATCACCGACTATGCAGCCGCCCGCCAGCAGCTCGATAGCGTCTGGGGCCAACTGACCACCTTTGCCGAGCTGCAGAAGCAGTCGGCAGGAACCGAGCGCACGCAGGCAAACAGCATCTCCGTTCTGACGACCGGCCTCGGCATCCTCGTCTCGATCGTCGGCGGTTTTGCACTGGTGCTCACTCTGCAGCGTCCGATCGGCCAGATTACCGCCGCCATGCGCCGCATTGCCGACGGTGCGCTCGATACCAGCATTTCCGGCGAGAAGCGGTCCGACGAGATCGGCGACATGGCCCGGGCCCTCGGCATCTTCAAGGAAAATGCGATCTCGAAGATCCGCATCGAGGAAGAAAGCGAAGAAGAGCGCGCGGCCGCCGAACAGGAGCGCCAGCGCAACGACGCCGAAAAGCGCGAGATGGATCGCCAGATCGAGTTCGCCGTCAACGAGCTTGCCGCCGGCCTCGAACGCATGGCGCAGGGCGACATTTCGACCACGATCGAAACGCCATTCATCGGCCGCCTCGAGCAGCTGCGCCGGGACTTCAACGGCTCGATGCTGCGCCTCCAAGCAACGATGGGCCAGATCCGCGACAATGTCGAAATGATCCAGGGCAACGGCAATCAGATGGCTCAATCCGCCGAGGATCTCGCAAAGCGCACAGAGCATCAGGCCGCTTCTCTGGAGGAAACGGCGGCCGCCGTCGATGAGATCACCGTCACCGTCCGTTCGTCGGCGGCGCGTGCCAAGGATGCCGACCAGGTTGTTCGCGAGGCCAAGCGCAGCGCCGACGATTCTGCAACCGTCGTCACCAACGCCATTGACGCGATGACCCGCATCGAGGACGCATCGCGCCAGATCGAACAGATCATCGGCGTCATCGATGAGATCGCCTTCCAGACCAACCTGTTGGCGCTGAACGCCGGCATCGAAGCCGCGCGGGCTGGCGATGCGGGCAAGGGGTTTGCAGTGGTTGCCATGGAGGTCCGCGAACTGGCGCAGCGTTCGGCCGCTGCCGCAAAGGAAATCAAGGGCTTGATCAACAAGTCGACGACGGAGGTCAGCTCAGGCTCGCAGTTCGTGCAGGAGACCGGAACCGTGCTTGCAAGGATCAGCGCGCAGATCGTGACGATCAGCCAGCATGTCGAGATGATCGCCCGCGCAAGCAATGACCAGTCGAGTGCCCTGCAGGAAGTCAATGCGACCGTCAATCAGATGGACCAGATGACCCAGCAGAACGCCGCGATGGTGGAGGAGACGACGGCCGCGAGCCGCGAACTTGCCGGGCAGGCCGATGCGCTTCTCGGTCTCGTCCAGCAGTTCAAGATCGACGGCGAAGGCTCCGACGCAAGGTTCTATCGCGCGGCATAAACGCATCCGTCCGGCAATCGCGTAGCGGCTTCATTTCGGCACGATGCTCCCTGTGGTTGCAATTGGGCCGTACTTGTGGCGGGCACGAAAGCAGCTGTCAGAAGGCCCGTTGCGACTTTTTTCACGCAAGGCCTACTGCTGGAAAGCTCATTAACGCTTTTTGCCTATTCTTATTGTGGTTGTAAACACCGGAGGTCTTCATGCCGCGATTCTTCTCGACGTCCATCGTGCGTCAGGTGGTTGCGATCACGCTTGCTCTGCTCGCCATCAGCACCGCGGCGATCGTCGCTGTCACACACCACAATCTCAGCCGATACGTGATGGAAAGCGCCGTTTCGGACGCAAGGGGTGCAAGCCGAACGATGGCGGTACTCTATGGAGCGGCGGATGCGAACGCGTCTGTCGGCGTAACGGCAGGTGAGCTTCTCGCCGTGACGGAAGATGACATTCCCGAATTCAAGGATCATGCCCTCGTCGATCGCACGGCCCAGTCGATCGCCGGCGTCGCGACGGTCTTTCAGAAGCAGGGCAATGACTATGTCCGGGTTTCGACCAACGTGAAGAAGGAAGATGGCAGCCGCGCTGTCGGCACCAAGCTTGCAGCCGATCATCCCGCGCAACCGGTTCTCGCCAACGGCAGGGCCTACTACGGTCCGGCGCAGCTCTTCGGCCGGAATTTCATGACGGGCTATTTCCCGGTCAAGAGTGCCGCCGGCGCCAATGTCGGCATCCTCTTCATCGGCATTCCGATGGAAGTCTATTTCGCCCGCACCAATCACCTGCAGACTATGGTCCTCGGCGTCGGTGCTGCCGTCATGCTGCTTGTCGGCGTGCTTGCGTTTTTTGCAATCCGCGCCTGCGTGAAGCCGCTTGTTGCGCTGACGCAGACCGTTCATTCGATCTCGGCCGGCGATCTTGACGGCACAATTCCCTGCCACGAGAAGAAGAACGAATTTGGTGAGATCGGACGTGCTTTGGCCGCCTTCCGCGACAGCGCCCGCGCCCGGCAGAGTCTCGAGGCGCAGGCTGCAGAACAGCGGGCGCTGAGCGAAGCCGAGCGTGCCCGCAACGATGCCGAAAAGCGTTCCCTCGATGGTCAGATCGACTTTGCCGTGGACCAGCTCGCGGCGGGCCTCGGACGCCTCGCAAGGGGCGACGTCTCGCAGACCATCGAGACGCCGTTTGTTGGCCGGCTGGAGCAATTGCGCGTCGATTTCAACTCATCGCTTATCCGACTGCAAGATACCCTCGTCCAGATTCGCGAAAATGCCAATGCCATCCAGCGCAATAGCGGCGCGATGCTGACGTCAGCCGGCGAGCTTTCCAAGCGAACCGAAGCGCAGGCGGCCAGCCTGGAAGAAACGGCAGCCGCTGTCGAAGAGATCACCGTGACGGTGGGCTCGTCTGCAGGGCGTGCTCGCGAAGCAAACAACGCAGTCACCGCCACGAAGAAGACCGCCGATAGCTCCGGGGTCGTCGTCAGCGAGGCCGTGGCCGCCATGGGGCGCATCGAGCAGGCTTCTCGGCAGATCGAACAGATCATCGAAGTCATCGACGATATCGCTTTCCAGACGAATCTTTTGGCCCTCAATGCCGGTATCGAAGCAGCGCGAGCAGGCGAGGCGGGCAAGGGCTTTGCGGTCGTCGCCCAGGAAGTCCGCGAATTGGCGCAGCGCTCGGCAGATGCCGCCCGCGAGATCAAGGGTCTGATCGAAAAGTCCAGCCGGGAAGTGACGGCGGGCTCTGCGCTGGTGCAAAAGACCGGCAGCGTGCTCGCCTCGATCAGCGAGGAGATCATTGCAATCAGCAAGCATGTCGAAACCATTGCCACGGCGAGCCAGGATCAGTCGGCGGCGCTGCAGGAGGTCAATGGTTCGGTCAATGCCATGGACCAGATGACCCAGAAGAACGCTTCGATGGTTGAGGAAACCACACAAGCAAGCCGCCAGCTTGCCGACGAGGCCGACACGCTGATGAGCCTGCTGCAGCAGTTCCGCATCGAAGCGCATGCACAGTCTCATGGCCGGGCAAGGCAGGCTGCCTGATCCGGTTTGCAGCTTGAAGACATGGAGGAGGATCGCGCCGGTAAAGTGCGATCCTTCTGCTTTCTACGGCTGATGTTTGAAAGCCACGCGGTGAAGATTACGAAAGGCGAGCTTCCAAAAGTCCTGTAGAAGTCGTCCTCGGTCCTCTCCCGCCTTTGGATTGGTTGGCAGTTCTGCGAAAGGCCGATCAAATTGGCTATCATGATCTGCTCGATCATCGGTGATGTCCTCCGTTAAAGACATCGCTTCAACTACACATCAAAAATAGCTTCATAAACATCAAAGATCCGGCTATGTTTTTCACGAATGAAAAATACGCCATGGGACTCCTATCAGCTTTTCCTGCAGGTCGCGCGCCGCGGCGGGCTGACCGGCGCGAGTGTCGCGACCGGCTTGAGCCCGGCCACGATCGGACGGCGCATGCTTGAACTGGAGCAGGAAACGGGACGGATGCTGTTTGCCCGCAGCCAGACCGGCTACCGTTTGACCGGAGACGGTCAGACGCTGCTCGGCCATCTCCAGGAGATGGAAGCGGCGGCCCGGAAAGTCGATGCCTGGCGCCAGGCGGGCGAGGGCGGCGCAGCGGTAAAGATCGCAGCCGGGACCTGGGTGGCCTGGCTGCTGACAGAAAACTTCTCCGCAATCCGCATGCCCGCCGATGCTTTCAACATTGTGTTGACGATCGGGGAGGCGCGGGCCAATCTCGCCTACCGCGAGAGCGATATCGGCATTCGCGCTTTCGAGCCGGACGAAGCCAATCTCGCCGCCCGGCTTCTGGGCGAGGTCGCTTATGCGGTCTATGTCCGGCGCAATGCTAGCGAGCTGGAGAACCGATGGATAGCGGTCGCTGAGGACGAGGCCATTTCTGCCTATCTCCGATGGCCGTACCGCCAGACGTGGGAGCCGATCGTGGCGACGGTCAACCGGCCCCGTTCGCTGCCGGACCTCGTGCGTGCCGGTGCGGGAAAAGCGGTGCTCCCCTGTTTCGTGGGCGATCTCGATCCGGAATTGCAACGGCTCGGCGGCGAGCTTGCGGAGCTGCGCCACCGGCAATGGATCGTGTTGAACAACGAGGATCGCCATCGTCCGGAAATCCGAACTGTCGCGGATCGCATGACGAAGCTTTTGAAAAGCTATGCCGATCTCTTCGCCGGCAAGCGCGCCAGCCGCAGCTGAATTCTACGGCATCAGACGCCGCACAAGCGCGACCTGGCTGTTCACGCCGAGTTTTGAATAGATGTTCTTCAGATGTGTCCGGGCCGTCTCGTAGCTGATGCTATGCAGCTTGGCCGTCTCGCGCGGCGACAGACCCGCGGCGATGGAGGAGGCGATCCGCAGTTCGGCAGCAGTCAGTTGCAGCTTTGCAGGCAAACGATCGTTCAATTCGGGGCGCGCCACGGCCACCTGCTCGATGACGACCGCTGCGGTTGGCCCCTGCAGAAACTCGGTCATGAAATCGGAAGTAAGGCGCACGAGCGTGCATTTGAACGAGGCGCAGGAAGAACTGAACTTCGCGATGTACGGTCCTGCGGCGGCGGGGGGGCGGTAGCGTGAGAAAGAGGAGAGATGCTCGAGGAAATTTCGATCGCTGGAAATCAGACGTCCTGTTGGTGCGATGCTCAATCCGGCATCTACGGCGAGCATCCTTTCTGCGGCAAGGTTCATCGATCGGACATGGCGGCCTTCACTGATATAGATGAGCCCGACGCCGATGGCGTCGAACAGCGAACGGCCTGTCTCATTGTCTGCTTTGTCCCGGCGCATGAAGTCGAAGGCCCGCTGCAAATGCGGCGCGAGCCGCGTCAGGAGATCGGCGTTGATCCGGTTGAAGCCGGTGTCGGTGCTCGTTGTCAGCGTCGACAGATTGAAGGACCGGTTTTTCTCGCGAAGGATCGTTACGCCAACGCTGCTGCGGCAGCCGATGCTGCGCAGAAAGTCATTGTAGAATTCCGTTTTGACGAGTTCGGCATGCGGCAGCATCTGGTCGGCGATGACGCCGAGGCCGACTGGCCGCACGGCTGCCTTCGGCATCCACGGGTTGATGGTGCAATAGTACCGATTGTAGCCTTCCAGGCCGGTATCGTCCAAGCCCGATGAGAGCGAAAAAGCACCGGCGCCCGCCACGCTGTCGTGGTAAAAAAGCGTCGTCTTCGCATCAGGCATTCTCGTATTGAGCGTGTCGAGAAAGTCCTGCCAGTCCGTTTCGCCAAACAATGCGCCGTAGACCAGGTCCGTCAGGGATTCAAGATTGGCGTGTGTCGTGGCGGGCATCCGGCCTCTCATATGAGCGGAAGCTTATTATGCCCGCCTTTCGTGACAGTGACAATTACGTCGAATAGCGCAGATGGCGGCGCCAAAGGGCGCCGCCATCCTTGATCTTACATCCTGTTGGCGACGACGACAGGGATCAGGAGATCGCCCCAATTGCCGTCTCCGCCGTGGTGGCGGGCGGAGCGCACCAGTTCGACCGAGACCCCGGCCTCGACGGCCTTCATCACGGACTGATTCAGCCGGTGCAGGTCGTTTGCGAGCATGCGGATCGTGGCCTGCTGATCGGCGCTCATGCTGGAGGATTGTTCTTCCGCTCTTTCGCGGACACGTGCGATGGAAGCCATGGCCTTTTCTCCTTTGGTGTGGCTACTCGGCTGCGGGTTTGAATTGGGCATGTTCGGTCGATTCCTTCATTGCAGTCGTCGAGGACTTGCCGCCGGTGATGGCGAGCGAGACGGCATCGAAGTAGCCGGTCCCGACTTCACGCTGGTGCTTGGTCGCCGTATAGCCCCGTGCCTCGGCGGAAAACTCGGCCTGCTGCAGTTCCGAATAGGCAGCCATCTGCCGGTCCTTGTAGCCGCGCGCCAGTTCGTACATGCCGAAGTTCAGCTGGTGGAAGCCAGCGAGCGTGATGAACTGGAACTTGTAGCCCATCGCGCCGAGTTCCCGCTGGAACTTGGCGATCGTCGCGTCGTCGAGATTTTTCTTCCAGTTGAACGAAGGCGAGCAGTTGTAGGCAAGAAGCTTGCCGGGATGGACCTTGTGCACGCCCTCGGCAAATCGTCGTGCCTGCTCCAGATCGGGTTTGGAGGTTTCGCACCAGATGAGATCGCAATGCGCCGCATAGGCAACGGCACGGGCAATGCAGGGCTCCAGGCCATTGCGCACCTGGTAGAAGCCTTCGACCGTGCGCCCGGCATCGTAGTCGACGAAGGGCCGGTCGCGCTCGTCGATGTCCGAGGTCAGAAGCTTTGCCGCTTCTGCGTCCGTACGGGCGATGACGAGCGTGGGAACCCCCATGACGTCTGCAGCAAGACGCGCCGCGTTCAGATTGCGGATGTGGGCCGCGGTCGGAATCAATACCTTGCCGCCGAGATGCCCGCACTTCTTTTCAGATGCCAGCTGGTCCTCGAAATGGACACCGGCAGCGCCAGCTTCGATATAGGCCTTCATGATCTCGAAGGCGTTGAGCGGTCCGCCGAAACCGGCTTCGGCATCGGCAACGATCGGCGCGAACCATGTGTCGACGGAAAGCCCGCGATCCTCCGATGTCTCGATCTGGTCGGCGCGCTGAAGCGTGCGGTTGATCCGCTTGGCGAGTTCGGGCCCGGCATTGGCGGGATAAAGCGATTGGTCGGGATACATTGCCGACGCTGTGTTGGCATCGGCTGCGACCTGCCAGCCGGACAGGTAGATTGCCTTCAGACCGGCACGCACCATCTGCATCGCCTGATTGCCGGAAAGTGCTCCGAGCGCGTTGACGAAATCGTCCTGATGCAGCAGTTGCCACAACCGGTTCGCGCCGATCTCGGCGAGTGAATAGCGAAGTTCGACGGAGCCCCGCAACCTCTTCACGTCCTCAGGCAGATAGGGTCGTTCGATACCGTCAAAACGGCCTGCCGGAACATTGCGGATAAGCTTGTCAAATTCTGTCACGATTTCCTCCTTCGCGGTAGACATGGCTCCATGAGCTGTGTGACATAATTTACAAACCCGCGGGTAATTGCCAGGAAAAGCTTGATTTATAGGGGGGAATTGAGGTTAGGTTGCGGGAGCATTTACAAAGTCGTCGTGTAAAATTGTGAATGTTTGTAAATGTGCCGATACGGGAGCCGTCGAATGGTCGAGCGGAAGATATTTGCAGGTCCGAAAGTACGCCGGATTCGCAACGGCCTGGCGGTCACGCAGACGGCGATGGCCGAGGCATTGGGAATTTCGCCATCCTATCTCAATCTGATCGAGCGCAATCAGCGGCCATTGACGGTGCAGCTCCTCTTGAAGCTGGCCTCGGTCTACAAGGTCGACCTTGAGGAGCTGCAGAGTGAGCCTGGAAACAATCTTGCGCAGTTGCGCGAGGTTTTTGCCGATCCGCTGCTTTCGGGCGAACTGCCCGGAGACCAGGAACTCGTCGAAGTCGCAGAAGCCGCGCCAAATGCGGCAAGCGGTGTCGTGAAGCTCTATCGCGCGTATCGCGAGCAGGCTATGCGGCTTTCCGATCTGACGGTCCTGATGGCCGGAGAGGGGCAGGCGCCGGCCGCTGGCGCGCGGCTGCCGGCAGATGAAGTGCGCGACGTGCTGGAGCGCCGTTCTGCCTATTTCGGCGCGCTTGAAGAGGCTGCCGAGGCTTTTTTCGTGACTCTGCCGGCAGGTGAACGCGCGCAGGTTCTAAAGGACTGGCTGCAGAAGGAGCGTGGAATCGGCGTCCGCATCCTGCCGGTGCACGTCATGCCCGATCTGCGTCGCCGATTCGACCGGCATTCCATGCGGCTTTTTATCTCGGAGCGCCTTGCGGCTGCCGATCAGCTCCAGGAAATCGCCATCGAGGTCTCGACGCTGGCGCTTCGCGATGCCATTGCGCGGGAACTGGAAACACTCAGCCTCTCGACGCAGGAGGCGAGACGCATTGTCCGTTTCGAGCTCGCACGTTACGCAGCACTTGCGCTGATGATGCCCTATGACGCGTTCCTTTCTGCAGCAAAAGCATCGCGCTATGACATCGATATCCTTTGCGCGCGCTTCGGCTGTTCGTTCGGCCAGGCTGCGACACGGCTGACGATGCTGCAGCGGCCAGCCAATGCCGGCGTTCCGTTCTTTGTCATGGAGGTCGATGCCGCAGGTCATCGGCTGCGGCGGGCAGGAGCGGCAGGTTTTCCGCACGCGCGCTTCGGCGGCGGCTGTCCCAAGCTCAACATCCACGCCGCCTTTCTCCAGCCCGGCCAGGTTCTGGCCGAGGCTGCCGAGATGCCGGACGGCTCCACCTATCTTACCATCGCGCGGACGCTTGACGGGCCGCATGCGCCCTTTGGCGAACGGGTCCGGCGCACAGCACTTCTGCTCGGCTGCGAGATCGCCCTCAAAGACAGCACCGCCTATGGCCAAGCCCTCTCTGCGACCCCGCCTCCGGTGGCGATCGGGCCTGCCTGTCGCCTTTGCGAGAGGAAGGGCTGCCTTGCGCGCGCCGAACCGCCCGTTACCCGCCCGCTTGGGTTAGATGAGATGGTGGCAGGACTCAGCGCCTTCGATTTTCAGTGACCGGTGAAATCATTGACAGTGCAGGATTTTGCGCTTGTCGCCTCACAAAATCCTTTCTAGTCTACCCGAAAATCCAGAGGGAAATGGTGTCCGAGGTGATGCCTGCAGCGCTTATAATAAATAACCGACAGGAGATAATATGAGGTCAAGAATCGCAGGACTTGCGGCCACGGCCGTCGTTGCCGTTTTCGCTGCAGCGCCGGGGTTTGCGCAGGAGCGTGTCGTCAACGTCTATAACTGGTCGGATTATATCGACAATTCCATCCTTGAGGATTTCACCAAGGAAACCGGCATCAAGGTCGTCTACGACACCTTTGATTCCAACGAGACTCTTGAAACCAAGCTTCTTGCAGGCGGGACCGGCTACGATGTCGTGGTGCCGACCGCCGACTTCCTGCAGCGCCAGATCCAGGCTGGCGTTTTCCAGAAGCTCGACAAGTCGAAGCTGCCGAATATCTCCAACATGTGGGATGTGATCCAACAGCGCACCGCGCAATACGATCCGGGCAACGAATACGCCATCGACTACATGTGGGGCACCAACGGCATCGGCTACAACGTCAAGAAGGTTGCCGAAATTCTCGGTCCTGACGTCAAGCCGGGTCTCGAGGTGATCTTCGATCCGAAGGTTGCCGAGAAGTTCAAGGATTGCGGCATCTATCTGCTCGATGCGCCGAAGGACGTGCTCTCGGCTGCCTTCCAGTACCTCGGCGTCGATCCGAACACGACCAGCGCGGATGACTTCAAGAAGGCCGAGGACCTGATGACCTCGATCCGTCCCTTCGTCCGCAAGTTCCATTCGTCCGAATACATCAACGCGCTCGCAAACGGCGATATCTGCATCGCCTTCGGATATTCCGGCGACATGCTGCAGGCACGCGACCGCGCTGCCGAGGCCAATAACAATGTCGAAGTCGACTACTCGATACCTACTCAGGGCGCCCAGATGTGGTTCGACATGATGGCGATTCCGGCCGATGCGCCGCATGTTGCCGAAGCGCACGAGTTCTTGAACTACATCATGAAGCCGGAGGTCATCGCCAAGGCGAGCGACTATGTCTTCTACGCCAACGGCAACAAGACTTCGCAGCAGTTCATCAGCAAGGAGGTGCTCGAAGACCCGGCGATCTATCCGACCGAGGACGTGATGAAGAAACTCTTCACGGTTTCGCCCTGGGACCCGAAAACCCAACGCACAGCGACCCGGCTCTGGACAAAAGTTGTCACCGGCCAATAAACGAAATTCAGGCCCGGGCGGAAACGTCCGGGCCTTTTCTTGGCGACTGCCGGCCGTGGGGAGGGCCGGTTCTCAAATCATGTCTCGGGGAACCAAATGAAGTCACTTGGCAATATTCGCCGCACCTTCGCGCCTTGGGCCGATCCGGCTTCCAAGCCGTTTATCTCCTTCAAGAACGTGACGAAGAAGTTCGGCGACTTCACCGCCGTGAATGACTTGTCGCTGAATATCTATCATCGCGAATTCTTTGCATTGCTCGGCGCATCGGGCTGCGGCAAGTCGACATTGTTGCGCATGCTCGCCGGCTTCGAGCAGCCGACCTCCGGCGAAGTGATCCTCGACGGCACGAACCTGGCAGGTACTCCGCCCCACAGGCGGCCGGTCAACATGATGTTCCAGTCCTACGCGCTCTTCCCCCACATGACGGTCGAGAAGAACATCGCTTTTGGCCTGCGCCAGGACGGCATGCCGAAGGACGAAATCATCGAGCGCGTTATGCAGATGCTGAAGATGGTGAAGCTGGAGCAGTTTGCCTCCCGCAAGCCGAACCAGCTTTCCGGCGGTCAGCGTCAGCGCGTGGCGCTCGCCCGCTCGCTTGCCAAACGCCCCAAAGTATTGCTGCTCGACGAACCGCTTGGCGCACTTGACAAGAAGCTGCGCGAGGAAACGCAGTTCGAGCTCATGGATCTGCAGCAGAATCTCGGCCTCACCTTCGTCGTCGTGACCCATGACCAGGAAGAGGCGATGACGATGGCAGATCGCATCGCAGTCATGAGCCACGGCAAGGTCGTCCAGGTGGCGACGCCGGCGGAAATCTACGAAGCCCCGAATTCGCGTTTCGTGGCGGATTTCATCGGCGATGTGAACATCTTCGACGGCCAGGTTGCTTCCACCGAGGCCGGTACGGTCGAGATTGCGGTCGACAGCGGCTTCACCATCAAGGTCACGACATCCGATAAGCCCGCGACGGGCAGCAATGCCGGCTTTGCAATCCGACCTGAAAAAATGAAGGTGCTTCGTCATCCGCCGCAGAACTCTTCGGTAAATGCAGCGTCCGGCGAGCTTTGGGATATCGGCTATCTCGGCGATATGACGGTTTTCCATGTCAAGCTGAAGAGCGGAAAGGTCGTGAAGGCTTCCTCGCTCAATGCGCAGCGTGCGGTCGACGATCCCTTCACATACGACCAGGAAGTCTGGATCTCCTTCGCCGAAGATGCCGGCGTGCTTTTGAGGGATTGACCATGGGCAGGCTTGGTTCCGCGATCTACAGCCGCCTCGTGATCATCGTTCCCTATGCTTGGTTGCTGATCTTCTTTCTCGCGCCGTTCTTCATCGTCTTCCGTATCTCGATGTCGGCAACGGCGATCGCGATGCCGCCCTATACGCCCGTCTTTTCGTTCGGCGATGGCTGGACGGGCTTTTGGGACAAGGTATCGACCTTCTCCTTCGAAAATTACAATTACCTCATCGACGATCCGCTGTATTTCAACGCCTACATCTCAAGCGTCGTTATCGCCGCGATCTCGACATTCCTGACGCTTCTCATCGCTTATCCGATTGCCTATGGCATGGCGCAGGCCCCTCGCAGCATTCGCCCGACACTGCTCATGCTCGTCATCCTGCCCTTCTGGACGAGCTTCCTGATCCGCGTCTATGCCTGGATCGCGATCCTGAAGCCGGAGGGCCTGCTAAATCAGGTGCTGATGGCCAGCGGGATCATCGACAGCCCTCTCATCATCCTGAACACCAACATCGCCGTCTATATCGGCATCGTCTACTCCTACCTGCCGTTCATGGTTCTGCCGCTCTATTCCTCGCTGGAAAAGATGGACGGGACGCTGATCGAGGCCGCGCAGGATCTCGGCTGCACGCCGATCACGGCCTTTTGGCGTGTGACGTTCCCGCTTTCGCTCCCGGGCGTTATCGCCGGCTGCATGCTGGTCTTCATCCCGGCCGTCGGCGAATTCGTCATTCCCGACCTGCTCGGCGGATCGCAGACTCTGATGATCGGCAAGACGCTCTGGAGCGAGTTCAACTCGAACCGCGACTGGCCGGTCTCCTCCGCTGTCGCGACGATCCTGCTTTTGATCCTGGTGATCCCGATCGTCTTCTTCCAGAACGCGCAGGCCAAAGCCGACGAGCAGGGAAGGTAAGCCATGCTGCAATGGACCCGCTTCAACATCGTATCGGTCACACTCGGCTTTGCCTTTCTCTACCTGCCGATCGTGCTGCTCGTGATCTTTTCGTTCAATGAGTCGAAACTCGTCACCGTCTGGGGCGGTTTCTCGACCAAATGGTACGCGCAGCTGCTGTACAACCAGGCTCTGCTCGATGCAGCCTGGGTGACGGTACGCGTTGGCGTGGTCTCCGCCACGCTGGCCACCGTCCTCGGCACGCTCGCGGCGCTCACGCTGGTGCGCTACACGCGGTTTCGCGGCCGCATGCTTTTCTCCGGGATGGTCTACGCCCCGCTGGTCATGCCCGAGGTGATCACCGGCCTTTCATTGCTGCTGCTCTTCGTGGCGATCGGGTTTGACCGCGGCTTCTGGACGATCACGCTGGCCCATACGACGCTTACGATGTGCTTTGTCGCGGTCGTCGTGCAATCGCGCCTGGTGAGCTTCGATCATTCGATCGAAGAAGCAGCACAGGACCTCGGCGCTCCGCCGGTCCGTACCTTCTTCGAGGTGACGCTGCCGATCATTGCGCCCGCCGTCTTTTCGGGCTGGATCCTGGCATTCACCTTGTCGCTCGACGACCTCGTGATTGCGAGCTTCACCTCGGGCCCGGGCGCCACGACCCTGCCGATGCGAATCTACAGCCAGGTGCGCCTCGGCGTGACCCCGGAAATCAACGCGGTCTGCACGATTCTGATCGGTATCGTGACGGTTGGGGTCATCTGCGCCTCGATCGTCACCAAGAGCCGCGAGATTCAGCGCGAACGCGATGAGCGTGCGGCAGCCAATGCGCCGTGAAAATCACTGGAGGCCGGGTGCCTGCTGATTGATCAGCGGAACCGGCGAAATCACCGGGTTCGGCCAAGAGCCGCCGACGAAGAATGGCAGAAGCGGCAAAACTGCCCTTTTGGCGTCAGCCGTGGCCAGCAGCGATCCGGAAAGGGCCAGTCCGCTGGATTCGTACGGGATGATGCCCGAAAGGGTCAGCGTCTCGTCTTTGCCTTGAACGCTGACGCCGCGAAGCTCGGCCGAGCCATCCGCGAGAGTGGCAACCACGTCGACCCGGTTGAATTCGAACGCGCGGCCCGAAACTGCGCTCAGCGGGAAAAATTTCTGCTGAGCGGCCTGGCTTCGGATGGCTTCGACGTCAAGGCCCGCGATCGAGCCCGCATTGCCGTGGAATGCCAGCTGTCCGCTCACGTCTCCAGCACCTGCCGTCCATATCGGCTTGTTGGTCTTCAGCGAAATGTCGAGCGATCCATTCGTGAGCGGCAATGGGCCCTTCAACTGCAGCCGTTCGATAAGCCCGGCAAAATCGGCACCGCGGATCGAGACCTGCAGCCTGCCGCCGCCGTCGAAGTTCCCGCGCATTGCCTCAAGATGCGCCGTCATCTCTCCGCCTTCGAACTGGCTGTCGCCGATATCGAATTTGGCTTCGTTGCTGGAAACGATGATGCTTGCCCCGACATCAAAGAGCTGAAAGGGCGGAAGCTGCATTTCCTTGGCGGAGAGCCTGAGGTCGACATCAAGCTTCTGCAGCGGACCGCCATCTTCGGGCGCGCCCGCTTCGCCGGCGGCCAGGCGCAGAGTAAAGGCATCGAAGAAAGGCTTGAGGTTCATATGGTCGAAGGCCAGCGTGCCGCCAAGCCTTGCCCGCGCGTTTGTGTCGATGGAGATGTCCATGACGCCGGTTGCATTCGCACCGTTGAGCCCGAGCACGACGTCGTTGAAGCGCAGGCCGTTGGCGGCGGAAAATATGTCGCTCTCGATCGAAAACGCCCTCAGCGTCTCAACGTCCGCGATGGACTTGCCGGACCAGGCCAATAGCGCCGGCATGTCGGGAATATTGACCGACATGTTGCCGGATAGTCCCGCAAGGCCCGAGATCCCCCCGATACCGTTGAATTCTGCCGTGATCAGCCTGGAGGTAAGTGCGGTTTTGATCTGAGCAACCTTGCCGCCGAAGATCAGCAGCGGGCTATTGGACGAGAAGTCGAGCTTCAGGTCTTCCCCGCTCGTTCTCGCCATCAGCACCGCCGTCATCGGGCTTGAGAGTCGCGGCCAGGTGATATCGGCGGTCACGCCTTCGAAATGATAGGTCTTGCCGCTTGCAAGATCGGCGACATTGAGCGTGCCGTCCTCGACGGTGATCGCACCGATCGTCGCATCAAGCCTTTGATCGAGGACCTCGGCTCCACCTTCCTGGCGCGCGCTGGTGATCGCCTTTGCAAGCTGCCCGGCATAGGTCCAGTCGATCAGCCCCTGTTGGTCGCGGGTGAGGGAAAGATTGGGGCGCAGCAGGTGGAATTCATGAAAGCGGGCGCTGCCGCGGATGGCGTCGATGAGGCTGAAATCGGCCGAAAGGCTCTCGATCGTGCCGAGCAGCTTGTTGCCGCTGCTTTCGGGCTGGCGGATGGCGATCTGGTTCAGCGTTATGCGCGGTGTCGGCCAGAATTCGAGAACCGGCGCGCCCTTGATCTCTGCCTGATAGCCGGTCCATTTCGACAATACGTCCTCGATGCCGGAGCGCACCAGTCCGCTCGAAACGAGGTAAGGGGCGGCAACGCGAAGCGCCACGAAAACGATGGCGGCGAAAAGGATCAGACTCGTTGCAATTCGTGCGAAACCCGGCAGCCAGCGGGAAACGGGTAGCATCTTTCGCCGCCATTTTGGTTGTCTTGACGTACCCATAAGCCCCGCCAGGATTTTCAGCTGCTTATCCGTTATCTATCGATTTCGCCGGATATATGAAACGGGAGATATATGCAAATCGCCGGGAGCCTGCCTCCGCAGCGATGCACACTTTATAATGCGCTGCAGCATGGTATATAGCGGATAATAGGGGAGGAGATTGAATGAGTGACACCGTGCCGCTTTGGGTGCCTTCGAAAGAGTCGATCGAGGCAAGCCCGATGCATGCCTTCGCAAAGCGCTGCAGCGCCGAGTTTGGTCTGGAACTCAAAACCTACCTGGACCTTCATGCCTGGTCGATCAATGAACCCGAAAAGTTCTGGACCTCGGTCTGGGCGTTTTGCGGTGTGAAGGGGGAGCAGGGCGCTCGGGCGCTGGCCGACGGCGACCTGATGCTCAAGGCTCGTTTCTTTCCTGATGCGAAGCTGAACTTTGCCGAGAACCTGCTTTCGGACAAAGGGCCGGCTGATGCGATCGTCTTCCGCGGCGAAGACAAGGTCGAGTATCGATGGTCGTGGGACCGGCTGCATGCGCTTGTATCCCAGCTGCAGCAAGCCTACCGCGCGCTTGGCATCGGCGAAGGGGATCGCATCGCCGCGATGATGCCGAACATGCCCGAGACGGTCGCCTGCATGCTGGCCGCCGCCTCGATCGGTGCCATATGGTCGTCCTGTTCACCGGATTTCGGCGAACAGGGCGTGCTCGACCGCTTCGGGCAGATCGGCCCCAAGCTCTTCATTGCCTGCGACGCCTACTGGTATGGCGGCAAGCTGCAGGATGTGAAGGCGAAGGTTTCTTCTGTCGCAGGGAGCCTCGGTGTTCCGGCCGTGATTGTCCACTATGCCGGCGATGCCGCAACGGTTGCCAGCGAGACCCCGAAGGCCAAGACACTCGAAGAATTCGTCAAACCTCATCAGCCAAAAGCCGTCGAGTTCGTGCGGCTTCCCTTTGCCCATCCGCTCTATATTCTCTTTTCCTCCGGCACTACTGGCGTGCCGAAATGCATCGTTCATTCCGCTGGCGGCACGCTCTTGCAGCATTTGAAGGAGCATGTGCTGCATTGCGGCCTGAAGCGTGGGGAGAAGCTCTTCTATTTCACCACATGCGGCTGGATGATGTGGAACTGGCTGATGAGCGGCCTTGCCGCGGGCGTCACGCTTTGCCTGTTCGACGGCTCACCCTTCGCGCCGGACGGCAATGTGCTCTTCGACTATGCGCAGGCTGAAAACTTCGCGGTCTTCGGCACCTCCGCGAAATACATCGACGCGGTGCGCAAGAGCGGGCTGACGCCGCGCACCACCCATGATCTTTCGAGCCTGCGTCTCATGACATCTACGGGGTCGCCGCTTTCGCCTGAAGGCTTTACTTTCGTCTATGAGGGCATCAAGCAAGACCTCCAGCTGGCCTCCATCTCGGGCGGCACGGATATCGTCTCATGCTTCGTGCTGGGCAATCCGCTGCAGCCGGTCTGGCGCGGCGAAATCCAGGGGGCTGGCCTCGGCCTTGCCGTCGACGTCTGGGATGATGAAGGCAAGCCAGTCCGCCAGCAGAAGGGCGAACTGGTCTGCACCAAGGCCTTCCCGTCGATGCCGGTCGGCTTCTGGAACGATCCGGATGGCACCAAGTACAAAGCGGCCTATTTCGAGCGCTTCGAGAATATCTGGTGCCATGGCGATTTCGCCGAATGGACGAAGCATGGCGGCCTTGTCATTCATGGGCGCTCCGACGCGACGCTCAACCCCGGCGGTGTACGCATCGGCACCGCCGAGATCTACAACCAGGTCGAGCAGATGGAAGAGGTGGCCGAAGCGCTCTGCATCGGCCAGGATTGGGAGGACGACGTCCGAGTGGTGCTTTTCGTTCGCCTCGCGCCGGGTGCGGCGTTGACGGACGATCTCGTCAAGGCGATCAAGACCCGCATCCGCACAGGGGCCTCGCCGCGCCATGTGCCGGCGAAGATCATCGCGGTCAGCGATATTCCGCGCACCAAATCCGGCAAGATCGTCGAGCTTGCGGTGCGCGAGGTCGTGCACGGGCGGCCGGTGAAAAACAAGGAGGCGCTCGCCAATCCCGAGGCGCTCGACCTTTTCGTCGGACTCGAGGAATTGCGCGTCTGATTGCAATCAAATGCAGTTATAGGTACGGCCTTCGATCGTTTCCGTCGCCTCGAAACCTTTCATTAAGAAAGGTTGGTCAAAGGTAAAGGAAGTTCGGGCTGCGCAATGAGCAAAAAGTTTGCCTGCGGGCTCGCAAGCATGATGCCGATTGACCAGGCTCTTGTTGAACAGCACCAAATTCCAGGCGGCCTTTCGCGGCTGCCTTTTTTGATTCAGCCTGCCAGCACGCGCTGCGACGGGAAGGTTACCTCAACCAGCGTGCCGTCGTTCGGCGTCGAATTGATCGCGAAGATCGCCCTGTTTGCATCCACCATCGCCTTGGTCAGCGGCAAGCCGAGACCCGTCCCGTCGCCGCGGTGGCGCGACTGGGCCGAAACCTGCCGGAACGGCTTCATTGCTTGGTCGAGTTCGCTGCGCGTCATGCCGATGCCGGTATCGCGCACACGCAACACGACGCTGCCATTTGCTTCATATGACGTTGAAACCACGATCTGACCGCCTGACGGCGTGAAGCGGATGGCGTTGGAAAGGATGTTGAGGGCGATCTGCTTGATGGAGCGGAGATCGGCAACGACATTCGGCACCGACTGCGACAGGGCCGTACGAATGATGACGCGCTGTCCGTTTGCCTGCGGCTGGACCAGAGCCACGGCCTCCGAAATCGCCTCGTTGAGGCCGACGGATGCGAAATCAAGATCCATCTCGCCCGCTTCGATCTTCGAAATATCGAGCAGATCGTTGACGATATCGAGAACATGGCGGCCCGAACGACCGATGTCGTTGGCATATTCGATGTATCGAGGATGGCCGATCGGTCCGAATCGCTCGCTCGCCATCATGTCCGAAAAACCGATGATGGCGTTGAGCGGCGTGCGGATTTCATGGCTGATGCGCGCCAGGAAATCGGTCTTGTGGGCATTTGCCGTTTCGGCGGCGCCCTTTGCATTGCGAAGCTCCTCCTCGGTGCGCTTCCACTGGGTGATGTCGCGGATGACGGCGCAATAGCCGCTCGAGGAAGTAAGCTGGCCCATGGTCATGAAGAGCGGAACAAAGCCGCCGGATGACTCGCGGCCGATGACTTCACGCCCGTCGTTCAGCACGCTTGCGACGCCATGGCCTGAGAGGCCGTTCAGATAATCGAGCACCGCCTTCTGGCTTTCATGCGCAAAGAGCATCACGAAGGGTTTGCCGCGGGTCTCTTCCTCATCGTAGTTGAAAAGCGCGCTTGCCGAGCGATTCATCGATCGGATATCGCCTTCTGCGCCGATGACGACCACGCCGTCCGTCGCCGTTTCCAGGATGGAGCGAAGTTCTTCCACCTCGACCTGCAGCTTGGCAACCTTTTCGACCATGCGGTCGGAACGGGTGTCCGGGCGGGTTTTTTCGTTCTGAGCGGGTGCGACGTCGCTTCCCTCGACAGGCATTAGCGCCAGCATGAGCGCGCTCGATTCCTCCCAGCGGATCGATTGCAGGCGGGCGGTGACCGGTACGAGCGAATCGTCGGCCGTCACGAGGACCATTGCGCCCGGGCGTCCCGCTTTCTCGTCCAAGTCTCGGCGTTGAAGCAGCGCGTCGATCCCGCCCACATCGCTGAGATCCTCAAGCGAAGAATAGCCGGTCAGGCGCATGAATTCGGGATTGGCGTGGATCAGCGCATCGCCGGCATGGACGAGCACGGCAACCGGCAACTGGTCGACGGTGGCCGCCGATAGCCCATCCGTCATCTTCACCCGCGGGGGGATGGCACTGTGCAGCACTTCGATCTGGCTAAAGGTTTCGTGCAGGCCCTCGGTAGCGTCGTCCTTACTCGGCTCGGGCGTTTCGGCGTGCTCCTCCGGCTCGGCTGCATCAGCCGGTTCTTCGACGGCCGTGCTCGCGCTCTCGAATATTGCCTCGTTCGGTGCGCCTTCGGATGCAGCTTCCGCCGGCTTTGTGGAAGCAGCGCTGCCTGCAGCACCGGGTTCGGCGGGAGCCGGCTCATCGTCGCGAACGCCGAAAGCTTCCAGGCGTTTGGCGATCTCGCGGAAGTTTGCCTGCTCGGCGGCACTCAGCGTCGGGCCTGCACCATGGAGTTGGATGATCTTGTCCGTCAGCCGGCGGCTCGGCGCATCCACCACGCGCAGGACCGGCGGCTCTTCGCGAGACACGGCTTGGGAGACTGCCTCGGGCTGCTCTATGGCTTCCGGCACGCCCGGTTGGCGCTCAGCGTCTGATGCCGGCGGAGCCGCCCCTTCCGGCAACTGCTCGGGGCCGGCCGTGTCGCGGCCGAAGGCATCGCCTCCCAGCGTCAGACCGAGTGCCAGCGGATCCTCGTTGGCATCGGAAAGCCGGACAACGCCGAAGCCGCGGAAGCCGTCGAACTCCCGGTTGCGCGTATAGGTCGGCAGTGCGGCGAGATCGACAGGAACGATCAGGCTCGTTCCCTCGATCGGCCAATGGATCGTCTTGCCCGACCATGTGTCCCGCCGCGCGAGTGCTTCGGCGATCTTGCCTTCGGGATCGAGGTTGAAGAGTGCGGCAATGTCGGAAAAGGCGACGCCGATGATATTGGCGGCGTGCGGACCAACGGCATCGGCGAATTCACTCGACACTTCGCTGAAGTGGCCATCGGCATCGATCTTCCACACAAAGCGCGTCGCACGACTGTTTGGCTTGAACGCGAAGCCGTTTGCTGTCGGCGGGGCGGCAACCTTGCCTTGGCCGCCATCTTCGGTTTCGTGCCCCGGATTTTTTCCGTCAGGTTCGATCTGGCGCTCCACCACGGCATCGGCAGGATCTGCTCCTGTCTCCGCCTCTATCTTATCGCCGGCGACCGGGTCAGCGAAGTCAGCGCGCGGCATCTCGGGTTCGGACAGGACAAGCTCGTCCGGTCCGTGATCGATGAGCGGCTCGTCTGCCGCTTCGGCTGCGGGCTTTGTTTCCTCGCCGTCGACAATCTCCAGCGCTTCTTCGACGTCTTCGATAAGGGCAACTGCGTTGAGTGCGTCGTCGAGTTTCGCGCCCTTTGGCTGGTCGATATGGTTAACGGCGGCTGTGGATAACGGCTCATCCGGCACTGTCGCGTCGATCGGGTCGAGATTGCCAAGAACGGTTTCGACGGCAAAGAGAAGATTAAGCGCCGGTTCGTCGCTGAGCTTGCCGACGGCAGCGGGCAGGTAACCCTTGCCGGTTGCAACCGGCCGCTTGACGAGCCGGTCGGGATGGGCGCCTGCAAGGTTCGTCAGCGTCTTGGCGGTCTGCTGGGTGATGCCGAGCGACGCAAAGCCGGGCGAGGACGCAATGACTTCGCCTTCCGCGCCGATTACGGCCATATGCGTATCGGGATCGTCGAGCCCACGTAGCATTCTCGCTGCCGATTCTGCGGCAGGAAGCGGTTGTGAGGCTACGGGTACCGACAACAGGATGCCGCGCTCGCCGGACGACAGACCGATCATTTCGGCCGTTGCTTGGGCAGGAGCGCGCTGGAAGCCCTTGGAGATCCGGATCATTAGGCTTTTGGCGTCGCCGATCGTGGCGAGCTGGCGAGCGGTCGTCTCGATCTGGCGGAACGTGATGTCGGCACGATTCACGCCCTGATCGAGAAGATCGTAGACTGCGGTCTGGCCGAAGAGTTCCGCGCCGGCGCCGTTGGCCCAAAGCAGGCGGGAAAGGTCGGCCGAGAAAAGCACCATTGCTTCGCCACGCGAAAAGCGTTCCCGCACCCGTTGATGCACGGCAATGTCGATGAACGGGTACTGGACTGCGGGCATGTCGGAACCTTGTCCCTTTCGGCCTCTCAAAAATTAACGGTCTATTAATAACGACGCACCGGAAACGGGTCCAGCGGAGGGGTCGGGTTTCGGGTGAAAAGGTTAATGTGTTGTGCGTCGCACAATTATGTTGCAATGCACAATGGAATGCCTTATATAAGATATATCCAAACTAAGAAGGCATTGATCGCCTGAACCCAAGGAGCTTAATTCGATGGCTAACATAAAGATCGACGACGTTTTTTCAATGTCCTCCTTCGACCCGTCCAAGTTTGCCGAATCCATCCGCGACTTCGCGGAAAAAGGTGCCCAGCAGTCGCGTGAGGCCTATGCAAAGATGAAGGCCGCCGGCGAAGATGCCGGCAAGACCCTCGAAGCCACGGTTCAGACCGCCCAGGCCGGCACGGTCGAAATCGGCCTGAAGGCGATCGACGCACTGCGCACGAACGCTGAGAATTCCCTCTCGCACATGGAAGCCCTGCTCGGTGTGAAGTCGATTGCAGAACTCGTCGAACTTCAGACCGCGTTCCTGCGCAAGCAGGCGGAACTGACCGTCGAGCAAGCGAAGTCGATGCAGGAAACCTCCAAGCAGGTTGCCGAGAAGCTCGCAAAGCCCAGCAAGGAAGCCGCTGAAAAGGTCATGGCCTCCTTCAAGGCTGCCTGACCGCTCCAGGGTGCAATCAGAAAAAAGGCTGGACCCTATGTCCGGCCTTTTTGTACATTGAGGGGAGATAGGGCTTGAATTCGTTTCCGAGTCCTCGTATGTGACCCCCGTCGCGCCGGGCGCGATTTGTGCGGTTGTAGCTCAGTTGGTTAGAGCGCAGGTTTGTGGCACCTGAGGTCGGTGGTTCGAGACCACCCAACCGTACCATACCATTCCTCTCAGAAACCGGAATTCGGCAGATGCACGTGGGCCGTCCGGCCTGTTATCTACTGAACCCTTGCCCTCTGGCACAGGCTCCCTATCTAGCCACCGCAGCCTTGGTAAACTTTGTGTTATATTGCGTTGCAAAATGTGAGCTGGAATGTCATTTTGTGCCGGGGGTTACATCAGAGTGCTTTTAGAAGGAGACATTAATGTCCATTTCTCTCAAGAATCTGGATGAATCCAAAGCGACGGTGGTTTCCGCGATGAATGTTGCCGCCGAGGTCAGGAAAGCGCGTGAGGCAGTTGGTTACAGCGTCGATGATCTGGCGGTCACCTGTGGACTCGTCACTCATGAAATCATCGAAATTGAAAACGGGGAAAATGCCGACCCTGCAAAGTTGCGACGTATTGCTGCCGCATTGCAGGTCCCGCCGTCCGATTTCGTTCCTCTGTAAGGCAACAATGTGAACGAACTAAAAAGCCGGTCAATTTTGACCGGCTTTTTTTTTGCCTTCGGCCCTATTGCCTCGAAATTCATGGAACCTGGCCATCCCTCCTGCCGTTTAAAGTAGGACGGGAGAGAACCAGCATGTCAAAAACGCATCTTTACGGTGCAACCAAGGTCGAAGAGACGCAGGGTGGTCAGGCGCCGGTCGCGAGCCTCGAAGAGTTCCGGTGGAAGAGCCGGGTTCTGGTCATTTTCGCCGACACGGACAATAGCCGCGCTGCGCGCCAGGAAAACCAGTTGCTTGCCGATCGCACTGGCCTTCAGGAGCGCGACATGGTCGTTTTCAAGATCTCCGGCAGCACGGTCAAGCCGATCTTCGGCGCAGGCGGCGATCTGAATGAAACGGCGCTTCGAAAGGAGCTTCGTGGTCCAGAGGCTGGTGAATTCGCAGCCGCCCTTGTCGGCAAGGACGGAACCGTGAAGCTCAAGGTGAGCGAACCGGTGAGCAACGGCGAACTCTTTGCCATCATCGACAGCATGCCGATGCGTGCAGCCGAAGCCCTGAAACCCGACAGATAAGCAAATCGAAGACGGAAGGAGCAGGATGTCCGTTCCCAACGAACCGATCCCCGATCAGCCGCCGATGCCCGGGCCTGGCTGGAAACCGGAGCCGCCTGTCAAGGAGCCGGAGCCCGATCGCCTGCCGGACGAGACGCCCGATCCCAATCCGGACGAAAACGAAGGGCCTCCGAAGCAGGTCGGCGGTCAGAGAAACATCTGACGTTCCGCGCCGACCAGTTCCTGAAGATAGTCGGCAACCGTGCGCACGCGCACCAGATCGCGGGCGCTCTCGTGATAGGTCGTCCAATAGGCACGCCGGATCGATACATCGGGCAGGATACGGACCAGTTCGTCATATTGCCTGGCGATATAGTCGTGCAGGATTCCGATGCCGGCGCCCGAACGCACCGCTTCGGTCTGACCGGTCGCCGAGGAGATCTCAAAGCCGGCGCTCCAGTTGCGCATGACCTCGCCGGTGAAATTCAGCGATTGGGAGAAGAGCAGGTCCTCGACATAACCGATGCGGCGGTGCTGTTTCAGCGCCTCGTTGTTGTCGGGCAGACCGTTGCGTTCGGCATAACCGCGCGAGGCATAAAGCCCCAGCGTATAGTCGGTCAGCTTCGATGATACGAGGCGACCCTGTTCGGGCCGTTCCAGCGTGATGGCGATATCCGCCTCGCGTTGGGAGAGTGAAAAGGAACGCGGCACTGGCACCAACTGGATTTTCAGCTCCGGATGACGCTCGATCAACCGTCCAAGACGCGGGGCCAAGAAGGAAACGCCGAAGCCGTCCGGCGCCCCCACGCGGACCGTGCCGGCGATAGCAGTGTCGGTGCGGCCGAGGTTGGCCTGCGCGGCGAGCATTTCCGTCTCCATCCGCTCTGCCGAGGAGAGGAACACCTGGCCTTCGGCTGTCAGTTCGCAGCCATTGGTGCGGCGAGTGAAGAGGCGAGTCTTAAGGGCCTCCTCGAGCGACGTCAGGCGCCGCGAGAGAGTGGCGTGGTTGAGCCCCAGCCGCTTGGAGGCGGCAAGGATCTGCCCCGTTCTGGCGACGGCGAGGAAGATGCGGACGTCGTCCCAGTTCATGTCCTTAATTCCCTGCCGACCAAGTTTTAAACCTACCTCGCCAGATCATCGCCGGTCTTGCCGCGCAGAATGATGGGATCGACATCAATGAGTGACAGCGACCTGACCATGCGCTCGCTCGACGTCTTGTACTTGAGGAAATGCGGCGTCTTCAGATGTGCTTCGTAGTCCTCCTGGCTGGCATAGACTTCGAAGATGCAGATTCTCTCCGGACGATCCTTGATGGAGACCGCGTAAAGGGTGAGCACGCCTGGTTCTGACGCGGCCGAAGCCTCGATTTCTTCAGCCAGCAGCGCACGATAAGCATCGAGCTGGCTAGGGTCTATCTCCAGTTCCGCCATTCTCACGACACGTTTGCCGCTCATCGATGGACGACCTCTCTTGAGTTCGGCCTCTCGGCGCGCGGCTGTCCAGGATTGCGCCTTGCAGAAGGCCTCCTTGGAGGAGCTCGCACGCTTTGGCTTCGATTTTTGCACAACGGTTGCTTATCGCATTGCATTGATTTGTGCAAATTGAAGTGCGACTATGCGCCATCAACGGAAATAAATGAGGAGGACATCCATGCGAAAGATCGGTCATTTCATTGGCGGCAAGCATGTTGAGGGCACAAGCGGCCGCAGCAGCAACGTCTACAACCCGGCAACCGGTGAGGTCCAGGCAACGCTGGCGCTCGCAAGCGTCGAGGAAATCCGTGCCGCGGTCGAAAACGCCAAGGCGGCGCAGCCGAAATGGGCCGCAACCAATCCGCAGCGCCGCGCCCGAGTCTTCTTCAAGTTCGTGGAACTCCTGAACAAGCACATGGACGAGCTGGCCGAACTGCTCTCCCAGGAGCACGGCAAGACCGTCGAGGACTCAAAGGGCGATATCGTCCGTGGCCTTGAAGTCTGCGAATTCGTCTGCGGTATCCCGCACCTGCAGAAGGGCGAATTCACCGAAGGCGCAGGTCCGGCGATCGACATGTATTCCCTGCGCCAGGCCGTCGGCATTGGCGCTGGCATCACGCCGTTCAACTTCCCGGCCATGATCCCGATGTGGATGTTTGCGCCGGCAATCGCCTGCGGCAACGCCTTCATCCTCAAGCCCTCCGAACGCGACCCGTCCGTTCCTCTGCGCCTGGCCGAACTGATGATCGAAGCGGGACTTCCGGCCGGCATCCTGAACGTCGTCAACGGCGACAAGGCCGCCGTCGATGCGATCCTGACGGATCCGGATATCGGCGCCGTCTCCTTCGTTGGTTCCACGCCGATTGCCCGTTACGTCTATGGCACCGCCGCCATGAACGGAAAGCGTGCGCAGTGCTTCGGCGGCGCGAAGAACCACATGATCATCATGCCGGATGCCGACTTGGACCAGGCCGTCAACGCGCTGATGGGCGCAGGCTACGGTTCGGCTGGCGAACGCTGCATGGCGATCTCTGTTGCGGTTCCCGTCGGTGAGGAAACCGCAAACCGCCTCGTTGAGAAGCTGACCCCGAAGATCGAGTCGCTGCGCATCGGCCCCTATACCGATGATAAGGCCGACATGGGACCGCTCGTCACCAAGGAAGCCTATGCGCGCGTCAACGGCCTGATCGACGGCGGTGTCGAGCAGGGCGCGAAACTCGTCGTCGACGGCCGTGGCTTCAAGCTGCAGGGTTATGAAGACGGCTATTTCGTCGGCGGTTCGCTGTTCGATCACGTCACGCCCGACATGGATATCTACAAGACCGAAATCTTCGGACCTGTGCTTTCAGTCGTTCGTGCCAAGAACTACGAAGAGGCCCTCGATCTGCCGATGAAGCACGAGTACGGCAACGGCGTCGCCATCTATACCCGCGACGGCGATGCCGCTCGCGACTTCGCCTCGCGAATCAACATCGGCATGATCGGCATCAACGTCCCGATCCCCGTTCCGCTCGCCTATCACTCCTTCGGCGGTTGGAAGGCCTCCAGCTTCGGCGACCTCAACCAGCACGGTACGGATTCGATCAAGTTCTGGACCAAGACCAAGACCGTCACCGCCCGTTGGCCGTCAGGCATCAAGGACGGCGCCGAATTCGTCATGCCGACGATGAAGTAGTGTCGAAAGGCAAAAGAGTACCGATCTGGGGGCCACGGCCCCCATTTTGCGATTCAGGATCGTTGCACCGGCATGCGCGTGCTCCTCAGTTCGGCGAGGGTGGCTAGCTTTCGCAAAGACGCCGGATAGGCCAGCAAAGGGCAGGCAAACCGCGAATGCTTTTAAGAACCAGATGCTGAAAGGCACGACCGGCAGATCCGTTTCAACGCGAGGAACAACCCGGAGCGCTTGGAATAGTTCGACATCTGGATCGTGATCGTGCTTTCTCCGATTGTTACGCCGTTATCTGTGTCGGCTGGTCCTGATTGCCGCCGTTCTTTCGCATGAAATCGTCCATGTCGAGCATAAGCACAGCCTGCGTCAGATCTATCGTGCCACCCGGCATCGGCTCGCCCGGTCATACTGATTGCGAAAGATGTCGGCCCGGGTGTTGAAGGTGTCTTGGTCCAAGGCGGTGGATTGCTGGCGCTTTCCAACGCGCGACCCTGCGAAAGCGAAGCCGATCGCAGGTCCGCCGACCTCATGAGAAGGTTCGGCAGGTAGGCCAGAAATGAAAGAAGTCGTCCTGTAATATGCCAGGACGGCGGCTTTGATGGCGCGGGCGCGGCGGGCGGTGCAAACGTGAATGTGAATTTCATATTTTGGAATTGTTCAAAACTACGAAAGCCACTATATAGCTTCCATGCGGGCATCCAGCCCACGCGATTCAGGAGAACGGCATGCGATTGACGAAGCAGACCAACTATGCGGTTCGCATGTTGATGTATTGCGCGGCCAATGAAGGACATCTCAGTCGGATCCCCGAAATTGCCAGGGCATACGGGGTTTCTGAACTCTTTCTGTTCAAGATTCTCCAGCCGCTGAACAAGGCGGGCCTGGTCGAAACCGTCCGCGGCCGCAATGGCGGCGTCCGGCTTGGCAAGCCGGCGAAGGATATCAGCCTTTTCGACGTGGTCAAAGTGACTGAAGACAGCTTTGCGATGGCCGAGTGCTTTGAAGACGGCGCCGTGGAATGCCCCCTGGTCGACAGCTGCGGACTGAACTCGGCGCTGCGCAAGGCGCTTAACGCCTTCTTCGACGTGCTGACGGAATATTCGATCGACGATCTCGTGAGGGCACGCCCGCAGATCAACTTCCTCCTCGGCCTGACCGGCGAGGATTACCGCAAGCCCGCCATCAGCGTTCCGGCTGCCTGACCCCGGCACGCAGTAGTCGAACATGCTCGTTGGCCGCAGCTGCAGCATGCAGCTGCGGTTTTTGCGTTTTCGCTCCTCCAGATTGAATGTCCAGAGGCTTTTTCGGCTATCCAAAAAGCGCGAAATTATACCAAAAGCGACAAAAACTCAGCTTCTTACGTCCGATTATTTCCAAATGAGGCCGATTTTTGACCGAAAATTTCTAAAGTTGTCCAACTGGAAAAATTTTCTGCGGATACCGTTGCTTTCAGCAAATAAATATCGTTCCATCGGCCCGCTGATCGGGAATATTTGTGCTCGATCTCCAACGATCAAAAAAGAACAAACCTGGGAAACAAAATTATGAAAAAGCTCTCCGTCCTGCTGGCAGCGACGGCCCTGGCTTCGGTCATGGCGACGTCGGCCTGGTCAAAAACCCTTGTCTATTGCTCTGAAGGTTCGCCCGAAGGCTTCGATCCGGGCCTTTACACCGCAGGCACGACCTTTGACGCGACCTCGCGCACGGTCTACAACCGTCTCGTCGAATTCAAGCACGGCAGCACCGAGATCGAGCCGGGTCTCGCCGAAAGCTGGACCGTTTCCGACGATGGCACGGTTTACACCTTCAAGCTGCGCTCGGGCGTCAAGTTCCAGACGACCGAGTTCTTCACGCCGACGCGTGATCTCAACGCCGACGACGTCATCTTCTCCTTCGAGCGCCAGCTCAAGGCAGACAACCCGTGGAACAAGTATGTCGAAGGCGGTTCTTATGAATATGCCGCCGGCATGGGCTTCCCGGAGCTTATCAAGTCGATGGAGAAGGTCGACGACCTGACGGTCAAGTTCACCCTGGCCCATCCTGAAGCGCCCTTCATGGCCGATCTCGCCATGGATTTCGCGTCGATCCTGTCGAAGGAATATGCCGACAAGCTCGCCGCTGACGGCAAGATGAACCAGATGAACCAGATGCCGCTCGGCACCGGTCCGTTCACCTTCGTCGCCTACCAGCCGGATGCCGTCATCCGCTACAAGGCCAACGAGAGCTACTTCAAGGGCAAGGAAAAGATCGACGATCTCGTTTTCGCGATCACATCGGACGCTGCCGTGCGCGCGCAAAAGCTGAAGGCCGGCGAATGCCATATCATGCCGTACCCGAATGCTGCCGACGTAGCCGAATTGAAGAAGGACGAGAACCTGACCGTTATGGAACAGGCCGGCCTCAACGTTTCCTATGTTGCCTACAACACTCTGATCCCGCCGTTCGACAAGGTTGAAGTCCGCAAGGCTCTCAACATGGCGATCAACAAGCAGGCGATTATCGATGCCGTGTTCCAGGGTGCTGCAACGGTTGCAAAGAACCCGATCCCGCCGACGATGTGGTCGTACAACGATGCCGTCGAAGACGACAAGTATGATCCGGAGGCCGCAAAGAAGATGCTTGCCGATGCCGGCGTCAAGGACTTCAAGATGAAGCTCTGGGCGATGCCCGTCTCGCGTCCGTACATGCTGAATGCTCGCCGTGCAGCTGAACTGATGCAGGCTGACCTCGCAAAGATCGGCGTCGAAGCCGAGATCGTGACCCATGAATGGGCCGAATACCTGAAGCTCTCGTCCGCCAAGGACCGTGACGGTGCCGTCATCCTTGGCTGGACGGGCGACAACGGCGATCCTGACAACTTCATGGACACGCTCCTCGGCTGCGACGCTGTCGGCGGCAACAACCGCGCGCAGTGGTGCAACAAGGAATTCGACGACCTGATGACCAAGGCCAAGACGACGGCAGATGTTGCCGAGCGCACCAAGGCTTACCAGCAGGCCCAGCTGATCTTCAAGAAGGAAGCTCCCTGGGCAACGATCAACCATTCGCTCGTCTTCATTCCGGTGAGCAAGAAGGTCTCCGGCTTCGTCCAGGATCCGCTCGGCTATCACCGCTTCGACGGCGTCGACATTTCCGAATAATAAGAACTATGCAAGAATGCCCGGTGAAAGCCGGGCTGGCCGGCGGTCAGGTTCTCCTGACCGCCGGAAACTATTGGAACATCTGCCATGTTGCGATTTCTCATCGGGCGCCTCGCGGTCCTGATCCCAACATTCCTCGGCGTCACGCTCATTGCCTTTTCGTTCATCCGCATGCTTCCCGGTGATCCCGTCATGCTATTGTCGGGCGAACGCGTGATGGCGCCTGAGCGTCACGCCCAGATCATGCATGATCTCGGTTTCGACCGGCCCATGTACATTCAGTACTTCGACTACCTCGGCAAGGTGCTGCAAGGCGACTTCGGAACATCGATCGTCACGAAGCGCCCCGTTCTCAGTGACTTTGGTGCGCTCTTCCCGGCAACGCTCGAGCTCTCGCTTTGTGCCATTCTCCTGGCGGTCTGTCTCGGCGTGCCCGCCGGCGTCTTTGCCGCCGTCAAGCGAGGCACGTGGTTCGATCAAAGCGTGATGGGGGTCGCCCTGGTCGGCTATTCGATGCCGATCTTCTGGTGGGGCCTGCTGCTCATCATCTTTTTCTCCGGCTATCTCGGTTGGACGCCCGTTTCGGGCCGCATCTCGCTGATGTATTTCTTCAAGCCGGTCACCGGCTTCATGCTGATCGACAGCCTGCTGTCGGGGCAGGCGGGTGCCTTCCGCTCCGCAGTCAGCTACCTGATCCTGCCGACGATCGTGCTTGCCACCATTCCGCTTGCCGTCATCGCACGCCAGACGCGCTCGGCGATGCTCGAAGTGCTCGGCGAAGATTATGTCCGCACCGCCCGCTCCAAGGGTCTGAAGCCGCTTCGCGTCGTTGGCGTGCACGCGCTGCGCAATGCCATGATACCGGTCGTGACAACGATCGGTCTGCAGATCGGCGTCCTTCTGGCGGGCGCGATCCTGACGGAGACGATCTTCTCCTGGCCCGGTATCGGCAAGTGGATGGTCGATTCGGTGTTCAAGCGGGACTATGCGGTTGTCCAGGGGGGTCTTCTGCTGATTGCCGGCATCATCATGCTGGTCAATCTGATCGTCGACATCACCTACGGCTTCATCAACCCACGTATTCGGTATTAGGAGCGGTCCCCCGTGAGTACGACAAATATGCAAACCGCAACGGCCGCTGCAAAAACCGCCCACCCATCGGCTCTTGCGGAATTCTGGTATTATTTCTCGCGAAACAAGGGCGCCGTTATCGGCCTCGCCGTTTTCATCTTGATTCTGGTCGTGGCGCTGTTTGCGCCCCTCGTTGCCCCGCATATGCCAAACGAGCAGAACCGGCAGATGCTGCTTCTTGCCCCATTCTGGATGGAAGGCGGCAGCTTGTCCTTCCCGCTCGGGACGGACGCAGTCGGACGCGACATTCTCTCGCGCCTCATCTATGGCGCGCGCTTCTCGCTCTTCATCGGCGTTGTGGTCGTGACGCTGTCGGTAATCGCCGGCGTTCTGATCGGCCTCGTGGCCGGCTATTTCCGCGGCCGAATCGATATCGCCATCATGCGCCTGATGGATATCATCCTGGCCTTCCCGTCGCTGCTTTTGGCCCTGGTCCTGGTTGCGGTCCTTGGCCCCGGCCTCATCAATGCGATGATTGCGATCTCCATCGTCAACCAGCCGCATTTCGTGCGCCTGACGCGTGCCTCGGTCATGGCCGAGCGTGAGAAGGAGTATGTGATCGCCTCGCGCGTCGCCGGTGCGGGCACCTTGCGGCTGATGTTCAAGACCATCCTGCCGAACTGTCTCGGGCCGCTGATCGTCCAGGCTACGCTCGCCTTCTCGGCGGCGATCCTTGATGCGGCTGCCCTCGGCTTCCTCGGCATGGGCGCGCAGCCTCCGACACCCGAATGGGGCACGATGCTCGCCGAAGCGCGAGAGTTCATCCAGCGCGCCTGGTGGGTCGTAACGTTCCCGGGTCTTGCCATCCTCGTCACCGTTCTCGCCATCAACCTGATGGGCGACGGGTTGCGCGATGCGCTGGATCCCAAGCTGAAGAGGTCATGATGCCACTTCTCGATATTCAGAATCTGACCGTCGAATTCCAGACGTCTTCCGGTCTCTTCCGCGCCGTCGATGGCGTATCGCTGAGCTGCGACAAGGGCGAGATCCTCTCGATCGTCGGCGAATCAGGATCGGGCAAATCGGTTGCCATGCTCGCCATGATGGGTCTTCTGCCCTGGACGGCGAAGATCACCGCTGACCGCATGACTTTCGACGGCAAGGAACTCATCGGCATTTCCGGCCGGCAGCGCCGCAAGATCATCGGCAAGGACATGGCGATGATCTTCCAGGAGCCGATGTCGAGCCTTAACCCGTGCTTCACGGTCGGCTTCCAGCTCGGCGAGAGCCTGCGGATGCACATGGGCCTCAACCGCAAGGAGCGCCGGGAGCGCTCGATCGAGCTCCTGAACCTTGTCGGCATTCCGGCGCCGGAAGATCGCCTGTCGAACTTCCCGCACCAGATGTCCGGCGGCATGAGCCAGCGCGTGATGATCGCCATGGCACTCGCCTGCAACCCGAAGCTTTTGATCGCCGATGAGCCGACGACCGCGCTCGACGTGACGATCCAGGCGCAGATCCTCGATCTTTTGGTGCGCCTGCAGAAGGAGCAGGGTATGGCGCTGGTATTGATCACCCACGACATGGGCGTCGTCGCCGAAACTGCCGAGCGCGTTCAGGTTCAGTATGCCGGACAAAAGGTCGAGGAGCAGCCGGTCAAGGCACTCTTCCGCGACCCGCATCATCCCTACACCGCCGCATTGCTTTCCGCTCTGCCGGAGCGGGCCCAAGTCGGCCAGCATCTGCCGTCGATCGCCGGTGTCGTTCCCGGCCAGCATGACCGCCCGCGCGGTTGCCTCTTTGCGCCGCGTTGCGGCTATGCCACGGTGGAATGCGATCGCGGCGTCGTCCGCCAGGGGCCGGAACTCGGCCTTGCACTCTGTAACTATCCATTGAAAGACGGCAAGCCGCTCGGTCATCCCGGCGTTATGCCGAAGCAATCGGCTGGAGACTTCGTATGACCGGCGCCGTTCTCGAGGGCAAGGACCTTGCCCGTTTTTACACCGTCAATCGCGGCATGTTCAAACCGGAGGCGACCGTCAAGGCGCTGAACGGCGTAAGCTTCAGCCTCTATTCCGGCAAGACGCTTGCCGTCGTCGGCGAATCCGGCTGCGGCAAGTCGACGCTTGCCCGTCTCGTTACCATGATCGAGGATCCGACGGCCGGCACGCTGCTGATCGACGGCAAGCCTGCTCGCGTCGGCGACCGCAGCTTGCGCAGCCAGGTGCAGATCGTTTTCCAAAATCCCTATGGGTCGCTCAATCCACGCCAGAAGGTCGGTGCGATCCTGGAAGAGCCGCTGAAGATCAACACCGATCTCGATGCTGCGCGCCGGCGCCGCAAGGCGGAGGAAATGATGGCGCGTGTCGGCCTGCGGCCGGAGCATTACGATCGCTATCCGCATATGTTCTCCGGCGGCCAGCGCCAACGCATCGCCATTGCCCGTGCTCTCATGCTGCGGCCGAAGGTCCTGGTGCTCGACGAGCCGGTCTCGGCCCTCGACCTGTCGATCCAGGCGCAGGTGCTGAACCTGTTGATGGATCTGCAGAAGGAAATGGGGCTTGCCTATCTCTTCATCTCGCACGGTCTGTCGGTCGTTCGCCATATCGCCGACGATGTGATGGTCATGTATCTCGGCCGCCCGGTCGAGACGGGGCCGGCGGCCGAAGTCTTTGCGCATCCGCGTCATCCCTATACGGCCGCACTTCTGTCCGCGACGCCGATTGCCGATCCCGATCGCGCCAAGAGCCGCATCCGTCTGCAAGGCGAGCTTCCCTCGCCGTTGAAGCCGCCGAGCGGCTGTCACTTCAACCCGCGCTGCTGGAAGGCGCAGGACTATTGCCGCCGGGTGGAGCCTGAACTAAGTGGACAGGGCGAACAACAATACGCCTGCCATTTTCCGCTCGACTGAGCCGACGCAGGCGACGACGGAGGACTGAATGCGGGAGGGGACGAACAGGGCCCATGCCATCATTGTCATGGGCGTCAGCGGCTCCGGAAAATCCTCGATCGGCGAAAAGCTGGCGGAGGCATTGAACCTCCGCTTCATCGAAGGCGACCAGCTTCATCCGGCATCCAACGTCGAGAAGATGTCGAAGGGCATCCCGTTGACCGATGCGGATCGCATACCCTGGCTCGATCTCATCGGAAAGGCCATGAAGGCGGCCCTTGCAGAGGGCGAAGGCATCATTGTCTCCTGTTCGGCGCTGAAGCGCATCTATCGCGAGCAGCTACGCGCTGCGACCGGGGGCAATCTCTTCTTCGTCTATCTCCAAGGTTCCAAGGAACTGCTGAGCGAGCGGATGGGGCATCGCACGGGTCACTTCATGCCTGCGTCCCTGCTTGAAAGCCAGCTAGGGACCCTCGAGGTGCCGACCGGCGAGCCAGGCGTCGTGACGGTCGATATCGACGACACTGTCGAAGGCATTGCCGAAGAAGCCCGAAAGAAGCTCGCGCCGCTCGGGGTTGCCTGAAAAGCCGCCACGGTTGTCGTTCCGTTACGGATTGAAGCGCTGCGGCGAATAGGCGGAGATATCGATAAACGGTGTTTCGCCGGTGATGAGTTCGGCCAGCGCCCGGCCTGTTACCGGGCCGAGCGTCAGGCCGTGATGGGCATGCCCGAAGGCGAACCACAGACCGTTGTGCCGTGGCGCCTTGCCAATGATCGGCATCATGTCGGGCGTGCAGGGGCGCGCGCCCATCCACGGCTCTGGATCGAGCCGGGGGCCGAGCGGAAAGACGGTGCGCGCGACCTTTTCTGCCCGGTCGAGCTGAACGGGCGTCTTCGGCGCGTCGAGTGCTGCAAATTCCGCGCCGGTGGTCAACCGGATTCCGCGTTTCATCGGCGCGAGGAAATAGCCTTGTTCAGCATGGAGCGTCCAGTTGTTGAGAATCGCATTGCCTTCGGCCGCATAGTGCATGTGGTAGCCGCGCTTGACGCCGAGGGGGAAGGAGTAGCCGAGACGCTTCGTCGCCACAGCAGCCCAAGGGCCGAGAGCCATCACCGCATCGTCGGCCCCGAGTGAACCTTCGGATGTCATGATTTTCCAGCCGGAACCCGACTGGCCGAGCGAATTGGCGTCGCCGGTGACAAAGCGGCCGCCGAGGCTTTCGAAATAGCTGCGGTAAGCGGCAGTCAGCGCCTGCGGGTCAAGGACAGACCAGGGATCGCGCCAGCGGATGCCACCGGCGAAGCTCTGCATCAGGCTCGGCTCCATGCGGGCAATGTCGGCGGAAGACAGTGTCTCATAGCTGACGCCGAATTCCTTCTGCCAGCTCTCGGCCTCGGCAAGCTCCGCATCGCGCTTCGGTTCGGTTCGGAAGATCTTCATCCAGCCGTCCTTGCGAATCAATTGCTCGGCATGCGACGCCTCGATCAAATCCTTGTGCTCGAGGATCGAGTTCTCGATCAGCGGCGCATAGGCACGGGTGATCATCTCGTGGCGCCGCGCATTGGAGTTCCACCAGTATCGCGCAAGAAACGCGAGCTGACCCGGCAGTGCCTTCAGGTGATAATGCGCGTCGATGCGGTTGTTCAGCGCATAGCGCAGCAGCAGGCCGATCTGTTGAGGAAAGCCGTAAGGCACGACACCTTCACGCTGGATTAGTCCCGCATTGCCGTACGAGGTCTCGCTGCCGGGATCCTTGCGATCGATCAGGGTCACCTGACGCCCACGCCGTTGCAGATGAATTGCCGCCGAGACACCGATGATGCCGGCACCGAGCACGATTGCGTTCTTGGTCATTTTTCCTTGCAGCCCACGAATACCAAGGGTCGAAAATGCCCTTAGGATCGCGATGGTGCAATTGAAAAATTGTATTTTATTTCAAAATCATTGCCGTTTTGAGTGCGGCATTTTCGGCACGGATGCGGATAGCGAGCATGAGCGCATTCAGGATCGTGAAGGCGGCTGCATAGAGCGGCATGCCGAACGCAAGCGGCAAAACGGCAATCTCGCCGGCGACGACCGCGTAATTGGGATGCCGCATGAAGCGATAGGGCCCGCTGCAGACGAGCGGCGCCCCCGGCAGAACGATGATCCTTGTCGTCCATCGCTCCTTGAGTGTCACGAGCACCCAGAGGCGAAAGATTTGCAGCAGCAGGAAGATGGCCAACCAAACAAGCTTCACCGGCCTGTCTGGGGCAAGCAGCCACAGGCCGCCGATCCAGGCCGAGTGCAGTGCGACCATGCAGGGGTAATGTTCAGCCCCGATCTCGCGCCCGCCTTTGGCAAGGAGCATGGCAGTGTTGCGCTTGGCCACAACGAGCTCGCCGAGGCGCTGGAACGTGATGAAGGTCAAAAGCGCGGTAGCGGCGAGCATCATGCCGTCCTCCGCAGCGTCACGCAGCTTGCGGAGAAGCCTGGTCCCATGGCGATCATCGCCGAGCGCTCGGGCAGGCCGGCGTGGATTGCGCGTTCCAGCACGAAGAGGACGGTTGGCGAGGACATGTTGCCATAGTTGGAAATCACCGCGCGCTCGTGATCCAGCGATCCTGGCGAGAGCGTCAGCGCGCTTTCCATCGCGGTGAGCACCTTCGTGCCGCCCGGATGACATATAAAGCGGCCAATATCCCGGCGCGACAGGCCATCGCGGGCAAGGATCATGTCGACAGCAGGACCGAGCTGCGTCTGCGCGAACGGCGGAAGCGACTGTGCAAGTACGATGCCGAAGCCTGTGTCGTCGATCTTCCAGCCCATGATGTCGAGCGTGTCGGGAAACAGATGTTCGCCGCTCGATGCCACTTCGCAGATGCCGTCTCCGCCGTTGCGCAACACACAGGCTGCGGCGCCATCGCCGAAGAGCGCTGTTGCGATGATGTTGGGCCGCGTCAGCTCATCTAGCCGGAAGGCGAGGGTGCAGAGCTCGATCGCCACGAAGAGCACGATCTTGCCCGGCCTTTCTTTTGCCAGACGCGACGCGATGCCGAGGCCAGAGACGCCGGCAGCACAGCCAAGCCCGAACACGGGTACGCGTTCTATATCCGCCCGGAACCCCATCTTCCTGGCAAGCTGCGCATCGAGGCTTGGTGTGGTAAACCCGGTGGAGGAGACGGTGACAACGCAATCGATGTCGCTTGCCTTTAGCTCCGCCTGCCGCAGTGCCTTGGCCGCCGTTTCGATGAAGAGATTGCTTGCGACCTCGGCATAAGCGTCCATCCGGTCCTGCCAGCCATGCGGCTCGTCGAACCATGAGAGCGGACGCGCGGCGTGCCGCTTGATAATGCCCGCATTGTCGAAGACCCCCGCCAGATGCCGAAAGTCCTTCAGGCGACCGGCAAAGAGCCGGGCCGAGGCCTCGGCTGCTTCTGCCTGCGTAATGATGTGTTCCGGCACGGCAATGGCGAGGCTCAGAAATTTGACCGTATGGTTCACGGCATTCTCCATTTGCCACTGGCGGTAAAGCGGAAAACACCTTTGACGCCGATTTATTCGCACTCGTCGCGTCACGATAAGGTGATGGAAAATGCCTTGTGCCGTTCGAATAAAATGCCGGGCAGGGGTGTTGTTTGGCGGCAACGTCATTTTCCTGGAGACATCCCATGACGACCACGATTGTCCGTATCGCTTCTCTCGTCCTCGGCGGCTGCATCGCCGCCTCCACCCTTTCCACCCCCGTCTTGGCCGTCGGCGGCGGTGGTGGCGGCGGCGCGAATACGCCCACCTGCAAGAAGGGTCAGATCTATGACAAGAGGTCGAAACAGTGCGTGAAGCAGCAGGGCGCCAACGTGACGGATGAGAACCGCACCGACTATGCCTATTCACTGGCGAAGGCCGGCCGATATGAGGAAGCGCTGGCGATACTCGACACCGTCAAGGATCAGAACAATGCGCAAGTGCTGAATTATCGCGGCTACGCCACCCGCAAGCTCGGCCGCACGGACGAAGGCATCTCGTACTACCTTCAGTCGGTAAAGCTCGATCCCCAATATGCGAAGGTTCGTGAATACCTTGGCGAAGCCTACGTCGTCAAAGGCCGCATCGATCTCGCCAAGGAGCAGTTGAACATCATCAAGGCGATCTGCGGCACGGGTTGCGAGGAATATCAGGACCTCAACGCAGTAATCCTCGATCCGTCGAAGATATGAAATCGATGCGGGCGCGTGTCGGCAAGGAGGGATGATCGAATGCCGGTCGCGCGCACCACATTTCCTGCCTATAGTCGCCTGAAAACGGGATCGCCGCTTCGGCTGGCGATTACCGGGAGACGAACTGGGGCGGAGGCGGCCATCGCGAGCGAAGCGGACATCAGGAAAGGCCTGACAGACAATCTTGCCAGGCTCTGGCGTTATGGTCTCGTACTCTCGCGGCAGCGCGACGTGGCCGATGACCTCGTTCAGCAGACCTGTGTCCGGGCGCTGGAACGCTGCGGGCAGTTCGAACAGGGGACGCGGCTCGATCGCTGGCTGTTTTCGATCCTGCATTCGATCTGGCTGAACGAGGTCCGGTCCCGCAAGGTTCGCCAGGGCAGGGGATTGGCTGATCCGCTGGAAGCACTGGTTTTCGACGGAGCCCGCGACGCCGAAACGCATGTCATGGCAAATCAGGTGCTGCTGCAGGTGGACGCGCTTCCCGAAGCACAGCGCAGTGCCGTCTTCCTCGCCTACGTGGAAGGGCTCTCCTATCGCGAGGTGGCGGATATACTGGCCATACCGATCGGAACCGTGATGAGCCGGCTGGCGGCAGCACGCGCGACGCTTTCGGGCGCCTTTTCGGACGAGGGACGGCAATGAGCAACCATATCAACATACCCTCTGACGAAGAACTGACAGCCTTCATCGACGGCGAGCTGCCGCGGCAGGATGCTGCGCGCATCGAAGCGCTCGGCAATGCCGACGAACGCGTAGCCGCAAGGCTGGAATTCTTGTCTAAAAGCAACCTGCCGTTCAAGGAGGCCTTCACGCCGCTTCTCGCCGCCGCGCCGCGGGCCAGGCTCGAATCGATGCTTGCCGCAATCCCCACACGGCGGGCAAGTAGGCAACAAAGCTTTGCGAGCCGCCGCGGCTTTGTCGGTGCGCTTGCAGCTTCGGTGGTCGCGGGAGTCATTGCTGACCGCGCCTATCTCGGCATCAGCCGCAGCCTTTCGAAGGACGAGGGGGACGCCGATTGGCGCGCTGTCGTTGCCGAATATATTTCGCTCTACACGCCGGATACTCTTGCAGGACCTGTTCCGCCTGGCGATGTGCAGAGCGTTCAGCTTGCTCAGATCGACCGAAAGCTTGGGCTTGCACTTTCCCCCAGGATGGTTGCGTTGCCGGGGGTCGACTTCAAGCGCGTGCTGCTCCTGGAATACGACGAACGACCTCTCGCCCAGATCGGCTACCTCGATCCCGAGACCGGCCCGATGGCGCTCTGCATCATCCGCTCGGACAAGGGTGAAAAGGCCCCGGAGATCGAAGGCCGTAAGGGCATGAACGTCATCTACTGGTCCAGCCGGAGCCATGCCTTCATGTTGATCGGCCATGCCCCGGCAGACCGCATGCAGGAACTCGTCGACAACCTCAGGTCAAAATTGACGGCATGAATGCCGTCCCGCCATCATGATGTCCAGATTGCATGGTGTTGCCGATCATCTCGATACGACAGGGGCCGGCATTTCAGCATGGATTGGATCAATCGTTATATCGACGAGCCGCTGCTTTCAGGCGCGGCGCGTACACTGCGGGTTTGGCATGTCTACGCGGCGCAGCATCCGGAGCATTTGGAGCCGGTGTGGAACCTGTTGGCGCTTTCGCTGCTGGCAATCGCAAGCCGGTACAATTTCTCAGGTCAGCCTCTTGTCCTCAGCCTCGCGGCATTGCTCATGCTGGCCCTGCCATCCATCTGGAAGCTGGCTTCCTCCGCAAGGGCGGGAAGAAGCGGCTATGACGCGCGGCGTTACAAAACGCTCCGAGCCAGAGCGATCAGCAAGCGTGAGGCGGAATGGTCTTTGCGGATGACCGTTCTCTTCGCCTCGGCCGGGCTTCCATTCGTGGCGCGCATTGATGATCCCATCGGATCGGCGTTCATGGCTGGTGCCTGCATCTGGTTCGTGCTCATAGCGCCGGTGAAGTTCTATCTCGAAGCAGCAGAGCCACCCGCCCCCGACGAAGGCGACCGCACGCGTCAGGGCATCCTCCAGTTCGGCTGATGCTTTGGACCAGGCGATCTGGAACCAATTGCCAAGGGTAGCCGTTGATAAATCAGAAATCGAAAGAGGAGTTCACCATGCTGTACTACGCTTTGGTATTTCTCGTCGTAGCCCTGATCGCCGGCGTCCTCGGATTTGGCGGGATCGCAGGCGCTTCGGCTTCCATAGCACAGGTTCTTTTCTTCATATTCCTGGTGCTGTTCGTCGTATCGCTCGTCATGCGCCTGATGCGCCGCGAATAGTGCGATGAAAATAGGTATTTGAAGAACCCGGCGTTATGGCGCCGGGTTTTTCGTGTCGATTGCGCCGGGGGTCATCGGGCATCAGCCGCGACCTTCGAAACAGATCTTAATGCGGAAAAACTTGCGACAGCCTTGCCGCCGCGTGGCATAAGGCCTCCGAAAAAACTTTCCTGGGTCCTCATCGCATATGATTCGAATCGAAAACATCAGCAAGCAGAACAGCCACCGCATCCTCTTCATCGAGGCGACAGCAGCGCTCAACAGAGGCGACAAGGTCGGCCTCGTCGGTCCGAACGGTGCCGGCAAAACGACCCTTTTCCGGATGATCACACAGGCCGAGCAACCCGACGAGGGGCAAGTATCCGTCGATAAGGGCGTCACCATCGGCTATTTCAATCAGGATGTCGGCGAGATGGAGGGCCGCAGCGCCGTGTCCGAGGTGATGGACGGCGCCGGACCCGTGAGCATCGTTGCTGCCGCATTGCGGGAGCTCGAGGCTGCCATGTCGGATCCTGCACAGGCCGACGACATGGACAGGATCATCGAGCGCTACGGCGAGGTCCAGGCGCGCTACGAGGAGCTCGACGGTTATGCCCTGGAAGGACGCGCGCGCGAAGTTTTAGGCGGTCTCAGCTTCAGCCAGGAAATGATGGACGGCGACGTTGGTGCACTATCGGGCGGCTGGAAGATGCGTGTGGCGCTTGCCCGAATTCTCCTGATGCGTCCCGACGTCATGTTGCTTGACGAGCCGAGCAACCATCTGGATCTGGAAAGCCTCATCTGGCTGGAGGAGTTTCTGAAAGGTTATGACGGCGCGCTGCTGATGACCTCGCACGACCGCGAGTTCATGAATCGCATCGTCACCAAGATCATCGAGATTGATGGCGGCAACTTGAACAGCTACTCCGGCGACTATGCCTTTTACGAGCATCAGCGGGCCCAGAACGAGAAGCAGCAGCAAGCCCAGTTCGAGCGCCAGCAGGCGATGCTCGCCAAGGAAATCAAGTTTATCGAGCGCTTCAAGGCCCGCGCCTCGCATGCTTCGCAGGTGCAAAGCCGCGTGAAGAAGCTGGAGAAGATCGACCGGGTGGAACCGCCGAAGCGTCGCCAGGTCGTTTCGTTCGAGTTTTTGCCGGCACCGCGCTCGGGCGAGGATGTCATCAGCCTGAAGAACGTGCACAAGAAATATGGGAGCCGAACGATCTATGAGGGACTGGATTTTTTGGTGCGGCGGCGCGAACGCTGGTGCATCATGGGTATCAACGGCGCGGGAAAGTCTACGCTTCTGAAGCTGGTCGCGGGTTCTGCAGAGCCGGATAGTGGCAACGTCGCTCTCGGTGCCAGCGTGAGGATGGGATATTTCGCCCAGCACGCCATGGATCTCCTGGACGGCGAACGCACCGTCCTCCAGTCACTGGAAGATAAATTCCCGCAGGCGGGGCAGGGCTCGTTGCGCGCGCTTTCGGGCTGCTTCGGTTTTTCCGGCGACGACGTCGAGAAGAAATGCCGGGTGCTCTCTGGCGGCGAGAAGGCGCGGCTCGTCATGGCAATGATGCTCTTCGATCCGCCGAACCTCCTCGTGCTGGACGAGCCGACAAACCACCTGGACCTGGACACCAAGGAAATGCTCATCAAGGCGTTGTCCGAGTACGAAGGAACGATGCTCTTCGTTTCGCACGACCGGCACTTCCTGGGCGCTTTGTCCAATCGGGTGCTGGAACTGACCCCCGACGGCATTCACCAATATAGCGGCGGCTACACGGAATACGTGGCGCGCACCGGTCATGAGGCGCCTGGCCTGCGTCGTTGAGTTCGAGAGGAATACGCGCTTAAGCGGCTTAAGCGCGCTCTTCCCAGATTTTCGCGAGCTCGACGATCGTCTTGACCGCTTTTTCCATATCTTGTCGGCTGACCCATTCGAGCGGCGAATGGAAGGCGTGGCCGCCTGCGAAGATATTGGGGCAGGGCAGGTTCATGAACGAAAGCCGCGAACCGTCCGTCCCGCCCCGGATGCTGCCGCGCACTGGCTCCATTCCGGCGCGCCGGATTGCCTCGACGGCGTTTTGGATGATTTCCGGATGGCGGTCGAGGATGGCCTTCATGTTGCGGTACTGCGGCTTGACCCTGAAGCCGTAGGAGGAGCCCGGATAGTCCGCCATCACCTCTTGTACGATCCTCTCCAGCATCGCTTCCTTGGCTGCGAGGCCATCGTCATTGAAGTCACGTACGATCAGGTTGAGGGCTGCTTTTTCCATCGAGCCGGTGACGCCTGTGGGGTGGACGAAGCCCTCTCTGCCCTCGGTCGTCTCCGGTGCCACGTTCTTCGGCAACCGATTGATGATGGCGCCGGCGATCTTGATGGCATTTTCCATTTTTCCTTTGGCGAATCCGGGATGGATGGCCACACCTTGAATAGTGATCTCGACACCATCGGCGGAGAAGGTCTCGTCTTCGATATGGCCTGCCGTCTCGCCATCCATGGTGTAGGCGAACCGGGCCCCGAGCTTTTCAAGGTCGACCTTGTCGACGCCACGGCCGATTTCCTCGTCCGGCGTGAAGAGGATCTTGATCGTGCCGTGCTTGATATCCGGATTGTCGACCAGGATTTGCGCCGCCGTCATGATCTCGGCAATGCCGGCCTTGTCATCTGCCCCGAGCAGCGTCGTACCGTCGGTCGTGATGATGTCGTTGCCGATCTGGTCGTTGAGCGCCGGATGGTCAACGACGCGAATGATCTGCTGCCGATCGCCTGAAAGCCGAATGTCGCCGCCGCCGTAGTTCCGTACGATTTGCGGGGTGACATTCGTTCCGGTGAAGTCAGGTGCGGTATCCATATGCGAACAGAAGCAGATGACCGGCACCGGCTTGTCCGCATTGGAAGGAATGGTCGCATAGACATAGCCGTGCTCGTCGAGATGCGCATCCGAAAGCCCGATTGCCAGCAGTTCCTCGACCAGCAAACGGCCAAGATTCTTCTGCTTTTCGGTGGAAGGCTGCGTTGACGAGGTGGGATCCGATTGCGTGTCAATAACGACATATCGAAGGAAGCGATCGGTAACAGTATCGGTCATAGGCTCAAGTCCAGTGCATGATCGTCAGCGATGGACTGCTGTAACCTTCATCGGCATTTCGGTGAAGGCCTTTTTTTCCTCGCGCCTGTGTCAGCGGCGCGGGGCCAGGTCCTGTATGGCGAGCATCGATAAGGACTGCCTATATGCCATTCGCAAACCTGATCGCCGTTTCGGCCTGGTCGCCCGGCCGGTGACACGAGGCCGAAGCGGCACCCGTACCTTGGCAGTCAACCGCAATGTCCTCGTCAGTCCGATCTCTCAGTCGCGCATTCGATGTCCTTACCGGCCTGGACGGCAGGGCTCATTCCTCCGGCAGGGTGAAGACCGCGCAGGGATCAGCGATGCCGCGCAATGCGTGTTCGCCCAGGGGAATCAAGGCCGTTGCCGTCTCCTTGGCGACTGCGCCTGAGATGAGCACGGTGTGACCAAGGGGCTTGCAGAGCCCTTCGAGCCGGCTGACCAGGTTGACCGCGGGGCCGATGGCGGTAAAGTCCAACCGGTCGGCAGCGCCGATATTGCCCCATAACATCTCTCCGAAATGCAGCGCCATGCCGAAGGGTAGCGATGGCAGGCCCTGCGCCTGGCGCGTCGCATCGAGGTGAACCATGCCTGCGCGGGCGGCGGCGACTGCGCGCAGCGCCGCCTCGCAGGCCTCGCCCGGCGCGCCGGCGGCCGGAAAGATCGCCAGCACGCCGTCGCCGATGAACTTCAAAACTTCACCCCCGAAAGCATGCACCGCCCCGGTGACGCGGTCGAACCAGGCGTCAAGGGCGGCGATCATGACGGAGGGTTCTGTCGCTTCGGACAGTGCTGTGAAATCGCGCAGATCGGCGCACAGCAATGCGGCGCGGATGGTCTCGCCGGCACCGCGGCAGAGCGCGCCCGCCTGCACCTGCGCTGCGCTGCGCCGTCCGAGATAGGCTTCGAGCAGTGTTGCCAGGGCCGCACGTGCTGCCAGCGCAGCCAGGGGCGCGGCGGCAAAGCGCGAGGCCTGCTTCAGCCGGTCGGCCTCGGCAGGTTGGAATGGTCGGCATCCCGCCCAGCCCAGCACCGGGCTGTCCGGAGCCCGGCCGACCGCCTCCTCGTGCACGGGGCCAAGTCCGGCAAGCCAGCCGCGGCCGGCCTGACCGGGCGGCCCGCCGGCAAAGCCGAGCGCCTCGATCACGACCCCGGATTCGGCCCGCCATAACCAGGTGCGGCGGGCAATGATCGGATGCGGCACGGCAAGCGTCAGGGCTGCGCCGGCCAGTGGCAGGCCGTCGGCCAGCAACCGGCCGCCGAGCTCGGCTAGGAACAATTCGGGGTCGGATGAGGCGCCGGCCTCGTCGACCAGCCAGGCGAGGGGCGCGGGCAGATCCATGCCTCGATCATGCCACGGGGGCCGAAGCCTGTCATCCACGCCGTGGCGAGGGCCTGTCAGTCTGCCCTGTGTCGGAGGACATTCCCGACAGGCCCGTCATCGAGGCGATGCCCCGGACGAAGCTACCTGCCGGTGTCGCAACAACTGCTTCGTCAAGGCCATGTGTTGCGCAGGCTGGCCGTGCCTGACTTCGCAAAAGGCGTGCGTTTCGGAAGCGAAGTTCAGTCGTATCTGCCATGCATCGGATCCGGGCCCGGGTCGCGTCCGGCTGCCACCTCGACTAGCCGACCGAGGTAGTGAGCCCAGCCTTCCGCATGACCGGCACATTGTTCGGCATTCGGCAGGCCAGTGTGGGTCAGGCGCAGCAGCGTGCCGTCCGGCTGCTCGATCAGGTCGATCTCGACCAGGCTCGACCCCGGCGGCACGATTTCGCTGCCGTCCCAGCCGAAGCTGTAGGTCAGACGGTGCACCGGCACCACCTCGCGAAAGGAACCGCGGGCGAAGCGAGCGCCGGTGACGTTGACCAGATAGATCCCCCCAGGCTGCGGCTCGATCTCCGCCTCGGTACCCATCCAGCGCAGGATTTTCTCTGGATCTGTCAACAGGGCAAACACCGCCGAGGGCGGCGCCGGGATATGCGTTTCGCGACGAACGACAAGGGCCTCTTGCATTGGTCTCTCCTGTGGTTGCTATTGCCTGCCTCGCATGAGGCGCAGAATGGCCGGGAGTCCCGCGTGGCCTAGACAGCATTTAGGCAACTGCTCACTCGCAACAAGGGCGCCATCGCTTCCAGGCGATGAGCAGATCAAGGCGCGCCTTCCGCAACTGCTCGTGCGAAATGACTTGATTCTCCATGGTTGTTGTCCGGTTCGTCGGTGTGTTGTTGGGCCAAAGCCGGATCGGGACGGCAGGCTCGCCGGCTGGAGATCAGCTTCAGCCAGGGCGACAGATGGAAGGCGCTCATCAGAAAGTACATCGGGATCATTCCGGTCAGCGGCGATGTATGAGACGCGGTAGAGCATATCATGTCCGAACCGCCGGAGACCGCGGTCAACAGCGCCATGACCGCGAAGGTCGGCGCCGCCGCAAGGGATAGCCAATCGGCGGCGCCGGAGGAGCCCAAGGTTTCACGCTGAGCAGCAATCATCGTTGCGGCCCCCCCGGCGAGATTCCGTTTCGTACTTGTCGTGGTGGCGCCACCACACGCCGTGCTCGTTGCGCCCCATAGGAGCACGGTCGAGCCATTGGTACATACCCCACAGACCGTCCAGACCGCGCGCATAGCTGGAATAGCTATGGTAGACGATGCCATCGTCGAGCACGAAGGCACTGAGGCCCGGCCTGTCGCGCGTATATGTGGCAACGTCGGTTCCCGTCATGGCTGCGATCTGCGCGACCGGCGCCTCGCTGCCACGCACCTGCCATTCCTGAACCGGTTTTTCAGCGAGCCGCTCAGGTGCCGGCGGCTCGCGGCGGAAATTGTAATCTATGCTGCCCTCGCGCTGCTCTTCTTCAGTGAACCAGACGCTGAAGTCACGATTGAAATCGCCGCCGTTCGACGAGGCCCAGGGAAAAGTCCAGCCCATCCGCCGCTTGAATCCCTGCAGCCTTGCAAGCGGTGCGCGCGAGACCGCCGAGAAGGCGACATCGTGGTTCTCCAGATGGACCACGATGCCGTTGAATCCATCGGCGATCGACGAGCAGGAGGGGCATCCGGCCGTATAGTCGGGGCCGAACATGAAGTGATAGACGAGAAGCTGCGAGCGGCCCTTGAATAGATCCGCCAGCTTGGCGCTGCCTTCTTCGGTCTCGAACCGGTATTCCTTGTCGATCCGAACCCAGGGTAATTCCTGACGCCGCAACGCCAGTGCGTCGCTGCGCCGGGTCAGCTCCTTCTCATCCTCGAGCAGGTCGAGCCGTGCCGACAACCACTCCTGACGTGTTCCTGTTACGTGTGCCGTCATCCTTTTTGCTCCTTTGGCTGTCTGTCGCCGTCTCATTTTCGGGGCGGCGTGTTGCTTGCTGGTCACGAATAGACTAGGGCCGGATATCGAATGGTGGGAGTTACAAGTGTGACGGGATTCCGATGGACTCGCTGATCACTGCTGCGGCACGCGCCCTTGCCGCGGGTGATCCCCTTGGCGCATTGAAGCGGGTCGCGCTTCGCGGCGACGCGCCGGCGCTTGCGCTCAGGGGTATTGCGATGGCGCAACTCGGCGATCTCGGCCGGGCCACGGCTCTGCTCAGGAGTGCGGCGCGTGCCTTCGGCCGCAAGGAGGCGGTGGCCCGCGCAAGGTGTGTCGTCGCCCAGGCCGAAATCGCCCTCGTCTCGCGCGACCTCACCTGGCCTGCGAAGGCGCTCGACGCAGCGCGGGCGACTCTCGAAGCCCATGGCGACCGCATCAATGCCGCACATGCACGGAATGTGGAGATCCGGCGCCTGCTCCTGATTGGCCGCCTCGACGAGGCAGAGAGTAAGCTGGCGGTGCTCGATTCAACGCCGCTCCCGCCCGCGTCGAAGGCCGCCCATGAGTTGGTTGTTGCCGGGATCGCCATTCGGCGTCTTCAAACGAAAGCGGCGCGCGAGGCTCTCACGCGGGCCAGACACGCCGCGAGCGAGGCAGACATTCCTGCACTCACCGCGGAGGTAGAACGAGCCTTTCTCCTCCTGGTAACACCTGCGGCGCGCCTGATTGCGCGTGGTGAGGAACGTCTGCTCCTACTCGAGGAGATCGAAGCGCTGCCGGGGTCCGGTGCGCTTGTTGTGGACGCATGCCGGAATATCGTGCGGGACGAGCGGCTGGCCGTCCCGCTCGCGTCGCGCCCGGTATTGTTCGCACTCGCCCGTGCGCTGGGCGAAGCCTGGCCTGGCGACGTTCCGAGGGCCATCCTCGTCGCCCGCGCCTTCCGGGCAAGACATGCCGATGAATCCCATCGCGCGCGGCTGAGGGTCGAGATCGGGCGGCTTCGCGCCGCAATCCGGACCCTTGCCGATGTGAAGGCGACGAAGCGAGGCTTTGCGTTGATGCCGCGCCGCGCTCGCGAGATCGCTGTACTGGCGCCGCCCGTCGAAGAACAGCATCCGGCGGTGCTTGCCTTTCTTGCTGACGGCGAGTCATGGTCGAGCTCAGCACTTGCGATTGCGCTCGGCGCAAGCCCGCGCACGGTACAGCGAGCGCTCGAGCAGCTTGCCGCAGCAGGCAAGGTGCAGTCTTATGGCCGTGGACGGGCGCGTCGCTGGATGACCCCTCCGGTGCCGGGATTCCCGACAATCTTGTTACTCCCCGGTCCGCTGCCGGGTGATTAAGGTCAGGTCCTGAGCCGAGTTGGAAACCTGGAAAGACAGGGTGGAATCATGAAGAAATCCGCAGCCGAAATTCTCCGCGAATATGGACCTTTTCCGGGTGCCGAGCAGGTGCATGGCGTCACTTTTGACGGCCGGCACGTCTGGTTTGCGTCCGGAGACAGGCTGAACGCCCTCGACCCCTCGAGCGGACAGACCGTTCGCTCCATTGACGTTGCCGCGCACGCAGGGACCGCCTTCGACGGAAAGCATCTGTTTCAGATTGCCGAGGACCGAATCCAGAAGATCGATCCGAAGACCGGCCACGTGGTCGCCACGATCCCGACGCCCGGCGGCGGCGACTCTGGCCTTGCCTGGGCCGAGGGCACGCTGTGGGTGGGGCAATACCGGGACCGCAAGATCCATCAGATTGATCCTGAGACAGGAGCAATTCTCCGTACCATCGAGTCCAGCCGCTTCGTCACGGGTGTCACCTGGGTCGACGGCGAACTCTGGCACGCCACCTGGGAAGGTGACGAGAGCGAGATCAGGCAAATCGATCATGAAACGGGAGAGGTCCTCGAAGTGCTCGCCATGCCTGCCGGTGTGAGTGTCTCCGGGCTCGAATCCGATGGCGGCGATCAGCTCTTCTGCGGCGGCGGAAGCAGCGGTAAGGTGCGGGCCATCCGCCGGCCGAGACGCGAGTCGCGGTGACGAAGACATAAGCCGATCTGATCGCGAATGGTCGACCGGCCTCGCGGACAACGGCGATCACTCTCGCTTCCGGCGCCAAATTTGCACCTTCAGCGTCTTGTCGCTGCTGCAAACGAAGCGTCGTCTCAGCCTGGCAAGACGAGCCGCATGTCAATGCTGTGGCTAGAGTTGTTCCGGTCCCTCAACGAAAAGCCTGGCATTCGATCAGTTCAATCCGACCCTTGCCCTTGATGTCTACGAAGCCCAGTGAGCGCCCGCGACCCCGCTCGCGGATGCGATGCCACGTGGCGCCACTGGTCGCTACCGTCCCCGGGCTAGCATGGGCTGCGATCCGGGAGGCCATATTCACCGTGTCGCCCCACAGGTCGAACACGTATTGCCGCTGCCCGATGATTCCTGCCACAACTGGACCGAATTGAACGCCGACTCGTACCTCCCATTTGGGCTCGATGCGGTGTGATGCCGCCACCATGTCGAGCCCGCATTGCAGGCTGGCAAAAACAGGATCCGGCATGCGATCAAACAGGCCGGCCGTAGCCATAAAGGCGTCGCCGATAGTCTTGATCTTCTCCATCCCATGCTGACGCACGATCCGTTCATATTCACCGATCAGCGCCTGAAGATCCTCCACCACTTTCTCCGGCGGATTCTCGTCGCAATAGGCTGTGAAGCCGACGATATCACAAAATAGCACCGCGACTTCGTTGTATCGGCGAGGCCGGACCTCATTGGTCGCTTTGAGCTCGCGCACCGCGCCGGCGGGTAGGATGGCGTACAGAAGCTCGTCGGCTCGGCGCTTCTCGTTTTCGATTTGCTGCATGTATACCGCCTCTTGGTCGCGCAGCCGCTTCTTTTCCAGGCACGCGGCCACTCGGGCGCGCAGCAGAACCGCATTGAACGGTTTGGCCAGATAATCCTCGGCGCCGAGGCTGATGCAGCGCGCAACACTGTCGATCTCATCGACCGCCGATATCATGACAACCGGAATGTTGCGCAGCGTTGTGTCGGCCTTCAGGTGCTCGAGCACCTGGTAGCCGTCCATTTCCGGCATCGTGATGTCGAGCAGCACGAGGTCGAATGGTCTCGTTGCCAGCATTTCGAGCCCCTCCCGGCCATTGCTGGCGCATGCGACGTTCCGGTAGCCTTCTCGCTTCAACCGCTCGGTCAGCGTAAAGCGGTTGTCCTCGTTATCATCAACGACGAGCAGGGCAGGTCCAGCCTCAATCATGGCATCGACTCCCTTGGGAGCAGGGCCCTGATCTTTCCAAGCAGGCGCGCGAAGTCGACAGGCTTGGTATCGAAGTCATCGCACCCGGCTGCCAGTGCTGCTTCGCGGTCGCCAGCCATCGCATGCGACGAGAGTGCGATTACAGGAATACCCCGCGTCTCAGCCAATGCCTTGAGACGCCTTGTCGCCTCCCAGCCGTCGAGGACGGGAAGGCTCAAGTCCATCAGGATTAGGGCCGGCGCATCCGATCGTGCACGCGCCAGGCCCTGATCGCCATCGGTGGCGACGATTACCTCGTAGCCTTTGCGCCTAAGCCGCGCGGACAACATGTAGATGTTGTCCTCGTTGTCCTCGACATAGAGAATCCTAACCATCGTGGCGATCCTCGTCAGGCGAACTTCTTTTGACAATGTATCGTGCAACCATCTTGCGCAATTCCTCCAGAAGCTCGTTGCGGCTGAAGGCGCTCTTGGCGAGCACGCGCTCGACGCCACCGTTCAGGCGCCGGTGGTCTTCCTCGCCAAGGGTCGCCGCCGTAACGACCACGACCGGCACCGCCTTGAAGGCTGGCTTCTTTCGCAATTCGACAAGGAACTCGAAGCCGTCCATCTCCGGCATGATGAGGTCGAGAATGATCAGGTCCGCAGGCGCGCCGATGAGCCGTTCCAGCGCGACCCGGCCATTTCCGGCCTCGTCCACATCGCAACCCTCAGTACTCAATATGCGACGCCATTGCTGCCGCGTGTTCTCATCATCTTCGACGATCAGAACTCGAAGCGCCGGGTTTGGCGCGCCCGACCAGAATTTGGCGATCAGTTTCCGGAGCGTGTCGCGGTCGATCGGCTTTATCAAGTAGTCGGCGGCACCGAGCGAATACCCCCGATTCCTGTTATCGGCCATGGTGAGCATCACCACGGGGATACTCGCGAGCTCAGGATCCGCCTTCAGTTCCTGCAGGACGCTCCAGCCGTCGCAACCCGGCATCAGCACGTCAAGGGTGATGAGCGAGGGTTTCACCTGCCGGGCCAGATCAAGACCTTCGGCACCGTCCCTGGCCGTTACGACATCGCAACCCTCGCGCGCGAGGAACCAGCGCATCTGGTCCCGCACCGCCTTATCGTCATCAACGACGAGGACGACGTTCGTGGCGAGGCGAACAGGATCATCAGAGGCAAGTCCGGTGTCAGGGGCCGGCAGCCCTTCTAGCGTGGGACTTAGCTCGATTGCCGATGGCAGCCACACCGTGAACTTGGTACCGGCGCCGGGAGTGCTGTCGACAGTTATCTGCCCATCCATCGCGCGGCATAGGCGTTGGCTGATGGCAAGCCCGAGCCCAGTGCCGCCGTACTTGCGGGTGGTAGAACTGTCGGCCTGACTGAACTCCTGGAACAGGTTCGTCATCTGCTGCGGCGTCATACCGATGCCGGTGTCGGCGACGGTAAATATCACGCCACCGCCTCCATTGGGCTTCGCGCAGGTCGCCTCAATCGTCACTTGGCCATTCTCGGTGAACTTGCAGGCGTTACTCAACAGGTTGAGGAGGATCTGACGCACCCGAAGCTGATCGGCGCGCATGCAGCCAATGTCATCCGGGCAGCGGACGATGATCCGGTTGCGGTTCTTCTGCGCAAGGGGCTGCGCGGTTGCCGCGGCATCTTGAACCATTCTTGCGACATCGAACTCCTCGATATGCAGTTCCAGGCGGCCGGCCTCGATCTTTGACAGATCGAGGACCTCATTGATGAGTTTGAGCAGGTGCTTGCCGGCGCGCGAGACGCGTTGAAGGGGTTCGACCAGTTCGCCTTGACCGGCTTCGCTGGCATCTTCCTCAAGCATTTCGGTAATGCCCAGGATGGCGTTCAGCGGCGTGCGCAACTCGTGGCTCATGCTTGCAAGGAACTTGCTCTTGGCCTGTGTCGCCGCCATGGCCGCGTCGCGGGCGATCTCGAGCTCCGTTTCATGCCTCTTAAGATTGCTGATATCGGTGTAGACCGCGACCGTGCCGCCGCCGGTAATGCGCCGCTCGTTGACCTGGACCCAGTGGTCATGACTGCGATGTTGAACCAGCGTCTGTTTAGGGTTGCGGTGTGCCTCAAGCCGCGCGGCGAGCCACTCCTCCTCCCGACCTTTGGCATCCTCGACGAGGCCCTGTTTGACGGCTTTACGGACAATCGTCTCAAATTGCGCACCCGGCACGACGGCATCGGCTATGCCGGGATAGAGGATTTCCCGGTAGCGGCTGTTGCACAGAACAAGCCGGTCCTCGGCATCGTAAAGGGCGAAACCCTCGGAGATGCTCTCGATTGCATCGACGAGTCGCTGGCGCGCTTCGGCGATCTCGCGCAGGTTTTTTTCCTTGACCTCGACTGCAGTGTCACGGAACAGCGCAAGCGCCTTGGTCATGCGACCGATCTCGTCGCGGCCCATGGCCGGCAGCGGTGCCCGAAGATTGCCGCCGGCGATGGCAAGCATGCTTTGGCTCAGACCCGACAAGCGGGCAAGAAGATTGCGGTCGACATACAACCATACGATCAGAACTGAACTCAGGAGGCTCAGGACGGCTGAGCCAAGAACAACACCGGTGCCGTAGCGCTGGACGGTCGCAGCTTCACGGCCGGCCTCGGTGATGTCGCGGTTGGCCGCAGCTACCAAGCGATCCACGGCAACGGTCAAATTATGCGAGAGCTGAGCGTTCTCCACCAAAAGCTTGCCGCCGTTTGCGAGTAATGCGAGCTCATCCTCACGCGCTTGTGCAATGCTCTTCGGTCCGTCGATCAGCCCTTTGAACTCGGCGACGCGCTGGCGGAACCGCGTCTGCAGCTTCTCATCGATCTCCGATGTCACCGCCGCAAGCGCCTCGACCGAGCGACGCAGCGGAAACGACATCAGCACCAGGTCGCCGGGCGTCGGCGCAACCGCCGTTTTAAGCAGGGCTTCGTTGATCGCCGAAATCTCCCGTTGTGCCTTCTGTTGTGGAATGTAGGCGGAAATTGCCTGCGCAAGCTCTGTCGTAGCCGCCGCTCGCGCTTCCGGTGGCACGGTGGCATCCGCCACGGTTATCTTCCATTGGGGAACCTTGGAGTTCATCACGAGGATGGCGGGTGCCACAAGGCGCTCGCTTGCGATTGTCGTAGTCGACAAACGGCTCAGTAGTTCCTCTTTGCGCGCAACCACACCGAGGCGCGCGGCGACAAGATCGTTAAGAGCTTTGAGATTGCGCCCCAGGCCAATCACCGCGGCTTCGATCTCAGCCACGGCCGCCGTATTTGCCGCGGTGCCTTTGAGCGCGGCTAGCAATTCTTCGAGGCGGGACATCTCCACTGCGATTGCAGCCGAGACCTCGTTGTGCTGGACCGTGCTGGTCGTGGCAAGTACGGCCGGCGTAGTGGCGGCGACCCGTTCGGCTTGGCGCGAGAGCTCGAGCGATGCAAGCGCCGACGGGACCCGGCGTTCTGTGATCCTCTCGACGACCTCGCCCACTTGCAGGAAGGCATATACGGCTGCAGCGGTCGCGAGCACCGCAAAGGTGCTGATGCCAAAGAAAGCAAAGAGTAAGCGGCCACGTATGCCGAGACGGTCAAACATCGCGGCGACCCATCGTCCGGCTGATGTGGTCAACATTGCCCGCACAGTTTTTTTCTCGAATGCGATCCCCAGTGATTAGCGTTGGGCTATTGCAATGGCACGTATTCGCCATCCTTCCAGATATACCATACCCAGCTCTGAACCGTGAGGTCGCCTTTGTCGTCAAAGTCGATGCGTCCCAATACCGTATCAAACGAGTGGCCGCGCAATGAAGCAATCACCTCGCGCAACTCCAGCGAACCGGCTTCCTTGAGCGCCTGCGCCCAGGTCTGAACGGCCCCGTAGCTCAGCAGCGTATAGCCTGCGGGTTCGAAGTTCTCTGCCCGGAAGCGCTCCACCACCGGGCCCGCTTGGGGGGTTCGCCGTGGGTCCGCGGAAAACGTGAAGAGAGTTCCCTCAGCGGCTGGACCGGCGATCAGCGCAAATTCTTCGGTCGCCAGGGCGTCGCCTGAGATGAACTGGCCTGGGTAGCCTTGGTCGTGCGCAGCGCGAACCATCAGTGCAACTTCAGCATGATAGCCGCCGACATAGACCACGTCGACTTTTGCAGCCTTTAGTGCAGCAATTTCAATCGAATAGTCGTTCTTCGCGGGACTGTAGGCCTCGTAGATCGTGTCGGATACGCCTCGCTTGTTCAATTGTTTTTTGGTCTCATCGGCAAGGCCCCTGCCATAGGTGGTGCCATCGTGAAGGATCGCAATCTTCTTGTTGCCCCAATGATCGGCAAGGTAGTTGCCGGCGACGACGCCTTGCGCATCGTCGCGACCAATGACGCGGAACACGTTGGCGCGGCCTTGTTCGGTCAGCAGCGGATTGGTCGACCCCGGCGAAATCTGCAGAACTCCCGCCGCCTCATACACCTTTGATGCCGGGATCGAGGCTCCAGAGCAGTAGTGCCCGACGACGAGAACGACACCGTCAGCCACGAGTTTTTTGGCAACGGCTACCGCTTGCTCTGGATCGCAGAAGTCGTCGACCGCGATGAGCCGCACCTGCTGGCCCAGAACGCCGCCCGCCGCATTGATATCGGCCACGGCCATCTCTGCGCCACGCTGCCCCTGCTCGCCGATCCATGCGAGCCGTCCGGTCATCGCGGCTGAGACGCCGATCAGCACCTCAGCGTGCGCGGAATAACCGACCACGGCTGCAAGCGCGAAAACTGCGACGGCGATGCGGTGCATGAAACAGCCTTCCGCCTTGATAGCAATCTTGGGCACGAGAGCGGTACCGCGACTGCGCAGCCGGGCGCCTCGGTCATTATGGGTCACTCGCGAGCCGCCGCGATCAGCTGTCTGCTATTCCAGCGGCGCCTTAGTGGCCATGTCTCGAAATATACCATGCGGCGCTGAGGAGTGATATGGCCTTTGGTGTCGATGGCACTGAGGTGGGCGCGGCTTGCATAAAGCAATGAAGGGGAAGCCGCGAAGAGGGGGCGGCAAAAAAGGACTGCCCAAACCCGCCATTATCTGAGACAATTACGCGGGGAGGATTACCTCTACAGCTCGCCCAGCCGCAGAGGGCGGTTTCGAACCTGTATTCCGTCGAGACATCCTTGGATCCTGCCCCGTCCGCAGCGATGAGTCGGCTGTCGGCAAGCATCTAGCGAACATTTTCCATTGTTCAGCAAACGCGAGCCAGGAGCACTTCACATGGTAACGTGGAAACCCGATCCGAGCTTTTATCCGTCACCGCGAATGGCTATGAAGGCTGCACCGGAGACGCTTGCCTACGTCGTTGCCTTCGATCCGACGCGAGCAGTTCCCGACGAACTCGCGGTCGTCGATGTCGATCCTCGATCGGCCACCTATAGTCAGATCGTCACATCCCTCCCGATGCCCAATGTCGGTGACGAGTTGCATCATTTCGGCTGGAACGCCTGTTCATCCTGCCTTTGCCCGAATGCGCCGCATCCGCATGCAGAACGCCGCTATCTGGTGGTGCCGGGATTGAAATCCTCGCGTATCCATATCATCGACACCAAGCCCGATGGCCGCAGGCCATCGCTCTTCAAGGTCATCGAACCCGGCGAAGTCGCCGAGCGGGCCGGCTACTCCAGGCCGCATACTGTTCACTGCGGACCAGAAGGGATCTATGTTGCAGCACTCGGCAACGCCGAAGGTAAGGGACCGGGCGGAATTCTCCTCATGGATCACGAGACATTCGAGGTGCGCGGCCAGTGGGAAATGGATCGAGGTCCGCAACAGCTTTCCTATGACGTCTGGTGGCATCTCGGCCACGATACACTCGTCACCAGCGAGTGGGGCACGCCGGATACGTTCGAAAACGGCCTGATCCCGGAAGTCCTGCTCGGTGCGAAATACGGCCGCCGTCTGCACTTTTGGGATTTGCATAAGCGCAAGCACCTGCAGACGATCGATTTCGGTGACAAGTATCAGCTCGTATTCGAGCTCAGACCCGCGCATGACCCGACAAAGGCCTATGGTTTTGTCAATTGCGTTGTCAGTCTTGAGGACCTCTCCTCCTCGATATGGGTCTGGCACCGTGACGGAACCCAGTGGGCGGTGACAAAGGTGATCGACATTCCGGCGGAGCCCGCCGATCCAGACCTGTTGCCGCCGATGCTGAAGGGTTTCAGTGCAGTACCACCACTCGTCACCGACATAGACCTTTCGATGGATGACAGATTTCTCTACGTGTCGTGCTGGGGAACCGGTGACCTGCATCAGTACGATGTTTCAGATCCGTTCAAGCCAAAGCTGACAGGCAAGGTTCGGATCGGCGGCATCGTTTCGCGTGCGTCACATTCAGGAGCGAAGAATGGTGCGCTGAATGGCGGCCCGCAGATGGTCGAGATCAGTCGCGATGGACGCCGTATCTATTTCACCAACTCTCTCTACGGTGCGATCGACGAGCAGTTCTATCCCGATGGCATCTCGGGCTGGATGGTGAAGCTTGACGCGGAGCCTGACGGAGGCATTGCATTCGACGAGAAATTCTTCGTCGAATGGCCAAAATCACATCGCCCGCATCAGGTCCGCCTCCAGGGTGGGGATTGTTCATCAGATTCGTATTGTTATCCGTAAGGAGCAAAGGTTGGCCACAAGAGGCGCCCATGAACGAAATCTGGCCGTGGATTTTGCTGGCAGGACTAGGAGCCTTTCATGGTCTCAACCCTGCGATGGGATGGCTGTTTGCCGTGGCGCTTGGAGTTCACAGGCAGAGTTCTGCCGCCGTGGTCCAGGCAGTGCCCGCCATCGCCGTCGGACACGCCGTGTCGATCGCACTGGTGGCTGGAGTTCTGGTCGCAGCCGGGCTCTTCGTCGACCAGGATCTCGTACGCGCGGCGGCTGGAGCCGGCCTCATCGGCTGGGCCGTCTGGCATCATTTCGTCGGGCACGGGCGTCGCGTTAGGATCGGCATGCGCACGGGGCTTGCCGGCCTGGCGTTGTGGTCGTTTCTGATGGCGACGGCCCACGGGGCCGGGCTGATGATCCTGCCAGCGTTGATACCACTTTGTCTTGCGGATTCACCATTGCGCGAAATGGGCGGGGACGAGTCGGCTGCCATTGCGATCGCCGCAGTCGGCGTCCATACACTTGCCATGTTGGCGGTTACAAGTCTTGTGGCTTTGGCGGTCTATCGTTGGATTGGGCTCGAGATATTGCGCAGCGCCTGGCTTAACGTGGATCTCGTATGGACGCTGGTACTGCTTGGCACCGGTTGCGTGCTGCTGATCGTCTAGCGAAGGCGAAAAAGATGCGCTGAAGTCCGGGAGCAATCCGTGCGTGTGCGTCGATCGAAGTCGCCCCGAAGGCCAAGAGGTGCAGATAACTCTACGCCATGGACACATTCTTCGCTTCGACGACGTGGGGATGATCAGACAGCCGATAGAAGCGCACGAGTGTGTGGTGATCGTGGCCTGCCGCTTGCTTTCAAAGCTTGTCGAAAGAACCTTTGAATTTCCGCTGGTTTCCGTCGCGAGCGACCGCGGATGCCACCTACTTCTCGCTGCTTGACGTCAAGATCATCCGATAGGCGCACTGCGGAGCGAAGTTTTCTCCGTTTAGGGTATGGATACTACAGCTTCTACTAATGCACGGCATCGGATACGATCATGGCGCCAATCTTCTGGGGGAAGGGCATGCGCAAGAGGCGTTATCATTCAAGGCCGCGGCGGAAGTCACTATTTGCTGAGGCTCCGGCGCTGTTCCTGTGTCTTGTAGTTGCTGGAGTTGCAGGCGTCTGTTCGATCGACGATCTGGCTTCTGCTCCTTCGCAATTGTAAAATGCCCCGCCAGTTGACCAGTTCGATGTCGAGACCCTGAGCCTTGAGCGGCTTGGTTTTCCGCCGCCGTGGTACAGCGCGGCGCTTGGCAATGCGCTCTATATTCTTGGCCGCTACGAGGACGCTGCAGCGGCGCTCAAGGAGCTCCCCAATCCGGGCCTGTTTACCTGCGCGCGCCTAGCCGCCTGCTACGCACAGGCCGGCAACACGAATGCAACCGAGACCGCGAGGGCGCAGCTACTGAAACTGTGCCCCGACTTCTCCACGGAGGATTTCGTCAGGCGAGGTTTGCTGCTGGAGCGTCCGGAGCAATTGGAACTGTTCCGCCAGGGCCTGCTGAAGGCGGGATTGCCCAAATGAGCCAGGGATGGGAACCGGAAAGATCGAGCCGTTGCGGTCTTTACCAACAGACGCCGCGAACAGCTGATTGGGCCCGAAACGGGCTGTCAATTGGTTGCGCGTGGAGGGCTGCTTTGCGCCCCCGCTCCGGCCAGAAAGGCCGGTGGAGTCACTTCCCAAGACAAGACGTTCCCTCAAGCCGAGTTTCCCGACCCGCGCTACTGGTCTATGCTGGAGAGCAATTCGTCGAGCTGCTCCAACTGCTCCGGCAATGCGGCCGCCGAGCCCTGTAGTGCTTCCTCAAGCGCCTCCTTGGACGGATAGACTTCGTGGAAATTCAGCAGTGTCCTCCCGCCTTGGTCCTTGAAGGTCACGGTCGTGATCGCACCCTCTTCGCCCTCGTCGTTGGTCCAGACGATGCGCTCGTTCGGCACCACCTCGAGATACTTGCCATAGAAGGCCATGGTGTCCGAACCGCCGGCTCCGAATTCCAGCCGGTATTTGCCGCCGGTACGGACGTCCATATCGCACGATACCAGCGAAACGCCGGATACCGATTTTGGCACCCACCAGCGCTGGAACAGCTCGGGCTGGCTCCACGCCCTGTAAACCGTGCTCGGCGGCGCATTGAATGTCCGCGTTACCACGAGTTCGCGATCCCCTCTGCGCTCGACTGACGTGCGGTTTGGCCCACTACTTGCACTGTTAACTTGCTGAGTCATCGCTTTCCTCCTGTTTCATTTCGCTGATGATTTCGTCCAATGCTTCGAAGCGGGCCTCGAAGAGCTTGCGATGCGCCTCGATCCACTCGGCCTCCGCCTTGAGGCCGCGTTTCCCAAGCTTGCAGGTTCTCACCCGTCCGACCTTCTGCGTGACGACGAGCCCCGCCCGCTCGAGAACCTGGACGTGCTTCTTCATGCCGGTCAGCGTCATCTGGAAGTTATCCGCGAGACTGGTGATCGACGCGTCCCCTCGCCCAAGCTGATCGATGATCCCGCGGCGGGTCGCATCGGACAGCGCCGCAAACGAGAGATCGAGGGGAGGATCTAGATACTGAACCATCTAGTTCAGTGTATAACCTGCTCGCGCAGGAAGCACAAGTATCCCGAACTTTCCATTGCAGTAGACCGGTCGTCCGGCGGCAGCAAAAAAATCGTCTGCTCGGGGTCAAAAGCGGACCTTAGAGCCGCTGATGAACGAATGTCAGAATTCAACGCCTGCTCCCGACACCACTCCGCCGGCTAACGGCCCCATTCCGGCGCGGCCAACCTCATGTGCAGGCTAAAGGATCTGACACGGGTGGACACTGCAACGAGAGGGTCGTTAGTTCCTTCAAGAGCAGAAAAATCACCAATGCTCCTCGCAGAATAACCGTCAAGCGCGATGAAATGCGGCCACCGGAGAAAAGCAGGCTTTTATGATCAAGACCGCCTGCTAGGACAAAATCTGGAAGCGCAGTCCCTCCAGGTGTGATGTCACGGAGTTGCGGCCGCCGGCCATTCGAAATAAGCTGCGGCATTCGTTGTGGTCATAAGATGAATTAGCAAATGAATACAGAAGATCGTAAGCCTGCACCGAGGCGCTCGCGTGGTCGGAGATCCTTATCAGCGGATGTTGAAGACGCACTTCGAGCGCAAATCGATGCCGGCTACTATGCGCCTGGAGACAAATTGCCCACCGAACCAGCCTTGATCGATAAGTTTGGGGTGAGCCGAACAGTCGTGCGCGAGGCGATTGCGGCTCTGCGTGCCGATGGACTCGTCGAGTCGAGGCAGGGCTCGGGCGTATTCGTGATCGGTCCACGGCAGGCCGATCCGGGGCTCCGGCTATTCACTGGCGAAACGGACAAGATCTCTGACATCATTGAAGAGCTGGAACTGCGCATTGGCATAGAAGTGGAGGCGGCCGGGCTGGCGGCCGTGCGGAGTGCTCCGGCCCAGGAAGCAGAGATTCAGGCGCAGGTGGAGCGGTTTTCCCGCTTGGTTGCGGAAGGAAAGCCGACGGACGAGGCGGACTTCCAGTTCCATTTGGCTATTGCGACGGCGACCAACAATGCCCGCTTCCGCACCTTCCTCGAGCATGTCGGGCGGCGCATGATCCCGCGCGTGAAGTTCCGCACGGTGATGGGGGGCGTGGATCCGCTGCCGAGCAGGGATGCTCCGATTCTCGATGAGCATCGGGAAATCGCCGAGGCCATCCTGGCGCGCGACCCTGATCGCGCGCGAGAGGCGATGCGGCGCCACCTTGTTACGGGCATCAAACGCTATCGCTCACTGACCGCGTGGGGTCAGGGACAAAAAAAAGATGACATTGATTGACTCGTCTCAAAAGTCATCATATGAATTGCCCCGTCTTAAGCTTGCTGCACGGGAGGAAATTCGTTGTCGCCTGAAGAAATCAAGTCGCGTGTCGCTTCGGGGCTGCTGTCCTTTCCTGTCACGCACTTCACGCCGGATCACCAGCTCAACCTGAACAGCTATCGCCACCATGTGGAGTGGCTGTCGGGCTTCGAGGCCGCCGCCCTGTTCGCCGCCGGCGGCACTGGTGAGTTCTTTTCGCTTTCGCCGTCCGAAGTGGGAGAAGTAACGAAGGCCGCCAAAGACGTGTCGGGTAATGTGCCGATCATAGCGGGCTGCGGCTACGGCACCTCGCTCGCAGTCGAGTCCGCGGCGATCGTGGAAAGGGCGGGTGCCGACGGTATTCTCCTGCTTCCGCACTATCTGACCGAGGCGCCGCAGGAAGGAATCTACGCGCATGTCAAGGCGGTCTGCGATTCCACGAGCCTGGGCGTCATTCTCTACAACCGAGCCAATTCCGTAGCCAATGCCGACACGGTCGCGCGCTTGGCGGATGCCTGTCCCAACCTGATCGGCTTCAAGGATGGCACCGGCAAGGTGGATCTGGTGCGCCACGTGACGGCCAAGCTTGGTGAGCGGCTGTGCTACATCGGTGGCATGCCGACACATGAACTCTTCGCCGAGGGTTTTAACGGCGTGGGAGTGACCACCTATTCCTCGGCGGTTTTCAACTTCGTGCCCGAACTGGCGCAACGCTTCTACCGAGCCATGCGTGCTGGTGACCGGGCGACGATGGAGAACATTCTTCACACCTTCTTCTTTCCCTTCGCGGCGCTTCGCGATCGCAAGGCAGGCTACCCCGTCTCCATCATCAAAGCAGGCGTCGATCTGGTCGGCTACACGCCGGGCCCCGTTCGTCCTCCGCTGGTCGACCTGACGGGCGAGGAGCGAGAAATGTTGCGCAGCCTGATTGAGGCAGCGCGCGGCTGACGGGAACGGTGGGCGGACGCCGAGAGAACGGCGCCGTTCTATGACGCAAATTCCAAACTTCATCGTTTCACTTTCGGGAGGAGTGCAAATGGCAATAAAATCAGTTCACATCGTCGCGGGCGCAATGTTCCTTTCGGGTTTGGCCGGCCACGCCACTGCTCAAAACGCGTCCGAAATTAATATCGTCCTGCCGGAGCAGCCGGCGAACCTCGAGCCCTGCGGCACCATTATCACCAATGTCGGCCAGATCCTGAGCCGCAATGTCGTCGAGCCGCTGACGGTCATCGATCCCGCAAACGGTCAGGCGACCCCCAGTCTCGCCACGCAATGGACGCAGACCGACCCGAACACGTGGCGGCTCAAGCTACGCGAAGGCGTGAAGTTCCAGGATGGCGCCGCATTCGACGCCGAAGCCGTCAAGTACTCGATCGAGCGCATGACAGGCGGCAAGGTGACCTGCAGCAATATCGCCAAATTCGGCGCCGCCAAGCTCACGGTGACAGTGGTCGATGACCTGACGGTGGAGATCAAGTCGGATAAGCCGCAGCCGATCCTGCCCACGCTACTCAGCGTGGTGATGGTCGTCTCTCCGAACACGCCAGCGGACAAGGCGGTCAACGATCCGATCGGGACCGGCCCTTTCAAGCTCGCTAGCTTCACGCCGCAGACGGTGGTGCTGGAAAGTTTCGACGGTTACTGGGGCAAGAAGCCGGCAATCACCAAGGCCAGCTATGTCTGGCGTCCGGAATCCTCGATCCGCGCCGCCATGGTCGAAACCGGAGAAGCCGACCTCACGCCGTCCATCGCGATCCAGGACGCGACCAATCCGGACACGGACTTCGCCTATCTCAACTCGGAAACGACTGCGATGCGCATCGATGCCGGGTTCGCTCCCCTTGATGATGTTCGTATTCGCAAGGCGCTCAACCTCGCAATCGACTGGGAGGGACTCGCTCAACTCTTCGGAGACGATGTCCAACGTGCGTCGCAAATGGTCGTCGTTGGCATCAACGGCCACGATGATAAGCTCGCGCCATGGACCTTCGACGCCGAGCAGGCGCGCGCGCTGATTGCCGAGGCAAAGGCAGCAGGCGTTCCGGTCGACACTGAAATCGAGCTCATCGGTCGCAACGGCATCTATCCGAACGGTACGGAAGCCATGGAAGCCATGATGGCCATGTGGCAGGATGTCGGCCTCAACGTGAAGCTCACCATGCTGGATGTGAACGACTGGCTGCGTTACCTGCAGAAGCCGTTCCCCGAAGGCCGTGGGCCGAACCTCCTGCAGATGATGCACGACAACAACAAGGGCGACGCCGCCTTCACCATTCCGATCTTTTACACCTCAGAGGGCAGCTATTCGACGGTAAGAGAGCCGGCGCTCGACAAGGAGATCGCCGATGCCATGGCGGCCACCGGAGAGGATCGCACGACCAGGTTCAAGGCGATCTTCAACAAGGTACATGACGAACTGGCCCTGGACATCCCGATGTTCCACATGATCGGTTACACCCGCGTTGGCACGCGTCTTGACTGGAAACCGGACATTACGACCAACAGCGAGATTCCGCTCGCAAATATCGGCATCAAGAATTGAGCCGCAATATGCCGGGCGAGCGTGGAAGATACCTTCTGCGCTCGCTTGAACTCCTAGGTGAAACCAGAGGTTCCGGATGATGCTCGGTTATATCGGCCGGCGCGCGTATCACAGCATCATATCGCTGATCGGTCTGCTGACACTCGTCTTCTTCCTCACGCGCCTGACGGGTGATCCCTCGGCGCTCTATCTGCCACTCGATTCCAGCCTCGAGGCGCGAGAAGCCTTCGCGCGACTCAACGGTCTGGACCAGCCTATCCACGTGCAGTTCCTGCAATACCTGCAGAACCTGCTGTCGTTGGATTTCGGTCAGTCGCTGCGCCAGAACCGGTCCGCCATCGACGTGGCGCTCGAAGCCTTTCCGGCCACGTTGAAACTCGCCTTCGTCGCAATGACACTGGCAACGGCGCTTGCCATCGTCGTCGGGGCCCTGGCCGCCGCACGGCCCGGCAGCCTGTTTGACCGTACCGCCGGCCTTGTGTCGCTGGCCGGCGCCAGCACGCCGGACTTCTGGATCGCGATCGTCGGCATTCTTGTCTTCGCCGTCGGGCTCGGAATTCTGCCCACCTCCGGCACGGGCACCGGCCTGCACTGGATCATGCCGATCGCAGTGCTGATGCTGCGCCCCTTCGGTCTTCTGGTGCAGGTGGTGCGCGGCACGATGATCTCGGCGCTCGCCTCGCCCTACATCAAGACCGCTCATGCAAAGGGCATGATGCGCCGCAAGATCATCTTCGGTCATGCCCTGAGAAATTCGCTGCTTCCGGTCATCACAGTCGCGGGAGATCTGGCCACGGGCCTGATAAACGGCGCCGTCGTCGTCGAAACCATCTTCGGTTGGCCGGGCATAGGCAAGCTGATGATCGATTCCATCATCCAGCGGGATTTCGCCGTCGTGCAGTCGACGATTCTCGTCACCGCCGTCGCCATCTTCATCGTCAACATCGCGATCGATCTGCTGTATGTCACGCTCGATCCGCGTATCCGGTATTGAGGGAGCGGACCATGGCCGAAGTGACGGTGCTATCCGTGAAGTCGCCCGGCAGCCTTCGGCAGCTGGCCATATATCTTGCCCGCGACAAGCTGGCGCTGTGCGCGGCGCTCTTCCTCATCGTGCTCATCGCATGCGTGCTGGTCGGACCGCTCCTGGTGGGTGACCTCGCCGGCAAGCTCGGGCTGCGGCAGCGCAATCTGGCGCCATTTTCCCTGGAGCATGGTTTCATATACATCCTCGGCGCCGATACGCTGGGGCGCTCCATTCTGGCGCGGCTGATCGTCGGCGCACAGAATACGCTTGGCATCGCTGCCGCCGCTGTCTTCTGCTCCATGGTCGCAGGCGGCATGCTTGGCCTGATCGCCGGCTATTCGGAGCGCTGGTACAGCCATGTCATCCTGCGTCTCGCCGACGTGATCATGAGTTTCCCCTCGCTGCTACTGGCCCTGATCGTGCTTTACACGCTCGGCCCCAGCATGATGAACCTGGTCATCGTGCTGGCGATCACACGCATGCCGATCTTCATCCGCACGGCGCGCGCCGAAGTGCTGGAATTGCGCGAGCGCATGTTCGTCAGCGCCGCCCGCTCGATGGGTGCGAGCTCTGGCCGCATCCTGTTCCGGCATATCGCTCCGCTCGTGCTGCCAACGCTGGTAACGATCGCGGCAATCGATTTCGCGACCGTCATTCTGGCCGAATCCTCGCTCAGCTTCCTCGGCCTCGGCATCCAGCCGCCGGACTTCACGTGGGGGGCCATGGTTGCGAATGGCCGCGGCTATCTGGCATCCGCGTGGTGGATTGCCTTCTGGCCGGGACTTGCCATCCTGCTGACGACCCTTTCCCTCAACATTCTCGCCAGTTGGGCGCGGACCGTTGCCGATCCGCTGCAGCGCTGGCGCCTGCAATCGCTGCGAAAGGCCCCGCGATGACCGCGTCGGACAAGCCAATTCTTAAGATCGACAACCTGACGGTCGACTTCCTGTCCGAAGGCGATCCGGTTCGGGCCGTCGACGATGTGTCCTTCGATGTCTGCCCCGGGGAGACTTTGGTGATTCTCGGCGAAAGCGGTTCCGGCAAGAGCGTCAGTACCGGGACAGTCATGGGGCTTATCGACTGCCCGCCGGGCGACATCGTCTCCGGCTCCCTGATTTTCGATGGAACGGACCTGTCACGGCTCGATGAAGAGGAGCGGCGCGAGTTGAACGGGCGTCGCATTGCCATGATCTTTCAGGATCCGCTGGCCTATCTCAACCCTGTCTACACCGTAGGGCGACAGATCGCCGAAGTCTTCGAAAGTCATCGCGACGGCGATGCCGGTCCGGTGCGGGACAAGGTCGTCCATCTGCTGGAACGCGTCGGTATTCCGGAAGCGGAAAAGCGGATCGACTATTATCCGCATCAGTTTTCCGGTGGCCAGCGCCAGCGCGTGATGATCGCGATGGCAATCGCGCTGAAACCGGACATCCTGATCGCCGACGAGCCGACTACGGCGCTGGATGTGAGCGTCCAGTCGCAGATCCTCGAACTGTTGAGGGACTTGCAGCGCGAAACCGGCATGGCGCTGATCATGATCACTCACGATCTTGAAGTTGCCGCGGCAATGGCGGACCGCATCATTGTCATGAATGGCGGAAAGGTGGTCGAGAGCGGCCCCGCGCAGGATATTTTCACCAATCCGGGTCATGCCTATACGCGCCGGCTGATGTCGGCATTGCCGCATGCCGGTTCGTCGCCGAAACAGCCGCGAGCCGAGATCAAGGGCGAGATTCTGTTGCAGGTTGAACACCTGAGCAAGCATTACATACTCGGTTCCGGCCCTTTCTCGTCCAAACGGGAATTCCGGGCCGTCGACGATGTCAGTTTCACTGTCCGGCGCGGAGAGACAGTGGGTATCGTCGGCGAATCCGGTTCGGGCAAGTCGAGCATTGCGCGCATGTTGCTGCGGCTCAACGATCCGACGTCCGGCAAGGCGCTGTTCGCCGGCGCAGATATTTTCAAGCTGGAAGGCAAGGCGCTGAACGGCTTCCGACGGCGCGTGCAGATGGTGTTCCAGGATCCGTTCGGCTCGATGAACCCGCGCATGAACGTGCGCTCGATCGTTTCAGAGCCGTGGGTGATCCATCGCGACATTCTGCCAAGAGCGCGTTGGAAAGACCGTGTCGTGGAGCTTCTGGAACTCGTGGGCATGAAGGCCGAGCATGCCGAGCGCCATCCTCACCAGTTTTCCGGCGGCCAACGTCAACGCATCGCGATTGCTCGCGCTCTGGCCAGCGAGCCGGAACTGATTGTGTGCGACGAGGCGGTCTCGGCGCTCGACGTGTCGATCCAGATGCAAGTCATCGCGCTGCTGGCCGATCTCCGCGGCAGTCTGGGCCTCTCCTACGTCTTCATCACGCATGATCTGCCGATCGTACGGGAGTTTGCCGACCGGATACTGGTGATGCAGCAGGGCAAGGTCGTGGAGGAAAGCGAGACGGAGATACTTTTCAACAGTCCGAAGCACCACTACACAAAGTCGCTGCTTAATTCGGTGCCCCGGCCCAAATGGGCATGACATCCAGCTTCCCGCACAATCGCAGCACCGGTGTCGATTTGTGGCGCTACAGTACCGCGGCTCGTTGCTCCAACGTCGAGGAAGGAAGGTCAGCGTGGCTGAGGCAAAGGTGCGGGAAAATTAATCGTTCGAGAAGCAAGCGCAGTCATTTCCGACGGTCCCTGAAATGCAGGGGGATGACCTCGGCGTTCCCTAGTCCAAAATTGCGGGCGTCATCCTGGGCGTCCGCCGTCTCTAGGGGAATACCAATTATTGTAGGGAGCCGGTGCTCGATCCCTAGGATCGCTGCCATTTCCCGAAACTGCGCCTCCACCCCGGAATTTGCGCCTTCAGGGCTCGGTGCTTGTCAGGGGACGAGGTTAGAGGGAACGACGTAGTCGGCCAGGTAGGTCTCGAACGCTTCCGTCGTTCGATGGCGGTCGATCAGCTCGAGGAAGGCGACGGCCATAAGCTCGGTATCGGCTTCCGGCACGATGTCGTAACCGTTCACCTTCAGAATGGAAGCCACTATCGAAACCGGTTCGCTTGTTGCCCTGTTCAAACGGATGCGCCCTCGCGACGCCTCCATGTAGGAAACCGCGAGGGAGGGCGTCTACGCCAGGTTGGTATTCCCAGAAATTGTGGATGCCACCTTCGTGCCCCGGTTTTGGGCCTCAGTCGACCGCCGGTCACGGCGGCAATTATTTCCGTTTTCGGAGTGGAGGCCCCGGTCCGGCGACCACCACACGCATGGCCGCTTTGCGAAGCTAGGTGCGGAAGCTTTGCGCCTCAGCTTCGAAAGAAACTTTAGGAGGATAAGCTCAGCATGACATTGCTTTAGTGTACATGTTAGAGCTTCGGATCGAACCGTCTGCTGTTTGGGCGACGGAAAGATATCTCCAGATGGTGGAACGAAACGGGGTTGGTAATTGGCTACGCTACAGGACGTGGCTTCGAAGGCCGGATGTTCTCTCGCGACTGCAAGCCGGGCTCTCACGCTCAAGGGCTCCGTGAGCGAGGCGATGGTGCTCAAGGTCCGCCGCGCTGCCGCCGAGCTCGGCTACCGGCCGCTTGCTTCCACGGGCAAAGCCGAAAGGCGACACGTTGTAGGAGTTCTTATACCCAGCATCACAAATCCGGTTTTCTCCTCTTCCCTATCGAGCATCGAAAACCGCATGCTGATAGCCGGACATGGTGTTTTGATAGCTCAGTCTCATTACGATCCGGCGCGCGAATTGGATGCCGTCTCGGCTCTGCTCAACGAGAAGCCGACCGGCCTAATTCTGACGCTCTGCAGTGCCGACCGAAACAATTGGCCAGCCCTGCCGCTACCACCGACCGTTCTGCTTCATAACCGCCCGACGGAGCGTTTTCCCTCGGCAGTTACAGTGGACAATTTTAAGGCCGGGCGTGAACTTGCGATGCTGCTGAGAGAACTCGGGCACGAACGCATTCTGTTCGTATCCGGGAGCTTTGTTGCCTCCGACCGGGCACGCCTGCGCTACGACGGTTACTGTCAGGCAATGGCGGAGACGGGACTTGAGCCTTTGCGAGCGATGCAGATCGCCTTTATCGGCGAGTACGACATGCTCGACCTGGGGGTTGCCGTGGCCGATGTTCGGCCGACAGCGATAATTGCTTCCAACGATATTCTAGCCTTCGGCGTCATAGGCGCCCTCCGCCGTGAGGGCTTGTCGGTCCCGGGCGATGTGTCGGTTGCGGGCTTTGATGGAATTTCTCTTGGGCGGATAATGGATCCGCCGCTTACCACAATTGAGATGCCGGATGCCAGCATGGGTGCGGCTGCCGCGTCGCTTTTGCTCGACATTGCCGAGAATGCTGCACCGCCCCGTCATCTTCAAGTGGACTTCTCGTTACGACGCGGTGGCACGGTGCGAGCGATCTCGGAATAGTCCTCCTCCTCGAGCCCGACGTGCGCATGAAGTGACCGTGTAACCGCCGCCTCCCATTGGAAGAGCGGCGGCACGAACCTGTCAGCTACGCGGCAGCAGTCGCTTCACGTCCTTTGCCGCGTCGTCCAAGGCTTCTTCCGGCGTGGCCGACTGGTCGACAACGCGGGCAGTGTTATCGACGATCGTCTGGGTGACGCGGACGCCGTTCGAGCCCGGAAAAGCGTACCACGGGATCATCCGCGGCATCTGCTTCAGCCCGGCCTGGAAGAGCGGGTTCTTCTGGTAGAACTCTCCGAGATACTCCGGCGACTTAGCGGCCAGTTCGTTGTTCGGAACGTAGCCCGTGCCCGGCACAACCACTGACGCGCCATACGGGCCGGCGGCGAACTTTGCGAACTTCCACGCAGCATTCTGCTTTGCTTCGTCACGGGTCAGGATGACGACGGCGTTGCCACCGGTCGGCAGCTTGCCGTTTTCCGGGTCGAGAAGCGGGATTTCAGCGGTACGAAGGTCGAACTTGTCGCCGACATTCTTGATCGTGTTGCGCAATGCTCCGGTGGTCTGGAAGGCAAAGCCTACCTTGCCGGCGACGAATGCCTGTTCGCCGGCCTGCTTGGTGAAGACCGGCATACCGGCTTCCTTGACCAAGCGATCGACGACCTTCATCGCCTTTTGGCCTTCCGGACCGTTGAAGGTGACCTTGCTTTCGTCTTCGGAGAGCATGGTGCCGCCGGCGCCGAAGAGAAGCGCGGAGAACATCCAGTCGTCACCCTGCCAGCGGAAGTCGACGGAATCGACGCCGTTGCCAAGAGCCTTGATTTTGGCGCCTAGGTCGATGACCTCGTCCCAGGTCTTCGGCGGCTGGTCTGGGTTGCCACCGGCAGCCTTAACCAGATCGGCATTGTAGTACATGATAGGGTTGGAGGTGGCGAATGCCAGACCGACCTGCTTGCCGTTGACCTGTGCGAGCTTCAGGATCGTATCCGAAAAACCCTGCTCGACCATGGACGCCTTGTCCTTGGCGATCAGTGGCCCGAGATCGACCGGGACATCGCGTTCATTAGCCATGCGCAGCCGGTTCAGGCCGATGAAAGTCAGGTCTGGCATTTCGGACGTGCCGACCTGGCGCATGATCGTCTGGATGCCTTCCTCATAGGTCGCGGAAGGATTGGCGAACTGAATCTTGATGTCCGGGTTCTCTTCCATGAACTTCTTCGAAATCGTGTCCATCACGTCCTTGAAGAAGCCCGGCATCGGATAATGCACGGTGAGCGTGGTTTCGGCATGGGCCGGAAGCGAGAACGTCATGGCGCCTGTTATGGCGACGCTCGCGGCGGCAAGGATCTTGGTGAAATGCTTCATCGCATGGCTCCTGGTTCGGGGCGGCTTGGGAGGAGACGACCGGTTAGCACAAGGGTCAGCCCTTGAGGCCGGTCATGGTGATCCCTTCGACGAAGCGCTTCTGGGCTAGCAGAAAGGCTACGACGAGAGGGGAAGTGATGATGAGGGTTGCGGCCATCAGGGCGCCGTAGTCGTCGCCGGCTTCCGCGGCGCGGAAGTAAAGAAGACCAAGTGGCGGCGTGGCATAGGCCTGGTTCGAAACGACGATCAGCGGCCAGTAAAGGTCGTTCCAGTGGGCGACGATCGAAAAGATTGAGAAGGCGGTGATCGCGGGCCAGGCATTCGGCACGATGACCCGGGCGATAACGCCGATCTCGCTCATGCCATCGAGGCGCGCAGCGTGGATCAGGTCGTTCGGCATGGCACGGAAGAACTGCAGGAACAGGAAGATGCCGAAGACCGAGATGGTGAAGGGGGCGACCAGCGAGACATAGCTGTTCAGCGCCCCCGCCCGATCGAAGGCGACATAGAGCGGCAGTGCTGTCGCGTGGATAGGCACCAGCAGACCGAGCATGATGAGAACCATCATCGCCTTGGCCGCGCGGAACTTCAGTTTTGCCATGGCGTAGGCGCAGGGGATGGCGACCACCACCTGGATCACGAGGATGATCAGGCAGACCAGGATACCGTTGAACAGCAGCGTCGGCATGTGCACGCGAGACCACGCCTTGGCGAAGTTTTGCCCGTAGAACCAGTGAGTCGGGATCAGGTTGAGTGACGACGTGAAGATGTCGCTCTGCGCCTTGCCGGCGGTCGAGATCATGAAGATGTAGGGCACCAGGAAAACGATGGCGCCGAGGCTGAGGATCGAGAGCCGGGCAACGCGGCCGAGCGACATGGAGGGGGTGAAAGCGTTCCGGCTCATACGTAATGCACCTGCTTGTCCTGAATGCGATATTGCAGAAACATCAGCACGACGAGGATGGCGAGGAAGACGACTGTCATGGCGGAGGCATAACCGACGCGCAGGTACACGAAGCCCTCCTGGTAGATCGTGTAGAGCAGCACTTCAGACGCCTTGTTCGGTCCGCCTTCGGTGAGCGTCTTGACCGTTTCGAACACCTTGACCGAGTTAACGACGCTGACCGTGGTGACGAAGAGCGTGGTCGGCCCGAGCATCGGCCACGTGACCAGCCTGAAGCGGTCCCAGGCGGTTTTGGCGCCATCGACTTCGGCTGCGGCGTAAAGTTCACGAGGAATGGCGGTGAGGCCGGCAAGGAAGAGCACGAGGTTGAAGCCGACCGACTGCCAGATGCCGATGATCGACAGGCTGTAGAGCACGGTGTTTGCGGCACCGAGCCAGTTCGGACCGGAGATGCCGATCATGGCGAGCATCGTGTTGATCGGGCCGATCGTCGGATGGAAGAGATATTGCCACACGGTTGCCATTGCGACGAGCAGCGAGGCGACCGGTAGGAAATAGGCCGTGCGGAAGAAGGAGCGACCGATACCTTCGGCCTCGATCAGCATCGCGAGCCCCAGCGCCATGAAGATCGAGATCGGCGTGACGATCACCGCATAGACGCTCGTGTTCCACAGCGACTTCATGAAGGTGCGGTCGCCGAAGAGCTCGACATAGTTGTCGAAGCCGACGAATTCGAAGCTCGGATAGCCGAGCTCAAAATTGGTGAAGGCAAGGGCGATCACCGCCACGACCGGCAGGATGACGAAAACGAAGACGAGGAGGATGGCGGGCAGCGAAAGGAGCATCCCGACGCGGGCCTCCTGCCGTTCGGCGGCAGAGCGCCGAGTCTTCGGGACGGCCGGAACCGCGCCGATAGAAGTTGCGGCCATGTTAGCCATGGGCCGCCTCCCGGACCGGGTTTTCGACAAGCGGCGCCGCGGCGAGGCGAGCGCCATCGGCGCCAAAGACGAAGATGTGTTGGGCGGCAGCTGAAAGACGCACGGCCGTACCGGCGGCAAGCCCTGCACCTTCGGCAGGGGTGACCTTGGCAATCATTGTTTCGCCGATCGTGTCAAGCCGGCAGTAGACGATGATTTCTGAACCGAGGAACTCCACCCGCGCGACGCGGGCAGGCAGGCCGGACTCGCCCGAGCGCAACACACGGACGAATTCCGGCCGGATGCCGAGCGTGACGGGCGTATCCGCGGGCAGAATTAGATCGAGAAGGACGCAGCGCTCGGTGCCGAGCGCGATGGCGCCTTTGGCTTCCACATGGGAGGCGATGAGGTTGATGCGCGGCTGGCCGACAAATTTGGCGACCTCGATATGCTGCGGATTGTCGTAGATCACCTGCGGCGGGGCAAGCTGGAGCAACGAACCGCCGATCATCACGGCGACGCGGTCGGCCATCGATAGCGCTTCCGCCTGGTCGTGGGTGACGTACACGGTCGGCACGCCGGCACGGCGGTGCATTTCGACGATCTCGCCGCGGGCATGGACGCGCAGGTTGGCGTCGAGGTTCGACAGCGGCTCGTCCATCAGGAAGACGGCCGGACGGCGCACCATGGCGCGCGCGAGTGCTACGCGCTGGCGCTGGCCGCCGGACATCTGGCCCGGCTTGCGGTCAAGAAGGTGGTCGATCTTCAGCGAGGTGGACATCTCGCGCACATCGCGATGAATGGCGGCGACCGCCTTGCGCTGGCCGGGCATCAGCGGTGCGAGGAAGGGGATGCGCTGCGCCCGCGTCAGGCGGCGCATGACGAGCGGAACGGCAATGTTCTGCGCTGCCGTCAGATGCGGATAAAGAGCGTAGGACTGGAACACCATCGCGATATTGCGATCGGCGGCTCGGACCTGGCTCACGTCGCGACCGTCGATGACAATCTCGCCACTATCCGCACTTTCGAGCCCTGCAAGGATGCGGAGAAGCGTGCTCTTACCGCAGCCCGATGGTCCGACCAGCGCGATGAACTCGCCCGGCTGGGCATCAAGGCTGACGCTTTTAAGGATCTGGTTTTTGCCGAACGACTTGTGGATGTTAGTGAGGGTGAGTGCACTCATTCCGCCTCCTCCTGCGCTGCTCGCGCCTTCGGAGCGGAAGCGGGATAGACCTCATGGATGACGTCATCGATGACATGTGCCGTCATGCCGGGCACGGCGACGATCTCGCTCCTCACCTCGTCGCCGAGATGATGCAAAACGGCGCCGATCAGGCGCTCGCCGGGCATCTCGCGCTCTAACGTATCGATGACGAAGGCGGCCGATGGCCCCCATACGACGGACGTGTTCTCGAAGCGCCCCTTCCAGGCCCAGTGGAGGTGGCCGCTCGCATAGAGCGCCACGTCGTGGGCTGCCATCAGGTCGTAGACACGCTGGCGCTGCTTGGGGCGCAGGCCCCAATAACCCGTATCGCCCTCATGCGGTTCGTCAACAAACAGCGGCTTATGAGCAAACAGCGCCAGCCGGCGTCCATCACGTTCCTCGAATGCGGTCCGCAGCCATTCGAACTGCGCCTCTTCTTCCTCATCCTCGCGTCCGAAAAGAAGCGCATTGAGCCCGACGAGACGCCAGCCGTTCGCATCTTCTACAAAGCGGTCGCCGCCGGCGAGTGAGCGCCACCGGGCAAGACGCTCGGTATTCACCGGCTGGCTCATATGGGAGAAGTGGCCGACGTCATGATTGCCAGGCACGATCAGCATCGGTGTGGAGACCTGGCGCATCAGGTCCATCGAGAAGGAGATGTCATCCGCCTTGTCGGCGCCATCGACAGTCAGGTCGCCGGTGTGGACAATAAGGTCCGCCTCCTGGTCCTCAATCCAGCTCAGAAGTGGCGCCCAGTTGCCGTTGAAATGGGTCTTCTCGGGGCTGAAATGCGTGTCGGTGATCTGGATGATTTTCATAAATGGGCTCTCCGAGGTCATCGTCCGCCTGCGCTAAATGGCGGCGACGGCGTCTTCCTTAGAGCCCTCCCATGTCAGGCCTGTTACAGCCCTTCCACCTTTTCATCAATTCGGTCACAAAAGTTTCACGGGCTGTTGCCTCTGTGGGCACGATTTTGGGGATCAGGTTGCCAATGATGTCAAAACGGGATCCGGCACGACAGGAAAATCAAGGAATTAAGGGCTTCTGGAGAGAATTGGCTGAACCTTATAATTTCAATGACTTAGAAAAATCGCCTTTGAAATTCCTTATATTTTCCCGCCGCGAGCGACCGTGGATGCCACCTTTGCGCCCTGGCTTTGGGCCCCAGTCAATATGGGTGTGGAGCGGAAATAATTTCCGCTTCTGGGTCGAAGTTCCCGTCCTGCGGTCGCCGCGCGGAGGCCCCTTTGCGCCCTCTAGTCAGCCGTTCCGGCGGCTATGCCGAATCCCCGAAAGCAGACGTTGGGCTCGGGCCGTCTCAACATCCGATCTGGGGTGGAGAGCGGCCACTTGCCAAGGTAGATTGGGACGACTCGAGCATGGAGCGGAAGTACAAGCGAACGGCTTCGGGCTTGGGGAGATTTGCCAAACGTCATTCCGGAAGCCCCGCTAGGCGATAGCCAGCCACGATATGCTGGCGCACGTCTTCCGCCGGGAAAGGCTGCGATGCCGACCAGTGCCGGATGGTGAAGTGCGGGTTGCTTATCATGAACATTTTCGCCTCCCAGCGCGCCTCCTCCAAGCGGCCAAGCTGCGCCAGACTCGCTGCCAGCAGGCGTCGTGAAGTCGTGCGATAAGTTTCGGGCCTGCGCAGCGTTTGGACCGCTGATTTGTAGTCGCCGATGGAATATTGAGCCTGGCCCAACATCCAGTAATACCAACCGGGCGGGTGAGGATTGAGCCGGAGCGCCTTCCGCACCTGCTCAATGGCTTCCGCAGGCCGCCCGTTTTCCGTCGTAAGTTCTGCCTGCATCGCCCATGCGTCGGCGTGGTTGGGGTCCAGCTTGTGGGCGGCGTTGAATTCGGCATCCGAATCCGCCCAACGGCTCTCGTGGCCCAATATCACGCCCAATACCCAGCGATTCCCTGCATCGTTCGGGTCGAGTTCGACCGCGCGCTGTGCTTCGGCAAGGGCTTTTGCGCGGTTGGGATCCATCGGTTCGTCCCAGAACTCCCAGCCCAGCCAGAGGTTCAGTGCCAGCCAACGGTGCGCCTCCGCGTATTCCGGATCGAGCGCGATTGCCCGGTTCAGCAGGAAAATGGCTTCTTTCGCGGTGAGCGCCGTTTGCAGGCCAAGGGCCCGCGCGCGCACACAGAGGTCATAGGCTTCCAGGTTGCTTGGTCTGTTGCGCGCCGGCGCTGCGATCAGGCGGCCCACCAAAGCTTCGACGATTTTGCCGGTCACCTCGTCCTGAACGGCGAAGATATCTTCAAGGCTCCGGTCGAATCGTTCGGCCCAAAGATGGTCACCCGCGATCGCGTCGATCAGTTGGGCATTTATACGCACCCGTCCCGCTGCCCGTCGTGCACTCCCTTCAAGAAGATGGCGCACTCCTAGCTCGCGCGCGATGCGACGCACATCCATGTGCCTGCCCTTGTAGGCAAATGCCGAGTTGCTGGCGATGACGAACAACTCACTGGTTCTCGACAGATCCGTGATCAGGTCTTCGGTGAGGCCATCGACAAATGCCTCCTGCTCCGGATCGTTGCTCATGTTCGTAAATGGGAGGACGGCGATGGAGGGCTTGGTGGGGAGCGGCAGCGGCGCTTTGTCCGCCGGCACGCCATCTTCCGATGCGGGCGACAACCGAAGCCGGTAGACGGACACCGGTTCGGCGACGTTCTTGATCGATTGCGGACCAAGTTCGTCGAAGCCGCAATCAAGCTTCCGCTTGACCTGGTCGTAGATGCCGCCGGAGACACAGATTTCTCCCGCCCCGGCCATCGCCTGAAGTCGCACGGCGACAACGACGCCATCGCCGAACAGATCGCCGGCCTCGACAACGACGTCGCCCAAATTAATGCCGATATGAAGGTTGATTTGCCGGTCGGCAGGCATACCCTCGTTGGCGGCCACCATCCGCTTCTGGAGTTCGACGGCGCATAACACAGCGTTCACAGCACTTCCGAACTCCACGAGAACGCCATCACCCATCACTTTTACGACACGGCCTTGGCGGTCGCGGACCAGTGGTTCGAGGATCTCCTTTCGCCGCCCCCTTAACGCGGCCAATGTTCCTTGCTCGTCCTGGTCCAGAAGTCGACTGTAGCCCACCACGTCGGCAGCCAATATGGCGGCAAGACGGCGCTGGGCTCGTTCTTCGGACATTTCACATTGCCTTCGTAGAACGCAGAGATCGGATTGTATGACGACTATTTCAAAAGTCTATCGGGGACTTCGAGGTTCGACCGCCAGCAGGCTACATGGGGTGATCCCGCCAGTCGATTGTCCCTTTGGGCTCATGACTTGCGCTTGGGCTTGCTTCGAAGAAGGTCCGCATTGGGTCGCAACGGGTCAGACTGCTTTGCGCCATCATTTCAGCCATTCGAGCAACCTCGGCGATTTTCTGAAAGCTGCCGGTCCGCTCGACCCATCCCGAAGTCGACAAGTGGGTGGGTCGGCGGACAGGCTCGTCGGCGCCAACTCCTGCACGTCCCGGATCCTGGGGGCTTCCCACTACAATGAAGCCTTTCGCTATGGTAGACCTAGAATGCTGCGAACATGTAGAACCGCTGATGGTGGACGATCAACTGAACTCGTTCGGTTGACAATAGCGCAGTCCGGGGAGGAGGTCGCCATGGCATCGATCGACGAGAAGAACCTCGAAGAGAAGCTGACGGCGCTAGAGTCGGCCCGGACCTGGAGTGCGCGGCTCGTATCCAAGCTCGAGAGCAACATCCGTTCGGCAAGCGACGCCGAGCTCTTCCGCATCAATCCGATCAAATTCGCCGCCGACAAGAGCCTCAACGAGGAGGAGACGATTGTTCTCTTCCTGCACGCCACCGCCCTAGGTCTCTTCGATATGACCTGGATTCTGATCTGTCCGGTCTGCTCCTGTGTCATCGATAGCTTCCGGGCTCTCAAGAATCTCCGCAGTCACTGCCGCTGCACCCACTGCCATTTGGATTTCGTGGCGGCTCTCGACGACATGATCGCGATAACCTTCACCGTGAACCCGGCCATTCGCCGCATCTCCTATCACGATCCGCAGACGCTGACGGTGGAGGATTATCTTTTCCGCTACAGCTCGACGAGTGAGGGCTTGATCCCGGACGGAACCCCTTTCGTCCACCTGAGGGAGATGCTGAGCCGCGGATTAGCCTATATCGAGCCGGGCGAGACGACCGCTTTTGAGATAATCGCAGAGGCTGGCATATTACATGGCAGCAGCTCCGACAGCGACGCAGGTATCACATTCATTGTCGATCCCGCGCTTCCGACTGGCGAACAGCGCATTGCAATCCGTCTTGACCTCGAGTCCAGCACGCCGGACGCGGGCACCATCGCGGCCGGCAAGGTGATTTTCGAGATGTCCAATGTCGCGGACAAACGCATCGAGTTCGGGATCCTTCAACTGCCGCCCGGCGTCGACAGGCCGCCGCCGCTCCACTTCGCGCCGTTCCTCTCAGGGAAGCGGCTGCTCACGACCCAGACGTTCCGCGACCTCTTTCGCTCCGAGGTGATCCGCAGCCACGAAGGGCTCGGCGTCACGGACATCGCTCTCCTTTTCACCGACCTGAAGGGCTCGACTGCACTTTATGACCGGATCGGAGACCTGAATGCCTTTGCACTTGTGCAGCAGCATTTTGAGCGGCTGCAGGACGTGACGGTCCGCCACAACGGCGCGATCATCAAGACGATCGGCGATGCGGTGATGGCAGCGTTCCTGAGGCCTGCCGATGCCGTGCGCGCGGCGCTCGACATGCGCAGCGAAATCGCCTCGTTCAACAAGCGGCAGCCAGACAAGGCTCTGATCCTCAAGATCGGCGTTCACAGAGGCGCGGCAATTGCGGTCACGCTGAACGAGCGCCTCGACTATTTCGGCCAGACCGTGAACATTGCTGCGCGCGTCCAAGGCCTTGCCGACGCCGACGAGATTTTTGTCAGCCAGGACGTTTACGACGCGACCGGGGTTCGCGACGGACTGGCGGCTTTTGCGGTCGACCCGAGAACTGCACATCTTCGAGGCGTGCGGCAGGAACTGCCGGTGTTTCGGGTGGGAGGGGCCGTTTAAGGCGAGTTGAGCGATTGGCCCACGGGACCATGCGTCAGAAAAGCAGTGTGTGTGTGTGTGTGTGTGTGTCGAACCCCCGATCACCGAAAACTCCCGAGGGTTGGTTCGACCCGCTCTGTTGACAACGCGACTTCGTTCGGGGAGGTCAAAGTGGCCAAGGTCAGCGCTGCGATCTATCTCAGCCCACCTGTGACGATGTCGTGGGGTTGGATGCTGTTTTCCGACCGCTGACAACAGCGATGTTCGCGGGGCGGCCCTGCACATACGCCGTCATGGCAGCCGTTGGACACAGACTTATTCGATCCCGTAAGCAGGCGTTCGGACATTGTAGCCGCACGAGTTGCGCCCGCACCTTTCGGCTCCGCCATACTCGTCGACATGACTTTCGTCGCCTAGCCGCTGCCGGGCCAGTTCGGCGAGTTCAATCGCCTCGACTTCAAGGTAAGTATGGCCCAAATGGCAACGCAACAGCCCGTCTACCAACTTGGAATCCTGAGGCCGCTCCAGGGGCGCTACGACCCCTTCTTGACGTCTGGAAGGTTCGTCACGCCATCCGCGAGTGCGCGCGCAAACGCCCGCAGTGTTGCCGTGTAATTGGTGAAGCGCTTCTTATCGAGCTTGATGGGACCGCCCTCCTTGAGCGCGATATTGCGCCCTGCCGCCGTCGTTACTCGAGTGATCGCCTTGCGGATGAACATCGTGATGCCGTGAGCGCAGAGATTGCGGACCGTCACTGCTCGACGACCGTGCCGCTTGCCGCGATTGATCCCCGACCAGTCGCGGCCGCCCGCTAGATGGCATCGCCCCAAACTTCCATTGCTACGTCAGTGACGTAGCGCTCGGCTGCATCACGAATCGGCTTGAGTCAAGAAGATTCCGGCTTGTGGGCCGGCTATTTTGCTGACATTATTACCTGTTGACGGGGTTGCACCGTGGCAGGTGTTCAAATGGGGGGCATAAGGATGGCAAAGGAACCTTCGAGTACCGCTTCTTCTACGAATAAGGCGGACGAAAATCTGATAGGTAATGCAGAGGGAAACGGGCTGAACTTCATGGCGGCCCAGGCCCGCGAGGGCGGGATCTCCGGTGACGCTGTAGGTGTCGACAAGATACGCGATCTGCTGTTCGGCAACCAGATGCAGGACTATGACCGCCGTTTTTCCAAGCTTGAAGACCGGTTCTTGCAGCGCTTTAAGGATGTCGAATCCGAGGCCAAGCGCAATCTTGAAGCGTACGAGTCAAATGCAAAGAAGCAGGTCGAATCGCTCGCGGCGCAATTGCGGAGCGAAAAAGATGCACGAGCCGAGGCCGACAAGGAGATTGACCGGAATCTTCGCGAGCAAAATCAGGCACTTGAAAAGCAGGTGCGCGCGTTGTCGGATCAATTGAGCGAGCTTGAGCGCGACGTTGCGGACCGGATAAATCGAAGCGATCATTTGCTGCGTGAGGAAATCAAGCAAAAGAATGAAAGCATTCAGATGCTAATGGAGAAAATGTTTTCCGATCTCAGCAACGTCAAGACCGACAGAAATCTTTTGGCTGGCCTGTTTGTCGAGGTTGCAAAATGCATAAATCAGGATTCTGGCGGTAGCAAGAGCAACTCGGAACGTAGCTGGAAAGTGAGTTGATGGGAACTTGACGTCGACCGTCGACCCAATCAGACTTCCTCAAAAAGCCGCCTCGAACGATACCGAGATCGATCGCGCGGCTCTGGCTATTCTTTTGGTCGAAATTGCTCGGAACATTGATCCGGACCATCATGCGCGTTTCGACGGAGTTCCAACCGCCGATCGTCGCATGGAAACGCTGCGCCAGTTGCTGGTCGGCCGCGAAATTTCAGAGCTTTCACGCGTTACGCATCTGCTGGGCGAACCGGAGCAGCTTGCGGAAGCAGTGGGCGGCGTTCTTCCCAGTGCAGCCGCACGGGCGCCTCATGCGCAGCTCGGCGAGGCCCTTGCGCCAGCCGTCGAGAGGGCTGTGCAACGGTCGATCCAGAAGAGCCCGCGCACGCTGACGGATATATTATACCCGGTGTTTCTGCCGGCAATTCGCAAGTCGATCGGGGAAAAGATCGACCAGACCTTTCAGTCGCTGAATGAGACTTTAAGACATATATTTACCTGGCATGGGCTCAAGTGGAGATTTGAATCTTGGAGAACTGGTGCCAGCTTCTCGGAAGTTGTTCTGAAGCATTCTCTTGTCTATCGTGTAGAACATGTCTTTCTCATTAACCGAAATTCGGGGCTTTTGATCGCGCATGTAACTGCCGATAATGCAACGAGCGAGGATCCTCAACTCATTTCTTCGATGCTCAGTGCAATTCAAGACTTTGTTAAAGACTCATTTAACGAGAAAGAACAGAGCGGCCTGGACACTATCCGCTTTGGGGAGCTTCGTCTCTGGTCAGAAGTTGGACCGTTTGCGACCTTGGTTGCGGTGATCCGGGGAAATCCGCCAGAGGAATTACATGAAATAGTTCGCGATGTGTTGCTTCGCATCCATGATGAATACTCACAGGCTTTAGAGCAGTTCGACGGCGACGGTTCTCAGTTAGCCGGCATAGAGACGCAGTTGCAGACCTGCGTTGAACTGAAGCAGGAGGACTCAAACCAGGGATTTCCGTGGCTGGTGGTGGCTGCAGTCCTGCTGGTTTTGATTCCGGCAGGCGGTTGGTTCTTTCTTTCCTGGCAATCCGGGCAGCGCTGGCAAGCCTATGTTTCGCGACTGGGGACCCAACCGGGCATCATCGTCGCCCAACAAACGGTGCGCGATGGACATTTCTACATTTCCGGCCTGAGAGACCCGCTTGGCGCCGACCCGCAGTCGCTGTTGTCTGGAACGCAGGTCGATCCCGCCCGCGTTCATTCACGCTGGCAATTCTATCAGAGCCTTGAGCCGGAGTTCGTGCTGAAGCGGCTGACGGCGTCGCTGGCTCCGCCGGATACAGTACGACTTTCGATCGTCAAGGATCGCATCGTTGCCGAGGGTGAGGCTGCCGACACCTGGATAGATCGGGCGCGCGCAGCGGCCCGACAGCTTTCGGCAGGCGGACCGGAATTCGACATCTCCAAGGTTCGTGATGTGAGCCCCGAAGCACGCGCGGCGGAGCACTGGCAGGCCTATGTGTCGCGACTTGAGGCCCAACCGGGCATCATCGTTGCGGAACAAAAGGTGCGCGATGGCCAATTCTACATTTCCGGCCTGAGAGACCCGCTTGGCGCCGACCCGCAGTCGCTGTTGTCTGGAACGCATGTCGATCCCGCCCGCGTTCATTCGCAATGGCAATTCTATCAGAGCCTTGAGCCGGAGTTCGTGCTGAAGCGGCTGACGGCGTCGCTGGCTCCGCCGGATACAGTACGACTTTCGATCGTCAAGGATCGCATCGTTGCCGAGGGTGAGGCTGCCGACACCTGGATAGATCGGGCGCGCGCAGCGGCCCGACAGCTTTCGGCAGGCGGACCGGAATTCGACATCTCCAAGGTTCGTGATGTGAGCCCCGAAGCACGCGCGGCGGAGCACTGGCAGGCCTATGTGTCGCGACTTGAGGCCCAACCGGGCATCATCGTTGCGGAACAAAAGGTGCGCGATGGCCAATTCTACATTTCCGGCCTGAGAGACCCGCTTGGCGCCGACCCGCAGTCGCTGTTGTCTGGAACGCATGTCGATCCCGCCCGCGTTCATTCGCAATGGCAATTCTATCAGAGCCTTGAGCCGGAGTTCGTGTTGAAGCGGCTGACGGCGTCGCTGGCTCCGCCCAAATCTGTTCTGCTTTCGATCGTCCAGGGTCGCATCGTTGCCGAGGGTGAGGCTCCTGCCAACTGGATCAACCGGGCGCGGGCCGCCGCAGAACAACTTTCGGCGGACGGAGTGGTTCTGGATGTCTCGCAGCTGCGTGAGCTGAACCTTGCAGAACTTAATTATTTGAGAGAGGCCATCCAGGCGACCGATATTTTCTTCTATTCCGCCAAAGCTGTGCCGGGACCAGAGCAGATGCCGGTCCTCGACAGGTTGGCGGATCAAATAAAGGAATTCGCCAAAAATGCCCGCAAGTCAGGCGTAACAGCGCGGTTCATGTTGACCGGCCATGCAGACGCCACGGGCCGTGAGACGGCCAACGTGTCGATCAGCGCCGCCCGCGCCGAGGCAGTTCGTGCGCTTCTCAACAAGCGCGGCGTCGCTCCGGAACTGCTGCTGGTTCGGGGCGCTGGCACCTTTGAGCCAGTGGTGCCTGAAAATAGTCGAACTGGGAGCTCCACCAATCGCCGGGTTTCGATTACGGTAAGCCTGGAGTAGTGCGGAGCTAGGATATTGCAAAAAAAGATCTGCATGTTGGGTGGGTTCGCTGTCGGAAAGACGAGTCTGGTTCGCAGGTTTGTGCAAAGCATCTTTTCAGATACCTACTTGACCACGGTGGGAGTGAAAATCGACAAGAAGAGTGTCGCACTCCCGGACAAAACCGTGGATCTAATTTTGTGGGATTTGGCCGGCGAAGACGATATCGGCTCATTCCGCGTCAGCAATGTGCGGGGTGCGTCCGGGCTCGTGCTTGTCGTCGATGGAACCCGCGCCGCTACTCTTGCCGTGGCGCTCACTCTGCGCGAGCGGGCCGAGGCCGAATTCGGCGCTATGCCGTTTGTATTGCTGTTCAACAAATCCGACCTGGCCGATCGGTGGGCAATATCGGATAGTGAGATTAACGAACTCAGGCAACTTGGATGGCAAATCTATCGAACAAGCGCGCTTTCGGGTGAACATGTTGATGATGCGTTTCGTCAGCTTGCTTCGATGGTTACCAAATAGACCATGCATAGATTGCCAAAAGAAGTCGGAAGCTGGATTTACGATTTCTTCTACAATGAGCACTCTGTCGCATATCTGAAAATTGACGCCCAGCTTTGCATAGCTGCGAAGGGCGGTAACGTTAAACACTACGGGCTCTCATCGCTTCGCATTGGCAAGCCTGTTGCCGATCAGCTTGAATTTATGGAAGGTTTGCTGCCTTGCCCGGAGCTTCCATATCATATGGCCATGGTCGAACTGCCCAGCGGGCGTGTTGCGGACCTTCATCTTTTTGCCGGCAATGCCTGCGTGTGGCTGCTGTTTCTTGACGCCACTGCCGAACGCGACAACAAGCAGCGGCTTCAACAGAAGGCCTATGAAATGACGCTCCTGCAAGAGAGGGAGCGGCAACTCAACGAGAAATTACAATCGACGAACGAGGCGTTGAGGAAGAGCCAGGAGGGATTGTCGCGTGAATACCAGCGCGCCGAATCCCTACTCCTCAACATTCTTCCGGCGTCGATCGCGGAGCGGTTAAAAGCGCACAAAAAAATTGCAGACAACCACGCAGAGGTGAGTGTGCTTTTTGCCGACATCGTCGGTTTTACGGAAAGAACGCGGAGCGTCGGAGCCGTGACGACGCTCGCTATCTTAAATTACTTCTTCAAGGCGGCGGATCGGCTCTCGGAACGATACGGCTGCGAAAAGATCAAGACAATCGGCGATTGTGTGATGGTGGTCGCTGGCCTGCCCACCGCGCGATCCGATCATGCAGAAGCCCTCGCGCACTATGCACTTGAACTGCGGAAGGCGGTTAAGCGCGTACGCTTCGCAGGAGAACCGCTGAGACTCAGAATTGGAATTCACTCGGGACCAATCGTCGCTGGCGTCATAGGCAAAAGGCGCTTCGCCTATGACCTGTGGGGCGAGACCGTTAATCTCGCCTCACGCATTCAAACGTCCGCGGAGCCCGATGAGATCCGTATTTCGGATGCAACTCACCACCTGCTTGGACCAAAATTTGCTTGCGACCTACTCGAGGAAACGGAATTGCGTGGTACAGGTCGTGTGCGAATGTGGCGGCTCTCGGCTTGATTTGCCGCTTGGCCGCCGCCGACGTCCCGAGTGAACTAGGTTGCGCGACGGGGATCGAACGATGCGATTTCGTCGTTGCCGATTTAGATGCCCGGCTGATATGCAATTCGTCCGCACATCCCGGATCAATTGCGAAACTGTCGGACGGTTTCGCGTCAGGTAGTATTTGCTAAGGGTAACGCGGATGATCAGGCCGGTCGCGTTTACGGTCGACTAGAGAGGTGATCGTCCCAGCTGATCGAAACAGTTTGATAAGGCGGTAAACCCGTTGATCGGCTGACGTCGAGCTCAGTTGTAAGTTGTTTCACGTCTGCGGCGGTCATCGGACCAGTTCGATGCTTCAGGAATTCCCGAATGCCGTCTGCGCGTTTGCACGCTTCATCTCAAAGCGCTTCATCGACTTCATCAGGAAATGCGTCAATTTGCCAAGGCACCATCGATTATCTCGATCGCCTGAATCTCCCAAAAGCCAAGTCAAAATCTCACATTAACTGCTAAATCCCAAATTAAGTGGCACGGCAATCAATTGAAATCATTGGCCAACGAGTCTTACATTTAAAAACAAAGCGACACTCCTCACAGCCCTACCCGCCGGCATGACCGCGACATCGTCGAATTACGGTCAGGTTTCTCGCATAGCGAAATGAGTCGTCACGGTGGCAGGCCTGCGTTTCGCAAACCATCGGCCCATCGTGCGGCGTCTTCCGGTCGCCGGATCGGGAAGAAATCGTTGAGGCTGGAGAGGCGGAAATCGGGATCAAGCTGACGCAATCGTGTCATCGCCTCCGTAGCCTCTGGAGCTTGTCCAGCCAGTGCGTGGCTTGCTGCAGCGACGCAGGTTGCGATGAAGTGGACCGGCTGCTCACGAATGGCCGCGTGCGCCCATGATGACGCATCCGCGTATTGGCCAGCAAAGAAGTAGGCGGCGGCCATTGCGGCTTGCGCATTACAAATCTGGGGGTCTTGTGGGTTCAGCCGCATGGCCCGCGTGAGATGATCGATTGCCCCCTCCGGTTCGCCAAGCCAAATCCTGGCCCACCCGCTGAACAGCCATGCTGAGGCCAAATTGGGATTGAGCCCAAGAGCACGTTGCAATAAGTCTGCGCCATAATCGTGTGCGCCAAGAACATACGCGAAGGCGATTCCAGCGGTGCAGAGCGCCACCGCATCATCCTTGCCCAGGGCCGCTGCATGCCGGGCCAGCCGCTCGGTTTCGGCAGCCTCCTGCACGTGATCGACCATCCAACCACTTGCCTTCCGCTGAGAATAGCAGCGCGCCGCCATGCCGTAAGCCGCAGCAAATTCCGGATCGAGTTCGATGGCGCGGTAAAAGAGCCGCAGAGCCTCATTGTTGGTTTCTCGGCTCCAGCAATGCAAGGCTGCCAAGCCCCGCAGGAAGTAATCGTAAGCGTCGAGGTTCTCGGTAGGCTTGTGCTTGGCCCGCTTGATCTCAGCCTGCTCGAGCTTCGGTCCGATGGCGCCGACCACGCTCGAGGTTACTCGGTCCTGCAGTTCGAAAATGTCTTCCAGTTCCCCTTCAAAGCGATCCGCCCAAATATGTACGCCCGTCGTGGCCTCAACAAGCTCGGCAGATATGCGCACTCGATTGGCCGCCCTGCGCACGCTGCCTTCCAGCACGTAGCGCACGCCTAATTCGCGCCCGACCTGCTTCACGTCGACAGCGCGCCCCTTGTACGTGAAGCTGGAATTGCGGGCGATAACGAAGAGCCAGCGAATGCGCGACAGCCCGATGATAACCTCTTCGACGATGCCGTCGCCAAAATAGTCCTGTGCTGGATCGCTGCTCATGTTCCCAAACGGCAGTACTGCGATCGATGGCCGGTCCGGTAACGCGGGTTCAGGCGCCCGCAACGGGATGATCTGCTCGAGGTGCGCTCGGAAGGTCCTCAGCGGGCGCGCGATATTCTTAAGGTGGTGCAAGCCCATATCGGCAAAACTAATATCGACCTTGCCATCGATCTGTCGGTATACGTCTTCGGAGATGCAGATTCCGCCGGCCTCGGAAATCTCCTCAAGCCGGGTCGCCACGTTGACACCGTCTCCCAGAATGTCATCGCCCTCGATCAGGACGTCGCCGAGATTGATTCCGATGCGGAACAGCATCCGTTGATCGGCGGGTGCCACCGCATTTCGCTCCGCCATTAACTTCTGGATGGCCGCTGCGCACGCGACGGCCGCGACGACCGAGGGGAACTCCAGTAGCACGCCGTCGCCTATGGTCTTTACAATCCGACCGCCGTGGTCTGTGATAATCGGCGAGATGGCTTCGCGGTGGCCCCGCAGCGCACGCGCCGTTCCGGCTTCATCGACTCCCATCAGCCGACTGAAGCCCACGACGTCGGCAGCCAGAATAGCTGCCAGTCTGCGTTCCACCTGGGGCTGGCCCACGGACTCGTACCTTTCTTCCAGTTTTAAGGCACGCACTATAGCACGAGCCCCCCATGGGGCGCTCGGCTCAATTTCGAAAGTCCTTGGAAGAAGGCCGGTGCGTCGCCATCCAGCCCCTCTCTTGCTTTTCGACTAAGGTGTGAAGGCAGCTAATCCTGCTTGGTCACGTTCATTTCGCGCATCGCGCGCATGGCAAACAGGTCGCAATGACCGCGTTGGCGGAGCTGCCTGCCTCTGATCTGAATGGCATTGCGGCAAAGCCATCCTTTAGCGCACACTCGACGGCCTCGCGAAATCTGTCCCGCACAGCCATCCCCCAGTCATCGTCTTGTCAGGGCGGTCGAATCTCGCTGAATCGCGCGATCGAAGCCTACAGTCATATTTCGTCCCCACCTGCTGTAAAGGGCAATGTATTCCAATATTTCACCTCTTTCTATTTGTCAGCGCCGATCAAATACACCACGACCCCCGCTTCGATCGCGGTCTTGCTAGGCCTTCGGCGACAGCGATACGGCCGGCGGACCTGCCGTCTACCAGAACAAGCCCAGGCTACGGTCGTATTGGTCAACGTGGCGGCCATCCCGCCGCCTGACCGACACTGCGCCCGAATTCGCTAGGGGCGCCAGTTCGTAAAGAATCGCAGAGGAACTTCCGCTCCGGTCCGTCAGCGAAGTGTCCGCTTGTTGCTGCTTCGTCCCGAACCCCGAAGGCAGGTACCGGCCTGTCGCACTCGCTCGCTGCTCGAACGGCAGCTTCCGGCAAACGGCATAGGTCCTTGAATGTCGAGATGTGGGCGGTTGCGGATCGGCCAGTTCGGGGTGGGAAACGGAATGGCAGGTTTCGGGCGGCTACGCCGCGAAAGCTGCCTTTCACCGGGCCAACGAGCTTCGGCCGGGAAGCGCCCGCATGTCGGCCGTAGAGGGCGGCTTCGCAGCTTCCTGAAAGCAGACCTTGCTGTCGATCACGCCCGCACTGGCTATTGCTCATCCTCTGTGCAAACGGCGGCAACAGGTTCAAGATCGGACATATTCACCCGTCATTGTACGACCCCGGCATTGCGTAGTCCCTCCAAGACGAGCTCGAAATCGGCGGGGTTCTTGAAGGGCAGGACTTTGCGACGGTATTCCAATGAATAGTCGGGATTGACGCGCAGCACCTCTTGCCACGTCGCGCGAGCCTCTTCGAAACGGCCGAGGTGGCCGTAGCAGGCGGCCAGAAGCGCGCGCGAGACATCGGTGAAGCGGTTGCGGCTCACGCGCTGCAGCAACAGTTCGACGGCCTCTTCGTACCTTCGCAGTTGAAACAAGGCCAAAGCCTGAAAGTGGAGAACGACATCCGGAAAGTACGGGTTCAGGACCCTCGCCCGATCGAAATAGGCGAGTGCCTCCTCGGATCTGCCTGAATAGATTAGTGCCTCGCCGAGGCTAACCTGCCCTTCGGCGAAGTTCGGATTGAGGACTATCGCACGCTCGGCCTCGCTGATGGCTCTATCGTGCTGTCGCGAGTAAAGCTTGACCACACTCAGTGCCCAGTGTGCAACGGGATCGCTATCATCCCGCGCTACCGCCAGCGTCGCAGCCTCTTCGGCTTGCTCGATAGAGCGCTGCGGCGACGCGCTCCACCGGTTCAGGTAGTCGAGCCCGTGGGTAAGGGCGAGGAAGGCGTGCGCTGAGGCGAAGTTCGGGTCCAGTTCGACGGCACGTTGCAAAAGGTCGCGAGCGTCGCTGTTCGTTTGCTTCGTCAGCCGGTGCCACAGCTCCCGGCCGCGCAAGAAGCAGTCATACGCCTCGGGGTGCCGGGTCTGCCCCGGCGCCAGTCTTTTCCGATCGCCCTCTGTCAGGTTGACCGCCAGTGCGTCGACAATCTGCTGTGTGACATCGTCCTGAACCGCGAATATGTCGGTGAGCTCGCGATCAAACCGCTCCGCCCATAGATGCCCGCCGGTGGTCGCGTCGATGAGCTGCGCGGTGATGCGTACCCTGTTGCCCGATTTGCGTACGCTGCCCTCAAGTACATGCCGCACGCCGAGCTTCGTGCCCACCTCCTGCACATGGACGTTCTTGCCCTTGAAAGTGAACGACGAATTGCGGGCGATGACGAAGAGCTGCGACAGCTTCGATAGCGCCGTAATGATGTCTTCCGAGATGCCGTCGGCAAAGTAGTCCTGTTCAGCGTCACCGCTCATGTTGGCGAACGGCAGGACGGCGATCGACAGCTTCGGTGACACCGCCGTCGCCGGTTGGCTCGTCGGCGTTTCCGAGCTCCCGGCTGCTTTGGTCCCGGCGCTGCCGACTTGCAGTGAATAGACCCGGATCGGCTCGGCGATGTTCTTGAGTTGCGTGTTGCCGAGATCGCTGACCGAGAGGTCGAGCCTCGCCTTGACTTGGCGATAGGCATCCTCGGACAGGCAGATCGCGCCCGCCGCGGCGACGCCCTCCAATCGCGAGGCGATGTTGACGCCGTCGCCCATCAGATCGCCGTCGCTTTCCTCGACGACGTCGCCCAAATGGATACCGATCCGGAATTCGATGCGACGGTCCTGCGGCACGCCGTCATTGCGCTCCACCATACCGTTCTGCACCTCAATGGCGCAGCGCACGGCGTCCACCACGCTGCGGAACTCGACCAGCGCACCATCGCCGGTTCGCTTCACCACCCGGCCATGGTGCACGGCGATCGTCGGATCGATGAGGTCGCTGCGCAGTGCCCGCAACCTCGCCAGGATGCGGTCCTCGTCGGCGCCGGCAAGCCGGCTGTACCCAACCACGTCCGCGGCCAGGATTGCAGCCAGCTTTCGGGTCTCGCTCATGGCGCCGTCTCCTCACTTCCACGATAGCAGGGAGACAGAAGGCAAGAAAGAACTTTGAGCCGCTGCTCAGAGCGATCTTAGTTGAGATCGAGTTGGCCGCGGCTCATGTGGACGCAGCCGAGGTGTAGCTCCACGCAATGACTGCTCTGTCAGGCTCCCAGCCGTTCGACGCGGTCGTTCCGAAAGCCCACTCAGGATCAGGTCACGACGATGTCCGCGCCCACCCGCATGTCCGCTCTTCGAAGATCCGCAGCCCATCGCCTCGCCCAGGCGATCGCCCATTCGACTGGGCAGAGTATGACCCGTGTCGTGACCGACGCTCTACGTGAGCGGTGTGCGCAGATTGAAAAACAGAGAGGCAGGGCCTCTGTCGAAGAGAGGTGATACTGCTCGATCTGTCCGGAATGCTCTACGCCATGTTCCATGAGCACCGATTTGAGCATCCGCACAAGCGCCATGGCGTCTCGCCCCGTTTCCACTGTCCAGTCTTCGCCCATGTCATGATTATGAATAAGAGTTGCTCGACATCGTACCCAGAAGCTCAACGAACATGAACTTCCGAGTCGGAACGCTTGAGAGAGAAGAGGATTCCAATTGGCTATTCGGGGGTTAACGTGTCGCGTCCCCTCGACCTGGCTCCCTCGCATGTCCCGCCAACTGCTTCAATTGCCCGACTTACCCGCACTGCAATGCTGTTGGATGAAGTCCGACAGAAAGGTTGAAGCGTGAACGCACCTCCGATGCACAGCGATCGCTTGAGGCACTTTCGAGAATGTCCCCTCAACAACGCGGAAACCTGGATTCTCTTCGCAGAAACGTGACAGGGACTCGGTCAAGCCCGCAGCCGCATCGCACTGCGAGGATACAAGCATGTCCAGGGCGGAGGCGGGATTTTCGGTATGGAGTAGGATTGCATTTCTAACCTGTCGCTCAAGCTGCTTTGTATACGCAGCGGTTCTGGCGGCGGCAATGCGTACCCCTTTGACGTCGACATGCTCGACGTTGCCTAGCGGGCTACTGTCTGGCACCAGAAAGCTGGCGGTCACCGTGGTATAGGGTGGCGAGAAGGAGAACCTGTCGGCACGTGAGGGATCGGACGCAATGAATGCAACGTCCCACTCTTTGTCTTCGGCAGCCGCAAGAATGTCAGCGGCCGATCCGTATCGAACCAGCGACAAACTGCAGTCGAGTTCTGCCGCAAGTGCGATCGCGATCTGCGCGCTCGGCCCTGTTAGAACGCCTGTCACTGGATCGAGTTGGACAAGTGCGGCATTCGACATGTTGACCGCCGCTCTGATGACTCCCGTCGGTGCGATTTCAGTGAGGAGTTCATCACGTTCCGGCATCGCGGTACGCTCCGTGCGACGCAAATCGCGCCGCGAGTGCTTCCGATCCCCTTGCCAGAACAGCGACATCGACACCAACGGCAGTAAATAGTGTTCCGAGCGAGATGCACCGTGCCGCGAAAGTCTCATCCGGGGTAAGAATGCCCGCAGGCTTGCCCAACGCTTTCAGGCGTTCAATCGCGTCGACAATTGCATCGACCACCTCCGGGTGGCTCGGTTGGCCCCTGTGTCCGAAACTCGCTGCCAGGTCTGCCGGTCCTATGAATACCCCATCCACTCCCTCTACCGAGGAAATCGACTCGAGGTTGCCAAGCGCTTCCCGCGTCTCAACTTGCAGCAACAGGCAAACTTCCCGTTCCGCATTTTGTGCATAGTTCGCAACTCGGCCGAAACGAGTGGCGCGCGTCAGGGCAGAAACACCACGAATTCCATCCGGAGGATATCGCACCGCCGCGACTGCGGCTTTCGCCTCGTCCGCGTTCTGAACGTAGGGAATGAGCAGTGTCTGAACGCCGATATCCAGGAAACGCTTGATGAGAACGGGGTCATTGATGGCCGGGCGGACGACTGGGGAAACGTCGTATGGTGCGACCGCTTGCAATTGCGGCAGGACGGTCAGAACGTCACCCGGAGAATGTTCCGTGTCGAACAGGAGCCAATCGAAACCTGAAGGTGCGACGATTTCCGCGGCGTAGCTCCCCGGCAAGCCACACCACAGGCCGATCTGACTTTGACCAGCAAGAAGCTTCCGCTTGAAACGATTGATAGGATGTTCCATCCAGCACCTCACACGAACGACACGCCGAGGGCGCCAACAGGGCCGTAGTCGGCCTGAATGACATCACCTTTCGCGATATCGACAGGACGCGTGAAGGATCCGGCCAGGACTATTTGTCCCTTCTTCAGGCCACCGCCCACAGCATGAAGTTTGTTGACCAGCCACGCGATGCCGGCGGCCGGATGTCCCATGATCGCCGCCGACACGCCCGACTCCTCGATGATGCCGTTCTTGGAAAGAGTCGCTCCGACCCAGCGGATGTCAATGTCCATCGGGCGAAATATACGGCCGCCAACGACGATGGCGCCGAAAGCCGCGTTGTCCGCAATGGTGTCGGTGATAGCTCGGGGGACTTCGGTCCGGTAGTCGATAATCTCGAGCGCCGGGACAACGAACTCGGTCGCACGCAGGACGTCATAGATCCTGGTGCCGGGCCCGACGAGATCCTCCCCCATAACAAAGGCCAGCTCGACCTCCAGGCGCGGCTTGATAAACAAGTCAGCCCTGATCTGCGCTCCGTCGTTGTAAAGCGCATCGTCAAGAATGCAGCCGTAGTCCGGCTCCGTCATCTTTGAAGCCATCTGCATTGCACGTGACGTCAGGCCAATCTTATGCCCGACGATCCGTGCGCCCTTGGCGACCCTCGCCTCCGCCCACAAAGCCTGAATTCGGTAGGCGTCCTCGAGTTCGAGGTTCGGGTAGGTCTCGCTAGGCTGTATGATCGGCTTGCGCTCGATTTCAGCTTTGAGCAGCGCGTCTGCCGCGGCCCGGCGTTCTTCTTCGGTGATCATATCGTTTGCTCTGCTGATCGTGATTTATTTGATCGGGGGACGCGGCAAAACGGCTTCGCCGGGCTCCATGACATAGGTGTAGTCGAGCGAGAACCACGGACCAGGAATATCCGCTTCGGTCGGATGGGGCTCCTCATGACGAATGAAGTTGCCGGTCAGCGCTGCCGTGACACCGAACTGAACATCGGAGTCGATGTTCGGGTCGCTGGGATCGAAGACCTGGGAAATCAGCGTCTTGTATCCGTGCTTGAAGATCAGTGCGTGCAGGTGCGCTGGTCGGTACGGATGGCGTCCCTGAGCTTTCAGCAGGCGTCCGACGACGCCATCGACCGGTATCGGATAGCCGACCATCTTGACGGTCCTGAACCAGAACCGACCTTGCTTGTCGGTCATGAATTTGCCGCGCAAGTTCATCTCGGCCTGGTCCGGGTCCTGGTTTTCATAAAGACCGACGGGAGATGCATGCCACACATCCACTTCGGCGCCGGCAATTGGCCTACCGTCGCGGTCAACGACCTTGGCATGCACGAACAAGGGAGTGCCCGGCGTCTCGGATCGGATGATCGACTCGCCATTTTCGACTCGCGGAGAGTTGAGGCGCCAGAATGGGCCCAACAACGACTGGGAGGTCTCAGTCTGTCCCTTGTCGCCATTGTTCAGCAGGCAGACAAGTGAAGATACGCCAAGAGAACCGGCCATCAGCACAAACTCGTTGTGGTGATCAGCATGCAGCTTCCCGATCTCATTCAGTATGGCTGTCGCCTCCCGAAACTCGACCTCCGTCAGTCGAACCTCGCGCACGAAGGCATGAAGATGCTTGACCATGGCCACGAGGATTTCTCGCAGGCGAGGGTCTTCAGTGCGATTCATCACAGCGAGGACGGCTGGCGTCAGATCGCTTTCAGTTTTGATCACCATGTGGATCACCTCCCGGTTTCCCGACTATCAAAATAATCGATTATTTGTCAAGGCCACGGTGCATCATCGCGGCGTCAGTTAGCCAAATGAAACAGGCTCTCTGCGTACAATCAATTGATTTTGTTAAATTTAATTAGTCGAAAAAGGGCTATGCTCCACTTATTCGCAGATTTCAGTGCTCTCAAGTTGACACGAATAATCGGTTATTGTATCGATCATCGACAATTAGCACGGGGAGCCTTAGGACGAACAATGATAGCGGATGACGACGGCGCATTTGCTCCGACGACAGAAGATGCTCCATCGTCTTCTGGCTTTCTTGACGACGGCAAAAACACGATCGGGAGCCAGCTTGCATCCCGCCTTCGTGAGGCGATCATCTCCGGCGAGCTTCAGGCCGGCAGCAAGATCAATCTCGACAAGGCGCGCAAGACGTTCAACGTAAGCCTCAGTCCGCTGCGTGAAGGGTTGGCGCGGCTGATATCGGACGGCCTGGTGGAGTTCGAGGACAATCGCGGCTATCGCGTTTCACCAATTTCCTTGGCCAATCTGGAAGAGATCACCACCCTGCGCGAAGAGTTTGAAGTCTTTGCGCTTCGCGAGTCCATGCGGCTCGGCGATGTGGAGTGGGAGGGTAACGTCATGCGCGCGCTGCATCGCCTTAACCGCACCGAGCGCGACGCGGCTCGGCCAGAGACACTGGAGCGCTGGGAAGAGCTCCACCGCGAATTTCATCTGACACTTATATCTGGCTGCGGGAAGCCGATCCTGCTCCATTTCTGCAGATTGCTTCTTAATCTCAACGACCGTTATCGCCGGGTGTTTCTGACCCGCACGTCGGGTGACCGCAACGTCAGCCAGGAGCACAGTGAGATTGCTCAGGGAGCCGTCGCGCGGGATATGGACTACTCGTGCGATATGTTGTGTCAGCATATCCACCGCACGGGAACCAATCTGCGCGATCACCTCGCGACAAAGGGGATCTCGTGATGACCATCGCGACGCCAGGACCGAGCCTTGAACTGGGCGTGGCGCATTTTTCATCCATCGCGCTGCCGCCCAAGGAATTCGCCGTGATGGCTGCTCGGGCGGGTTTTGCGTCGATAGGTCTGCGTCTGCACCCTGCCTTTCCCGGAGCCCCTTTCTACGAGTTGCCGGTGGGCAGCCAGAGGGTCCAGGAGTTCAAGACAGTTGCCGATAGCGAAGGCATCAAGGTGTTCGATATCGAGTTCTTCGTGATCGACGACAACTTTGTTGCGGCCTCCCATGAGGCGACCGTGGCAGCCGCTGCGAACATAGGGGCGCGCCGGCTGAGTGTTTGCGGTGATGATCGAGACGGCGGCCGTCTTGCCACAAACCTCTCTGAGTTTTGCGCCCTCGCGGCGCGATATGGCATGTCAGTCGACATCGAAAACATGGGCTGGCGGACGGTAAGAACCTTTGGCGACAGTGTTGCGGTCGTGAATTCCTGTGGAGCAGAGAACGCTGGTGCCCTCGTTGACGGGATTCACTTCTTCCGAAACGGCGCCTCGATCGACGAGTTCCGCGCAAATTTAGGGAAGGTAAAACACGTCCAGCTTTGCGACGTCCGCGGGCCTGCTCCCAAAACATCGGACGCAATGATCGCCGAGGCGAGAAGTGGCAGGCTCGCTCCCGGCGAAGGCGAACTGCCGTTGATGGAGCTTTGGACCGCAGCCAAGCATAGCGCCGCTATCTCGGTTGAAGTGCCGATCGCCGGGCCGGTGGACCCGCAGGCACATCTGAAACATCTGCATGACAGCGCACTGGGGATTTTGAAACCGGATCATTGATCCGGCGCCGACGCGGCGCGAGCCGATCGGGAGGAGGAAGTCATACATGACTTATACGTTTGATTTCGGTGCGGTCCTCGACCGCGCCCCGGAATTGCTATGGGCTTCGTTTGGGACGCTCGGCCTTTCGCTGGCCGGGATGCTTCTCGCACTCGTCATCGGAATCTTGGGTGTCGTTGCCAGGACTTCAAAGAGCGACATCACGCGCACTCTCGTTATCGTGTTCGTCGAGGTCGTGCGTAATACGCCATTCCTGGTGCAGATCTTCTTCATCTATTTTGCCCTTCCTCTCATGGGCATCCGCCTCAATCCGACCGTCACGGCCATAATTGCTCTCGGCATCAACGGTGGCGCGTACGCGATCGAAATCATCCGAGGTGGGGTCGAGAGCGTGTCGCGTGGCCAGATCGAGGCTGGCTTCGCCCTCGGACTGCACAAGGCGGACGTCTTCCGGCTCGTCGTGCTCAAGCCGGCGCTGCGGGCGATTTATCCCTCGCTCACAAGCCAGTTCATCATGCTGACACTGACAACGTCTGTCTGCACGTCAATCGCCGCCTACGAGCTGACCTCGGCAGCTCAGCGAATCGAGTCAGACACCTTCCGCAGCTTCGAAGTCTATTTCACGGTGACCGCTATCTACCTGGTTATTTCGACGCTGATGATGGGCCTCTTTGCCCTCGTTTCCCGCCGCTACTTCAACTACCCGACACGATAGGAGGCAGCCATGGGTCCCATCGGCGAAAATGAATTCTTCTTTTTGATGCAGGGTTTGAAGTGGACCGTGCTGCTCGCGATCGTGGGCTTCATCGGTGGGGGGATATTCGGACTCCTGATCGCGCTGCTGCGCACCTCGCAGAAAAAGCCCGCCCGGACGATCACCGCAGGATATATCGGCATCTTCCAGGGCACGCCCCTTCTGATGCAGCTCTTCGTTGTCTATTACGGCGTGGCGCTGTTGGGCATCGAGGTCAACGCGTGGATCGCGGTCGCAATCGCCTTCACGCTCCATGCCAGTGCTTTCCTGGGAGAGATCTGGCGCGGCTCCATCGAGGCTGTGCCGAAGGGCCAGACGGAAGCCGCCAACGCCCTCGGTCTGCATTATGTCTCGCGGATGAAAGACGTCATCCTCCCGCAGGCCCTGAAAATCTCGATGCCGGCCACGATCGGCTTCCTCGTCCAGCTCATCAAGGGCACGTCGCTCGCAGCAATCGTCGGCTTCATTGAACTCACTCGCGCCGGCCAGATCATTTCAAACCAGACCTATCGACCGCTGCTCGTATTCGGGATCGTGGGAGCAATCTACTTCATCATTTGCTGGCCGCTCTCCCATGCCGGAAGTGGCCTCGAAAAACGGATGGCGAAAGCTGCCCGCTAACCGCTTCGCTCGAAGCAAAACTCTTGAGGAGGAGATTAAGCATGCATAACAATCGTAGGAATTTTCTCGGGCTTGCACTCGCAACCGTTGCACTCGCAGCCGTTGGCGCTGCCGCCGCCTCTGCGGCAACTATAGAGGAAATCAAGGCAAAGGGGGCGCTTGTGGTCGGCATCCAGGGTGACAATGCGCCATGGGGGTTCGTCAACTCAAGCGGCGTGCAGGACGGCTTCGACGCTGACGTCGCCAACCTTTTTGCTAAGGAATTGGGCGTGAAGGTTCAATTCCAGCCGCTCGCCGTTGCCAACCGAATTCCGGCGCTTACGACCGGCAAAGTCGATATCCTGTTCGCAACGATGGCGATGACGGAAGAACGTGCGAAATCAATTCAATACAGCAAGCCCTATGCCGCTAACACGATTTCGCTTTATGCCGCGAAGTCCGACACGGTTACGAAGCCTGACGACGTTGCGGGATGGGAGATCGGCGTTCCGAAGTCCAGTTCGCAGGATAAGGCAGTAACGGACGCCGTCGGATCCACCGCAACAGTTCGCCGCTTTGATGACGACGCCGCAACCATCCAGGCTCTCATCTCCGGTCAGGTAAAGGCGGTTGGCGGCAACCAGTTCTATGGTCAGCGACTGGATGCGGCGAGTGCCGGCACCTATGAGCGCAAGATTAACTTTCTGACGACCTACAACGGCGTCGGGACCCGTCTCGGCGAGAAGGACTGGAACGAAGCCGTCAACGCCTTCATCGACAAGATCAAGGCCAATGGTGAGCTGGCCGCCATCACGAAGAAGTGGATGGCGATCGATCTGCCGCAGTTCCCGGAATCCATTCCGAACATCCCCTTCACCGTCAATTAAGCCCAAATGGAGAGTTCCGTGCTCAATTCCGCAAACGATCAACCGACGCTGATTTCCCTTGAGGACGTGCAGAAGTGGTACGGCGCTTTCCATGCCTTGAAATCCATCAGTCTGTCGGTCCGCAAAGGCGAAAAAATCGTCCTCTGCGGGCCGTCAGGCTCCGGGAAATCAACGTTAATTCGTTGCATCAATGCCCTCGAAACGATCGAGGACGGGAAGATCGTCGTCGAGGGTCAGGTACTGGACGGAAGCACCAAATCCGTCGATGCGATACGGCGCGAAGTGGGAATGGTCTTCCAGAGCTTCAATCTCTTCCCGCACATGACCGTACTTCAGAATTGTACACTCGCCCCGATGCGTGTTCGAGGCACAAGCCACGCTGACGCAGAGCGACTGGCTCGAAGATATCTCGAGCGCGTTCGAATCCTTGACCAGGCCGAAAAGTATCCTGCGCAGCTATCCGGCGGGCAACAACAACGCGTTGCCATCGCTCGCGCGCTCTGCATGGAGCCGAAGGTCATGCTCTTCGACGAACCAACCTCTGCGCTCGATCCTGAAATGGTGAAGGAAGTGCTCGACACCATGATCGGGCTCGCCCGTGACGGCATGACGATGATCTGTGTCACGCATGAAATGGGGTTTGCCCGACAGGTCGCTGATCGCGTCATCTTCATGGCCTCCGGAGAAATCGTCGAAGAGGCCGAACCGGAGATCTTCTTCAAGTCTCCCAAGCACGAACGCACAAAGACCTTCCTCGGCGAAATCCTAGCCCACCACTGACGTTCGAAAGGGATACCAATGCACGACAAGAAATTCCTCGTGGGACTGATCGGGGCCGACATTCAAATGTCGAAGTCCCCGACTCTCCACGAAACGGAAGCGCGACATCAGGGCCTCGATTACCGCTACGAGCTTCTCGACTTCGCCGAACGAGGCCTTCCCGCCTCGGCGCTGCCGGACCTCCTAGACGAGGAAGAGCGGCGCGGTTTTTCCGGGAGCAACATTACACATCCTTGCAAGCAGACGGTGATCGCCCACCTCAATCGACTTTCCGAGGATGCGGAGATGCTCGGTGCGGTCAATACCGTGGTCTTTCGTGACGGCGAGAGGATCGGCCACAACACTGATTGGTACGGTTTCTACGAGAATTTCCAGCGCGGCCTTCCGGACGTCGCGAAGTCGCATGCCGTCCTGCTTGGCGCCGGCGGCGCCGGTGTCGCCTTGGCGCATGCCGCAATCAAGCTCGGGATCGAGAGATTATCGATCTTTGACCAGGATTCGAAACGGGCAGAAACCTTGGCTGGGCAGTTGAACGATCGGTTCTCAAGGGATTGCGCTCGTGCCACGACGGATGTCGGCAGCACCCTGCGCTCAGCGGACGGCCTTATCCACGCGACGCCGACGGGTATGAAGAGCCATCCTGGTTTGCCGATCGACCCGGAATGGCTTCTGCCACGGCATTGGGTCGCCGACATTGTCTACATGCCGCTCGTCACAGAGCTGCTTTCTCTCGCCGAAAGAAAAGGCTGCCGGACCCTTCGTGGCGGCGGCATGACCGTCTACCAGGCAGCAGCGGCTTTCGAATTGTTCACCGGGATTGCACCCGACGCAGAGCGGATGTCCCGTCACTTTATGGACTTGTGCCGCCTGTCGGCTTGATGGGGAGATCCCAAATGCCGCATATCATTATCGATTATAGCCGGGGCGCAGGCGAGCATGTAGCCATGGACCGGCTCACGCTGACCGTGCATCGCTGCGTTCGAGATGGCGGCCTTGTGAAACCTTCCGCCGTGCGCACGCTTGCGCGGGAGGCGACATACTCCTGCGTGGGCGATGAGCATGTCGATAATCATTTCATCCAAATCATCGTGCGGATGGCACCGGGTCGTACTGCAGAGACCAAGCAGAAGCTTCTCACTGCCGTTCTCGACGCCGCGCGGGCGATCGCCGCGCCTGCTCTCGAAGCGGGAAGGCTCGGCTTGCGCGCAGATCTCTACGAGTCGGACCCTGATTTTGCTGTTCAAGCAATCGCGTTCGTCTGACCAGGACGACGTGCTCAAGAAGGACACTATGCTATGAGCCTGATCTACGTTCTCAATGGACCAAACCTCAACCTGCTTGGCAAACGCCAGCCGCACATCTACGGGCATGAAACGCTCGCAGACGTAGAGGCGGACTGCCGCAAACTGGCAGCCGAACTCGGCCATGAAATCCGCTTTCATCAGAGCAACCGGGAATACGAGATCATCGATTGGATTCATGAGGCGCGCGAGGACGGTGCGGGCATCGTCATCAATCCGGCGGCCTTCACCCATACCTCACTCGCCATCCTTGACGCTCTGAACACATTTGAGGGGCCTGTGATCGAGATCCACATCTCCAATGTGCACAAGCGCGAAAGCTTCCGATACCATTCGTTCGTTTCGCACCGCGCGGACGGCGTGCTTTGCGGCCTTGGAACAGAAGGATACCAGCTTGGCATCCGGCGCGCGGCGACAATGATCAAGGCGGCGGGCAATGGCTGAGGTGACCATGACCAAACGGGTTAAGCTGGCCGTAGTTGGGGCAGGCCTCATCGGTAAGCGCCATATTCAGCACGTACTGGCCGAGCCCTCGGCGCAACTCAGTGCCGTGGTCGATCCCACGCCGGTTGGCGAGACCATTGCCAAGGAAGCCAGCGTGAAGTGGTTTCCAAGCTTCGCGGACATGATTGTCGCAGACCGACCTGATGGGATCATCGTGGCTACGCCCAACCCGGCTCACGTCCAGAACGGGTTGGAAGCCGTCGAAGCCGGCATTCCCGCACTCATCGAGAAGCCTATCGCCGACGACATTAAATCCGGGGAAAAGCTGATCGCAGCGGCTGAGGCAAAAGGTGTTCCTCTTTTGACCGGCCATCACCGCCGACACAATCCGGTGATGCATAAGGCAAAGGAAATCATCGAAAGCGGGAAGCTCGGCCGCGTTCTTGTTGTCAATGCGATGTTCTGGCTATTCAAGCCCGATGACTACTTCGACATCTCGTGGCGTCGTGAGCGCGGTGCGGGGCCGGTTTTCCTCAATCTCATCCACGATGTCGATAATCTGCGCTACCTCTTCGGCGATGTGGCTGCGGTTCAAGCACGCGAGTCCAACGCGGTGCGCGGCAACGCAGTTGAGGAAACGGCCGTGATCCTGATCGAGTTCAAGAATGGAGTTTTGGGAACTGCGACAGTCTCGGACGCGGTGGTCGCACCGTGGAGCTGGGAGATGACAACCGGAGAGAATCCGGCTTACCCCAAAACCGAGCAATCCTGTTACATGATTGGTGGAACGCACGGGTCGCTGGCTGTTCCGTCGCTCGAGGTCTGGCGCAATCCTGGTAAACGGAGTTGGTGGGAACCATTTGACCAAACGCGTATCGAGGTCGACGACGAGGACCCGCTCGGTCTGCAGATCAGGCAATTTTGCAAGGTGATCCGGGGAGACGAACCGCCGCTTGTCAGCGGGCGTGAGGGGCTCGAAACCTTGAGGGTAGTCGATGCGGTAAAACGCTCGGCGGCAACGGGAGAACGTATCGAGTTGAACTGACGCCTGAGTAATTTGACCGCCTTTCACCCTTCGCGTCTCCTGCATCCGATGTAACGAGAACGCCGGCTCAACACCGACGTTAGGCATCGCGCTTCTGGCGGAGGAAATCGTCGCCGCTCCGTCTTCGCCGCCATCGAAACGCGCCTGCTCTGGCAACGACGCAACGCTTCATCCAATTTCTGGGGTGACTGGTTGAAGCCGACTTAGGCAGAAATCAACGTCTGCCTTGACGTGCCTTTTTGTCTTTCGGTACTTGGAGCCGGATGACCGCAACGGGTCGAATCGAGCCATGCGCCGACTGGCCTGCTGATGACAGCTTTTAGTGCACAGCGGAAGAATTTGCCCCCTGACAAATTGGGTCCCCAGCTAGTTTTCGTGCGATCGTAGATTGCGACATCGGCGTAGCGCGAACCGGCGGGTGCCGGCGCTGGAGAAACTAGCATGTAGCTGTAAAATCTGCAGAATTTTTGGCTATGATCGTCAGATCACAATGAGGCGCTACAGGCTAATTGTGCTTACCTAGAAGGATTCGCACATAATTTCGATGACTTAGCCAAATCGCCTTTGATTTCCCTATATTTTCCTGCCGCGAGCGACCATTGGATGCCACCTTTGTGCCCTGGCTTTGGGCATCAGTCAACCGGCGGCGTAAGCGGAAATAATTTCCGCGCTGAGCGCCGCTACCGAACTGGCGACCACCGCGGCACGGCGGCTTCGCGCCCGCATAGTGGTCATCGAGCCACCGGCCGCCGTTGCTGCAAAGCGGCTATGACGCCGCGACAACGCGGGTGGCAGTTCCGCCAAAAGCCGCCATTCCGCCCCATGCGGGTGATTAGATCACGAATTCCTCCTCGTACGTCTGTGGCTCGGGAACGACCGTAACCTCCACCGGAACGATCCAATTGGCCGCGTAGCTCTCGCAGTCGGAACGCTGGAGGTCGGGCTGCACGCACCCCGCCCCATCGATCGCGCGACATCGCAGTATATATCGCCCCACTTCTTCAGGGGTCCACATGTACTCCCACAAGCGCCATGCAAAGGGACGTTCTGTTTCGAGGAGCCGTCCCTCGCGCCAGCCCCTGCCATCTCCCGTGCAGACGTGCACCTGCCGGATAACGGCCTCTCCGCTCCAGGCGGCTCCGAAAATCCGGTACGGTTGGCCGGCGATGAGACGCGCCCCCTGTACGGGACGCGCGATCTGCGCTTTGACCTCCATCTCCGCAAGAGGGACCAGCCTGGGTTCCCCGAGGCTGCGCTCCCAACGGAAATAGTCGCGCGCCTGCCAGTAGCCAAGGAACGGTTGTTCCACAACCGTGATATGCGTGATCCACTTGACCCAAGCCATGCCGAACCAGCCACCCACGACCGCGCGTAGCGGGTAGCCGTGATCGCGCGTCAACGGTTCCTCGTTCATCGAATAGGCAAGGATCGTGCTGTCAGCGATGGCCTTCTCAAGTGGTAAACTGCGCGCAAAAGCGATGGGGCCGGGAGAAGCCGTTTTCTTGTTCGTGTCGACGACGCCGCTGTCGGCGCCTACGAGCAGAACCTCACGTGCGGTTCGCTTAACGCCCGCCATTTCCAAAATATCGCGCAGAAGAACACCTGTCCACGCGGCATTCCCGACGGCTCCGTTCTGCCACTGCAACCCCTCCTTCGGAGGCACATAGTAGACGCGGCCGTTCCCTGCACACTCGACGACGGCGGTGAAAGTCGTGCTCCGCATCGCCTTGATGCTGTCGAGGTCAAGTTCGATCGGCCTCTCCACCGCCCCGCCAACGCGCAATCTCCAGTCTCGCGCATCGAGGTCCGGCGACGGGAAATGGTTTCGCACGAAGAACAGCTCGGTTGGGATCAGCCAATCGGAGAGCGACGCAAACGGAAACTCGGTGTTCTGTGGGGATTTCTGTCGAACTATTAGACTGGGTTGCTCTGGTGTCGGCATAGTCCTCGTCTCCCCTTCCAAGAGCACAACGTTGGCACTCGGTCGCGCGAATTCCGGTTCGATCACACCGGCCCTCGCAATGCGTCTGTCGCGTTCCGCCTTCGGCCGCATTCTAGCAGATACCGCACGTTCCTCGGATCGACCTCGATTTGGCCCATGTCTCTTTCGCGCCCGCTTGTCGTTCAGGCACTACCGCTGGAGAAGACCAGCAACATATTGTTGGTAGGCATCTCGATCGTCTCGCGGAGATTAAGTCCAGCGGCCTCACCCACGTGTTCAAGATCAGCGATATCACGCACACCCCAGGATGGGTTGCGCTCCTTTAGAGCCGCGTCGAAAGCAGCGTTCGAGGGTGCGTTGTGTGCCCCGTCGCGCATGAATGGGCCGTAGAGAAGAAGAAGCCCACCAGCGTGAAGCAAACGGCAAGCTCCTGCGAACAATCCTAAGCTTGCCGCCCATGGCGCGATATGGATCATATTGATCGACACGACGGCGTCAAAATGCCCCGTTTGTTCGACGCCCCATTGGCCTGAGCACACATCAATATCCCGCGGTGCCAGCACATTCTTCAGCCCTGCGAATTTGATCCAGCTAGACGTGCTGGTGCGGGCGTCGGCATCCGGATCGCTCGGCTGCCAGGTGAGGTTGGGCATTGCTCCCGCAAAACACACGGCGTGCTCGCCGGTCCCGCATCCAATCTCCAGCACGGCGCCACGTGTGGGAAGGACACGTTTTAGGACCGCGAGGATCGGCGCCGAATTTCGCGCAACGGAAGGTGAGAACATGCGCTGGTCGGCGCTTACGTCGCGCTGTTCCAGCGCAACAGGCGAACGGTCCTTCTTCTCTGGGGGCATTGGCCTCGAAATCCCCTTTGGGCGATGTCTCCCACCTTATAGCTGAAATGATGGGACTGGAACCGAGGATTTCGGACTTACGAAGGGGTCGCCGGCGCGTGCGTTCGGCCGTGACTGCATCTCCGACTCAGTGTCTGTCATTGGTCCGGCCACAGCACGTCACTCATGCGCCAGTACTGCCTTTGCCGATGCGAATTAACGATCATAGAAAATCCGCACTGACAGAATGACGCCCGCGATCAGGTATCGAACCAGCACCAAAGTCCCACCGCCGCGAGCGCCAGCGGCACGCCGATCCACAATGATCGAACCGAGTTCAATCCCTCGGCCGTGAACATTGACCAGAGCAAGGCCGACCATCACCAGCGCCAACGGCCTCATAAGCGATCGCCATGGCAATGACCCCTGGCGCTGGTTCCCAATGACCATCAAGACGATCGGCACCAGGCCGAGAAAGGCCGGAGCGATGACGGGGCCGGCAAAGACCGCCGCTCCCGTCACCGTCAGGAAGTAGCCGACATATCCTATGAAAGCGAGCCAAATTGCCTGCAAACAGTTGCGAAGCGTCAGATGGAGCATGATGCCCTTCTGCGAAAGCAGAATGCAAAGCCCGACCAGCGACCGGATCGCTCGTTCGATCCGCGAGCAGACAGGCCACACCATCGAGACCGTCACCGCCGACCTGACATCGGCCGATGACGTGAACCGCGTCGCCAGCCTGATCGCCGACAATGCCGGGATCACCATGCTGATCAACAACGCTGGCGTGGGAGCGACCGCACCACTGCTGCAGTCCGACGTCAAAGCGATGAGCGCGATGATCGCCCTCAATGTCGAGGCGCTGACGCGGCTCACCTACGCGACCGTCCCCGGCTTCGTCGAACGCACCCGGGGAACGATCGTCAACATCGCATCGTTCGTGGCGATCACGCCCGAAAGACTGAACGGCGTCTACGGCTGGTCTAAGGCCTTCAGCCAGGCCTCCGGCAGGAGCTTGAAGGCAGCAATGTCCACGTGCAGGTCGTCCTTTCGCCTGGGCATCACCTTTGGGCATCAGTTCTGGGCATCAGCTCGCCATTGATGCCAAAACGGGATCCGGCACGACTTGAAAATCAAGGAATCAAGGGATTTTAGGGAGAATTGGCTGGGGAACCTGGATTCGAACCAAGATCGACGGAGTCAGAGTCCGCTGTTCTACCATTGAACTATTCCCCAGCAGAGTGCGGCCGGCATGGCGGCTCCGCTGGTGTGCGGCGCTTATAAACAAAAGCCGGAAGAATGCAAATACCTGTTTGGAAAAATTTCCGAACCCAATCGGGTGGGGCCGAGCAGGTCCCGGATTTGAATCCAAAAAGAATTTGGCGATTTTGCTTCGCGCTGGTATTCTCGCGGCAACGCAAAAACTAACGAGCGCCTGCTGCATACCGTCATGGACTTGCGCGGCGCGTGGAAAACAAACGTGGAAGACCCCGAAGGCGGCGCAAGGCCGCAATTTGACGGGGCGTCAGCGGCAGCGCGCAGGGATGGCAAAAAATCCCGGCGCCGGAAAGGCAAACGGGGCGGTCAGTCCCGCAACGCGCCTCATGCCGCTTCGCAGGCCTCCTCCGAGACATCCGGAGAGGCAGCGCGCCCGATGGAAGCTGCAGCCGGGAACCCGGCTCGCAAGCGCAAACGCCGGCGCCGCGGTAACAGCGGCCAGCGGCATGATGGCCCAGCGGTCCAGCATCATGAGAAGCCGGCTTTGGCCGCGCAAGCGGATGGCGGAGCTTCATCCAGCCGCCGCAACCGGCGCAAGCACCGTGGAAAACGCGGCCTGCAGGGTCGTCCGCTGGCGCCTGGCAAATCCATCGGCCAGCCGGGCATCGCTGCCCAGCCTGCCGCCATTGCCAGCGATCCCGTCATTGCGAGAGCCCCGACGATAGCAAAGGCCAATGGACATTCCGAGCCTCGAAACGATGGCCTCAATCGGGGCGGCCGGCCGCCTGAACGCGAGCGCCGCGATCACGCCGAGCATCCCTGGCCGGACGAACTTTATGCTGCGCTCGACCTTGGAACCAACAATTGCCGTCTGCTGATTGCCCAACCCACCCGACCGGGACAGTTCCGCGTCGTCGACGCCTTTTCGCGCATTGTGCGCCTCGGCGAGGGGCTGGGCGCAAGCGGCCGCCTTTCCAACGAGGCAATGGACCGCGCTGTCGATGCGCTGCGCGTATGCGCCGGGAAGCTGAAAAGCCGCGAAATCCGCCGCATGCGGCTGATCGCCACTGAAGCCTGCCGCCAGGCCGCAAACGGGGCAATTTTCCTTGATCGCGTCGTTGCCGAAACAGGCCTTGAACTCGAGATCATCGACCGCGAAACGGAGGCCCGCCTTGCCGTATCCGGCTGCTCGTCACTGGTCGGACGCGAAACGCGTTCCGTCGTGCTTTTCGATATCGGCGGCGGCTCCTCGGAAATAGCAGTCATCCGCATCGGCGAGAACCGGTTCAGCCGCCTTGCCAATCACATCACTCACTGGACCTCGCTGCCGGTCGGCGTCGTCACCCTTTCCGAGCGCCACGGTGGCCAGCATGTAACACCGGAAAGCTTCGAGACCATGGTATCGGAGGTGGGGGGCATGCTTGCCCGGTTCGACTGCCCGGAAATCGAGGTCGCACATTCTGGCGATTTTCACCTGATCGGCACGTCCGGCACGGTGACGACGCTGGCAGGCGTCCACCTCGACCTGCCGCGCTACGACCGCCGCAAGGTGGATGGCATCTGGCTTTCGGATGACGAGGTTTCGGCCATGCAGGCGAAGCTTCTCTCGTGGGATTTCGAGAGCCGCGCCGCCAATCCCTGCATCGGGCCGGACCGCGCTGACCTGGTACTTGCCGGCTGTGCCATTCTGGAGGCAATCCGCCGCCGCTGGCCGAGCCCGCGCATGCGCGTCGCCGACCGCGGGTTGAGAGAGGGCCTCCTGACCGACATGATGGCGGACGACGGCGTCTGGCGGCGCCATCGAAACCGCCGCGGCCAGCGCGCAAGGTAGGGAAAGAATGACCAAGGCACCGATCGCGGGCAACCGCACCGGCCGCAAGCTCGGCCAGCGCGTCAAGAAGAAGAAGCTCAAGGCCTCCTCGCGGCAATGGCTACAGCGCCATATCAACGACCCCTACGTGCAGCGCGCGCAGCTCGAGGGCTACCGGGCGCGGGCCGCCTTCAAGCTGCTGGAGATCGATGAGAAGCACAATATCCTGAAAGGCGCGCGCCGCATCATCGACCTTGGCGCCGCACCGGGCAGTTGGTCGCAGATCGCCGCCAAGGTGACGGGCTCGACCGACGAGGATATCCGCGTCGCGGCCATCGACTTTCTCGAAATGGCGCCACTTCCCGGCGTGAAGATCCTGCAGCTCGACTTTCTCGATCCCGACGCGCCGACGAAACTGATGGAAGCTGTCGGCGGTACGCCGGATTTGGTGATTTCGGACATGGCGGCCCCCACGACCGGTCACCACCGCACGGACCATCTGCGAACGATGCATCTTTGCGAAGTTGCCGCGCATTTTGCCGTCGACGTTCTGGGCGAAGGCGGCCATTTCCTCGCCAAGACCTTTCAGGGGGGAACGGAGCGCGAATTGCTCAACATGCTGAAGCAGCATTTCCGTCAGGTAGTGCACGTAAAGCCGGCTTCCTCGCGTGCCGAATCGGTTGAGATGTTCCTGCTGGCGAAGGGCTTCAAGGGCCGGAAGCCAGTCACGGACGCTGCGAAAGCTTGATCTTTGGCATCGTCTGTGGCGATGATGGCGGCTTGCAGGATTGGAATGCCACTATCTGATGCTACTTTACGTCACTCTCGGAACCAATGACATCGAGCGCGCCCGGCGCTTCTATGACGCCGTTCTGCCCGCGCTGGGTTACAAGCTTCAGCGTCTTTCTGACGAGGAGATCGGCTATTCCGCCGATGGCGACACGCGCTCACGCCTCTGGATCGTCACGCCGTTCAACCGCCGCCGTGCCACCGCCGGCAACGGCTCGATGATCGCGCTCAGCGCCGAAACGCGCGCCGATGTCGATGCGTTCTATGCGGCGGCACTCGCTGCGGGCGGTACTGATGACGGCAAGCCCGGCTTGCGCTCCTATCATGCAAATTTCTACGCCGCCTATATCCGCGATCCCGACGGCAACAAGCTTGCTGCCGTTTGCGAAAAGCCGGAATAGAAGGGCTTACTTCACCGCTTGTTGCTCGGTCTCTATGGCTGGGCCGATCCGCTTGACGCGATGGCCAGAAACCAGCGCCCCTGCATTTCTGTCCATGCGAATGAAGGGGATCGTCGCCACGACCGTCAGTCCTGCGATGACGTAGAAGGCGAGCTGGAAGTCGGCGACCTGCAGTGCCTCGCCGCGAAAATAGATGGATGTCTCAAGGATTGCTCCCGCCACTGCAACGCCGAGCGCGAGGCTGATCTGCTGCATTACCGAGCTCATCGATGTGGCCTGGCTTGCTTCTCGATCCTCAATATCGGCAAAGGCCAGTGCGTTCACGCCGGTGAACATGAACGAACGCGAGAAGCCGCCGATGAGCAATACCGTGATGATGACGAGATGCGGCGTTGCGGGCGTGAAGAAGCCGGTTACGATTGTTACGATCGTTGTGACCGAGGCTGCCGAAAGAAGCGTCGTGCGGAAGCCGGTGGCGGCGAAAACGCGCCGCGCCATGAATTTGGTAGTGATCGCGCCGATTGCTCCGGAAAAAGTGATGAGGCCAGACTGGAACGGTGTCAGACCAAAGCCGAGCTGCAGCATCAGCGGCGTCAGGAAGGGCATGGCACCGACGCAAACGCGGAACAGATTGCCGCCCGTCGTCGCAGCACGGAAAGTCGGGTTGCGGAAGAGGTTCAGGTTCAGGATCGGGGCTGGGTGGCGCTTGGCGTGACGCACGTAAAGATAGCCGCAAAGAAAGCCGGTCAAGGTGGATGTGACACCGATCGCCGGCGGCAGCGCCGGAAGGCTTACGACCGAGAGGCCGAAAACGACACCCGCGGCGGAAAGCGAAGTCAGCATGAACCCGGTGAAGTCCAGTTTCGGCGGCATGGTTGCTTCAATCTCCGGAAGAAAGATTGTTGCAAGCCAGACGCCGATGATGCCGACCGGTACGTTGATCAGGAAGATCCAGTGCCAGCTGAAATAGGTCGTGATGAAGCCGCCGAGCGGCGGACCGGCGAGCGGACCGACAAGGGCAGGGATCGTCAGCAGCGCCATGGCGGAAACCAGTTCGCTCCGCTGGGTCGTGCGCAGGAGAACGAGGCGGCCGACCGGCGTCATCATCGCGCCGCCCATGCCTTGCAGGAAGCGGGCGAAGACAAACTCGACCAGGTTGGAAGAGACCGCACAGAAGATCGAGCCGATGACGAAGACGCAGATTGCAAGCCGGAAGATGCGCTTGGCGCCGAACCTGTCTGCCATCCAGCCACTGACTGGAATGAAAACCGCAAGCGACACCATGTAGGAGGTCAGCGCCAGCTTCAGCGTAATCGGCCCGACATGCAGGTCGCTGGCGATTGCGGGCAGGGCGGTCGAAATGACGGTGGAATCCATCTGCTCCATGAAGAGCGCGACGGCGAGGATCAGCGGTACAATGCGGTTCATAGGCAAAAGCCTTGGCGACTCTTGGGGAGGGCGCGGAAGCCCGAGCTGTGTAGTCCCTGTTGCCTCCTCTGCCAATCCCTGAAACTGCGGGAGTTACGGGTTTGCATCACGTGTGCGTGAGATGGCTGTCCGCGGCAACTTTTCCGTTCAAAATCGACATATGTTCGGCCGGGCAAGCAGAGATCCCGCACGAAGGGGAGGGGGGGCGTGCAGCGCTGCCAGCGGCCTTGTTCGAAGGTATGATTTTTCTCGCATTGAAGCGGCCAGGCTTTTTGCTACATGCATTTCGGCCGGCCAAGTTCAAGAACGGCCTACCGTTTCGTGCCGAAGATCGACCAGTTCGTCATCTGATCCAGGCGCATGGCGGTTATTATGCGCCCGGTGCAGACGCCTGGCATTTTACTATTCCCTTCCTGTCATAGACGTGTTACGAGCCCTCGCCAACTTCCAAAGCAACCCTTGCACACCGCCGGTGCGGACGATTCGTTCCGGGTGGGTCGCATTTTTCTTGATTGAAGGAAATTGGCCATGGCTCGCATCATAGAAACCGCAACCGGAGCGGACGCGCTCACCTTTGACGACGTGCTCTTGCAGCCCGGTCACTCTGAGGTCATGCCCGGTCAGACGAACATCGCAACGCGCATTGCGACCGATTTCGACTTGAACATCCCGATCCTCTCCTCCGCAATGGATACCGTCACCGAAAGCCGATTGGCGATCGCCATGGCGCAGGCCGGCGGCCTCGGCGTCATTCATCGCAACCTGACCCCCATCGAGCAGGCCGAGCAGGTTCGGCAAGTCAAGAAGTTCGAAAGCGGCATGGTGATAAATCCGGTGACGATTGGTCCGGATGCGACGCTTGCCGAAGCGCTGTCTCTGATGAAGACGCACGGCATTTCCGGCATTCCAGTCGTTGAGAAGTCGGGGCGCCTCGTTGGCATCCTGACCAATCGCGATGTCCGCTTTGCGTCCGATCCGGCCCAGAAGGTCCACGAGCTGATGACGCGGGATAATCTCGTTACGGTCAAGGAGAATGTTGATCAGCAGGAGGCCAAGCGCCTGCTGCATTCGCACCGCATCGAAAAGCTGCTGGTCGTCGATCCGGAAGGCCGCTGCGTTGGCCTCATCACCGTCAAGGATATCGAAAAGTCGCAGCTGAACCCGAACGCTTCCAAGGATGCGCAAGGCCGCCTTCGCGCTGCCGCCGCCATCAGCGTCGGCGATGATGGCTTCGACCGTGCCGAGCGCCTGATCGAAGCCGGCGTCGACCTGCTCGTCGTCGATACCGCCCACGGCCATTCCCAGCGCGTTCTCGACGCTGTCGCCCGCGTAAAGAAGCTATCCAATTCGGTTCGCATCATGGCCGGCAACGTCGCGACCTCGGACGGCACGAAGGCACTGATCGATGCCGGTGCGGATGCCGTCAAAGTCGGCATCGGCCCGGGCTCGATCTGCACGACGCGCATTGTCGCCGGTGTCGGTGTACCGCAACTCGCCGCCATCATGTCGGCTGTCGAAGCCGCGCGCGCTCAGGATATTCCGGTCATCGCCGACGGCGGCATCAAGTTCTCGGGCGACCTTGCCAAGGCGATGGCCTGCGGCGCTTCTGCCGTCATGATCGGCTCCCTGCTCGCCGGTACCGATGAAAGCCCGGGTGAAGTCTATCTCTATCAGGGACGCTCCTTCAAAGCCTATCGCGGCATGGGATCGGTCGGCGCCATGGCGCGCGGCTCGGCAGACCGCTACTTCCAGGCGGAAGTCCGCGACACGCTGAAGCTCGTGCCGGAAGGCATCGAAGGCCAGGTTCCTTATAAAGGGCCGGTTTCCGGCGTCCTGCACCAGCTCACAGGCGGCCTGAGGGCAGCAATGGGTTATGTCGGCGGTAAGGATATCAAGGAGTTCCAGGAACGCGCCACTTTCGTGCGCATCTCCGGTGCCGGCCTTCGCGAAAGCCACGCCCATGACGTGACGATCACCCGCGAGAGCCCGAACTATCCGGGTGTGGGCGCCTGATCGTGACTGCGGGCAGCCGGATACCGCCTTGGATGATCGGGCTGCTTGCTATTGTCTGCCTCGCAGTATTGGCATGGACGACCTTCGGCTTCGTCCTGCCGTTTCGGCATGAAACCGGAAAAACGGTGCTTGACGCCTATTTCACCGGCTATGATCACCCCGCTGTTAGCGCCATGCAGAAGGTGCTGGGCGAAAACGATGTCGCGCGTGCGCTGCTGCGAAGCATGTATCTTGGTCCGGAGCTCGTCCTGCCTGCGCTGATGACGATGCTTCTCTTCACGATTGTCCTGAAGCTCCAGCCGGGCGGTAGCTATTTCGGCAAACCGATGCATCCAGCTTTCATCAAGGCGATTTACGGCCTGCCGTTCATCTACGGTTTTGCCGATTATGCGGAGAATCTCTCCAGCTTGATTGCTTTCGGTGGCGGCAGCGCTGCATCATCCGCCGCTGCGTTGTTGCCTTGGATGACAAAGCTGAAATTTGCAGCACTCGTTGTCTCGGCAATCGTCATCCTTCGTTTCGTCCTGATCCGTCTGACGCCTGGAGATATCGACGATCGATAGGCTGGAAAGTGCCGGCATTTTCTTCTACTGCTTTGAAAAATATGAGAGAAGGAGCAGAGGAGACACTATGACCGGCACCGAAATCTTCTGGCCCATTATTGCCCATGTCGCGCTGGTCTATGGCCTCTACATGCTGCTCAGCCTCCGCCGCCGGAAAGCGGTGGAAGTCGGCAATGTGAATCTTTCGGATTTTCGCGAAAACCGTAGCGAGCCGCCGGAAAGCCTCTTCGTCAAGAACAGCATCGCCAATCAGTTCGAGCTGCCGGTTCTCTTTTATGTCTGCTGCATCCTGCTCTACATCACCGAGGCCGACAATATCGCCGCCCTCGTGCTCGCCTGGATTTTCGTGGCGTTGCGGTATGCCCACGCTTTCGTGCATGTCACGAGCAACCGCATGCGTTTCCGCAGTCCGCTCTTTGCAGCTGGCTACGTGGTGCTTGGTGCCATGTGGGCGTGGCTCGCCGGCTGGGTGGCCTTCAGCGGGTAACGCAGTTTTGTTCCTGCGTTATCGGAGGCTGACCTATCTTCTCTCATCGGGCTTTGGCTCAGCGAGAAATGAGGAGGTTTACATGGACAAGCCGGAAATCACGCAGGCTATGATCAACGCCTATGACGAATATACGCATCTGACGCTGGACCGGCGCAGTTTCATGGACAAGCTTACGAAGCTTGCAGGATCGGCGGGTGCTGCCGCCGTGATCGCGCCGATGCTGGCGGCAAGCAAGGCGAGCGCGGAAATAGTCCCGGCAAACGACGAGCGGCTGAAGGCGCAGGATGTCTCTTATCCCGGCGGCAGTGGCGAGATGAAGGGTTATCTGGTCGAACCGAAGGAGGCATCGGGAAAGCTCGGCAGCGTTATTGTCATTCACGAAAATCGCGGCCTTAATCCGCATATCCGCGACGTCGCCCGCCGCACAGCGCTGGAAGGCTTCGTGGCGCTGGCGCCGGATTTCCTGTCGCCGCTTGGCGGCACGCCTGAAAACGAGGATCAGGCGCGGGAAATGTTCGGCAAGCTTGAGCCTGCCGCAACCGTCGCGAATGCCGAAGCAAGTCTCAAGTACCTGAAGACGCTTCCTTCCGCCAATGGCAATGTCGGCGCTATCGGCTTTTGCTGGGGTGGCGGGGTCGTCAACAATTTGGCGACGCAATCGCCGGAGCTGAAGGCAGGCGTTGCCTATTATGGTGCGCAGCCCAAGGCTGGCGTGGCGAACATCAAGGCGGCGCTTATGTTGCACTATGCCGGTCTCGACGAGCGCATCAATGCCGGCATCGATGCCTACAAAAAGGAACTGGAGGCAAACGGCAAGAGCTTCCAGATCTTCGTATACGACGGCGTAAACCATGCCTTCAACAACGACACGTCCGCGGCGCGCTACGACAAGAAGGCAGCCGATCTTGCCTGGAGCCGCACCATAGAGTTCTTGAAGAAGAACCTGGCCTGATCATGATGCAACGGTCGTTTCGTGCTGCTCTGGAAACAGCACGGGCGAAAGGCTCGATACGGTCCGTGCACAGCCGGCCGCTGCCGAACGATTGATCCGCAGCTTTGAGTGACAAAATCGGGGCTTGTCGCCCCGATTTTCATATGCTTCTGGCGTCTGTTAAAATGCAAGCTATTCGATTTACGGCGCATGAATACCTGCGTGCCATATCGCTCGGATGCGCCGGTTTGAGCCATTTTCCGTCGCTCAACGATAATTCATGGGAACGATATGAGCGCGCAGGGTATGGATCGTATCGGCCTTCGCCGGAAGCCGAAGCAGGAACGCAGCATCCAGAGACTTGATTTGATCCTCACCGCTGCCGCAGAGCTGATCGCACAAAAGGGCGTCAGCGCCATGCGCATGACCGAGCTCGCCGCCGCAGCCAAGGTGCCGATCGGCTCGGTTTATCAATATTTCCCCGAGAAGGCGGCGATTGTTAAAGCGCTCTTCGACCGGCATGCGACTGCAGTGCAGGCGAAAACGGCCGTCATGTTTTCCAACGTCCAGTCCCTCGATGAAGCATTGGACCTGATCTCGGTGATGATCGACTGGTACTATAACGAGTACCGCAACGACGCCACTTATCTCGGCGTCTGGATGGGAACGGAGACCGACCAGGATCTCCTGCAGCTCAACATCCAGCACAGCAATAGCGTAGCCGAAATTTTCCTCGAGGCAATAAAGCGGATCGCTCCGGAGATGCCGGAAGTCGATATGCAAGCGCGCACTTACCTTTTCAGCCACCTGATCGGCGCCTCGATCCGCCTTGCGGTCAAGAGCGACGAAAAGCTGGCAAAAAGGATGCTGGACGAATGGAAGCACGTCATCCGCGCTTCGCTTTTCGCCGAGGCGGCCTGAATCCTACCAGCTCGGTACCATGTTGGCGGCCTTCAGGCGCGGATACTGCCGCGCATAGGCCGTTTTCACATCCGGTTCCAGATTGTCGTCGACTACCGCAGGCGTGATGTTGTCGAGGCAGGCGGTGATATGCGCCGTGATCGCATTCATCAGCGAGATTGAAACCCCCGGGCGCTTCATGATGCCGATCTGCACCGGCGGCAGGGCAGGAAAGCCGTCAGCCTGGCTCAGAACCTTCATGCCCGTCCGCAATGCCGATTCAGGCATCACTGAAACCGCCATGCCGGCGAGCACGGCAGCGGCAACCACCGTGCATGACCAGCTTGTGAAGAGGATCTGATGCTCGCGACCCACGGCATCGAGCGCCGAACAGGCAAGTTGCCGCCACTGGCAATCGCGGCGTCCGACAGCAAGCGGCACAGGAGCGTCGTCACGGATAGGGTGGTTGGCGGAGCCGACCCAGCAGAGCGGTTCGGTCCTGACGACGTCGGACATGCGTTCCCGCGGATTATGTGTCACCAGCGCGATGTCGAGTTCGCCTTTGTGCATACGCTCTGCCAGATCCACCGAAGGTTCGCACACGATGTATAGCTCCACATTCGGATGGGTCTTGGCGAAACGACCGATGATCTCCGGCATGTAGCGGTCGGCGTAGTCGTCCGGCGTGCCGATGCGCAGCATGCCTTCGAGACGGTTGTCGTCGAAAGCGGCGATTGCCTCGTTATTGAGGCGGATGATGCGGCGAGCGTAATTCAGAAGTTTTTCGCCCTCGACCGTCAAGCGGTTGCCGCGGCCGTCCTTGATGAAGAGCTGCTTGCCGATCCGCTCCTCGAGGCGACGCATCTGCATCGAGACAGCCGATTGCGTCTTGTAGACGCGATCGGCCGCCTTGGTGAAGCTGCCGGAATCTATGATGGCGATGAAAGTCTGCAACTGGTCGATATCAAGAGGCGCGGACATGGGATCACCTATAACGATTGCTGATAATAACCATTAGAAACATTCGTTGGACTGATCAATAGGTCTTTGGCATCTTCGGGATGCAAATCAAGCAAAGTGACGGACAGACACCTGCTGTCCTGCCTAGGTTTCAGCCCTCCCTCCCGCTCGACCTCGCGGGAGGGGTGGGCTGTTGCGCCCGAAAGAAAGGAGAGTTCAATGCGCATGATTGACCAGACTGTAGAACTCGACTGTGCCAAGCAGGCCGCGACGTTTTCCCAGCGTCTCGGAGGAACCCTCGCGCCGCTGACGGCTCTCTTTCGCGCATTCCGCAATCGCAGAGCGATCAATGGCCTGAATGACCTCGACGACAATCAGTTGCGGGATATCGGCCTGACGCGGGCCGATGTAACCGCCGCCCTGTTGACGTCGACCTTCTTCGAGGATCCGTCGGCACATCTGACGAACTCGGCGCGCCGTCGCTGGCGCCTTGCGATATTCCGCTCCTGCGTCGATTAGGAGCGGCCAGTTTCCCCGCAGGGTGATAGCCAATAGCCCTGCCGCTTGACCCGGTGACCGGCTTTCCCAAGCCGTCTCCGGGTTTTTTTCACGTCTTCGAGGAAGCCTGGCCCTTGTTAGGCAGATATGTCTCGAAGATTGATTCCATGCTTTTCTGGTAGCCCCTCTGCACCTCAAGCCCGCTGTCGAACATGGTGTTGAGCACCTTCAGATAATTTTCCGCCTGGTCCTTTGCCTCTTCCTTCGCAGGCTCTGGCGCCCTTTGCGCCGCCGGCTGATTGAGGGTCCCCATCATGTCCTGAAATGCCTTGACGAAGGGATTGTCGAGATACGGATTGGCTGGTGCGCTCTTGGATGCTGGCTGGGGCGTGCTGAACATCAGCTGCATCGCCTGCGTGAACGGATTGTCGAAGATGTTCGGCTCGGATGCCGTTTTCGGCTTTGGCGCAAAACCGGTACTTTCCAGCCATTTCTGAATCGTTTCGCCCATCTGGGTATTGACGAAGGGGTTGACGGGCGAGGCCATCTGTCCGGTCGCTTGCTTGAAGAGTCCGCCCATCAATGTATCGGCCATCACCGGCAGCATCTGCTTGTAGATCTCCTGGCCAATGCCGGTCATCTGGGCGGCTTGTGCTGCGACGGCGCGCGAAACCTCCTTGGAGCCGAAAAGTTGGCCGAGAATACTGTTACCGTCCGAGATGCCCTCCGGGGTGAAGGCCTTCGTCATATCCTCGAAGTATTTGGTATAGTTGCCGGACGCCACCGCCTGCATCAGGCCCATGAAGTCATAGGGATTGCTCGTGCTGCGCTTCAGCCCGGCGGAAAAGGCGGGCATTAGCGCCGCCATTGCCTTGGTCGCCTGTTCCTGGGCAAGGTTGAACTGCTTGGAGATGGCCTCCATCGCTGCGCCATTTTGTGCCTGCATCATCATGTCGAAGAGTGGCAACATGACATTCCTCCCCCGTTCTCGTGCTTGTGAATCGTCACTATAAACGGAAATCGGAATGCGCAAACGGCTTTTTGCCGACTACTTCAGTACTGATATTCCTCGAAGACCGGCTCGACGGAGTGCTGCCAGCGGCCGTTGTAACGCGCCAGCAGGTCCTCGGCCAGCGTCGCTTTTTTCGCCATCACCTCGTCGAGCGGCGACAAGAAGATGCTCTCATCCTGGCCTTCCTTGTTCAGCCGGTTGCGCGACCTCAGACCCGCCTTCGAAATACCGATGACCTCGCGGGCGGTTTCGTAAAGGGCCTGGCCGCGGAACTCGGCCTTCAGGCCGGCCGTGGGGACGGCATCGCGCAGCGCGCTGACTTCGGCAAATGTCCAGTTCTTCGTCATCTGATCGGCCGCATCGAGCGCGGCGTCGTCATATAGAAGGCCCACCCAGAAGGCGGGCAGGGCACAGATGCGGCGCCACGGGCCGCCGTCGGCTCCGCGCATCTCGAGGAAACGCTTCAGGCGAACGTCGGGGAAGAGCGTCGAAAGATGATTCGTCCAATCGCCCATCGTCGGCTCCCACGCGGCGACCTCGCCCTTCAGCGCGCCGTTCATGAACTGGCGGAAGGTGACGTGGGTACAGTCATGGTAGTGGCCGTCGCGGACGATGAAGTACATCGGCACGTCGAGCGCCCATTCCATATAGTGCTGGAAGCCGAAGTCGTCGCGGAAGGTGAAATCGAGCAGGCCGGAGCGCCGGTTGTCCGTGTCGCGCCAGATGTCGCCGCGCCAGGAAAACATGCCGTTCGGCTGACCTTCTGTGAAGGGCGATGAAGCGAAGAGCGCAGTTGCCAGCGACTGAAGCTTCATCGACACGCGCATCTTCTTCTGCATGTCGGCTTCGGAGGAGAAGTCAAGGTTCACCTGGATCGTGCAGGTGCGGTACATCATGTCGAGGCCCTTGGTGCCGACCTTCGGCATGTAGCGGGTCATGATGTCGTAGCGAGATTTCGGCATGCGCGGCGTCTCGGCGAGCGTCCACTTCGGGCTGCCGCCGATGCCGAGGAAGCGAATGCCCATCGGCTCGGCGATTTCGCGCAGTGTGGCGAGATGCGAATTGGATTCCCTGCAGGTCTCGTGGATCGTTTCCAGCGGAGCACCCGAAAGCTCGAATTGGCCGCCGGGTTCGATCGAGATCGCGCCCATACCCTGTTGCTCGGCAAGACCGATGATGTTTTCGCCGTCCATGATCGGATCCCAGCCGTTCTTTGCCTGCAGGCCCTTCAGAAGGGCCGAGATGCTGGCCGTGCCGGCATAGGGAACGGGGGTGTTGCCCGCACGGAAGAAGGCGAACTTCTCATGCTCGGTGCCGATGCGGAATTGCTCTTTCGGCTTGTTCCCCGCAGCAATGTAATCGGTCAGCTCCTGCACCGAAGATATCGGTGTCTGGTCGGTAGTATCGCGAGCCATTCAACGTAACCTGTATTCTGGGGAACGCCCGGTAGCCCGGACAATTGGAAGCGTGATTAGTGCCGGTCTCACGTATGTTGCAAGTGAAATTCTTTCAACGATGCATCAAAAAAATAGCGGGCTGTTTCAACAGAGCCTGATTTGAAGGTCAATTCCAGTCGCCGACAGCCGCCTGGATCACCGCCATGGCCGCAACCGCAGCCGTATCGGCGCGCAGGATACGGGGCCCGAGCGGAATAGCGGTGACGAAATCGAGGCCGCTCAGCCGCGCGCGCTCCTCCTCCGAAAAGCCGCCTTCCGGCCCGACGAGAAGCGCAAGCTGCTTATCTTCGATCTTCTTCAGCAGTGGCAGCGGGTTTTGCCCCGCATCGCCCTCGTCGCAAAAAATGATCCGCCGATCTTGCGGCCAGCTGTCGAGCAAATCGAAGAGTTTCACCGGCTCGGCAATTTTCGGGATGGCGAGGATGCCGCATTGCTCTGCCGCCTCGACAGCATTGGCCCGCAGTTTATCGAGATTGGTGATCTTGCCCTGTACGTGTTGCGTCATCACCGGCTGCAGCACGCCGGCGCCCATCTCCACCGCCTTTTGCACGAGGTAGTCCAGCCGGCCGACCTTTAGCGGCGCAAAAAGATAGTGCAGGTCGGATGGGGCCGGCTGCTTCCGGGTCTGCTCGGTTGGCGTCAGCAGGATGCGCTTGCGGGTCGGAAAGGAAAGGTTCGCCTTCCACTCTCCGTCTCGGCCGTTGAATACCAGGATTTCGGCGCCTTCCGTCATACGCAGCACATTGGCGAGATAATTGTACTGGTCGGAACTTGCCTCCACCGCGGCGCCCGGCGACAAGGAAGAATCGACGAAAAGCCGTTGCATGCGGAAATTGGCGCGCATCTCGAACAATCCCGATCAAACGAAGAGGGCGAACATAACCAAATAGAGCAATGCCGCAAGCGCCGCCGACACAGGCACGGTAATGATCCAGGCGGCGATGATGGTCATGAAATGCGAGCGCCGCACAAGATAGCGGCGGCGCGCCTCATGCACGTTGGGATCTTCCGGTTCTTCGATCGCCCAGGCCTCGGCCTTGCTGCGCATATATTCGACGCGGCGCTTGGAATTGCGCGTGTACCATTCGCGAAAGAAACCGACGCCGAAGACGGCGCCAACGGCGATGTGCGTCGTGCTGACAGGCAGTCCGAACCAGGACGCGACGATGACGGTAAAGGCCGTCGATAGTGCGACGCAGTAGGCCCGCATCGGATTGAGTTTGGTGATCTGATCGCCGACAAGGCTGATGAGCCGCGGGCCGAACAGCAGCAGTCCGACGGATATACCGAGGGCACCGATCAGCATCACCCAGAGCGGCGGCGCATCACCGCCAGATGCAAGACTCGAGGTCGAACGCACGATCGCCGAAAGCGGTCCGATTGCGTTCGAAACGTCGTTGGCGCCGTGTGCGAATGAAAGCAGCGCTGCAGAGCCGATCAGCGGGAACTTGAAGAGAATGCGCAGCGAACTGTTGCGGTTTTCGAGGCCTTGCGATTGCCGTGCGACGATCGGCATTGACACTGCCCAGGCAACGAGGCCGGTCGACAATCCGAATGCAAGGATCGTCGGTGACGAATATCGCCCGGCGGGGGTAAGCTGCAAGATCATATAAGCTGCAAAACCGCCGGTCATCAGGCCAATCAGGGCCGGAACCCAGCGCCGTGCTGCCGCGATCTTGTCGACACGGTAGATGATCAAGGTCTTGACGAGGTAGAGCAGACCAGCGGCGATCACACCGCCGATCAGCGGCGATGTCATCCAGCTTGAGGTAATCTCCACCATGACGCGCCAGTTGACGGGGTCTGGTCCGACAGCGGCAATTCCGGCTCCGATCACCGCGCCGACAATCGCATGTGTCGTCGAGACCGGCGCGTTCAGCCAGGTGGCAAGATTGATCCAGAGCGCTGCGGCCATCAGCGCGGCCATCATGATCCAGGCAAGCAGGTCCTTGGGAAGCTGTACGGTATCGATGATACTCGAAGAGATCGTTCTGACCACCGCTCCGCCGGCGACCGTTGCTCCAAAAACCTCGAAGGCCGCCGCGATAAAGAGCGCCTGTGCCATCGTCATGGCACGCGCACCGACGGCAGCGCCGACATTGTTCGTCACGTCGTTCGCGCCAATGTTCATGGCCATGTAGGCAGCAAGCGCGGCAGCGGCGATGACGAGAACGGCGCCCTGCCGGTCGAAGACGTAGACGCCTGCAAAAAGCATCGCCAGGCCGAGAAAGATCAGGCCGAGGCCCGGCGCGACCAGCTTGCGCGCGACGAACTTCGCCGCATCCTCGGCATGGGTGATTTTGTCGAGGTCCTTGTCGAGCGTTCGTTTGGTAAGAACGGGAGTTCGGCTGGGCATGCTGTTCCTTGGGTCAAATCCTGCTTTGGCGCCCCATTATCCTAGCAGCGCAAGAAGGCAGGAATCATTCCGCTGGAATCTGCCTGGGCAAGCTTGCCTGAGGCCGCTCGCCCATCCTTCGTTTGAAGAGTAGGAAGAGATCGCGAAGCTCGGGCTCGTTGACACGCTTGACCGCCTCGTCGCAGGATACCCACTCGATCACACGTTCGCCCTTTTCCTTGAAGTTCTTGACGACATCGGTGACCTCAAGCACGTAGACCTGGACCTTGCAGGTTACTTTCAACCCGTCCTTCAGCATCTTCGGATAGGTATAGGAGCCGAGTGGCTCGTGTTCGACGGCGCCGCGCGCGCCCGCTTCCTCAAGGGCCTCACGGGCCGCTACCTCATAGGAGCGCTTGCCGTTCATCGGCCAGCCCTTTGGGATGACCCAGCGTCCCGTATCGCGGCTCGTCATCAAGAGAACCTCGACCTCACCGGTCTTCTTCTTCACCCGGTAGCAGAGCGCAGCATATTGCAGTCGCGGCGGACGACGGAACATTAGCTGCACATCAGAAGCCAGTCGGGCTAGAATCGTCAATTGTCGGGTCACCTTTAAGTCTGCCTCAGGAATCACTAATGTAAGCTTCGCACGGAAAGCTTGCACGGTCCATGCGCCGTTTGACGGTAAGGGACACGATCTATACTTCGAATAAGGAAATTCGTTGCCGTTCCGCTTCGAAATTCCGTCAGATCGTGTTCTGATTCCGTCCTTGCACAGCTGTTCAATATGACGCCGGCGGACGTCTCATTCAATGCCGGGAAATCTTATCCTCCGAATTCTCCCAAATATGGCGGCTATGTCTTCTGCTGCTCAACTCTCGTGCCTCGCCTAAAGTTCCCAGTACGGAACCGGACCGTAGAGGTCGGCGAGATAGTCGATGAAAAGGCGGACCTTGGCCGGTAAAAACTGGCGACTGGGGTAAACTGCCGAGAGCGCCAGATTGCGGGAACCCTCATAGTCTGGCAGCACCTGCACGAGGTTGCCGCTCTTGAGTTCATCGCCGATATCCCAGGTGGAACGCAGCGCGATGCCGAGCCCTGCGATCACCGTCTCGCGGATTACCTCGCTGGAATTGGTAACGAGCATGCCCTCTGGCCGAAGGCTCATCGCGCCGCCCGGTCCTTCAAGCCGCCATACGTCATTGTTGTGCGCCGGCAGACAGCGATGGTTCTTCAGGTCGTCGATGGCTTGGGGCGTCCCATGCATGTTGAGGTAGGAAGGGGCGGCACAAAGCAGGCGCCGGACCGGCGCGAGTCTTCGAGCGACGAGGCTGGAATCGGTGAGTTCGGCAATGCGGATAGCCAGGTCGAAGCCGCCGCCGACGATATCGCTTAGTTCATCCGTCAGCACGAGGTTGATCGCAAGCTGTGGGTGTTCATCCATGAACGCCTTGAGATGCGGCGCGATATGCATGCGGCCGAACGACGTGGGTGCCGATATCTTTAGCGTGCCGTGCATCATCGCCGAGCGGCCGGAGATGTAATATTCGGCTTCCTCCAGCCCGGCGAGAATGCCGAGCACGCGATCGTAGAAACCCTGGCCGGCCTCGGTCAACGAAATCTGGCGGGTCGTGCGTTGCAAGAGACGTGTGCCAAGCCTGTCTTCCAGCCGTTTGATGCGCTTGGAAACGACGGCCGGCGAGAAGCCGAGCAGCCGTCCGGCAAGCGACATGCTGCCGGTCGAAACGACCTTGGCAAATATCTCGAGATCACCCAGATTTGTCATAGCGGTTCTAGACTTTTTCCCTTTTGGCATAAATGCCTAGCATTTGCGCCAGTTTCGGGAAAGTGCTAAGCCAAAGAGCCGGTTGTCGTGGAGGACGCGCCGGTTTTCGCCGCCATTCGTTTGAAGGAAGCGCGCCATGTCCGAGGCCATCAGTTTTCTCGCTCCGCGCGCCGATGTGCTGGCCCGCCGCCGCCAGATCGTTGATGATCTCGTCGACCTGCTGCCGCCCGAATGTCTCGTTCACGAGGCGCGAGAACTCGTGCCCTTCGAAACAGATGCCTTCGTTGCCTATCGCCGGGTGCCACTTGCCGTCGCATTGCCATGCACCACCGTCGAAGTCGCAGCCGTGATGAAATACTGCCATCGCTACGGCATTCCGATCGTGCCGCGCGGGGCGGGCACGTCGCTCTCAGGCGGGGCCATCCCGCAGGAGGATGCGGTCGTGATCGGGCTTTCCAAGATGAACCGCATTCTGGAAATCGATTATCAAAACCGGGCAGCCGTCGTCCAGGCGGGCGTCACGAACCTGAATATCTCCGAATCCGTCTCCGCGGATGGTTTCTTCTACGCGCCCGATCCCAGCTCGCAGCTGGCCTGCACGATCGGCGGCAACATCGGTATGAATTCCGGCGGTGCGCACTGCCTGAAATACGGCGTCACGACCAACAACCTGCTCGGCGTGAAGATGGTGCTGGCGGATGGAACGGTGATCGAGCTCGGCGGCAAGGCGCTTGATGCGGGAGGTTACGACCTGCTGGGCCTGGTTTGCGGCCATGAGGGACAGCTCGGCATCGTCACCGAAGCGACGGTTCGCCTGATCGCGAAGCCCGAGGGTGCGCGGCCGGTGCTCTTCGGCTTCGAAAGTTCCGAGGAAGCCGGTTCCTGCGTTGCCGATATCATCGCGGCGGGCATCATTCCAGTGGCGATCGAGTTCATGGATAAGCCGGCAATCGAGATATGCGAGGCCTTCGCCCATGCGGGATACCCCCTCGATGCCGGTGCGCTGCTGATCGTCGAGGTCGAAGGCTCCGAGACGGAGATGGACGGCATTTTGAAGAACATCGTCGAGATCGCCCGCCGTCATGGCGTGACATCCATTCGCGAGAGCCAGTCGGCGACGGAGGCGGCACAGATATGGAAAGGTCGCAAATCCGCTTTCGGGGCGACGGGGCGGATTGCCGACTATATCTGCATGGACGGGACGGTGCCGCTCAGCCAGCTTTCCCATGTGTTGAAGAAGACCTCGGAGATCGTTGATCGCTACGGACTGCGCGTCGCAAACGTCTTTCACGCGGGCGATGGCAACATGCACCCGTTGATCCTTTTCAATGCCAACGACCCGCAGGACGCAGCGCGAGCCGAGGCCGCCGGAAACGACATCCTGAAGCTTTGCGTCGATGCCGGGGGCTGTCTCACCGGCGAACACGGCGTCGGCATCGAAAAGCGCGACCTGATGCGGCATCAGTTTTCCGACGTGGATCTCGCTCAGCAGATGGCCGTGCGCGCCGCCTTCGATCCGGGCTGGCTGCTCAATCCGTCCAAGGTCTTCCCGCTTGATGGGCGCGTGGCCTTATGAACGATTTTCTACCTAAGACGGAAGAGGCCGCAGCCTCGATCATTCGTGAACACGCGGCCGCCGGTAGGGCGCTTGCCATATGCGGCGGCAACACCCGCTCGGGGTTAGGAAATTCTGTTCCGACGAAGGACCGGCTGCGTTCGACCGGTCTGACGGGCATCGTCTCGTATAATCCCGGCGAGATGGTCATGACCGCGCGCGCCGGTACACCGCTTGCAGAGGTCGAGGCGGCGCTCGCGGAAAATGGACAGATGCTGGCTTTCGAGCCGATGGACCACCGCCCGGTCATGGGCACGTCCGGTGAGCCGACCATCGGCGGCGTCTTTGCCGCTAACGTCTCCGGTCCTCGCCGCTTCGTAGCAGGGGCGGCACGCGACAGCCTGCTCGGCATCCGCTTCGTCAACGGCAGGGGCGAGATCGTCAAGGCGGGCGGGCGGGTGATGAAGAATGTCACAGGCCTCGATCTCGTCAAGCTGCTGGCCGGTTCGCACGGCACGCTCGGCTTGCTGACGGAGGTCACCTTCCGCGTGCCGCCGCGCCCGAAAACGGAAGAGACAATGGTCATCTCAGGCCTCAACGATGCGGAAGCAGCCGCTGCGATGGCTTCGGCGATGGCGCAGCCGGTCGAGGTTACAGGTGCGGCCCACCTTCCTTTGACCGTCACCTTTAAATTTTTGGGCGGCAAGCTTGCCGAAGGCGGGGCGACCGCTCTGAGGATCGAAGGTCTGCCTGCCTCCGTTGAAGCGCGTGCTGAAAAGCTGGCGTCGGCGATGTCGGGCTTCGGCACGGTCGCAAGATTGGCCGATCCCGAAAGCCGCCAGCTCTGGCACGAGATACGCGACGTGCTTCCTTATGCCGATGAAACAATGCGCCCGGTCTGGCGCATCTCCGTCGCTCCGACCATCGGTCACCAGCTCGTCGCCGCCCTCCGCCTCGAAGCCGGCGTCGACGCCTTCTACGATTGGCAAGGCGGTCTGGTCTGGATGCGGATGGAGGCTGATGCGGAAGCGCAGCTCATCCGCCGTTTCATCAAGGCGCTGGGCGGCGGCCACGCCACGCTGATCCGGGCAACCGAGCCGGCGCGCGCTGCCATTTCGGCGTTCCAGCCGCAACCCGAAGCCGTCGCGCAGCTGTCGGCGCGGGTGAAAGAGAAGTTCGATCCGGCAGGAATACTCAATCAGGGAAAGATGGGGTGATATGATGGCCGTTATCCGCTTGTGGCAGCAGCCCCGCCTGCTCCGAGGGGACATCTCCCCCAGAAGGCAGGAGACTGGCAATGCATCGCGTGCGCTCTTTCCACTCTGGTCCAACTTCGACGGCAGGGCCGTCCCATCCGATCCTCCTTGTGCGCGAAACGTCGGGAAGGACAAAGGCGGGTATTTCTGCCCAATGCCGGGAGCTGCCTGATGCAGACCAATTTCACCGCCGAGCAGCTAAGCGATCCGCACGTCGCCGCATCCGAGAAGATTCTGCGCAAATGCGTCCATTGCGGTTTCTGTACCGCGACCTGTCCCACCTATGTGACGCTCGGCAACGAGCTCGATAGCCCGCGCGGCCGCATTTATCTCATCAAGGACATGCTGGAAAACGGCCGGTCCGCGGATGCCAGATTGGTTACACATATCGACCGCTGTCTCTCCTGCCTGGCATGCGTGACGACCTGTCCCTCCGGCGTCGACTACATGCATCTGGTCGATCACGCCCGGGCCCATATCGAAAAGACCTATAAGCGTCCTTTCATGAACCGGTTCACGCGCGCCATCCTGGCGGCGGTGCTGCCCTATCCGGGCCGCTTCCGCCTGGCGTTGAAGCTTGCGAAGCTCGCCAGGCCGCTCCAGGGGCTGATGCGTGCGCCGGCCTTGAAGCCCTTTGCCGCGATGCTGGCACTTGCACCGAAACAGATTCCGGCGCCATCGCCCTTCTCGATGCCGGGAACTTATGCTGCGAGGGCGCAAAAGCGGGGCAGGGTCGCTATTTTGACGGGTTGCGCTCAGCCGGTTCTCGATCCCGCGATCAACGAGGCGGCGATCAGGCTTTTGACGCGCCTCGGCATCGAGGTCGTAGCGCCCGCCGGCGAGGTCTGCTGCGGCTCGCTGGTGCATCACATGGGCCGCGAGGGGCAGGCGCTTGCAAGCGCACGGGCAAATGTCGACGTCTGGACGCGCGAGATCGAGAAGGGTGGCCTGGACGCGATCATCATCACCGCCTCCGGCTGCGGCACTACGATCAAGGACTACGGTCACATGCTCCGGCTTGATCCCGCCTATGCACAAAAGGCAGCAGGCGTGGCGGCATTGGCCAAGGACATCACGGAGTTCCTGGCATCGCTCGACCTGCCTGCCAATGCGCCGAAGGGCCTGACGGTCACCTACCACTCTGCCTGCTCCATGCAGCATGGCCAAAGGATCACCATGGCGCCGAAACAGCTTCTGAAGGCGGCCGGCTTCACGGTGCGCGATCCGGCCGAAGGCCATCTCTGTTGCGGTTCGGCTGGAACCTACAACATCATGCAGCCGGATATCTCCGCGGCACTGAAGGTGCGCAAGGTGAAGAATCTCGAGGCGACGAAGCCGGATGTGATTGCGACCGGCAATATCGGCTGCATCACGCAGATCGCGACCGGTACGGCGATCCCGATACTGCATACCGTTGAACTGCTTGATTGGGCATATGGCGGCGATATACCGCAAAAATTAAGAGGTTTTCCGCTATCGTGAGTCGGGCCGGTTTTCGGCCGGTCACGGAGTTCGGCGCTATGCGGCGTACAATCATATCGCTTGCAGGTCTGCTCGGCGCGGCAGGGGCCGCTCACGCCGACAGCCGGTTTTTTTGCTCCACGGACGATAGTAGCGCGCGGTTCACGATCGAAAGTGGCTTTCAGGATGAGGCTGGCCACAGACTCAATCATTTCCGTGGCGCGCTGATCGTCAAGAACGAATCGGTTCCCGAGGTCTTCAGGAAACGCGTATTCGATTCCAGCAAACTCACGAACCGCTGGTCGCATGACGGTGAACTTCGCCTCGAGATTTTCGATGATGGCAGCGAAGATGCCAAGGACCAGTCACTCAGCCTCGTCATCCTGGCCGAGGGCCGCGGGAAGACCTTTTCGGGCACCTACGGGCTGATGGTCAGTGGCGACGGAAAGCCGTTCACCGCCAGCGGCAAGGTCAGCTGCGGATCCAAGTGAGGCGTCACGGCTTGAACAGGCCGCAACAATCTTGCCTGATGTCAATATGAAAAGGGCGGCACAAGGCCGCCCGTCATATCAGTTATCAGCCACCACCGAAGATGGTGCGCAGCACGTCGATGCCCCTGTCCTGGAAAGCGACGTTGCCTTGCTTGTTGCCGGGGCCGATGACGATCACCTTCGTGCCGACCGGCGCGCGCGAATAAAGGTGGATGACGTCGTTATTCATCATTCGGATGCAGCCGGAAGACATGTTGAGTCCGATCGTCCAGGGCTGATTGGTGCCGTGGATTCGGAAAATCGTGTCGCGTCCGCCCTTGTAGAGATACATGGCGCGCGCGCCGAGCGGATTGTCCTCGCCGCCCTCCTGAAAGGCGGGAATGATATGACCCTTGCGGGCTTCGCGGATGCGCATCTCGGCCGGAGGCGTCCAGCTCGGCCACTCGGCCTTGCGGCCAACCCTGACGACGCCCGACCAGCCGAATCCATCACGGCCGACACCGATGCCGTAGCGGGTGGCGCGGTTCTTCGACTCGACGAAGTAGAGATACTTGTTGTTGGTATCGACGATGATCGTCCCCGGTGCCTCGTCGGTCACAAGCCGCACGAGTTTGCGCTTATACTGCGGCTTGACGAACTTCGACTGCGCAACGTGAACGACCGGCGCGGCATCGTGGGCGGGTCGGGCAATGGCGGGCGTTATGGCGATGGAAAAGGCAATGCCGGCGGCCACAAGGCCGGAGGCGACTTTCAGCATGATCGATTCCCCTCAAAAGCAAGATCGGGCTGAAGCTACCTGAACTTCAGCCCGATTCAAGATCGGTTGCCCCTGCATTGCACTTTTCGAGTGTGGGGCCGGCTGAATCCCGGCGTTAGATGACAATAACCCGCGTACCGACGTTGACGCGTTCGTAGAGGTCGACCACGTCTTCGTTGCGCAGCCGGATGCACCCGGACGAGACGGCGCTGCCGATCGTCCAGGGCGCGTTGGTGCCGTGGATACGGTAGAGCGTCGAGCCGAGATACATGGCGCGCGCGCCAAGCGGGTTCTCTGGGCCGCCATCCATGCGCGCAGGCAGGTAATGGCCCTTCGCGGCTTCGCGACTGATCATGTCGGAAGGCGGCGTCCAGGCCGGCCATTCCGACTTGCGGGTAATCTTGTGCGCGCCGGCCCACTCGAAGCCCGGCTTGCCGACGCCGACGCCATATCGCCGGGCCTTGCCGTTTGCCATCACGAGATAGAGAAAGCGGTTGTTGGTGTCGATGACGATCGTGCCCGGCTTTTCCTTGGTTTCGTAATCGACCATCTGCGGCAGATATTGCGGCTCGATCTGATGGCGGATCACCGGTAGTCCGGGACGAACGGCCGCAACCTGCTGCACGGCCGGCGCCCGGCGGAAGAACCGGCGCTGGAAGAAGCCGCGCTGCTGCACGGCCGGGCGCTGGTAGACGACGGGACGAACGCTGCCGCCACCGAGCTGGTTGAGCCACGGCGCAGTGAGATCGGGGCTGAGAACAACCGGCGGGCGGCTCGCATATCGATCGTCGCCGAGCGCCGGCGAGACAAGAAGGCCGATCAGGCCGGCGGCAATCAAGACGGATTTCATCATCGGACGGACTCTCTACAAATGACCGAGAATGCATGAGGGCGGCATTTCTGCCTGACAGAATGCTGCCATCATCCAGCCAGCGAATGGTAAAGATCGATTCAGTAAAAGCCGGCCTTCGCGATAAAGTTTTCGTCAGGGTTACTCTTCGGTTTGGAAACAAGGTTTCTAAATGGTAAAGCCGGATTCTGAGCGCAGGAGCGGCGAAGAAGAATGAGCGAATCGGGTATCATCACCGGCAACGACGGCAAGAGCCGCTGCCATTGGCACGCAAATCTCCCCGACTACATGCGCTATCACGACGAGGAATGGGGCCGGCCGGTCACCGACGATATCCGCCTCTTCGAGAAAATCTGCCTCGAGGGTTTTCAGTCTGGCCTCTCCTGGCTGACGATCCTGCGCAAGCGCGAGAATTTCCGCGCTGCCTTTGCGGGCTTCGATTTCGAAAAGATTGCGCTCTTCGACGAGCGGGATATCGAGCGCTGCCTGAACGATCCCGGCATCGTGCGCCATCGCGGCAAGATCGTCTCGACGATCAACAATGCACGGCACGCGATTGCTTTGAGGTCAGAATTCGGTTCGCTCGCGCATTATTTCTGGAGCTATGAGCCGCAACTGCACGAACGTCCGGCCCTCGTCGACCGCCAGCATGTTGCCGCCAATCCGACGACGCCGGTATCGGTAAGGATATCGAAGGATTTGAAGAAGCGCGGCTGGACCTTTGTCGGTCCGACCACAGTTTATGCCTTCATGCAGGCAATGGGTCTCGTCAACGATCATATCGAAGGCTGCTTCTGTCGTGTCGAAGTGGAGGCGATGCGCGCGGCATTGGTACGCCCGTGAAAGTGTGGGTCCGAACCGTTGCGGCAGTCCTGATGTTTACCACGGCGGCACTTGCTCAGGCGCCGCAACTCGACCCTGGCGAAAAGCTCGAGAAGCTGCAGTTCCCGGCCGTTACAATGCAGATCAAAGGCTGGACCAAGTTCGGCAACAGCGATGTCTATACTCTGCCAGTGCGGGCCGGTCAGCGTGTGAAGATCAGCTTCACGACCAAGAGCCAGTTCGCGTTTCTTGCGATTTTCGATCTTTCGAAGACGGATGACGAAGCTTTCTTCGGGACGGACGAGGACGGCACGACGCTTGATGTGATCGTAAAGGATAACACCACGTGGTTTTTGCGGCCCTATTATTCCAAGGTCTCGCCACGCCGTGGTCTGGGAGCCCCGTATACGCTGCTGATCGAGCCGCAGCCAGTCGGCGAGCCGCAGCCCGCCACACCGCAAGAGCCGGAGCGCCCTTCACTCTTTCGGCCTGCACCCTCGAAATCCGGCACCGACGAATAGGTCAAGACAGTTCGCCGAGCAAGCTGCCAAGCTCGCCAAGGTGGGCGATCTTGCGAAAGCGTGGCGCATCCTTGGGTTCGTCGACGTGCTCCAGAACCCAAGTCAGTTCATGCGGCACGAAGACGCCGTAGCTTCCGGCGGCAATCGCCGGCACGATGTCGGATTTCAGTGAGTTGCCGACCATCATCGCCCGCTCCGGACCATCTCCGACCTTCGAGAAAATCCGGCGATAGGTGACCGCGGACTTCTCCGAGACGATCTCGACTGCATCGAAGAAATCGCCGAGGCCGGACTGCGCGAGCTTGCGTTCCTGGTCGAACAGGTCGCCCTTGGTGATCAGCACGAGCAGGTAATTTCCAGACAGCTCTTCCAGCGTCTCGCGCACATGCGGCATTGTCTCGACCGGATGGGACAGAAGATCGCGGCCCGTATCGAGAATTTGGGCAATGACGCTCGTTGGCACCTTGCCTTCGGTGATTTCGATTGCTGTCTCGATCATCGACAGCGTGAAGCCCTTTATGCCGAAGCCATAGTGACTGAGATTGCGCTTCTCTGCCTCCAGTAGACGCTCCGAAATTTTCGGACCCTCGGCGAAATCGGCGAGCATTTCCCTAAATTGCGCTTCGGTCAGCCGGTAATATTGTTCGTTCTGCCAGAGCGTATCATCGGCATCGAAGCCGATAGTCGTCAGCGCATGTGTGCTCATCTCAAGCTCCTGCAATCCATGAAGCAATCTATTGAGCGGCTGCGTCGAGACAAGGGCTTTTGCTTTTTCGTCGCAGCACCGTGCATTGGCGTTGAAAAGCAGATGATCGGCATTAGGTAACTATCGCCCACCTGCAGCCAGCCCCCGGCTGTGCCTGACATGTGCGGGCCAACAATCAAAAAAATCGGTTCAGCAGTCCGCAAGCGGCCGCTTGCGGCCGACACAAGGAAATTTCTCCATGCGATACAATCAACTCGGAAATACGGGACTTTTTGTCTCGGAAATCTGCCTCGGCACCATGACTTTCGGCGAGGCGGTCAGCGGCACCATGTGGGGTTCCATTGCCGATGTGGACCAGAAGGCGGCAGACCAGATCGTTGAGCGCTCGCTCGCTGCCGGCGTCAATTTCATCGACACCGCAGATGTCTATTCCTCCGGTGAATCAGAAAGGCTGCTCGGCCAGGCGCTAAAGAACCTCGATGTTCCGCGCAAGGACGTCGTCATCGCCACCAAGGTTTACGGCGTGATGGGCGACAAGCCGAACGATCGCGGCGCATCGCGCGGTCACATCATGGATTCTGTCGAGGCCAGTCTGAAGCGGTTGCAGACGGACCATATCGATCTCTACCAGATCCACGCAACCGATCCCGTCACCCCGATCGACGAGACACTGCGCGCTTTCGACGATCTCATCTCGCGTGGCCTCGTGCGCTATATCGGCGTTTCCAACTGGCAGGCGTGGCGGATCGCCAAGGCGCTCGGCATTTCCGAGCGCCGCGGCTTGGCCCGTTTCGAAACCGTCCAGGCCTACTACTCCATCGCCGGTCGCGATCTGGAGCGGGAAATCGTGCCGCTGATGAATGAGGAGAAGATCGGCCTGATGGTCTGGTCGCCGCTCGCAGGCGGTTTACTCTCCGGCAAGTTTGGCCCCGGCGCGCCAGGCAACGGCGAAGGCCGCCGCGCCAATTTCGACTTTCCGCCAGTGGACAGGGAAAAGGCCTGGGCCTGTGTGGCCGTCATGCGCGAAATTGCCGAGAAGCACGGCAGCAACGTCGCAACCGTTGCGCTCGCTTATGTCCTTGCAAAACCATTCGTGACCAGCGTCATCATCGGCGCCAAGCGCATCGATCAGCTCGACCAAAACCTTGCCGCCGTCAGGCTGAAGCTCGATGCTGGCGACATGGAGAACCTCGATAGGGTCAGTGCGTTGGCACCGGAATATCCAGGCTGGATGCTGTCGCGCCAGGGTGCGGCCCGCCGGCCGGAACCGTTTGAGCCGAACGCCTAAGAACGGCGAACTGAAACGCCGGTGCGGGAAGCGCCGGCGTTTTTGCTGATGACGCTCATTGCCGCGGGCTTTCAGCCAGGCATTCATGTCTGCGATCTCCGCTTCCTGAGACTTGCCGCGCCGCGCCGGGGGAACCGTGGACGCGCCCGGATCGTGGAGGAAGGGCAGCGGCTCTGCGTTGAAGGGATACTTTGGGCAAAGCTTGGCGCCCGCTCGGAAAATCCTCCGCTTTCAAGCGGGCTAAGATGTTAAGGTCGTTCCCGCCCATTAGGTGGGCTGCCCTTCGATCTTCGATTCTGCCTTGCGCTTCAAGTCCCTGAGCCCTTGCCGCTATCCTTCCAATCCGCTAGGAAACCGCCACTGTCACGATTGAGCGGAATGCGTTGGAAATGAACGAGAAGCAGAAGAAACCACAAAAGCTCAAGGCTCGCTTGCCGCGCGGCTTCGTCGACCGTTCGGCCGCCGATATCCGCGCAGTCAACGAGATGATCGCAAGGATACGCGAGGTCTATGAGCATTATGGTTTCGATCCGGTCGAAACGCCGCTCTTCGAATATACCGACGCGCTCGGCAAGTTCCTGCCCGACAGCGACCGCCCGAACGAGGGTGTCTTCTCGCTGCAGGACGATGACGACCAGTGGATGAGCCTGCGCTACGACCTGACGGCGCCGCTTGCCCGCCACGTCGCAGAGAATTTCAACGAGATCCAGCTACCTTACCGCACCTATCGCGCCGGCTACGTGTTCCGCAATGAAAAGCCGGGTCCCGGCCGCTTCCGCCAATTCATGCAGTTCGATGCCGACACCGTCGGCGCGCCAGGCGTGCAGGCCGATGCCGAAATGTGCATGATGATGGCCGATACGCTGGAAGCCCTCGGAATCAAGCGCGGGGATTATGTGATCCGGGTGAACAACCGCAAGGTTCTGGATGGAGTGCTGGAGGCGATCGGCCTCGGCGACGAGGACAAGGCAGGACAGCGCCTCAACGTGCTGCGCGCCATCGATAAGCTCGACAAGTTCGGTCCCGAGGGTGTGCGGCTGCTGCTCGGCGAAGGCCGAAAGGATGAATCTGGTGACTTCACCAAGGGTGCGGGGCTGACGCCGCAGCAGATTGATCGATTACTTGACTTCATCAGTATCTTGCAAACGGCAGAAACGGCGCTCGGTTCTCACCCGTTGGTGCAAAACCCAGTGGCCGGTGACCAGGTTGACGTAGGGGCTATTTTTGACACGCTTCACAACAACTTCAAAGATTCTCCTAAAGGCATTGAGGGGGTTCTTGAGCTAAAGCAGATTTGGCAATTGGTTGAAGCAGCGGACTACGGTCCGGATCGCATCAAGATCGACCCCTCCGTCGTGCGCGGCCTAGAATACTACACCGGCCCGGTCTACGAAGCCGAACTGCTCTTCGACGTGACCAACGAAAAGGGTGAAAAGGTCGTCTTTGGCTCGGTCGGTGGCGGTGGCCGTTATGACGGTCTCGTCTCCCGCTTCATGGGCCAGCCGGTTCCAGCAACCGGCTTTTCGATCGGCGTTTCGCGCCTGATGACGGCGCTGAAGAACCTCGGCAAGCTTGGCCAGAGGGAGGTCATCGAGCCGGTGCTCGTCACAGTCATGGATGGCCAGGACATGGATGCCTTGGGCCGCTACCAGCGCATGACGCAAGAGCTGCGCGCTGCCGGCATCCGCGCCGAAATGTTCCAGGGCAACTGGAAGAAGTTCGGCAACCAGCTGAAATATGCCGACCGCCGCGGCTGCCCGATCGCCATCATCCAGGGCGGCGACGAGCGTGCGCAAGGCGTCGCGCAGATCAAGGACCTGATCGAAGGCAAGCGCCTGTCCGGCGAGATCGAGGACAATGCCAGCTGGCGCGAGGCGCGGGTGGCGCAGGAGACCGTCGCCGAGGCCGATCTTGTGGCCAAGGTGAGGGAAATACTGGCGGCTCAGGCGGAGGATCGCGCAAGGGCGGGCGGCAATGGGTGATTTTTTCCTCTCACCGCAAGGGCCATTGGCTTTGAGCCCTGCTGTCCTTCCCAACGCAGCCTTCGCTTGGTCGACTTGGCCGTTTTCCTCGTTCGGCAATCGCTGCGGCCTGGTCCTTTCCCCTTGTGGGGAGGGGTTGGGGAGGGATCTTTATCTGGGAGCCAGCCCATGGCCCTGATCAACCTCCCCGATTTCGCCAACGACCTCCTGGACGAATTTGCCGCCCGCAAGGCGGAGCGGATCGACACGCCGGTCATCCAGCCGGCCGAGCCCTTCCTCGACATTGCCGGCGAAGACCTGCGCCGCCGCATCTTCATGACGGAAAGCGAAACCGGCGCCAGCCTCTGCCTGCGGCCGGAATTTACCATTCCCGTCTGCATCCGCCACATCGAGACGGCAACCGGCACGCCGAAACGCTATTCCTATCTCGGCGAAGTCTTTCGCCAGCGCCGCGAGGGTGGAAACGAATTCTATCAGGCAGGCATCGAAGACCTTGGCGACATCAATATCGCCAGCGCCGACGCCCGCGCGGTCGGCGATGCGACCGGCATCCTGGCGCGGCTTCTTCCTGGCAAACGCATCACGGTCACGCTGGGCGATCAGGCTGTCTTCGAAGCTGTGGTCCAGGCGCTCGGCCTGCCGCTCGGATGGCAAAAGCGGCTGATCCACGCCTTTGGCAGTATGGGCCAGCTTGAAGCGCTTCTTGCGAGCCTCGTCAGTCCCCAATTCGTGACCGACCTCGATGACGATGTCGCACGGCTGATTACCGCCGGCGACGAGGCGGCGCTGATCGCCCACATCGACGCGACGATGAACAGAACAGGCTATTCCTCGAATGCCAGCCGCTCCCCGGCTGAAATCGCCCGTCGGCTGAAGGAGAAGCTGGTCCTTTCCGAAACGCGCCTCGATGATGCGGCCTTCCGCGTGCTCGAAGAGTTCCTGTCGCTGAGGGTGCCGCTCATCAATGCGTCGGCTGCTCTGGCCGGTTTTGCCGATGCGGCCGGATTGAAGCTCGGCAATGCGCTGTCTCGCTTCGATGGCAGGGTAGCCGCCCTCGGCAATGCCGGGATCGACCTCGGCTCCATCGATTATCGCGCAGCCTTCGGTCGCCCGCTCGATTATTACACCGGCCTTGTCTTCGAGGTGGGCATCCAGGGTTCGTCCGCCGTGCTCGCAGGCGGCGGACGCTTCGACAGGCTGTTGACGCTGCTGGGCGCCAAGGATCGTATTCCGGCCGTTGGATTCTCGCTCTGGCTCGACCGCATCGAAACGGAAAGGGCGGCCCCATGACCATCACCATCGCGCTGCCCTCCAAGGGCCGGATGAAGGACGATGCCTCCGCACTTTTCGAGCGCGCCGGCATGAGGATCATCGCCGTCGGCAACGACCGCTCCTATCGCGGCCGTGTCGAAGGTTGGGACGACGTCGAGATCGCCTTCCTGTCGGCCACAGAAATATCCCGCGAACTTGGCAGCGGCACCATCGATTTCGGCGTGACCGGGGAAGACCTGGTGCGCGAAGGGTTGGCGGAAGCCGACAAGCGCGTCGAATTCAGCGCCCGCCTCGGTTTCGGCCGCGCCGACGTGGTGGTTGCCGTTCCTGAGATCTGGCTCGATGTCGACACCATGGCCGATCTCGGTGATGTCGCGGCGGACTTCCGTGCCCGCCATGGCCGCCGTTTGACCATCGCGACCAAGTATTGGCGGCTGACGCAGCAGTTCTTCTCCAGCCAGCATGGCATCCAGCTCTATCGCATCGTCGAAAGCCTTGGCGCGACGGAAGGGGCCCCGGCCTCCGGCTCGGCCGATATCATCGTCGACATCACGTCGACGGGCTCCACCTTGCGGGCGAACCATCTGCGGGTGTTGAACGACGGTGTGATCTTGCGCTCGCAAGCCTGCCTCGTGCGCGCCCGCAAGGAGAGCCACGCGGGCGAGCCGTCGGTGGCAAGGGTCATAGAGGCGGTGCGCAGCGCCCTTTGATTTCAAAAATCCGAACGAAAAACCCGCCGTCTTTCGACGGCGGGTGGCTTATGCTTGGGAGGATTTTTGCGCTTAGGCGGTGAGCGCATATGCGCCGCGGCGTGCGTCGAGCGAATAGGCGCCCGGGCCGAAGGTGGCGAGGAGGATATAGGCGCCGGCAAGGGTAAGGTTCTTCATCAGCATGATCTGGTTGAGCACGTTGATCCAGCCATTGGCTGCAGCCGGGAAATCCGGAACATTGATCGTGCCGCTGTGGAAGACGAGGCCGGTGAAGGCGCAGAAAAGGGCGAGCGCCCAGCCGACGATACGGGTCTGGAAGCCCACGAGGACGGCAAGCCCCGCAACAAGCTCAAAAAGGCCAGCGCCATAGGCCAGAAGCGTTGCGGCAGGAAGGCCGGCCCCGCTGATCATCCCGGCTGTGCCGGCCGGATCGGTGAGCTTACCGAAGCCGGACATGATGAACATAAACGAAAGCAGGATGCGGGCAACAAGAAGGACGATGCTGTTGGTATTCGACATGGACGCGATCTCCGTTTGAATTGATCTGGAGGTCCCCGTGCCCCGGCACCGTCTGAACCTCGATTGCCCGGTGTTGTCGCCTTTTTCGGCTGCGATGAAAAGATAAACAAAAGAGGATGCTTTGTTCACTAATCTGAAACAGTCTCCCCGCTGAGCGGCTTGTCTTTTTCGCCGCCGGTCTTCTATGTTCGCCCCCCAACCTCCCAGGAGACAAAAGCATGGCAGACCTTTCCGCATTTCCGATTACCAAGCGCTGGCCGGCGCAGAATCCGAATATTATCCAGCTTTATTCGTTGCAAACGCCGAACGGTGCGAAGATTGCGATCGCCCTGGAAGAGCTCGGTCTGCCTTACGAGGCGCATTACATCTCGTTTGCAACCAACAATCAGAAGTCTGCCGAATTCCTCTCGCTCAATCCGAATGGCCGCATACCGGCGATCATGGATCCGAACGGGCCGGGCGGGAAGCCGATCGGCCTTTTCGAGTCAGGCGCGATTCTCCTTTATCTCGCGGAAAAAACCGGCCAGCTCCTCCCGCCGGATGCTGTGGGACGCTACGAGACCATCCAGTGGGTGTTCTTCCAGATGGCGGGCATCGGCCCGATGTTCGGCCAGTTTGGCCATTTCTTCAAATTCGCGGCTGAAAAGATCGCCAATAATTCCTATCCGATGGAGCGTTACCGCGACGAAGCCAAGCGGCTGCTGGGCGTGCTGGAAGGCCGCCTTGAGGGACGGCAGTGGATCATGGGCGAGGCCTATACCATTGCGGACATCACCACATTCCCATGGATCCGCGGCGCCAACATCTTCTACGGCGGCCGGGAAGTCCTGGACTATGCAAAGTTCCCCTCCGTCATGGCCTGGCTCGAACGCTGCATCGCGCGACCGGCAAGCGCCAAGGGTTTGAACATTCCCGTAAAGCCGGAGTGATCCGGCCCAAAGGAAGGGCGGGTCACAGGAAGCGGCGTGCCCGAAGCGTCGCTGGGACGACTGCGTCGGACCGGACAATCCGGTCCGCTTCATCGAAGCTTTCGTGGATCTACTGGATCCAACGATCATGGTGTAATCCGTGCGAGCCGAAGGCGAAAGGGCGCCCGCGCCATGATCGAGCCACCTTCTGGCCGGCTGACCCGGCGCTCTTCGCGCACATTGACCAGATTGGCCGAAAATCCGACCATGGTCGCGGTCGATCACGAGATTCCTCCCAGTCTGCCTGACGCTCGCGCCCGATTTCGGTTGTCGTCAAGAGCCCGCTGTCTCGCTATGGGGGGTCGCAGGATCTGCTGTCCTCAAGATGCTTGCGCCTGATCCCGGCTTGCCGTCTGGTTTGATCCTTCCTGTGTGAAGCGCGGAAAGATGAAGACCCCCGCCATGCTACCACTGAACTTTTTCTCCACACCGCTCGACTGACCCATGCAGAAAACCGGCTGACACAGGCCGTTCGGCATCATGATCGTGGTGGAAAAGCAGAAGGACGATGAAACAGTTGTAGCTTGCTCGAGAAGCGCGATGATATGCCCGCGATCTTTCGGATCATAGCAGCGCAGCAGGCTCAGAAGGCCGCATTCATGTGCCGAAAGGCCATGCAGCATGCTACTCCAGTCGCCGAGGCGGATCATTCCGCTCGAAAAGTCGCCCTGCCAGGCCTCAAAGACCGAAAATTGAGCAAGCATTTCCTGGTGGCGATGGCTCAGATCCAGCGATCCAGGCATCAGGGGGGCGGCAAGAGCTGCATTGGCGATCTTAAACAAGAGGTTCCCCGGTTCAGGCGCAGTCTCGGCTGCGCTGCGGTCAGAGCGAAACAGGGTCATACGGCGCCAGGCATCCTGCCTGCGGTCTAAAACCTCGATCGCCGGGGCAACGAGGCTCGCTCTTGCTTGTCGCGGAAACATCCGTCGGCGAATGTTCACGCGGGTTACGATGGCGGTCCGGTCTCACTGGCGGGTGAGAACGATCCTCGAACGCAGATCGATTGCAGCGGATTTATAGGAGCTTTTCGCCAAACGGCAACGGCTTTTTCGGGGCTGATCCCAGTCCGCTCAATACGGCCTCATCAGGCAATTTGGCTGGAAAGCGTCGCAAGAGAAGTACAAAAACCAGTCTGTGATCGTTTTCACGCGGTTTCAGGTCGCGACGCAACTTTTTTTGCCCGCCGGATACCGGTCCAAGCGAAAATTCGAACATTTACTGAAAATCTGGCGGCGCAAGCTTCGCGAAAGCTCCGGCTGGTGGCGTCAAGAAGACAGGCAATGTCTAGACGTTTCGCCAGGTCGATGCCTTTGCCGGGTGCTGCGCAGCTGCGAATTCGCGCTCAAAAAAAGGGCGGTCAGAGACCGCCCTTCCTGAACTGAACCGGATGGCTCAGATGCGAGACCTCAGTCTCACATCATGTCCATTCCGCCCATTCCGCCCATGCCGCCGCCCGGCATTGCCGGAGCTTCCTTCTTGGGCAGCTCGGCGATCATGGCTTCCGTGGTGATCAGCAGCGAAGCAACTGAAGCTGCATTCTGCAGAGCCGTACGGACGACCTTGACCGGATCGACGATACCCATGGCGATCATGTCGCCATACTCGCTCGTCTGGGCGTTGTAGCCGTAGTTGTCGTCATTCTTGTCGAGGATCTTTCCGACGACGATCGAAGCTTCGTCACCAGCGTTGTCGGCGATCTGGCGAACCAGCGACTGCAGCGCCTTGCGAACGATGTTGATGCCGGCTTCCTGGTCGTCGTTCACACCCTTGGAGGTGATCTTGACGGAGGAGCGGAGCAGGGCAACGCCGCCGCCCGGGACGATACCTTCCTGAACAGCAGCGCGCGTCGCATTGAGAGCGTCGTCGATACGGTCCTTCTTTTCCTTCACTTCGACTTCCGTCGAGCCGCCGACGCGGATGACGGCAACGCCGCCGGCGAGCTTGGCAAGGCGTTCCTGCAGCTTCTCGCGGTCGTAGTCGGAGGTGGTTTCTTCGATCTGCGCCTTGATCTGTGCAACGCGGCCTTCGATGTCGGACTTGGCGCCGGCGCCGTCGACGATCGTGGTGTTTTCCTTGGAGATCGAAACCTTCTTGGTGCGGCCGAGCATGTCGAGCGTGACGGACTCGAGCTTGATGCCGAGGTCTTCGGAGATGACCGTGCCGCCGGTGAGGATCGCGATGTCCTCGAGCATGGCCTTGCGGCGGTCGCCGAAGCCCGGAGCCTTGACGGCAGCAATCTTCAGCCCGCCGCGCAGCTTGTTGACGACGAGCGTTGCAAGTGCTTCGCCTTCGACGTCTTCAGCGATGATGAGCAGCGGCTTGCCGGTCTGGACGACAGCTTCGAGAACCGGAAGCATCGACTGCAGGTTCGAGAGCTTCTTCTCGTGCAGCAGGATGTAGGCGTCTTCGAGGTCAGCAACCATCTTTTCCGGGTTGGTGACGAAGTACGGCGACAGGTAGCCACGGTCGAACTGCATGCCTTCGACGACTTCGAGTTCGGTTTCGGCGGTCTTGGCTTCTTCGACGGTGATGACGCCTTCGTTGCCGACCTTCTGCATGGCCTCAGCAATGTCACGGCCGACCTGGCTGTCGCCGTTTGCGGAGATCGTGCCGACCTGAGCTACTTCTTCCGAAGTGGAGATCTTCTTGGCCTTGGCCTGGAGATCCTTGACGACTTCGCTAACGGCGAGATCGATGCCACGCTTCAGGTCCATCGGGTTCATGCCCGCTGCAACGGCCTTGTTGCCTTCGCGAACGATGGCCTGTGCGAGAACTGTTGCGGTCGTGGTGCCGTCACCGGCGATGTCGTTGGTCTTCGAAGCGACTTCGCGGACCATCTGGGCGCCCATGTTTTCGAACTTGTCGTCCAGTTCGATTTCCTTGGCGACCGACACGCCGTCCTTGGTGATGCGCGGCGCGCCGAAGGACTTGTCGATGATGACGTTGCGGCCTTTCGGGCCGAGCGTTACCTTGACTGCGTCAGCGAGGATATCGACGCCGCGCAGCATCTTTTCGCGCGCGGTGCGGCCGAACTTAATTTCTTTAGCTGCCATTTTGAAAACTCCTGAGAAGGGTTGTCAGCGATTTCGAGTAAAAAGCGACCGGCTGGATCAGCCGATAATGCCCATGATGTCGGCTTCCTTCATGATCAGAAGGTCTTCGCCGTTGATCTTGACTTCTGTGCCGGACCACTTGCCGAACAGAACGCGGTCGCCAGCCTTGACGTCGAGAGCGACGACCTTGCCGGCTTCGTCACGAGCGCCGGAACCGACGGCGACGATTTCGCCTTCCTGCGGCTTTTCCTTAGCGGTATCGGGAATGATGATGCCGCCTTTGGTCTTTTCTTCGGACTCAACGCGGCGAACGACGACGCGGTCGTGAAGGGGGCGGAAATTGGTGCTTGCCATTGTCTAATCCCTCGATCAAATGACATTCGCAGGCCGGGCGGCCCACATGGATAAGTGTTAGCACTCTCCGTAGAGGAGTGCTAGCGCCGAGCATTTAGGGATGGCTCCGGAAGGAGTCAAGAAGACCCATCACGGAATTTTGCGCCGGAATTGTGAAGAGGCCGGGAATTGTTGAATCATCGCCCGGTTCAACCCGTGTCGGTTGCCGGAGCTTCGGAGGCGCGCAGGCTGTCGACGGCGTGGCGTGACTCTGGTGCAATGTACGATGGTTTTTGCTGAAGAACGCCCAAAACCCCTTGCCATCGCGGCATGCCTTTGCAATGTCACGCCTGACTGAAAGCAAATCGGGAAATCGGATGGCCAAGCGGATTGGAAGTTTTGCGGAGATCACCAGCCAGTATGATGCGATTTTCTGCGATGTCTGGGGCGTGCTTCACAATGGCGTCGATCCTTTCCCCACTGCCGCTGCTGCTCTGGAAGCGGCGCGCGACGAGGGGCTTGCCGTCATCCTCATCACCAATTCACCGCGAATCGCGCCGCAGGTCGTCGCCCAGCTTCGCCAGATCGGCATCCAGGACGGCGCCTATGACCGGATCGTCACCTCCGGCGACGTCACCCGCGGCCTGATCGCCCAAGGCCCGAAGAAGGTGTTCCTGCTCGGCCCGGATCGCGATCTGGCCATCATCGAAGGTCTCGGCGTCGAACGCGTCGATGCGAAGGACGCCGAAACCGTGGTCTGCACCGGTTTCTTCGACGACGAGACGGAAAAGCCGGAAGACTACACCGATATGCTGGAGGATTTTCAGGCGCGCAACGTGCCGATGGTCTGCGCCAATCCGGACCTTGTCGTTGAACGTGGGCACCGCATCATCCCCTGCGCCGGAGCCATGGCTGCCTATTACCACCAGTTGGGCGGCGAGATCCGCATCGCCGGAAAGCCGCACGCGCCGATCTACGACGCCGTGCTGGCAACTGCGCACGAGCTTCGCGGCGATTTCCCGAAAAGTCGCATTCTTGCCATCGGCGACGGCATGCCGACGGATGTGCACGGCGCTCTCGATTACGGCCTCGATCTCCTCTATATCAGCGGCGGCATCCACGCGAAGGAATACACGCTGAACGGCGAGACCGACGAGGCGATCCTGCATGCCTATCTCGAACGCGAGAAGGCCGCGCCCAAGTGGTGGATGCCGCGCCTCGCATAAGAAGAAGCCCGCCGATGACCGTTTTTCACCGCAATGAAACCCGCGAACCCCTGCCTGACCACTTGAAAGGCGGGGTAATTGCCATCGGCAATTTCGACGGCGTCCATCGCGGCCATCAATCGGTCCTGAACCGCGCGCTGGAAATCTCGAAGGAGCGGGAGATCCCGGCACTGGTGCTGACTTTCGAACCGCATCCCCGCACGGTCTTCAGGCCGGAAACACCGGTCTTCCGCATCACGCCTGCACCTTTGAAGGCCCGCATCCTGGAGGCGATCGGCTTCAACGCCGTCATCGAATATCCCTTCGACCGCGAGTTCTCGCAGCGCTCGCCGGACGACTTCATTCACGGCATCCTGAAGGACTGGCTGGGTGCCTCCGAAGTTGTCACCGGCTTCGATTTCCATTTCGGCAAGAATCGCGAGGGCGGCCCGGCCTTCCTGATGGATGCCGGCCATAAATACGGTTTCGGCGTCACTCTGATCGACGCATTTCGCGACGAGAATGCCGAGGTCGTCTCATCGAGCCGCATCCGCGAGTTGTTGAAGGAAGGCGATGTCGGCCAGGCGGCCGCGCTGCTCGGCTACCGCTATACAGTCGAGGCAGAGGTGATCGGCGGCGAAAAGCTCGGCCGCGAGCTCGGTTTTCCAACCGCAAATATGCAGCTTCCACCGGAGGCCGACCTTGCAGCCGGTGTCTACGCCGTTCGCTTCCGTCTGGACGACGCAAAGCTCTACGATGCAGTTGCGAGCTACGGCCGTCGCCCGACGGTGATCGAAAACGGTGCACCATTGCTGGAGACCTATCTCTTCGATTTCAGCGGCGACCTCTACGGCCGGACCTGTTCCGTCTCCTTCTTCGGCCACCTTCGGCCCGAACTGAAGTTCGACGGCCTGGACGCGCTCGTCGAACAGATCAAGCGTGACGAGCAGGAGGCGAGGGCGCTGCTTGCGGGTGTCCGGCCGCTCGGCGATCTCGACCTTAAGCTTTGTTTCGTCTGATGCCGCGATGCCGGCTGGCGCGGCCTCAAATCCCTCTTCCTTTTCCCGGCAAAAACGCCTATGAACCGCCGCTATGAATAAAGTCCGGCTGTCGAGTGCGATGCGAATTATCGGCCCGGCCTTCCGCGCGCGCTGAGCGGCCGGAAGGTCCGGGTTTTGGGCGCTTGGGCAAACGAGCGCTTCCGTCATCAAACATTTTTGAAGCCGTCGCGCCTTGAAGGCGCCCAGAAACGATTGCTGAAACATGACCGACACAGCCGAAAAGTTCGACTACTCGAAGACCCTCTACCTGCCCGAAACCGACTTCCCGATGCGCGCCGGCCTGCCGCAGAAGGAGCCGGAAATCGTTGCACGCTGGCAGCAGATGGGCCTCTACAGGAAGCTGCGCGCATCCGCCGCCGGACGCGAGAAGTTCGTCCTCCACGACGGCCCTCCCTATGCGAACGGCAACATCCATATCGGCCATGCGCTGAACAAGATCCTCAAGGACGTCATCAACCGCTCGTTCCAGATGCGCGGCTTTGACGCCAACTACGTTCCCGGCTGGGACTGCCACGGTCTTCCGATCGAATGGAAGATCGAGGAGAAGTACCGCGAGAAAGGAAAGAACAAGGACGAAGTTCCGATCAACGAGTTCCGCAAGGAATGCCGCGACTTCGCCGCAGGCTGGATCAAGGTTCAGTCCGAGGAGTTCAAGCGCCTCGGCATCGAGGGCGACTTCGATAATCCCTATACGACGATGAACTTCCACGCGGAATCGCGCATTGCCGGCGAGCTTTTGAAGATCGCAAGAAGCGGCCAGCTCTACCGCGGCTCAAAGCCGGTCATGTGGTCGGTCGTCGAGCGCACTGCGCTGGCGGAAGCCGAAGTCGAATACGCCGATGTCGAAAGCGACATGATCTGGGTGAAGTTCCCCGTCGCCGAGGGCCCCGCTGCACTGGCAGGCGCCTTCGTGGTCATCTGGACGACCACACCATGGACGATCCCGGGCAACCGCGCGATCGCCTTCTCCTCGCGCTACTCCTATGGTCTGTTCGAAGTTGCGACCGCCGAGAACGACTTCGGGCCGCAGCCGGGCGAGAAGCTGATCTTTGCCAAGCGCTTGGCTGAGGAATCCGCTGCCAAGGCGAAAGTGACCTTCAATTTCGTTCGCGATATCAAAGCGGATGAACTTGCCGCCGTCACCTGCGCCCACCCGCTGCACGGCCTCGGCGGTGGGTATGATTTCCAGGTTCCGCTGCTTGATGGCGAGCATGTGACCGATGACGCCGGAACCGGTTTCGTCCATACCGCCCCCAGCCACGGTCGCGAGGACTTCGATGCCTGGATGGACAACATGCGGGAGCTTGAAGCGCGCGGCATTTCGTCGACGATCCCGTTCCCGGTCGACGATGCCGGCTTCTTCACCGTCGATGCGCCCGGCTTCGGGCCGGATGCGGAAGGCGGCGCGGCGCGTGTTATCGACGACAGCGGCAAGAAGGGTGATGCCAACGAGCGTGTCATCAAGGCGTTGATCGCCCGTCACGCGCTCTTCGCACGGGGCCGCCTGAAGCACTCGTATCCGCATTCCTGGCGCTCGAAGAAGCCGGTCATCTTCCGCAACACGCCGCAGTGGTTCGTCTATATGGACAAGGAGCTCGGCGACGGAACGACGCTGCGCTCGCGTGCGCTGAACGCGATCGATGCAACCCGCTTCGTACCGGCTGCCGGCCAGAACCGCCTGCGTGCGATGATCGAACAGCGCCCGGATTGGGTGCTTTCGCGCCAGCGCGCCTGGGGCGTGCCGATCTGCGTCTTCGTCGACGAGCAAGGACAGATCCTGCAGGACGACGAGGTCAATACCCGCATTCTCGAAGCCTTCGAAAGCGAAGGCGCCGACGCCTGGTTCGCCGAAGGTGCGCGGGAGCGTTTCCTCGCCAACAAGGCGAACGAGCCGTGGAAGCAGGTCATGGATATCCTCGACGTCTGGTTCGACTCAGGCTCGACGCACACCTTCACGCTTCAAGACCGCCCGGATCTTAAATGGCCGGCCGATCTTTATCTCGAAGGCTCGGATCAGCATCGCGGCTGGTTCCATTCCTCACTGCTCGAATCGGCTGCTACCCTCGGCCGCGCGCCTTACGACGCAGTCCTCACCCATGGCTTCACCATGGACGAGAAGGGCGAGAAGATGTCGAAGTCCAAGGGCAATGTCACCGCGCCGCAGGAAGTGATGAAGGATGCCGGTGCGGATATCCTCCGCCTCTGGGTCATGACCTCCGACTACGCGGACGACCTTCGCGTCGGCAAGACGATCATTCAGACGAATGTCGATGCCTACCGGAAGCTTCGCAACACGGTCCGCTGGATGCTTGGCACGCTTTCCCACGACAAGGGCGAAGTGATCGCGCTCGCCGATCTGCCGGAGCTGGAACGGCTGATGCTCCACCGCCTGGCCGAGCTCGACGAGCTCGTGCGCGAGAACTACGATGGCTTCGACTTCAAGAAGATTGCGCGCGCGCTGATCGACTTTGCCAATGTCGAGCTCTCGGCCTTCTATTTCGACATCCGCAAGGACGCGCTTTACTGCGATGCTCCGTCGAGCCTGCGACGCCGTGCGGCTCTCCATGTCATCCGCAATATCTTCGATTGCATGGTCACCTGGATGGCGCCGATGCTGCCCTTCACGATGGAAGAGGCGTGGCTGTCGCGCGATCCAAAGGCGGTCTCGGTTCATCTCGAGCAGTTCCCGGCGATCCCGGCTGAATGGAAGAACGAAGCGCTGGCCGGCAAGTGGAAGAAGGTCCGTGCGATCCGTTCGGTCGTGACCGGCGCTTTGGAGATCGAGCGCAAGGACAAGCGGATCGGCTCGTCGCTGGAAGCAGCGCCCGTCGTGCATGTCACCGACAGCGTGCTTCGCGCGGCTCTTGACGGGCTGGATTTCTCGGAAATCTGCATCACCTCCGGAATTGCCGTCGATGTCACCGAGGGGCCTGCCGACGCTTTCCGGCTGCCGGAAGTTCCCGGCGTCAGCGTCGAGCCGGCACTTGCCGAGGGAACCAAATGCGCCCGGTCCTGGCGCATCACCAAGGATGTCGGCTCCGATCCGCAGTATCCGGATGTATCGGCGCGCGATGCCGCTGCATTGCGTGAACTCGGGTTGTAATACTGAAGAAAAATGCCGGATGAATTGCTCTTTTGCAGTTCATCCGGTAGAAGCTGCCTGAAAATGGCCGGATTTTTACGTCAGGGGGACGTCATCCGGTAGGGCGATGATTGCACCGGCATGGCTGGAAGGGTTTTCATGTTAGCGACGCGTTGGTTCCGTGTAGGCGCTTGCCTGACTGTTGTTGTGACAGCGGGTTCGATAGCTTCCGGCTGCAGCCCGACCTACGGTACAGGCACGTCGGCGATGGCGCAGCTTGGGGACGATCTCGGCCAGTCCGTGTCCCTGGCTCCCCGTGAGCCGAAGAACAAGGGCGTCAAGTACACGCCGCGCCCGACGCTGGTCTTGCCTGCCCAGGCTTCCAAGGAAGCGCTGGTCGAGCCGCAGCAGACGATCGCCAGCAAGGAAAATCCGCAGTGGGTCGAGTCGCCGGAAGAAACCCGTGCTCGCCTCGTCAAGGAAGCCGACGACAACGAAGACAAATATACCTATGTCTCGCCGCTCGCCAAGAACGGCGTCGAAGGCGGTCGCCAGACGACCGAAGCGCAGACCAAGGCCTACCGCGAAGCCCGTGCCCTGCAGAAGGGAGCCTATCTCGATCAGCGCCGCTACATTTCCGATCCGCCCACCACCTATCGCCAGGTCGACGATCCCGCCAAGCTCGAAGATCTTGGCGAGCCCGAGCTCAAGAAGGCAAAGCAGCGCAGGAAGGATGCCGCAGTTGCCGGCACCGGCAAGAAGTGGTGGAACTTCCTGCAGTAAGTTAAGGCCATATGAGGCTTGCCGCGCCGCAAACCAACGGCGAACGAGCGCGATGTGCAAAATCTGACATTTGAAAAGAATGCAGCCGGTGAAAGCGCGCTCGTTCCGGGGTGCCTGCCGTGCGCGATCATCAGGATGAAGATGGCGTCGTCAAGTGCCGGCACGAAGAGAAGGCCGTGAGCCGGCTCGCCGACCACTTCACCTTGTCCCGCCTAGCCCCGCATAGGGGTCCGCATAGACCTTTGCACGGTATCTTCTCAGCGCCGGGCGCCCCCTGCAAGCGAGGCGGCGAGAACAACAATGCTCGGGTCATGGAAGCTCTCTCTTTTCGGCAAAGAACGTTCTGAGGATGTCCGCCGATTCCGTTTCGTTCAAACCGGAATAGACCTCCGGAGCGTGATGGCAGGTCGGCTGGGCGTAAAACCGCACACCATTGTCGACTGCCCCGCCTTTGGGGTCTTCGGCACCGTAGTAGAGCCTGCGAATGCGCGCGAACGAAATAGCTGCGGCACACATGGTGCAGGGCTCCAGCGACACGTAGAGGTCGGCGCCAACCAGGCGCTCCTGCCCCAGGACTTCGCAAGCCATGCGGATCGCAGCCACTTCGGCATGGGCCGTGACGTCGTAGAGCTCCCGCGTCCGGTTGCCGGCGCGCGCAACGACGGCGCCATCGAGCACCACCACGGCGCCAATCGGCACTTCGCCACGCGCGCCTGCTGCTCGCGCTTCGTCAAGGGCCATCTCCATAAACCGATTTGTCTTCACGATCCGGCAATTTCCCACTTAACCGCAAGGGCGCGACCTGATAGACAGGCCCCAAAAGGCAGGCAAACAACAAATGACATTCAAAGACAAGTCAAAACGGCCGGGCGGCAGGCCCTCCGCGCACGATGGGCGGCCGAAAACCGAAGGCAAACCGGCAAGAAGCTTGCCCCCCAAGGTAGCAGTTGCCGAGACCGAAGGCGAAACCAAGGCGGAACGCATCTCCAAGGTCATGGCGCGCGCAGGCGTTGCCTCGCGCCGCGACATCGAGCGCATGATCATGGAGGGCCGAGTGACGCTGAACGGCAAGACGCTCGATACTCCGGTGGTCAACGTGACGCTTACCGACAAGATCGAGGTCGACGGCGTGCCGATCCGTGGCATCGAGCGCACGCGCCTCTGGCTCTATCACAAGCCGGCCGGTCTGGTGACCACCAATTCCGACCCGGAAGGCCGCCCGACGGTGTTCGACAACCTGCCAGAAGAGCTGCCGCGCGTCATGTCCATCGGCCGGCTCGACATCAATACCGAAGGCTTGCTGCTGCTGACCAATGACGGTGGTCTTGCCCGGGCGCTCGAGCTGCCGACCACCGGCTGGCTCCGCCGCTACCGCGTGCGCGCCCATGGCGAGATCGATCAGGAAGCGCTCGACAAGCTGAAGGACGGCATGGCCGTCGACGGCGTGCTCTACGGCTCCATCGAAGCGACGCTTGACCGCACACAGGGTTCCAACGTCTGGATCACCATGGGTCTTCGCGAAGGCAAGAACCGTGAAATCAAGAACGTGCTCGGCGCGCTCGGCCTCGATGTCAACCGTCTCATCCGCGTTTCCTATGGTCCGTTCCAACTCGGCGATCTGCCGGAAGGCCATGTCGTTGAAGTGCGCGGACGCACGCTGCGCGATCAGCTTGGCCCGCGCCTGATCGAGGATGCCAAGGCGAACTTCGATGCCCCGATCTACAACGCGCCTGCCCTTGCTGCCGAAGAAGAGGTGGAAACGAGGCCGGAGAAGCGCGAGCGCTCCCGGAAGCCTGGGGACAAGCGCGAGCGGGCCTTGAGCCGCCTCGACACCAAGCGTGACGATCGCCGCGATGACCGCCGGAATGGCAGGCGCGAAGGCGACCGCGATGTTGGCCGCAAGGAAGACGACCGGCCCAAGCGTCCGGCACTGGGCAGCCGCAGAAACGCCAACGTCTGGATGGCGCCCGGCGCCCGCCCGCTCGGTGAAAAGGCGGCAGCCAAGGCTGCGAAGAATGCCCCGACCGCCCGCAAGCGTGGCGAAAAGCCGGGCAGCAGTAAGCCGCAGCCCTCGGGCCATGGCGACGACCGGCCACGCGTGCAGATCAACCGCGCCCGCGACGAAGAAGGCGAGTGGATCCGATCCAGCGAAGTTTCGCCGAAGTCCAGGGATGACGGCGAGGGTTTTGGCCGCAAGCGCTCGTTCGGCGATCGTCCAGCACGCCCCGATCGTGGTCTTGGCGACCGTCCGGCGCGTGGCGAGCGCCCGTCCGGCGACCGGCCTTCGCGCGGGGACCGGCCTTTTGGCGACAAGCCTCGCGGCGAGCGCAGGCCACGTGCTGAGGGTGATGAGCGTCCCCGCTCTTTCAGTGACCGTCCGGCGCGTGGCGAGCGTGCGACCGGCGAGCGGCCTTCGCGCGGGGACCGGCCTTTTGCCGACAAGCCCCGTGGCGAGCGCAGACCACGCGAAGAAGGTGACGAGCGCCACCGGTCCTTCGGCGATCGTGCGCGCACTGCCCGCAGCGCTGCCGGCGAGGGCCGCATTGAACATCCGCGCGGCGAAAGGCCTTTAGGCGACAAGCCCGGTGGCAAGAGCTTCGGCAAGCCGGGCGGCTCCAAGAAATTCTCAAGCAAGCCTAAGGGCGATCGGCCGGGCGGTGGCGGAAAGCCTTCGGGCGCGCCCTCGCGCGGTGGACCGAAAGGAAAGGGAACGACGCGCGGTGCGGATCGTCGGAGGTGAGTTTCGCGGACGGCCGCTCGCCGTGCCGAAATCGAACGACATCCGGCCGACTGCCGACCGGACGCGTGAGAGCCTGTTCAATATCCTGAGCCACGCCTATTCGGAATGCCTCGACGGCACCCGGATCCTGGATCTTTTCGCCGGCACCGGCGCCGTCGGGCTTGAAGCCATCTCGCGCGGCTGCCGTCATGCGCTCTTTGTCGAAAACAGTGTCGAGGGAAGGGGGCTTCTGTGGGAGAATATCGATGCGCTCGGCCTCCACGGCCGCACCCGTATTCTGCGGCGTGACGCCACGGACCTGGGTTCTGTCGGCAATCTCGAGCCTTTCAGCATGCTTTTCGCCGATCCACCCTATGGCAAGGGCCTGGGTGAAAAGGCAATGGCAGCGGCCGCCAGGGGCGGCTGGCTCGTTCCGGGCGCGATTGCCGTTCTCGAAGAGCGGTCGGATGTTGCCGTTTCGGTTGATCCTTCCTATCTCTTTCTCGAAGATCGCATCTTTGGCGATACAAGGGTTCATTTCTTCCGCTACCAGCCTGAATAGGGGCGGCGGGTTATCCGGAGTTGGGTTGTGCGGCAGGCGGTTATTGCAAATAACGAGATGCCTGTTGCGAGCCGCATGCCGACGGTTGCCATTGCCTTCGGCGGCGGCGGCGCCCGTGGGCTCGCCCATATCCACGTGATCGAAGCCCTGGACGAGCTCGGCATCCGACCCGTTGCGATTTCCGGCGCCTCGATCGGCGCCATCATGGGTGCAGGCATGGCGGCCGGCATGAGTGGCGAGGCGATCCGCGAGCACGCGCTGATGACGGTCGGTAACAAGACGGCTGTCGTCAGCCGCATCTGGGGTCTCCGGCCGCAGACGGTCCGCGATGCCGTCGCAAAGGGAATCCGTATCGGCCAGTTCAATCTCGAGCGCATCCTCAAGGCCTTCCTGCCGCCCGGCCTGCCGGATCGCTTCGAAGATCTGAATATCCCGATGAACGTCATCACGACCGATTACTACGGTCAGAGCGAAGTCATCATAGGCGAAGGAGCGCTGTTTCCGGCGCTTGCCGCATCGTCTTCCATTCCTGCAGTCTTCATGCCCGTTCGTCTGCACGGCCGGGTGATGATCGATGGCGGCATCAGCAATCCAGTCCCCTACGAGTGCCTGATGGATATTGCCGACATCGTCATCGGTGTCGATGTCGTCGGTGCGCCGGAAGGCGACGGCACACATATCCCCAACCGCATGGAAAGCATCTTCGGTTCCGGCCAACTGATGATGCAGACGGCAATCACGCTGAAACTCAAGCTCCAGCCGCCGCACATCTTCTTGCGCCCGGCCGTCGGCCGCACCGGCGTGATGGATTTTCTAAAGGCGCGCGAGGTATTGGCCATGTCTGCGGGCGTCAAGGATGAACTGAAGCGCGCGCTTGATCAGGAATTCGAAGCCCGCCTCAGAGCTTAGGCATCCGCCGTGACGTCGGCCGTTCCCGCTAGCGGATCTTCGTCAAAATCCATCGTTCGCTTGGGCTTCACCAGCGGTTCTGGCCGGACCGGCTGGGAAAAGAGCATGTCGCGGCCCGCCTGTAGCCCACCGGTTACCTGAAGCGCCAGGCGCTCCTCGTCGCGCTTGCGGATATCCTCGCCGATCTCCAAGGCGTCCGCCTCGTCGACTCCCAGCGCCTCTAGCGTGCGGCGGCCGAAAAGCAGGCCCGATTCCAGCGTTTCGCGCAATTCGTAGTCGACGTTGCGATTCCTGAGCGCGATTGAATGGACACGGTCGTAGGAACGTACGAAAAGCCTTGCATGCGGATATTCAGCCTGCACCAGGTCTACCACCTTATCGGTGATTTCCCGCTTGTGCGTGCAGACGACGACGATCTTCGCCTTGTCGATGCCGGCCGAGCGCAGCACGTCCTTGCGTGTTCCGTCGCCGAAATAGATACGGAAGCCGAAGGAGGACGCCTGTCGGATACGGTCGGCGGAGAAATCGATGACCGTCACGTCGCGCCCGCCCGCGAGCAGGATCTGCGCGGCGATCTGGCCGAAACGCGAGAAGCCGACCATCAGAACATCGGCGCCCGCACCCTTGAAGTCTTCATCGAGCTCCTCCTGATCCTCGCCTTTCAGCATACGTCTTGAAAGTGCGGCCCCGAGCGGAGTCAGCGCCATCGAGAGTGTGACGATGGCGACCAGGAGCGATGCCGTGCTCGAGGGCATCAGCCCCACCGCACCGGCAGTCGTGAACAACACGAAGCCGAATTCGCCGCCCTGCGGCAGCAGGAAAGCGATGCGGATGGCATCGTCTTGCGAAGAACCGCTCACCCGGCACAGGCCATAGATGATCACAGCCTTGACGGCCATCACGATCGGCACCGCGACGACGATGAAGAGCGCGTTGTCGATCAAAACATCCAGTTCCAGAGACAGGCCGACCGCCATGAAGAAGATGGCGAGAAGCACGCCGCGGAAAGGTTCGATGTCGGCCTCAAGCTCATGCCGGTAGGAGGATTCGGCGAGCATGACGCCGGACAGGAACGCTCCCATCGCCATGGAAAGCCCGGCAAACTGCATCAGGCTTGCCGATCCCATGACCACGAAAAGTGCCGCGACGATCATCGCCTCGCGTGCCCCGGTCCTCGCGATCACCTGGAAGAGCGGCGTCAGCAGATAGCGCCCCATGACGATCATCGCACCGACGGCACCGATCGCGATCGCAAAGTCCAGAAGCGGCGTATTACTGCCGGTTCGTCCGTCGAGAACGGTAATCAGCGCCAAGAGCGGCACGATTGCCAGGTCCTGGAAGAGCAGCATCGAAAAGGACCGCTGCCCGTATCTGGTGTTCACCTCGCCAGCATCATCGAGGATCTGCATCGCAAAGGCAGTGGAAGAAAGCGCCAGCCCAAAGCCCGCAACGACGCTTCCGCGCCAGTCGAGCACGCCGGAGAAATAGGCAAGCGCCGTCAGCGCCAGTCCCGTCAGCATCACCTGCCCGATGCCGAGCCCGAAGATGTCGCGTCGCATCTGCCAGAGCCGCTGCGGCTTGAGCTCGAGGCCGATGATGAAGAGCAAAAATACGACGCCGAGCTCGGCAACGCCCAAAACCTGCTCGCCGTCTGTGATGCCATGGAATATCGGACCGATAACGACGCCCGCGGCAAGATAGCCGAGCACCGTGCCGAGCCCGAGCTTCTTGAAGATTGGGGCGGCAACGACCGCGCCGCCGAGCAGCAGGATCGTTTCGGAAAAGAGGGCATTGGAGGCGGACATGTCGCGGCGTTTCTTTCAATGAGGGGAAGCGCGCAAGCCGCGCGAAAAAGAATCGGCGGCGGCGGCCTTGATGCTTTCGGAAGTGCACAATAAATGGAAGCCCAAGGAAAGGCCAAATCATGTCCGCAGAAATAGATTCCTCGACACTTCTTTCCCGTGCAAGCCAGTTGATCGATCTTGCCAGGGCGGCCGGCGCCGATGCCGCCGATGCTGTTGTCGTGCGCTCGCGTTCGCAATCCGTCGCCATCCGCCTCGGCAAGGTCGAAGGCACTGAATCGTCTGAGAGCGACGATTTCTCGCTGCGCGTCTTCGTTGGCCGGAAGGTCGCGAGCGTTTCGGCCAATCCCGGCTTCGACCTCAAGGCGCTGGCCGAACGCGCTGTCGCGATGGCAAAGGTCTCGCCTGAAGACCCCTTCGCCTGCCTGGCCGACGAGCAGAAGCTTGCGAAATCCTATCCCGATCTTGAGCTTTTCGACCCGACGGAAGTTTCCACCGACATGTTGCGCGAGGCAGCGCTTGCGACTGAGGCCGCCGCGCTTGAGGTCAAGGGTGTCACCAACTCGTCCGGCGGCGGAGCCTCCGCTGGATTCGGGGGGCTGGTGCTCGTCACCTCGCACGGCTTCCAAGGCAGCTATATGGGTTCGCGCTTCGGCCGTTCAGTCAGCGTCATTGCCGGCGAAGGCACAAACATGGAGCGCGATTACGATTACGACAGTCGCCTTTATTACGCCGAACTCGACGAGGCCGCCGAAATCGGCCGCCGCGCCGGCGAGCGTGCGGTCAAGCGCCTCAATCCGCGTCAGGTCGATACCGGCAAGGGGATCACTGTCGTCTTCGATCCGCGCATTGCTCGCGGTTTTGTCGGTCACATCGCCGGCGCCATCAATGGCGCGTCCGTCGCGCGCAAATCCAGCTTCCTGCGCGACAAGATGGGCCAGCAGGTGCTGAAATCCGGCCTTTCGATCACCGACGATCCGCTGATTGTCCGCGGCCCGTCCTCGCGTCCGTTCGATGGCGAAGGCATTTCCGGCGAGCGGCTGGTGATGATCGAGGACGGTGTCCTCAAGCATTGGTTCCTTTCGACTTCGACGGCCCGTGAAATCGGCATGGAAACCAATGGCCGCGGCGTGCGCAGCGGCAATTCGGTGACGCCCGCTTCGACGAACCTCGCGCTCGAACCGGGCGATATCTCGCCGGAAGAGTTGATCCGGAGCGTCGGGAACGGCTTCTACGTGACTGAACTTATCGGCCAGGGTGTGAATATGCTCACAGGCGAATATAGCCGCGGCGCGACCGGCTTCTGGATCGAAAACGGCGAGCTGACATTCCCCGTCTCCGAAGTGACGATCGCCTCGAACCTCAAGGAGATGTTCATGCGCGTAACGCCCGCAAACGACATCGATCGCAAGTATGGCGTAGCAGCTCCGACACTGGCGATCGAGGGAATGACGCTTGCGGGACGCTAGAGCGCCCCGACCTGTTGGAATTGGATTGATGTAATGTGTGACGTTCGGACGGCCCGCTGGCAAAGCGATCTCGAATTGATCGCGGGTGCCGCGAAAAAGGCGGGTGATGTTGCTCTCGGTTTTTTCAATCAGTCGCCCGAGGTCTGGTGGAAGAATGGAGGCCGCTCGCCCGTCAGCGCTGCCGATTTCGCCGCCAACGAAACGCTGGAATCCATCCTGCGCCGCGCCAGGCCGGATTATGGCTGGCTTTCAGAAGAGACCGAGGATAGCGCGGCCCGTCTGTCGGCCGAGACGCTTTTCGTCATCGATCCGATCGACGGCACGCGCGCCTTCCTCGGCGGCCTTAATCTGTGGTGCGTTAGCGTCGCCGTCGTCCATCGCGGCAGGCCGGTTGCCGGAGTACTGTATGCTCCTGCCCTCGACGAGCTTTTCGAGGCGGTCGAAGGCGGTGCGGCGATGAAGAATGGCAAGCCTATCGCCGTATCGGCCAGTGGGCCCGATACCGTCAGTCGATTTGCAATCGGTGAGGACATCCTGAAGGCGTTCCCCGATCCCTTCCGGCGGAAGATCGAAAGGGTGAAGCACGTGCCCTCGCTCGCCTACCGCATCGCGATGGTCGCCGATGGACGTCTTGAGGGTACCTTCGTCAAGCGCAATTCGCATGACTGGGATCTTGCGGCAGCCGATCTCATCCTCGAACGCGCCGGCGGCCGGCTGACCGATCTCGAAGGACGCTCGATTGTCTACAACCGTTCTGAAGTCAGTCATGGCGAGCTTTGCGGCGCCGCCGGCCCTCGCGTTGCGGAGTTCCTCGAAGGGCTTGCTAAAATACGAAGCAGTTGACGTTTTCGTCAAAATCCCGCAGATGAAAGCGCGGAGGAGACGAGAAAAGAAAGAGAAGAAAATGACGGAATCTGGCGACAAAAAGCAGCTCTTGCATCTCGTATTTGGCGGCGAACTGGAAAGCCTGACCGAAGTTCAGTTCCGCGATCTGAATGATCTCGATATTGTCGGTATTTTTCCTGATTACGCCTCGGCGCTAACGGCCTGGAAGGCCAAGGCGCAGTCGACCGTGGACAACGCACATATGCGTTACTTCATCGTCCATATGCATCGCTTGCTCGATCCGCAGAACAAGGCTGGAAATAACTGATTTCAGCCTCGCACGCGCCCGATACCGCCCCATTCGGCAGGGCCGCCCTTGCGCATTGTTGGATGGGCGCCACAGGCGATTGACGCATTCTGAACAAATTACTCGGTCATTCCGGCCGCAACAATAATTGATGGGAATGGGTTTGATGTCGATCATCGCTGATCGGAGGCATTTTAGATGAGTTCGCCAAGAGCGCGGTTCGCGCTGGGCCTCTATCGAACGGCAGGGGTCATCGCCTCTCCGATCGTCGGCGCCTATCTCGCCTACCGGACCGCGAAGGGCAAGGAAGAGCGTGCGCGTCGCACGGAGCGCTTTGGTTATGCCAGTGCAAACCGGCCGCAGGGACCGCTCGTCTGGTTCCACGCGGCGAGCGTCGGTGAGACCAACGCCGTCATTCCCCTTATCCGCGAAATCCGCCGCCGTGACATTCATGTGATCCTGACGACGGGCACGATCACCTCGGCAAGGCTCGCAGCCGAGCGCATCGGCAATGAGGCCATCCATCAATATGTGCCACTCGACCTGAAGCCTGCCGTCAGCCGCTTCCTCGAATACTGGCAGCCGGATTGCGCCATCATTGCAGAGTCGGAAATCTGGCCGGCGACCGTCATGGAACTCGGCCGCCGCCGCATTCCGCAGATCCTCGTCAATGCGCGCATGTCGGATCGCTCCTTCGCGCGCTGGCAGCGCCGCACGGCCATCGCCGAGGCGCTGTTCGAGAACCTCGCGCTTGTGATCGCCCAGTCGGATATCGATGCCGAGCGTTTTCGCGATCTCGGGGCAAGGCACGTGACGACCTCCGGCAATCTCAAGGTTGATACCGACGCACCGCCTTATGACACATCCGTCCTCGCCCGCTACAAGAAGCAGATCGGCGATCGCAAGACATGGGCTGCGATCTCCACTTTCGAAGGTGAGGAGAATGCCGCGGCGGTCGTTCATCGCACGCTGAAGGAGCGAAACGGCCAGCTGACGATCATCGTGCCGCGCCACCCTGAGCGTTCCGATGAAATCGAAGAAATGCTCGTCAAGCAGGGTCTCAAGGTTGCTCGCCGCACGCGCGACGACGTACTCTCGCCGGATGTCGATATCTTCCTCGGCGATACCATCGGCGAAATGGGCCTTTACCTGCGGATGACGGAAGTTGCCTTCGTCGGCCGTTCGCTCTTTGCCGAAGGCGGGCAGAACCCGCTTGAACCCGCGATGCTGGGCTGCGCTGTACTTTCCGGCAGCAACGTCCAGAATTTCCGCGACGCCTACCAGAAGCTTGCCCGCCGCGGCAGCGCCCGCATGGTGCGCGATACCGAGATGCTGGCCAAGGGGGTGCATTATCTACTCATCAATGGCGAGGCACGCCGCAGTATGATCGAGGCCGGCGTCGCGGCCGTGCAGGAAATGCGCGGCGCGCTGACGGCGACAGTAAAATCGCTCGAGCCTTACATCAATCCACTGACGGTGAAGGCAAGACTGCTGCCGAGGTCGATGGCGGAAGGCTGATGGAAAAGATGACGGCTACGCAAATCAAGGGCATCCTCTTCGACAAGGACGGCACCTTGCTCGATTATGATGAGAGCTGGCTGCCGGTGAACCGTGAATTGGCCCGCATCGCCTCGCAAGACGATCCGGTGCTCGCCGACCATCTGCTGCTGGCAACCGGAATGGACCCGGCGACCGGCCATATCGTGCCCGACAGTCTCTTGGCTGCCGGCAATACCCGGCAGATCGCCGAGGGGCTGGTGGCGGCGGGCTCCAGGATCGATGTCGTCGAACTGACGATCAAGCTCGACGCTCTCTTTTCCCATGCTGCCGACTTTTCCGTACCGGTCACCGATCTTGCCGCCTACTTCGGCCGCCTGCACCGCCGCGGCTTCAAGCTTGGCATCGCCTCCAGCGACAACGAACGCTCCATCCGCCAGACGGCACAGCGTTTCGGTTTCGCCGAGTTCGTGCACTACATCGCCGGTTATGACAGCGGCTTCGGAAGCAAGCCGGACGCTGGAATGGTCCTCGGCTTCTGCAAGGCGACCGGGCTAGAGCCGGCGCAAGTGGCGGTCGTCGGCGACAACAATCACGACCTGCACATGGGCCACAATGCCGAGGCGGGCCTGAAGATCGCCGTGCTGACGGGCACCGGCTCGCGGGAATCGTTGGCTGCCGCATCCGACTATTGCCTCAACGATATCACCGAACTCGAGGGACTGTTGCCGAACCTGCAACTGGCATGATTGCCGACCGTGCGGGCCCAGTCATACTTGCCGCGAGGTGCTCTCCCGATCTCTGTGCTCGTCAAGCCGCGCCATGTCCATGGCGCGGCAGACTTTTTTATATCCTTGTTTCATTTGCAGCGCAGGCGCACCGTGGCTTCCTTTGACGAGCACGGCAATGAGGACTCTCGGGAGCAAAAGCTTGCTTTTTCTGCAATTTTGCCCTTTCTTTCCCGCCAGTCGAGGGGATGGCCGGTGGCCGGCAAGGCACCGGAGGAGCATAGGGCGGCAGTGATGGTATCCGAAGCGCCGCCGTTTTGGTGGACGAAAGCTGATTGGCGGGCATGGGCGCTCTGGCCGTTTTCCTTCCTGTATGGACGGATCGCTGGCTATCGCATGACGCATGCACGCCGCGCTTCCGTCCTCGTTCCCGTCATCTGCATCGGCAATTTTACCGTAGGCGGCGCCGGCAAGACCCCGACAGCTCTGACGATCGCTCGTGCGGCCAAGGCCAAGGGGTTGAGGCCCGGCTTCCTCAGTCGGGGCTATGGCGGTTCTCTGGACGTCACCGTGGTTGTCGATCCCGCTCATCATCGCGCCGTTGCCGTCGGCGACGAGCCGCTGCTGCTTGCCCGCGAGGCGATGACGGTCGTTTCGCGCCGCCGCGTCGAAGGCGCCGAGCGGCTGGTCAAGGAAGGGGCCGACCTCATCATCATGGACGATGGTTTCCAGAGCGCCCGCCTGGCGATCGACTATGCCCTGCTCGTCATCGACACGACGCGCGGCCTGGGCAATGGGCATACCGTGCCGGGCGGTCCCGTGCGCGCACCGATCTCCGTGCAGATGCGCTATGCCAGCGCACTTTTGAAAGTGGGAAAGGGCAATGCCGCCGATGCAATCGTCCGCATGGCTGCCCGCGCCGCCAAACCGTATTTCACCGCATCGTTGAAGGTTTGCGGCGAAAACGACCTCGCCGGCCGGAAGGTGCTGGCCTTTGCTGGCATTGCCGATCCGGGCAAGTTCTTCCGGACGGTGGAATCACTCGGCGCCGAAATCGCGACCGGCAGGTCTTTCGGTGATCACGAACACCTGAGTGACGATGAGATGGCGGACCTGCTGTCAATTGCCGAGCGCGACGATCTCCTGATCGTCACGACCTCGAAGGATTTCGTGCGGCTTGCCGGCCACCATGGCAAAGCGGAGGAACTCGCCGCCAGATGCCGCGTCATCGAAGTCGAAATGGCGTTCGAAGATCCGCAGGCACCCGGCCTCATCATCGATCGTGCCATTGAGGCCTGCCGAGAGCGGCGACTGAGAAAAAGCCGGAAGCCCGGCTGAGTTTACGGGCGCCTGCCGCGGATCTCGGAAAAACTCACTTTGCAAACCGCGGCCAAAACAGGCGCTGTCCAATTTCAATCGAATATCCCTCGGCATAGATGTCGCAATGAAGCAACGCGACGAAGGAACGAAATTCCGGAAGCCGGAAACGAGGCTATTAACAGCAGATACTCAAACGACGATGGTCGTTTTCTGCGGGCTGGACAGCACTTCGACAAGTGCCTCCTGAAAGACTCAAGATAACCTTCAGGCCTTCGTGACCATTGCGCTGCGGGTAGCGTCTCGCCGCATCAATGATCGGGCGGCCGAGCGAGCGCTCTTTCAATGGCGTTTCCTTGATCAGCGCTTCTGGTTCGGCAGCACGCCGGCCCGCTTGTCGGCTTCGAGCGAAGAAACGACGTCGGCATAGGGTTCCTGGCGGGCAACGCTCCAGTAGCGTAGCTCGTCGAGCGGGATACGCTTGCCGGTCATGGCGCAGATGACGTAGGAACCCGGCGACAGGATCTGGAAATCTGCATCGAGATAGCGGATCTTCGCCTCGCGGTTCCCGTTTCCTTCAAACAAGTTCATCCTGCTCCGTTCCCTGTTGCCTTCGACTGCCAATATCGCGGGGCGGGCGTTATTGCCAGCGTTTTCAGTTGCGTCCGAACAGCCGCTCGATATCCGACAGCTTCAGTTCGATATAGGTCGGCCGCCCGTGATTGCACTGGCCGGAGCCCGGCGTCACTTCCATTTGCCGGAGCAGCGCATTCATTTCCTCCGGCCGGAGCCTGCGGCCGGAGCGCACCGAGCCGTGACAGGCCATGGTCGCGGCGACGTATTCGAGCTTGGCCGAAAGGCCACCGGCTGTGTCCCATTCGGAAATCTCGTCGGCAAGCTGGCGGATGAGGCCCTGCGCATCGACCTCGCCGAGCATGGCCGGCGTTTCGCGCACTGCAATCGCCCCCGGCCCGAAGCGTTCGATTGCAAGCCCAAGCTCTTTGAAGCCTTCGGCATGCGCCATCAGCCGGTCGCAATCCTCTTCCGGCAGGTCGACGATGTCCGGGATCAGCAGCACCTGTGACGGCAGCTGTTTAGATTGCAGCGCCTTTCGCATTGCCTCGAACACCAGCCGCTCATGTGCGGCGTGCTGGTCGACGATGACAAGCCCGTCATCCGTCTGCGCGACGATGTAGTTCTCGTGGATCTGCGCGCGCGCAGCGCCGAGCGGGTAACGGGGCGACGGTTCTTCGCCTGGTCGGGGCTGCTGCCATGCCTGCGCCTGCGGTTCGGCGCGCGCAGCCGGCGTACTCAGTCCGTCGAAGGAGGCCTGCGGCCTTTCGCCAAAACCGCCGTTTGCAGAAAACGGACGCGATGGGGAGCTCCCGGCCGACCATGCGGCTTGCGCTGGCCGCTGGTAGCCCGGCTGGAAACCCGACCTGAAGGAGCGCAGCATACCGTCTGCGCCAGTCGTTGCCGCCCGGCTTCCGTCGCGCGCCAGCGCCTCGCGCACCGCACCGACGATCAACCCGCGCACGAGGCCCGGATCGCGAAAGCGCACGTCCGACTTGGCCGGATGGACGTTGACATCCACGAGCGCCGGATCGAGCGACAGCGACAGGACGGCCACCGGATAGCGCCCGGCCGGGATCGTCTCGGCATAGGCGCCGCGGATCGCCGAAAGGATCAGCTTGTCCTGGACCGGCCGGCCGTTGACGAAGGCATATTGATGGGCCGAGTTGCCGCGGTTGAAGGTCGGTACGCCGGCAAAACCGGTAAGCGCAATACCTTCGCGCTCGGCGTTGAGTTCGATTGCGTTATCGCGGAATTCCCTCCCGAGCACCTGCGCCATGCGCGCCAAATGGTCCTCTCCGGTTGCCGGAAACTCGAGCGTGCTGCGATCGGTGCCGGAAAGGACGAAGCGCACGCCGGGAAAGGCGATCGCCATGCGCTTGACGACTTCCGTGATGGCCGCCGCTTCTGCCTTCTCTGTCTTCAGGAACTTCAATCGCGCAGGTGTTGCGAAAAAGAGATCGCGCACTTCGACGATCGTGCCCGCATTGGAGGCCGAGGGTCTCAGATGCAGGATTTTGCCGCCAGCGACGGCGATCTCGTTGCCGCCCGCACTTTCCTTGCGGCGACTGGAAATACTGAGTTTCGCCACAGAACCGATGGAAGGCAGCGCTTCGCCACGAAAGCCGAGCGTGCGGATGTTGTCGAGCGTCGTGGAGATCTTGGAAGTACAATGCCGCTTCACGGCAAGCTCGAGATCGGCCGCATCCATGCCGGAGCCGTTGTCGCTGACCCGCAGCAAGCCTTTGCCGCCGCCGGACGTGGCGATCTCGATACGGGTCGCGCCGGCATCCAGCGCATTTTCGATGAGCTCCTTCGCCGCGCTCGCCGGGCGTTCGATGACTTCGCCGGCGGCGATCTGGTTGATGAGCGTTTCGGAGAGCTGTCTGATGGCCATGCGCCATTTTCGTGGATTCGCGTGTCCGAGGGAAGGGCGAAAAACGTTGCGCCTGCGAGCCATGTGATTTCCCCGTGAACCTTGCTTCCGCCTACCGTTAAGCCGCCGTTAGGAGAAAGCTGGCATTTTGATCGCACACAACCAGACAGTGCTATGAAATCGGATAGATGTGGGACGTGAAGGAATGAGTGCCGGCTTCGAAAAGGCGGACGCATCATCCGTGAGCGGTGAAATGCCGGCCGAAATCGACCTGCAGGCTGCGCTCTTCGATGCCTTTTCGGACGGTATTTCGGCCGCCCTCATTATCTACGACAAGAACGACCAGATGATTTTCGCGAGCCGCCAGGTGCTCGATTTCTTCCCGATTTCATCCGTGATGCTGAAGCCTGGAACCAGGCTTCGCGATTTTCTCGGCGCCGTCTATGACACAGGCGTGCGTCAGCAATATGTAGCCAGGCAGCCGGGCGTCCCGCTTGGTCGCGAGGACTGGTTGTCCCAGAAGATTGCCTCGCATTGGCGCGAGCGCTTCGAAATCGTGGAGCGCCATGGCAGCGACCGCTGGATCCGCCTGGTCAAGCGTCGTCTGCCGAGCGGCTATTGTGTATCGATTATTTCCAATATTTCCGAGGAAAAGAAGCGTGAGGAGCAGTGGCGCGCCGATCTCGAGCGTGTGCAACTGACCGAGGATATACTCGACAATCTGCCGTTCCCGCTCTTCGTCAAGGATCGCAACCTCACCTATGTCGCCGTCAACATTGCTTTCTGCGAAAAGTACCAGACGACTGTCGAGGAGGTGCTCGGCCGCAAGAGCGGGGATCTCTTTTCCCCCGAAGTCGCCAAGCGCTTCGAGGAGAGCGACCGACATGTACTGGAAACCGGCGAGATGTCCGTCGTGCGGCAGCGGCAGGTCGCCCGCGACGGTTCGGAGCGCGACATCGTCAGCCGCAAGCACCGTATCGGCAAGCCGGGACGCTATTTCATCGTATCCACGATGCAGGATCTGCCACGCGACGGCGCCGATCTCGACGAATTCGACCAGGCAACGTCCGTCACCACATCTAGCAGTCGATCCTATCGCCGCGCCTATGTGCCGCTGAATGGCGATTACGAGCGACGGCCGCCGGCCGCGATGGAAACGATCGTTCCGGAGAATTTCTCCGGCCGCAAGATCCTGGTCGTCACCGGCGACCTCGCTGCCGAAACCGCCGCCCTCCGTACGCTTGCGAAATACGGCTTCGAGGCCTGCTCGGTTCGCGGCGAGGACGAGGAAGAGCGCTTCCTCGAGATCGCAACCTCGTCCGGCATCGCGCTGGATCTTCTGGTCGTCGACAACCAGATGGGCATGCGCTGCCTGGAGCTTGCCGGACAATATGGCATCCCGGCGCTGGTCATGGATGGTTTCCAGCTTGCCAACGAGCTCACTTTCCAGATCGCCCGCCACTTCAACCGCAACAACAGCGCCGCCGCCCAAGGCGAGGCCGACTGGGAAATCAACACATCCTCCGAGGTGGATTTCCTCGAGGTGCTCGTGGCGGAAGACAACGACATCAACCAGATTGTCTTTTCCCAGATACTGGAAGGACTGGGTTACCGCTACCTGATCGCAGCCAGCGGCGACGAAGCTGTGCGACTTTGGGCGGAATACCGGCCGCAAATCGTGCTGATGGACATCTCACTGCCAGGATTGAATGGTTTTGAGGCGGCCCGCATGATCCGTCAGATGGAAGACAACCACGCGCACAAGACGCCGATCGTCGGCGTCCTGACGCAGGCATTCGAACGGGATCGCGCCGAATGTGCGAAGGCCGGAATGGATGACGTCATCATGAAGCCGGTCAGTCCGGACATACTGGAAACGCTGTTCCAGAAGCATCTTGCTGCAGAGCCGCTGCGGGCGCGCGTGTGAGCGCAACTCCTCAAATCTGGGGTATCAACTGAGCCGGACGGGGCCGGTTTACTATCGGTTTGTTAAGACTTGCCCGCCATTCTTCCGGGAGGGAGCGACGAAATCTCAGGTTGAATAATGAAGCCGGCGGACACACCCTTCTTGCCTGTGAGCCAGAATGAGCTTCAGGTCATGGCATACACCGATCCGCTGACCGGGCTCGGCAACCGCCATCGCATGCGCGATAGGGTCAGTCAGATCTCCACGGAACGCGCAAGCGATCCGGCTCCTTTCACCATCGGCATCGCCAATCTCGATTCATTCAAGCCCATCAACGATCTTTTCGGTTCTGCTGCCGGCGACGAAATTCTATGTCAGGTCGCCCACCGCCTGAAGGCATGTATTCCGGATGGCGCGCTGGTGACCCGCCACGACGGCGACGAGTTCGCTTTCGTGCTGCCGCTGATCTTCGAGCGCGCAAGCGCTGAAAAATTCGGCCAGATGATCCGCGAGGTGCTGTCTGCTCCCTATGATCTCGGCGACCGCAACGTGCGCCTTTCCGCCTCCTTCGGCTTTGCCATCTATCCTTTCGCCGGTGCGGAGTTCGATGAGCTCTTGAAAAGCGCTGAAACCGCTCTCTATCGCTCCAAGCGCCGCGGCCGCAGCCAGATCACCGTCTATTCGCGCGAGATCGCGCAGGAGATGAAGCGCGCAACGCAGCTCGAGCAGGCACTTCGAAACGCCATCATCTCGGACGCCATCGACGTACATTTCCAGCCGATCGTGTCACTGTCGAACAATCAGGTGGTCGGCTTCGAAGCGCTGGCGCGCTGGAACGATCCCGACCTCGGCTTTGTTTCGCCGGGCGTCTTCGTGCCGCTTGCCGAAGAGCGCGGCTTCATCGACGCGCTGTCGGAAACCTTGCTTCGAAAGGCTACCGAAGCCGCGCTCTCCTGGCCGCGCGAACTGTTCCTGTCGTTCAACCTGTCCTCCGCCCAGCTCATGGATCCAGGCACGAGCAGCAACGTGCTTTCCATCCTCGGACGCGTGGGCTTCGATCCGCACCGCTTGGAGTTGGAAATCACCGAAACGGCAGTCATGAGTTCCACCGATACCGCCCATCGCATCCTTTCCGATCTGCGCCAGGCAGGCGTGCGCATCTCGCTCGACGATTTCGGCACCGGACAATCGAGTCTCGGTCGCCTTCGCGACTTCATCTTCGACAAGGTCAAGATCGACCGCGCCTTCGTCTCGCGCATCAATTCAGACCGTGCCTCCGAGCATATCATCAAGGCGATCCTGACGATGTGCGACGGTCTCGATCTCGAAGTGGTTGCCGAGGGCATCGAAGATTATTCCGAAGCCGTGAAGCTGCGATCTCTCGGCTGCGGCATGGGGCAGGGCTACCATTTCGGCAAGCCGGCCGATGGCATCGCCACATTGCGTTTCCTCCACGAAAACTACTACGATTCGGCCGCTATCGATCGCGTTTCGGCCTGAGCCGTTCAAAGGCCGCACGAGGCTGTGCTGGCGCTGGCCGCGATGGTGTCGCGTCTGGGCCTGCCCTGATCCCTTTGTTCAGGCACCTGACGCTGGCGCGATGCGGCAATCGCTGCCCTGCGTTTGTCTGATCTTGCCGTAGAAAAAAGGCGGCGCCCGGTTGGGACGCCGCCGCCTAGAACATACGCACCGCGCTGGGATTACTTATTGGTCGAACCCGTAGCTGTCGGGTCTGACGGCATCGTGCCCGAAGGCGCCGGAGCCTTTTCAGCGGCCAGGGCCTGCAGGGTCTTGAATTCCGGAGCGGCCTTCAGAGATTCAGCCGTTTCCGTGGTCGTCAGCTTGAGGCTGCCGTCCTGGGTATTCTGTGTAACGGTGATCTTGTCCATCGGTACTGCAACGTTCTTTTCACCGATACCAATGAAGCCGCCGACACCGATCACAGCAGCAACCAGGCCACCATCCTTCTTCATGATCAGGTCGTTGACCTCACCGATGCTTTCGTTCTGACCGGTATAGACAGACTGGCCAATGTAGGAATTGGCGCTGATCTGGTCCGCACCCTGTTCTGTCAGGTATGCGCCTGAAGCGGCCATGTCGGTCGATGGAGCCGGCGCCGGAGCCTTAGCGTCACCTGCCGGAGCGGTTGCATCAGGCTTTGGTGCGGCCGGATCGGCCGGAGCCGTCTGGGTTGCATCGGGTGTTGCCGGCTGCGGTGCAGTCTGCGAGAATGCCGCCGGCGCGAAAGCCGTGGCAAACAAGGCGCCAGCGGCAACGGTCGTCAGAAGTTTGCGAGTCATTTCGAACCTACCTTTGTGTTCCTCGATTGGTCTTAAGCGCGGCCGCCGGTATTATTCTTTGGCGTCTTTTTCCGTGCCGGTTCACAAGGAAAATGGCTGGACAGGCTTTTGGTTCCGGAAACGGACATGGAAAGTTCGATGATTTTGCCAAAATTTAATCGAAATGCGTGTGATTTTGACTGTTACAACAATTGCGCCGCTCTTCGGATATCGATCAGGAGAGGCTCTCTGTGCGGCGGGCCACATAGCAGCCGATGCCGGTTCTAGACCAGCTAAAATCCCGCTGGGGGCAAGAGCGGTGCGGCAGTCATCGCCGTCGTGAAAGCATCCCTCTTGTCCTTTAGAATTGTGCCAACCTCAGTAAAAAAAGGCCATCGACCAGGCTCTGTCCAATGGCCCCTTTGCATGGCGGATCATCCTATAGCGAAGCTGCCGCACCTGGAGCAATCCGTCGGCGGCCGATCCCGCCAAGATCGGTCGTAGACGAAACCGCCGATCGCAATCGTTTTTCCTGGCGGAATGAAGTATGACTTAAGGCATATCCCACGAGCTTGCCTGAAACGTCTGCGTTTGGTCGTTCACAGCACATAGACTGGGTCGAAAACGCCCTTTACCGTCACACCAAGCTCCAGCAGCGCTCCGGCTTGCGGTTGCGACGAGCGTGCGGTGTCGTCGAGCCCTTCCCAGGCGGTCGTCACCGCCAGCCTGTCCGCATTGACGCCGATAAAGGCTGGGCAGGAGGGTTGTGCGGCAGGAACCTTGTAACGGGCGATGCGCAGGCCGTCCGGGCTGTACCGGTCGACGACGCCTGCACCCCAGCGGGCGTTCCAGATATAGCCATCCGAATCGCAGACGGAACCGTCTACGCCGCCGGGATCATCCATACTGTCGACCATGACGATCGGCTCGCCCGTCGGAAGCCCGCTCTGCGGATCGACCATGACGCGCATGAGACGGCTGATGCGGGTGTCCGTGTAATAGCCGATCGTGCCGTCGGGCGAAAAGCAGATCGAATTGGGAATGCTGATACCGCTGAAGATCTTCGTCACCCTGCCACCGGCGACGTGATAGATCGCGCCTGCCTGGGGTTCTGCCCGTTTGCTCATCGTGCTGATCCAAAGTGAGCCGGATGGGTGCGTGCGGCCGTCGTTCGAGCGGTTTTCCGGGTTGTCGTTTTCCAACGCGGCATAGAAGGTCAGATTGCCGCTGCCAGTATCGCGGACGAAAAGTCCTTCCTCGGTCGCAAGCAGCTGGCGGCTGGCGTCGATGCGTGCAAGCACGCTCGCCATCATCGGAAGCGGATGCACCTTCTTTTCCTCGGTGCTGAGGTTCAGTTCGTGCAGTTCCTTGCCGAGGATATTGAACCACCAGACGGTGTCGGTATCCGGATCGTAGGTCGGGCCTTCGCCAAGTACCGAATTGGTATTGCAAAGCGTCTTGCCCTCGAACTCGTAAATCTCGGTCATCTGCCTACGCTCCTACCGCTGCGTCATAGGCGTAAATGGTGGCCTTGGCGCGCTCGGCAACCTCTGCGGCCGTCATTCCGGGCTTGTAAATGCTGGTGCCGAGGCCGAAGGCAAGGATGCCCGCGTTTGTGTAATCGGCGAAATTTTTGTCGGAGACGCCGCCGACCGCCGCGATCACCAGGTCGGGCGGCAGAATGGCGCGGATGGCGGTGATGCCCGAGGGCCCGAGTACGCTTGCGGGGAAAAACTTCAGGCCGGTTGCCCCGGCGCGGGCCGCAGAAAGCGCCTCTGTCGGCGTGAAGACGCCCGGCATCGAGACCATGCCGTAGCTGCGCGCACGAATGATGACGTCTGGCTCGACATTCGGTGTGACGAGCAGCTTGCCGCCTGCATTGTGAAGGCTGTCGACTGCATCGACCGTCAACACGGTGCCTGCGCCTATCAGGCATTCCGGCGGCGCCATTTTGGAAGCGATCTCGATGGATTTGAAGGGCTCTGGCGAGTTCAGCGGGATTTCGATGGCGCCGAGGCCGTTCTCGATCAGCGCTCCGACGACGCTTTCGGTCTCCTCCGGCTTGATGCCGCGGAGAATGGCGATGAGCGGACGCTTCATGGAGGGAAAGGGAATGCGGTTGATCATGAGTATTTCCTCAATTCGGCCAGATGGCTTCGGCGGCGGCCGAAAGCCCACGGCGCACGGCGATATCGGCATCGATGACGGTATATTTCAGAGATAGGAACTTGAAGGCCGTTTCATAAAGGCCCCGAAGGCGGCCCGAAGCGACGAGCGTGACAGGCGTGTCGTTGGGTGCGTCGGAAAGCGCGCCGGCGATTTCAAGCCCGATCAGCGTGCCGGAAATCCTTGCCTGCGCGCCGGCGGCCGTCAATTTGTGAAGAAGCTGGCCCGAGCGTGCGGTAAAGAGAAGGTTCGACGCCATGGCAGGCTGCCTGAAAGCGGCCGAGACTGCCGCCCTGAAGGCGGAATGGTCTGCTTGAGCCTCTTCGGCGTTCGCAACGGCATGCGAAAGGATGGTATGCTTGCTGACCGCGTCGAAGAGTTCACCAGTCATGAAGGTCGAAAATCCGATCACTTCGCCGTCCTGAACATGAACCCATTTGGAGTGCGTGCCTGGCATGCACACGGCCTGCAATCCTTTGCTGTCCGGGCCAAGGGCGCCAAGCAGCTGTGTTTCCTCTCCGCGCATGACGTCGGGCGATGCCTTGTCGCGCTGGGCAAGGCCGGGGAGGATACGGACATCCCGGCTTTGGCCTGGAACGGAAACCGCGCCGGTGAGGATCGAGGAAATCGACGCGGGAACGTCAACATATCCCGCCTCGACCCAGCCCTGCTTTGCGCCGACCATGCCGCAGGCGATGACCGGAACGTTCTGTGGGACCGAAAGTGCGGCAAGATGCGAGGCCAGGACATCGGCAAAGCCGGTCTTGGCCGCCGTCGTCATTCCTTCGCCGCTGCGGCGTTCGCCGAGAATGCTGCCGTCCTTGCCGATCAGCCAGAGCCTGAAACTGCTCGTACCCCAATCCACCGCGACATAAACGGGATGTGCCATCAGAAAATGCCTCCGTCGACAATCAAGGACTGCGCCGTCACCGCGGCTGCGCAGTCGGATGCGAGAAACAGACAAGGGCCGACGATCGCGTCGGCATGCAGGACCTTCTTCAGGCATTGTCGCTTGATGGTCTGGGCAATGCCTTCTTCGGTTAGCCAGAGCTTCATCTGACGTTCCGTCACGATCATTCCCGGTAAGATGCAGTTGACGCGGATATTGTCGGGACCGAGCTTGCCAGCAAGGCTCTTGGTGAGACCGATTGCGGCTGCCTTGGCCGTGGAATAGGCCGGAAAGTCCGGCATGTTCAGGAGAAATGCGATCGACGACATGTTTATGATCGCGCCGCCGCCTGCCGCACGCATGGAAGGCGCTACTGCCTGGGCGGTAAAGAAGACATGGCGGAGGTTTGTTGCCTGGTTGTTGTCCCAGTATTCTTCGGTCACCGTATCGAAATCATGCCGGTCGTCCCAGGCAGCGTTGTTGACGAGAACGTTGATCGGCCCTGATTGCGCGACCACCGCGTCGACCGTCTGCCGGATCACGCCGACATTGCGAAGATCGGCCTTGAAGAAATGCACCGGATGTTCCGAATCGCGGGAAAGCCGCATGGCAAGTTCAACGCTTTCCGCTTCGGCTATGTCGATAAAGGAAACCTTCGCGCCCTGCCGGGCGAAGCCCTCGACGATCGCGGCACCGATGCCGGACCCGCCGCCTGTCACGAGTACGCAACGATCCCTGAATTCCGGAAACTGCGCGCCTACGCTCCTCACCGTATCCTCCCGATGTTCCATTATTCGGAACTCAATTTGACTATTTGGAATTATCTGATTACGCTGCCATTCGTGTCAAGGCCGACGGTAGGCGATCGATGGCTCCGCGAAAAGTTATATCGAGAGAAAGTGAAACGGGGACATTGGGTAAGGCGATCGCGCTGCTCGATCTCGTGACGCATTGCGAGCGTCCGATGCGCTTTACCGATATTTTAGCGCTTGCAGGCCAGCCGCGCGGCACGCTGCACCGCCAGCTTAGTCATCTTGTCGAGGAAGGGCTTCTGGAACTCGACACAGACGGCCGCTATGCGCCGGGGTTGCGGCTTCTCGACCTGGCGTCGCGAAGCTGGGCGAAGAATGAGTTCCGGCTGATAGCCGAACCGCATCTGAGGCACCTGCAGCAGATGAGCGGCGAGACCGTCCATCTCGGCGTCCTGCGCGAAACCTCCATTATCTACCTCGACAAGATCGAAGGTCAGCAGTCTGTTCGCATGTATTCCCAGATCGGCAATGCCTCGCCCGTCTATTGCACCGGCGTCGGCAAGGTTGCACTTTCGATTCTGCCGGACGATGCGCTGGAGGCGCTGGTGCAAAGACTCTCCTTCCATAGCTTCACGCCGCAGACGCTGGTCTCGGCCGAGGCATTGCTGAGCGAGGTGGCGGCAATCCGCAAAGCCGGCTTCGCCTTCGACCGTGAGGAGCATGAGCCAGGGATCTGCTGCATCGCGGCGCCAATCCGCATGGAGGATGGAAGCTTTACAGGTGGCGTTTCGATTACCGGTCCGGCTTACAGGCTGACGCTTGAGCGTCTGCAAGAATGGGCAGCACCCTTGAAGGAGACAGCGGAATGCATCGCGGATGCGATGCGGGTCCGTCTCGGCCCGCGCCGGTAGCAGCCTATGCGGCCAGGCAATCGACTGGACGCTTCCGCAGAGCAGACTTATGATGCGTTCGATATTGAGATTTGGCTGCGAATCACGACAACTGCGGTAGCTTGTTAAAACGTATAGTCTCTTCGGCCATTGTATTCGGCCAGGTTGTTTTTGATTTCATGCGGGCGTGTGTTGACTTGCAGGCACACATTGATCTGAAACGGCGCCGCCGCTCTTGAGAAGACGAAAAAGTAGATGACAGCACTGTCACGGGCATCCTTCGATGCGGATGGATATATTCAGGAAATCGCAAGCCTGAAGACCCAGTTCGATATCTTCCGCCTCATGAAGCGCCTGACGGAAGCTTGCCGAAGCCGCGCGTTCATGGTCCTCAACCTGCCGCCGGTCACGTCGTTCGAACTGCAAGGCGCGACTGTGATCACCAGTTGGCCGGCCGAGCTGCTGGCGCTTTATGATCAGGAAAACCTGCTGGTGAGCAGTCCCGTCATACGCCGGCTTCGTACGTCATCGGTCCCGTTTTTCGTCGATGTGACCAAGGGCCATAGGAGGGATGACGGCAAGACGGCGATGGCCGTGGCTCTTTTCGAGCGTTTCAAGATGATGCGCTGTGCCTTTTTCCCGACGCACGAGCCATCCGGCATGCGCGGCGCAGTCTCGTTTGCCGGCGATCGCGAGCAATTCGCGCCGGAAGAGATGCGCGATCTTTCCTATATCTCGATCCATGTCTTCGACAGGCTTGCCGAAATCCGCAGTCTCGATACGCGCATGACGGATGCGCTGACGGACCGCGAAGTCGATTGCTTGAACTGGACGGCGGCGGGAAAGACCAGTGCCGAAATTGCCGATATCCTCAACCTGTCGGAACATACCGTCAACCACTACCTGAACCGCGCAACGAAGAAACTCGACACGGTCAACCGGACGCAGGCGGTCGCCAAGGCGCTGCGCATCGGCATCATCAAGTAGAACTGCTGAAAATATTGGCAGTTTGGCTCAAAAGATGGGCACGGCCGCGTCTTTCGTCCGCTGCTATTGTCCGTCGCGTTCCTGCCCATCGCCCCAATTTGCCCGTCGCGCCCATTTGAAGGTGGCGCCGTCGCGTTTGGAGAAGGTGGGCTCGCCTGCCGTCCCGTCGCTTTGGCAGAGCTTCAGCCTGATCACCCCGCCCGAGCCGTGGGGCGGTGCGATGATGCGGGCCTGGGGGACCTCGCCGGCAAAACGGCTTGCGGCGACGAAGATATATTTCTCATCCTCCCACGGCACGTCCGCATCCTTGACCAGGCGGTGCATTTTTGAGCGGGCGACCCGGCGCGAAAAATGACACCAATCTGGCCGTGCGAGAGGACAGTCCGATGCATGCGGGCAGGGCGCGATCAGATGCGCCCCATTTGAGAGCAGTCGGTCACGCGCGGCAAGGATGCGGTTCCAACCTGCCGGCGTTCCAGGTTCGATGACGACGATCGTGTCGAGCGTCAGCGCCCAGAGCTTGTCGATCGACGCATCGATCTGATGCGGCTCTATCTCGTCGAGCACATAGGCGATAGTGACGAGACTGGCGGGCGCGATTTTCGGCAACACCTTGATAAGATTGCCATCGATCCATTCCGTCGGAAGGGCGAGCCGGCCCGACAGATGTCTTCCGACGTTGCGGATCGCGTCGCTTGCTTCCACCATCACGGCGCTTTTGATCTTTGGCCAGCAGTCCGTGGCCGCCCAAAGTGCCGAGCCTGGCCCAGCACCGATATCGACGAAATTCTCAGGGGCGAAATCGGGCCGGGCTTGCGAAATCATTTCGTAGGCGGCGCGGATTGCGGCATATGTGGCGGGCAGCCTGGCGGCGAGATAAGCCTTGGCTGCGAGGCTATCGTTGATGTGGAAACTGCCGTCGCGCAGTTCCTGGCGATAGCGGCTGGAAAGGCGGGCTGCAGCCCGCTTCAGCCCATCGAGCGGCTGGCCCTCCAGCATCTCCTCCACCTGTTCCCGCAAGTCCCTTGGCAATTCCATCGCTGTCGCCCGCATTGATCATCACGCCATACAGCCGGGGGCGCCCCATGCCAAGCCGCATATGAAGCGCCTGCTTGAGCGTCATCTGGCACGGGCCTTGCTTCTTGTTTCGCAGAGGTCCAGAGGGGACTTTGGAAGAGCGCCACTAACAAACGGCGCCATCGGCAACCCGCCGTCGGCCAGCGTTGATGCATCTCTCCTGCATCCGTGGCCGGCGGCGGTTGTTGCCTTTTTGTAACGACCCTTTCGTGATGTCGCTCCAACCCCATGGTCTTGGGTGATTTTTCCTCTGGTCATTTCCGCACATTGTTCTACTTCGGCCTGCATTGCGCCGGGTATCGGGCAGACCGTTGCGGCCATCGGGGCGAAAGCCCGGCGGACCAGATGGCCGCAACGGTTTCGATAGCGCGCGATTTCCGTTGCCCTTGATGCCGATTTCATTTGGCTAAGCCGGAGCCCTCCACTATCTACGTCTCTTCAAAGACTATGCGTGAGGGTGGAATGACGGACGTCACCAAGGAACAAGTTCTCGAAACGCTGAAGACCGTGCGCGGACCCGACCTCGAACATAATATCGTCGAGCTCGGCATGGTTTCCGACGTCTTCATTTCGGACGGCAAGGTCTATTTCTCGATCACCGTTCCGGCCGAGCGCGCCAAGGAGCTTGAACCGCTGCGTCTGGCGGCCGAACGCGTCATCAAGGAACTGCCCGGCGTCAAGGGTGCGCTCGTGGCGCTGACCGCCGACAAGAAAGCGGCCCCTGCCTCCGCACCTGCCGCTAGTCCTGCTGCCCATGCCGGGCACGGCCACGAAGGCCATGCGCACGCGCCACAGCAGCCGCCACGCGCAGGCAAGATCGGCGTTCCCGGCATCAAGTCGATTATCGCGGTTGCCTCCGGCAAGGGCGGCGTCGGCAAGTCGACCACGGCGGTCAATCTCGCGCTCGGCCTGCAGGCCAATGGTCTGCGTGTCGGCATTCTCGACGCCGACATCTACGGTCCCTCCATGCCGCGCCTTTTGAAGATTTCCGGCCGGCCGACGCAGATCGACGGCCGCATCATCAATCCGATGGAGAACTACGGCCTCAAGGTCATGTCGATGGGCTTCCTCGTCGACGAGGAAACTGCGATGATCTGGCGCGGCCCGATGGTGCAATCGGCGCTGCTGCAAATGCTGCGCGAAGTCGCCTGGGGCGAGCTGGACGTGCTTGTCGTCGACATGCCTCCCGGTACCGGCGATGCGCAGCTGACGATGGCCCAGCAGGTGCCGCTGGCCGGCGCCGTCATCGTTTCCACGCCGCAGGACCTGGCATTGATCGATGCCCGCAAGGGGCTCAACATGTTCCGCAAGGTGGAGGTACCGGTTCTCGGCATCGTCGAGAACATGAGCTATTTCATCGCCCCCGATACTGGCACCCGCTACGACATCTTCGGCCATGGCGGCGCGCGCAGGGAGGCCGAGCGCATTGGCGTGAGCTTCCTCGGCGAGGTTCCGCTCACGGTGAGTATCCGTGAAACCTCGGATGCCGGCACGCCGCTCGTCGCGTCCGAACCGAACGGCATCGTTGCGGGCATCTTTCGCGATATTGCTGCGAAGGTCTGGGAACAACTCCACGGCCAGCCGCAGCGCCCCGCGCCGGCGATCATTTTCGAATAGCTGTTCGGTGCGCCGCATATCCCGAATTGTGGGGGAAATGTGGTGATATCGCCCAGTTCACCTAAGATGACTTGATTATTTCACAGCTTTCCGTCATATGGCCCGCCGTCGCCATGATGGCGGCTTCTGCGGATGCTCGATGATGGCCGCCCTTGCTTGAAAAGTTTCGGTCAGCCTGCATGTTCGGAGTTGTCTTGTCGATCGAAGGATTGACTGCGATGCGGTTGAGCAGAATGCATGGCCGGGTTATGACCGGATGCAGCTGGAGTTTCATGAACCTTCTTTCGCCTTCGGCAAGATCGAAGACTATTGGCCTTGGCGGCGCCGTGACGAGCGCCATTCCAATGAAAGGCTCTCGATGACAAGCGCAGGCATTGCAGGACCTGCCGGCGGCTGGAGCAACGACCGGTGATCACTGCCTATTGTTCAAATTGCAAATCGGTCGAAATACGTGACCTGTCGCACGCCGCCGAGTTTCCGGACGATGTGGTATGGATCGACATGCTGGAGCCATCCCGTGAGGAGGAACTCTATGTCGAAAAGATCATTGGCATCGAGGTTCCGACCCGCGACGATTTGAAGGATATCGAGCCGTCCGCACGCCTGTATACCGAGAATGATGCGGTCTACATGACGGCTTCGCTCGTCTGGAAAGCTGAGACAGAGGCGCCGACGCTGACGGATGTCGCCTTCATCCTCGTTGGAAACCGGTTGATCACCATCCGCTACGCTCATCCGAAATCCTTTGCCCTGTTCATCGCCGCCCTCCATCGCGTGCCGGAAGAGTGGCGGAGCGGTGCCGCGCTCCTTGCCAAGCTGCTCGAGACGATCGCCGACAGGACTGCAGAAATTTTAGAACTCTCGGTCGCCCGCATCGACATCCTTTCGACGCACGTTTTCGGCGACCGCGCCAGAAAGGTTCGCAAGCCCTCGAACTATCTCGAAGAAAAGCTTCGCGATATTGCCGGCCACCACCGCCTTGTCAGCAAGGTGCGTGATAGCCTGGCCTCGCTCTCACGTCTGATGACCTTCTTCTACACCATCCCCGCAGTTCAGAAGGACCAGGCGACGAAGGAACTGTCGCGCACCGTCTCGCGAGATATCCAGTCGCTGACGGAGCATGCTTCCTACATCGCCGGAAACATCACCTTCCTCCTCGACGCTTCGCTCGGCCTCATCAACATCGAGCAGAACTCGATCATCAAGATCTTCTCGATCGCATCCGTCGTCTTCTTGCCGCCCACCCTTGTCGCGTCCATTTACGGCATGAATTTCGAATTCATGCCGGAACTGCACTGGGTCGCAGGCTATCCCTCCTCGCTGGGCCTGATGGTGATGTCCGCCATCATTCCGTTTTTCTTTTTCCGATGGAAAGGCTGGCTCTAAGGAGCCTGTTGTCACTTCATGTCCGACGAAAGCCATTCACACGATCGCCACATGACGCCGCGCAAGCTCTTCTATCTTACGCTCGGCTCCGTCGGCGTCGTCTATGGAGATATCGGTACCAGCCCGCTTTATGCGTTCCGCGAAGCGCTGAAGCCGGTCGCGCACGATGGCATCACCCGTTTCGAGATCATCAGCCTCATCTCGCTGATGCTCTGGGCACTGACGATCATCGTCACCGTCAAGTACGTCCTGCTGCTGCTGCGCGCCGATAACGAAGGCGAAGGCGGCACACTCTCCCTGCTTGCCCTGTTGATGAAGACGGCGAACGGGCACTCCGCATTGCTGCTTACACTCGGCATGGCAGGTGCGGCTCTGTTTCTGGGCGACGCGATGATCACGCCGGCGCTGTCAGTTCTGTCTGCCGTGGAAGGCGTTAAGCTGATGGCCCCGAGCCTGTCGGCCTACATCGTGCCGATTTCGGCGGGCATTCTTGTCATGCTGTTCGTTTTCCAGTCGCACGGCACCGGCGCCATGGCCCGTTTTTTCGGACCGATCACCGCGCTCTGGTTCATCGTCATGGCCATTGCCGGCATTTCGCATATCTCCGACGACTACGGCATCCTGGCAGCCTTCAATCCGTATTATGCCGTCAGTTTCCTGTTCGAAGAGGGATTCTTCGGTATCGTTGTTCTGGGTGCGGTCTTCCTGACGGTCACCGGCGCCGAAGCGCTTTACGCCGACCTTGGGCATTTTGGCCGCCGCCCGATCCAATGGGCCTGGTTCGCGCTGGTCTATCCTGCGCTCGCGCTGAACTATCTCGGCCAGGGCGCACTCGTGCTCGGCAATCCGGAGGCGATGTCCGACCCCTTCTATCTCATGTTCCCCAAGTGGGCGCTGCCTTTCGCCGTCATTCTTGCGATGGCTGCAACGATCATCGCCAGCCAGGCTGTCATCACCGGCGCCTTTTCGCTCGTACGCCAGGGGATCAACCTCGGCTTCCTGCCGCGCATGGAGATCCTGTTCACATCGGAGACCAATACCGGGCAGATTTTCCTGCCCACCGTCAATACCGTGCTCTTCCTGGGCGTCATGTTCCTGGTCATCACCTTCCAGACGTCCGAGGCTCTTGCAACGGCTTACGGTATCTCGGTCACCGGCGCGATGGTCGTCACCACAATCATGGCCTTCGAATTCGTGCGCACGCGCTGGAACTGGTCGATTCCGACGGCAACGGTCGTTCTGTTGCCGCTGCTCTTGCTGGAACTGATCTTCCTCGGTGCCAACCTGCTCAAGATCCACGACGGCGGCTATATCCCGATCCTGATCGCCACCGCCTTCATCGTGGTCATGTGGACCTGGCGCCGCGGCACGGCGCTCCTCATGGAAAAGACCCGCCATACGGACATCCCGCTGCCTTCCTTTGTCAGTTCGATCGAGCGCAAGAGCGATCACTCGCCTGCACAAGTGCCGGGCACAGCGATTTTCCTCACCAGCGATCCGGAATCGGCGCCTGCAGCCCTGCTCCACAATCTGAAGCACAACCATGTCCTGCATGACCGCAACGTCATTTTGACGATCCGCACGGTCAACAAGCCGCGCGTTGCAAACTCAGAACGCTACAAGGTCGAGCAGGTTTCCGAGCGCTTCTCGCGTGTCGAACTGCTCTTCGGCTTCATGGAAACGCAGAACGTCTCCCAGGCGCTCGCGGCACTCAGAAAGACCGGGTTGAAGTTCGACATCATGACGACTTCCTTCTATCTCGGCCGGCGCAAGCTGGTGCCGGACGCGAAATCTGGAATGCCTTACTGGCAGGATCGACTCTATATCGCGCTCGCCAACGCAGCAGCGAACCCTTCCGACTACTTCCGCCTTCCGGCCAACCGCGTAGTCGAACTCGGCTCGCACGTCATCATCTGACACGCTTCCCAACCATTCTCCTTTCCGCCGGGGAGGAGACGCAAAACCGCGCGCGGATGAATTCTGGGACACTTCATTAACCAAGCATCAAGGTTAATGGGCGATTTTCGTCTGACTGTTGAAGCGTCCCGTGTCCGGAGTCAGGCGTTGCGTCGATATCGCGTTGTCCGCAGCAAGCTGCGTTCCCTTCCTCACCGCTGGATTTCACCCGCCATCTTCGGCATCTGCGGGTGGCTCGCATTCCCCACCATCGCATCGCATGCCGATCTCGCCGCCATGCTCGCCGGGCTTGATCAAAGCCGCGACAACTGGCGCATGGTCATGACGAATTCTCCGGCTGGCTCCATTCATCAGGCCGAACTCGCGTTCGCGGATCCGATCGTGACGGGAACGATTGCGGCCGGCGCGGGCATGGTTCTTGCGGATGGCCGCAAGCTTGCCTTTGTCGCGAAGGCCAAGGGTCACGAGGAGACGCCCGACGAAGAACGCGTCAACCGGGCAACCAAGAAGGGCCGCATCGTTGCCGTCGAGAAGATGCAGCCGCCGAAGGATTTCTCCGCCGGCTCCATTCTCCAGCGCACGCAACTGCTTTTCCAGCCGAGCTTCGACATCAAGGACAAATCCGCCTTCGCAAAACCGAAGATCATGGGCAAGGAGATCGAGATCGCCACCAATTTCTACAGGAAGCAGCCGGTCATGCCGGAGCCCGGCGTCCCGGCAATGCTTGCAGGCCTTGTCACAAGCAACAAGGCCGATGTGCTGGCGACCGCCTATGCGCCGCCGGCCCCGGACTATGCCCGGCAATCGCCCTTCGATTCGATCCTCGGCGATCGGGCTGATGACGGCCGCTTCGTGCCGCAGATCGGCGCGGGCGATCACCCATGGGCGGCGAGCATCCTGCCTGCCAGCGTTTTTTCGGCGCGCGAGCAGCAGTGCCTTGCATCCGGCATCTATTTCGAAGCTCGCGGCGAATCGGTAAAGGGGCAGGCCGCAGTCGCTCAGGTCATTCTCAACCGCGTCAGGAACCCGGCCTATCCGAAAACCATCTGCGGCGTCGTCTACCAGAACGAAGACTGGCGCAACCGCTGCCAGTTTTCCTTTGCCTGCGACAACATCCGCGATCGCGTCAACTCCGAAAATCACTGGCACGTTGCCCGCGACGTCGCCATGGCAGTCACGGCCGGCAAGATCTGGCTTCCGCAAGTCGGCTCCGCTACGCATTATCATGCCGTCTATGTCCGGCCGAAATGGGCAAGGACCATGGAAAAGGTCGGCCGTATCGGCCTGCACGTCTTCTATCGCACCTATGGCGGCGGCTGGAGCTGAGGAAAAGGCGATCCGGCAGCGGATTTCCCCGCCGATGATCGGCTTCGAAAGCGGATTCTTTCGCTCGAATTTTGAAGGCGGTTTGAAACCCGGATCAAGCTATTGATTCGGAACGCTAATTTTATGGCTGGACATAAGCTTCCTACGCCTTGACTATGGTTTCCCCTAAAACTATGTTGCGCGCGACTTCAGAACGGGCCGAAAGGTTTTTCAGACCTTGTGTCCGTTGTCCTGAAAACCGGGGTAGCGGGGATCGCGGACAGCGGAAGACGAGGAGGAAGCCATGGCGGATGACCGCGAGGAAAGTCTAGAAAAGCGCCGTGCGCAGCTGGGAGCCAAGCTCAAAGCCAAGCGCATAGATGCGGGAGAGGACGAGGCGAACGAAGCCCGCGCCGAGGTAAGCCGCAAAGGTTATGCTGAGGCGATGAAGCTTTCGAGCGAGTTCATTTCCGCCATCATCGTCGGTGCCCTTCTTGGCTATCTTTTGGACCGTTTTGTCGGCACGGCGCCTTGGGGGTTGATTGTTCTTCTGCTTCTCGGATTCTGTGCCGGTGTTTTGAACGTTCTTCGTGCTGCAGGCAAGGTTGCAAAACCAGAGCCTGGAGAGGCCGAAAACGGCAAGAAATAGGGCAGGGTGCCAGGCGCTTTGTCCAGTGTGATGATCCCGCAGTCGCGGGCCAAAGAAGAGAGAACAAGCGGTGTCTAACGATCCGACCCATCAGTTCCTGATCCAGAAGATTGTGCCGATCGAAATCGGCGGGATTGATTTCTCGTTTACCAACGCTTCTCTCTTCATGGCGGCATCTGCTGCCGTTGCTGCAGGCTTCCTTTATTTCTCGACGTCGAATCGCGCGATTGTTCCTGGCCGCTCGCAGTCGGTCGCGGAAATGTCTTACGAATTCATCGCAGGAATGCTGAAGGAAGGCGCAGGAACCAAGGGGATGAAGTTCTTCCCGCTGGTCTTTTCGCTCTTCATGTTCGTACTGACGGCAAACCTGCTTGGCATGTTCCCGTATTTCTTCACGGTGACGAGCCAGATCATCGTCACCTTCGCCTTGGCGCTGCTCGTCATCGGCACGGTTCTCGTCTACGGCTTCTATAAGCACGGCTTCCATTTCCTGAATGTCTTCGTGCCCTCGGGCGTGCCGGGCATTCTTCTGCCGCTGGTGGTGACGATCGAAATCATCTCCTTCCTGTCCCGCCCCATTTCACTTTCCGTTCGTCTTTTCGCCAACATGCTCGCCGGTCACATCACGCTGAAGGTGTTCGCAGGCTTCGTCGCCTCGCTTGGAGCCCTCGGTGCACTCGGTGTCGGCGGTGCCGTTCTTCCCCTCATCATGACGGTCGCCCTGACCGGTCTCGAGTTCCTCGTCGCCTTCCTCCAGGCTTACGTCTTTGCGGTGCTGACATGCATGTACCTCAACGACGCAGTTCATCCGGGTGGCCACTAAGGATACCGACATTGACGTCAACGGGCGTCAGTCAATTCGCCGCAACAACCATTTCAAAGGAGTTCAACATGGAAGCGGAAGCAGCAAAGTTCATCGGTGCAGGTCTGGCTTGCTTTGGTATGGCCGGTACGGCTCTCGGCCTCGGCAACATCTTCGGCAACTACCTCGCCGGCGCGCTGCGCAACCCGTCTGCTGCCGACAGCCAGTTCGGCCGTCTGGTCTTCGGCTTCGCCGTTACGGAAGCTCTGGGCATCTTCTCGCTGCTCGTCGCTCTCCTTCTGCTTTTCGCCGTCTAATATCGGTGAATTGAAGGATCACGGCCTGCGACCAGCAAGCCGTGATCCTTTGTATTTGCAGTACACCTGGAGGTGAGCATGTTTTTTGTGACCCCGGCCTATGCTCAAGAAGCTCCGGCGGGAACGGCAGAACCGGGTGCAGCGCCCGCCACGGACCCGCATGCCGCCCCGGCGCCGGGCGAGGTCCATACCGAGACCGGCGTTCCCGGTGGCGAGCATGGCGGCGGTGTTTTCCCGCCTTTCGATTCGTCGACTTACGCATCCCAGCTACTTTGGCTGGCGATCACCTTCGCCATTTTCTTCTTGCTCATGCAAAAGGTCATTACGCCGCGCATCGGCGGTATCCTCGAGCAGCGCCATAAGCGCATCTCGCAGGATCTCGACGAGGCAAGCCGTCTGAAGGCGGAAGCCGATGCCGACGTTGCAGCCTATGAAGCTGAACTCGCTGCGGCCCGCGCCAAGTCGAACTCGATCGGCTCTGCCGCGCGCGACGCCGCCAAGGCCAGGGCTGAAGAGGAGCGCCGCGCCGTCGAAGCCAGCCTCTCGGAGAAGCTGAAAGCTGCCGAGGGCCGCATCGCCGACATCAAGGCGAAGGCATTTGCAGACGTCGGAACGATCGCCGAGGAGACGGCCTCTGCCGTCATCGAACAGCTGATCGGCGGCACGGCCGCCAAGACAGACGTTGCCGCTGCTGTCGCAGCCGCCAAGAAGGAGGCTTGATCGATGGTACTTGATGCAACTTTCTTCGCCCTTGTCGGCCTCGTCCTGTTCCTGGCCCTCGTCGTCTATCTGAAGGTTCCGGGGATGATGGCAAAGTCGCTCGACGACCGCGCCGATCAGATCCGCAACGAGCTGGCCGAAGCCAAGCGCCTGCGCGAAGAGGCTCAGCATCTGCTGGCCGAATACCAGCGCAAGCGCAAGGAAGCGGAAGCGGAGGCTGCGCATATCGTCGCTGCCGCCGAGCGGGAAGCCGAGATGCTGACTGCCGACGCGAAGAAGAAGACGGAAGAGTTCGTCGCCAACCGCACGGCCCTTTCGGAACAGAAGATCAAGCAGGCGGAAGCAGATGCGATGAAAGCCGTCCGCTCGGCTGCCGTCGATCTGGCGATCGCCGCGGCTGAAACGGTTCTCGCCAAGAGGGCCGACGGCAAGATACAGGCCGACCTCTTCAAGGGCGCCGTCGGCGAAGTGAAGACGCGCTTGAACTGACCGTTCCTTTCATGCGGATCTGGAAAGGCCCCGGCAACGGGGCTTTTTCTATTGGCGGCAATGCGACTTGCCGGGAGTCCTGGTGTTGAAGGATAGCAGGTTCCGGACCGATCTTGCGTGACGGGCTTTTATGGCGCGCCACGCGCCCGCGGAGTGCGGATGTGCATTCTCTTCTTGGGCACCTCGTGGGGTGCGGCTTTGCTTCAGCACCACGATCGGCAGGCTATGATGTGTATTTCGAGCGTGTGACATTTATCGAGGGCGATTGCGGCGACCTCGATAATGTCCAAACGCACTACGACACGGTACTGACTTCTGCGGCGCGATTGCTGCGCATCTGCCACGATTGCTCGGCATCCTTTCCGAAGTCCGCTGAAGGCGCCTGGCAGCTCAACCCGAGACCGCCGCTTGAAGCCTTCATGGCGATTTTGCGCCGTACAACGTCGTCACCTGCAACGGCAAGGCGATAGGCATCATCGATTTCGAACCGGCTCATCCCGGCCGAGACTGGGATATTGCCTATGCTGTCTATCGATGGGCGCCGCTGTCGAGACATATCGCGGGAGGCAGCATTGTCGCGACAGGAAGATCAAATCGTCCGGGCGAGGGACTTCCTCGACGCTTACGGCGTGTCGGCCGATCAACGCGCCGCTTTTCCCGATCTTGTCCTCGAGCGCTTGAAGGCGCTCGTCGCCTTCATGGAGAAGGAAGCGGCGCAGGGATCGGAAAGGTACCTCAAGGATATCGACGAGGGACATCATCGGCTTTTTGCCGCTGACATCGGCTACATCCGTGTTCATCGGCGCCGAATCGCGGCCGGGGTCATGGCCACTTGGTCAACCGGTTGCAAGCCGAAAGGTCGATCCTGCCACAAAGCCGCCGCCCGATGGTCGGCAGATCGCCTTCCTATTGCCGCAGCGAAATCGTCTGAGAGTCACATTGTCGCCGGATCGTTCCTCAACCCTAGCCGACGGCCAAGGCAGTATGTCGCCGTCCACGCCATCACAGAGGAATGAATATGATCACTCGTTACACCCCTGTTGCATCGTTGACCGCTGCAGCTCTCAGCTTGATGTTTCTCACCAACGCTGCCTCTGCTCAGCAGTCAGCTCCAGCGCAGCAACCGGTTCAAGGGCAACCAGAAAGCAAAGGCGCGGCCGCAACCGTCAGCGATCAGAAAATCGAGGCCTTTGCGGTCGCCTATCTCCAGGTTGACCAGCTCAGGCAGGAATACTCGGCCAAGATCGGAGCAACAAAGGACACGGCAGCGAAGCAACAGCTGCAGACCGAAGCCAGTAAGCAAATGGTTCAGGCCGTGGAAGCCTCTCCAGGAATCTCGCTCGATGAGTATAACTCAATCCTGACCGCCGCGCAGAACGATCCGGCGCTCGTCAAGAGAGTTCAGGAAAAGCTCCAGGAATCTGCCCCCGCCCAGCGCCCGCCCGCCACTGAGCAGTAAGCTGTGCGCCGGGACTGCACTGTGGTGGTGCTGTTCTGGTTCCGTTGAAGCGGTTTGAATGACCGCTTCAATCATCACCTGCGAACGGAAATGCTGCTTCTGCTCACGGACGCCTTTGCAGCAGCATAAGCTGTTCCTCCAGAATTTCGTCCATTGCGTCGCCTTCGGTGCCGTTCTTCTTCAACGGCCGGAAGCTCATGCGGTGAAGCGAGCAGGGGCCATGCTGCTCGATGCCGGCGCGGTGCTGCGCCGTGCCGTAACCCACATGCGCGGCAAATCCGTAATCGGGGAAGACGGCATCTGCACGCGCCATCATCCGGTCGCGAGTCACCTTGGCAACGATGGAAGCGGCGGCGATTGAGACCGAGCGCGCGTCGCCCTTGACGACCGCTTGGCCCGGGCACTCCAGCCCCGGCGGTACGTCGAGGCCGTCGGTCAGCACGTAACGTGCAGGGATAGCAAGGCCGCAGATTGCCCGGCGCATGGCATCAAGGCTTGCCTTGCGGATATCCGTGAGGTCGATGTGTGTGGAACTCGACGATGCGATGGAAACCGTCGCTGTTGCGAGGATTTGGTCGAATAGTTGTTCGCGCCGTTGCGCCGAGAGCTGCTTGGAATCGTTCAGCCCGTCCGGGATACGCCTGGGATCGAGAATGACGGCTGCGGCGACGACAGGCCCGGCCAGAGGGCCGCGCCCTGCCTCATCGGCGCCAGCGACCGGCCAGTGACCGGCCTTGCGTGCTTTCAGTTCCAGCTTGAAGTCCGGAACGAGCGGCACCTCTTCAAAAAGCAGAGGAGAATCGGGTGACGTGCGAGGTTTCATGCGGCTGAACCTCGCACGCCAACCCGATTTCCTGCAAGCCCCCGGATCAGGGCGGCGCACCGGGGGCTCAGGCCGCGGAACGGATAGGGGAGCCGTCCGCGGCGCAAGAGGCCAGGGCGGCGGCCTCCTGCGGGATAACTCGTTGTGGCATCCTGGGGCGGCCCCCAGGGAATGCCTGTGTTCGGCCTAAAGCAGCTTAAGCTGCACGCCGCTGCCATCCGGCGGCACGAAAATATCGTCACGAAGCGGTATGCTGCGCCTCGTCATGCCGAGTCGTTTCGTCGCCATCTCGAATCGGCGGGCGAGCTGCCATGCATATGGGCCGGCGCCTTTCATGCGCTTGCCGAATTCGGCATCGTAATCCTTGCCGCCACGCATCGAGCGCACCAGCGACATGACGTGCCGGTAGCGATCCGGGTAGTTCTGAAGCAGCCAGTCGCGGAAGAGCGGAGAGACTTCCAGCGGCAGGCGCAGGATCACGTAGCCCGCCTCCAGCGCACCGGCAACCTTTGCCGCCTCGAGTATGCGTTCCAGCTCGTGGTCGTTCAGCGCGGGGATCATCGGGGCAGCCATTACCGAAGTTGGAATGCCTGCCTCTGCCAGGGCCTGGATCGCCTCCAGCCGGCGTGGCGGCGTGGCGGCGCGCGGTTCCATCACACGGGCAAGCTTGCGGTCGAGCGTGGTTACCGAAAGCGCGGTACGCACAAGGCCTTTGGCGGCCATCTCCTGCAGGATATCGATATCGCGCAGAATCAGTGCCGACTTGGTGACGATCGAGACCGGATGGTTTGCCTTGTTCAGCACTTCGAGGATCTGCCGCATGATGCGCCATTCCTTCTCGATCGGCTGGTAGGGATCGGTATTGGTTCCGATGGCGATGACCCGCGGCTTGTAGCCGGGCCTGGCAAGCTCGCGCTCCAAAAGTTTGGCTGCATCCGGCTTGGCAAACAGCCTGGCTTCGAAATCGAGGCCTGCCGAAAGCCCCATATAGGCGTGCGTCGGCCGGGCGAAGCAGTAGATGCAGCCGTGTTCGCAGCCGCGATAGGGATTGATCGAACGGTCGAATGGAACGTCGGGCGATTCGTTGCGAGTGATCGCCGTGCGCGGCTTTTCGATCTGCACTTCGGTCTTGAAGGGCGGCAGTTCTTCCAGCGTCTGCCAGCCGTCGTCGAAGGCCTCGCGGTGTATCGGCTCGAAGCGCCCTCCAGGATTCAGTCCGGCAGCGCGGCCGCGGCGCCGGTCGGCCTCGATGCGAAGGCCTGAAGAGGCGATCATCGCTTCGGCAATATCCGCCGTATTGGCAGGCGCAAACGCAGCCTGCCCCGCAAGGGACTGTTTGTTCATCGGATTCTCCCGCGACGACGCGTTTGCATTCGCCCGTCTTGATGATTAAATTCCTATCGGCAAAAAGAGAACAATGCAAGAACAAAATGAGGAAAGTCACACTGGCAATTTTTGTGCGGCGCTTTATAAATAAACAATGTTGACGGTTGTTTTGGAGTGCCAGGATCAGGAGCCTGAACTGGCGCAGACTTTGTCGGTGCTGGTGGCGGGTGCAGTCGAAGGGCTTGTGAGCGATGTAGTCGTGCTCGATCACGGCTCGCGCGATGGTACGTCGAAGGTGGCCGATGCGGCCGGGTGCCGCTTCCATTCGCAATGGGACATCAAGGATGTATTGCGCTCGGCCCGGGGCGAGTGGCTGCTTTTCGTCGAACCCGGCGCCCGGCCGCAGGCTGGTTGGATAGACGAAATCGCCGAATATGTCGCCCTTAACAAAGTTCCGGCGCGTTTCACCGCCTCGCGCGGATACAGGCGCCCGTTTTTCCAGCGGGTAGGACGGTCGCTGCCGCCGTTGGAGCTCGGCCTTCTCCTGCCGAAAAAACACGCGATTGCCGCCGCAAGAAGCGGAATGCGCCTCTCGGAATTTGCCAAGGGGCAGAAACTGCGCAAGCTTTCCAGCGAACTGATTCCCTCCTGGGTCGCCCGCTCCGCACGATAGCGCACAAATTGTTCGGCATTCGTTCTAAAGATGGCGCCCGATACGATTTCGCGCTATAATTCAGTCATGGCCCCGCCCGAGCGCGCCTCGCCTCCTGGCGGTCCATGGAATGCCGATAGACGGCAGAACAGGTCACAGCGGAAGTCTCCTCTTCTGCCGGGTTTCCGGCGAAGGAGGTGCGTCATGAAACGCAATATGATCCGCGGCCTTTTGGCCGTCATATTGGCGACATTGGTGTTCGCGCATCCGCACTCGGCAGCATCGCAGATGATGCGCAGTTGCGCAGACCGATCCGAGGTCGTCAAGTTTCTGGACAAGAACTTTGCCGAAAAGCTCACCGCGGTCGGTCTGATCAACCAGAATGCCATTCTTGAGGTCTATGCCGCCAAGAGCGGCACCTGGACACTCATCGTCACGGATGTGCATGGCGTCAGCTGCTTTCTTCTGTCGGGTGACAGCTGGGAAACGATACCCGTTCCGCCGGGCCTCGATACATAGCGCAATCAGGCGGCCGCCGCCATCTCGCGCCGGGGCAGCAGTCTACTTGCCCAGGCCGCGCTTCATGTGCTCGTCGAGCCGCGGCATGATCTCCACGAAATTGCAGGGCATGTGGCGGTAGTCGAGCTGCGCCTTCAAGATGCCGTCCCAGGCGTCCTTGCAGGCACCGGGCGAGCCTGGGAGCACAAAGACGAAGGTAGCCTTGGCAACCCCTGCCGTTGCCCGTGATTGGATCGTGGATGTGCCGATCTTGTCGTAGGAGAGGCGGTGGAAGACAGCCGAAAAGCCATCCATGCGCTTTTCGAAAAGCGGCTCCAGCGCCTCAGGCGTGACGTCGCGGCCGGTCAGGCCGGTGCCGCCGGTGGTGATCACGACGTCGATGCCGTCGGCCTCCGTCCAGGCGTTGACCTTTGCTGCGATGGCCGCCTTGTCGTCGCGCACGATCGCGCGGTCCATCAGCTTGTGGCCGGCCTCGGCGATCCGCGCCACGAGCGTGTCGCCGGACTTGTCGTTCTCCAGCGTGCGCGTGTCCGAAACCGTCAGCACGGCGATGCCGACGGGAATGAACGGCCGCCGTTCATCGATACCTGCCATTACCTGCCTCCACAGAGCGTTTCCGTTGCCTGGAAATACCAGTCGGGCCGGTCGCTGTGAAGCTTTGCCGCGGCCGCTCGGGCTGTTTCGATCGAATCGAAGATGCCGAAACAGGTTGCGCCGGAGCCGGACATGCGGACAAGGCTTGCGCCTGCGTTCTTCAACGCAGCCGACACATCTTCGATCTCGGGAACAAGCCTGCGGGCAGGCGGCTCGAGATCGTTCCGGTTGGCCCTGATCGCCGCCAGCCAATCGCTGCCCCGCAAGGCAAGCGGCGGGTTGTTCTTGGCCGTCAGCAGCCGGAAGATCTCGGGCGTCGAGACCGCCTTCAGCGGATTGGCGAGCACGATTGCAAAAGAGGGCAAGGCAACGGGCTCGATCTGTTCGCCAATCCCGCGCGCAATCAGCGGCCGGTTCGCAAGGCACATGGGTACGTCGGCGCCAAGCCTGAGAGCGATCGTTGACAGCCTGCCGCCGGGCAGGCGGAGGCTCCAAAGCCGAATGAGACCGCGCAGGGCGGCTGCCGCATCCGCCGAACCGCCGCCGATACCGGAGGCGATCGGAAGGTTCTTTTCGAGATGAATATGGACCGGCGGTGCATGGTGGCCCTGCGCCACCGCCGCCTGCCGAAGCATGTCGCGCGCCTTGAGCACCAGATTGCCGCGGGAATCGATGTCGAGAGCGGCGCCGAATCGTCCGCTGATCGTGAATTGATCCGATGGCGAAGCTTCAAAGCCCAGCCTGTCGCCGTGGCCGGCAAAGGTCACCAGCATGTCCAGCAGATGATAGCCGTCGGCTTTCTGGCCCGTCACGTGCAGGGCCAGATTGATCTTAGCAGGAGCATTCTCGGTAACCGCAAAGCTGCCGCTCATGCCCGCATCCGGCATGGATTGTCAGGACTTCTTGTCGGCCGGCGGCGGCGTAACAGGCACCGGATCCGGCTGCTTCTTGTCGGCCGCCTTGGCGTCGTCGTTGTCCGTCGTCAGGCCGTTGGCAATCTTGTCCTTGATTCTCGGAATTTCGGTCTCTTCCGGTGCCGAACTCAGCGCCCGGTTCCACTGATAAACAGCCTCGAGCTTGCGTCCGACGCGCCAGTAGGCGTCGCCCAGGTGGTCATTGATCGTCGCATCACCGGCCTTGATCTCGGCGGCCTTTTCCAGTTCGGCAACGGCGTCGTCGTAACGGTTCAGGCGGTAATAGGCCCAGCCGAGCGAATCGATGATGTAGCCGTCGTCCGGACGCAGGTCGACGGCCTTCTTGATCATCGTCAGGCCTTCGTCGAGGTTGCGGTTCATGTCGATCCACGAATAGCCGAGATAGTTCAGAACCTGCGGCTGATCCGGATTGAGATCGAGCGCCTTGCGGAAGTTCGGCTCGGCCTTGTCCCACTTCTTCAGGCGCTCATAGGCGATACCGCGCTGGAAGAAGACCGTCCAGTCGGCGCGGCGCGGCAGCGGGCCAATCACCTCCACCGCCTTGTCGTAGTTCTCCGCCATTTCCGCATAGTCCTTGGCGTCGGAAAGCACGCTGCCATAGGCAAGATAAGAGCGGATGTCCTTCGGGTCGGAAACGATCAGCGCCTTGAGGTGTTTGCGTGCCTCGTCGGTCTTGCCGCCCTGTGCCAGGGCAAGACCGAGCTGAAGCTCCGAAATGCGTCGCATCGGCGAGTTTTCCGGCACGCGCCTGTAGAATTCGATGGCACGGTCCGTCTGTTCCTGTTTTTCAGCAATGCCGCCGAGAAGGACCAGCGTATCGGCGCTGTTCGGGTCAAGCGCATTTGCCGTCTGCAGATAGAGCGAGACGATGTCTTCGGCCCCGTCGCGGTTCAACGCGCTGCCGATGGAGAAAAGCACGGCGGCAGCGCCCTGGGCTGCGTTACGCACCTGCTGTTCCGGCTTTTCGCCCTTCTCGATGCTCTGACGCAGCGCATTCAGCGGCGCATAGTTGGGCAGCATGTTGTCACCGACCGAGATTGCGTCGAGCGCCTTCTGCCTGTTGCCCTGGGATGCTTCCAGGCGGGCAAGCGCCATGACAGAGCGCATGAAGGTGTCGGGTGCCGTGGCGCCGCCATCCTTGTCCAGAACCGCATCGTTCAGATGCTTGCGCGCGGCCGCCACGTTGCCGGTTACGATCGCAATTGCGCCTGCATGATAGTTCTGGAAAATCCCGAACCATTCGGGGCCTTTCATCTTCTCGACCATCGAAAGAGCTTCCTTGTTGCGGCCGGCGCCAGCGCGCGCCCAGGCAAGCAAAAGGTCGTTCATCATGCGGTCGAGGTCGTTCGGGCCGTCATATTTCAAAATAGCTTCGGCGGTCTTGAACTCGCCGCGGCGCATCGCGTCCATGCTGCGCACGACGGTGGTGATGCGCTCGACGGAAGGATCCTTCTTCAGGTCGTTGGCATATTTCACGCCATCTTCGATATTGCCGTTCAAAAGCAGCGAGATCATCAGGCGCTGGCGGATCTCCGGGTTACCCGGCTCGATCTGGAGGGCTTTCTTGTAGAGCTCGATTGCGGTCTTGTAGTCATGATCGACATCGGCCGTGCGGGCAGCGAGAAATGCGCCTGCAAAAGTACTGACCGTATCCGGGTCGAAGATCACGTTCTTGCTGCCATCGTCCGACTTGGCCGCTTCTTCGGCATTCACGCCGCCAAGCGCGCCGAGCGAAAGGACCGCTGCAAGGGCTGCGCTTGAAAGAAGACGGATGGCATTTCTCTGCCGCATTAGAAAACCTTTCATCAGGGCAGCCGGTTCATCCGGCCGGCTGCGAGATCAGTTGAAAAGACTGATTCACAATAGGATGGCTTTTTTGAAGCGGCCCTGCAAGAAAATCAGCCCACGATCAAGGAGCTTTGATCAGTTGACCCGCTCGATGCAGAAATCGATCACTTCCATAAGCGCCGATTTCCAGGCCGTTTCGGGCAGCGGCGCCAGTGCGTCGCGGGCGATCGTGCCGTAATGAACGGCCCGCGAGATCGTGTCGTTCAGCGTGCCGTATTTGGTGATCAGGCCGAGGGCTTTTTCCAGGTTCGCATCGGTGCTGTTGCCGCCTTCGATGGCATCGCGCCAGAAGGCGCGCTCGGCCTGTGTTCCGCGGCGATAGGCCAGGATGACGGGAAGCGTGATCTTGCCTTCGCGGAAGTCGTCGCCGACATTCTTGCCGAGATCGGCAGCCTTGCCGCCGTAATCCAGCGCGTCATCGACGAGCTGGAAGGCGAGACCGAGATTCATACCGTAGGATTTCAGCGCATTTCGGCCTGATTTTCCGGCGTCTGCGACGATCGGGCCGACTTCGCAAGCAGCGGCAAAGAGCGCTGCCGTCTTGGCCCGGATGACGGAAAGATAGTCGTCCTCCGTCGTCTCCATGTTCTTGGCGACCGAAAGCTGCAGCACTTCCCCTTCGGCAATGACGCAGGCGGCGGACGAAAGGACATCGAGCGCATCGAGTGAGCCGACATCCACCATCATGCGGAAGGCCTGGCCGAGCAGGAAGTCGCCAACAAGAACACTCGCCTGGTTGCCCCAGATCGTGCGCGCCGTTGATTTGCCTCGGCGCAGATTGCTTTCGTCGACGACGTCGTCATGCAGCAGCGTTGCCGTGTGCATGAACTCGACGCTGGTCGCGAGCTTGACATGGTTTTCGCCTCTATAGTCGAAGAGACAGGCAGATGCCAGCGTGAGCATCGGGCGCAGGCGCTTGCCGCCGGAAGAGATCAGGTGGTTTGCGACCTCCGGAATCATCTGCACGTCGGAACCGGCCTTCGAAAGGATAAGCTGGTTGACCCGCTCCATGTCCGCCCGTGTCAGATCGACCAGCGGCTTGACGGATGCCAGTTTGTTTTTGCTTTCTTCAAGCGGTATGACCACGCCCAACGACCCGGACTCCTGTTCATTCTTTGGGATTGACAATAGAAAGGGCAGATTGACGCGGCAAGGGGTGAATTGTCGCGCAACACAGAATTGAAAGGGAATTGATCGCAAATGCATGAACTTATCCGCGCCAATGACCCTGTTCTATTGTCCTATGCGCAGAGTCTTCTGAAGGATGCGGGGATTCACTGCTTTGTCGCAGATCAGGATATGAGCATTCTCGAGGGCTCGCTCGGCATGCTGCCGCGCCGTCTGCTCGTCGAGGAGGAGCGAGCCGATCAGGCCCGCCGCATCCTGACGGATGCCGGTCTCGCCGGCGAATTGCGCATCGCGAAATGACGTAGCCATGGCGGACGCTTCCGACACGATCGATGCCTTCCATCGCGGCCGCTTCCACATCGTCCAGCCGAAGGGCAGGGGGCACCGTTCGGGCATGGATGCCATGCTGCTTGCGGCACTCGTTGCCGATGACCGTGCTATCAAGGTTGCCGATCTTGGCGCCGGTGCCGGTGCAGCCGGACTGGCCGTGGTCTCCCGGCTACAGAAGGCGCAGGCCGTGCTTTTCGAACGCTCCGTGGAGATGGCCGATTATGCCCGCCGCAGCATTGCCTTGCCGGAAAATGCCCATGTGGCGGGCCGCGTTACGGTCGTGGAGGCGGATGTGACGCTCACGGCAAAGGCCCGCAACGACGCGGGCCTTGCCGACGAGGTCTTCCATCATGTCATCATGAACCCGCCTTTCAACGACGCCGCTGACCGGCGAACGCCGGATGCGCTGAAGGCTGAAGCCCATGCAATGACCGATGGTCTTTTCGACAGGTGGATTCGTACCGCCGGCGCGATCATGGTCCCCGGCGGACAATTGTCGCTGATTGCGCGGCCCGAATCGATCGCCGACATCATCACCGGTTGCGGCAGGCGCTTCGGCGGCATCGAGATAACTGCCATCCATCCGCGCAAAGGCGAGAATGCCGTCCGCATCCTGGTGACGGCGATCAAGGGGTCGCGGGCGCGGATTTCATTGCGCGCACCCCTTATCATGCACGAAGACGGAACGCATAAATTCTCCCCCTTCGTCGATGATCTGAACAATGGCCGCGCGGCCTATTCGAGGCTTAGCCGGTCACGAAATCGATAAGCAGCTTGATATTCAATCCGGCGATCACGATTGCGATCACATAGGCAACGGTGCTCAGCCAGCGCGGTGCGACGAGCTCGCCCATCTTCGCCTTGCTGGCGGTGAACATCACCAGCGGGAAGACGGCGAAGGAAAGCTGCAGGCTGAGCACGACCTGAGTCAGGATCAGCAATTGTGCCGTGCCCTGGTTGCCGTACCAGATCGTTACGATCGCTGCCGGCACGATTGCGATGGCGCGTGTGATCAGACGGCGCACCCATGGTTGAAGCCTGATCTTCAGAAAGCCTTCCATGACGATCTGGCCGGCAAGCGTCGCCGTCACGGTCGAATTCAGGCCGCAACAGAGCAGGGCGATGCCGAAAAGCGTTGGTGCGATTGCAAGCCCGAGCAGCGGTGACAGCAGTGAGTGTGCCTCGCCGAGTTCGACGACGTCGGTGCGTCCGTTGGCGTTGAATGCGGCTGCGGCCAGGATCAGGATCGAGGCGTTGATCAGCAGCGCAAAGCAGAGCGCAAAGGTCGAGTCGAGCGTCGCATAGGCCAGCGCTTCCCGCTTTTCCGGTACTGTGTGGCCAAAGGCGCGGGTCTGGACGATGCCGGAATGCAGATAGAGATTATGTGGCATGACGGTCGCTCCGAGGATGCCGAGCGCCAGATAGAGCATTTCCGGGTTGCTGACGATTTCCGTTGTCGGGAAGAAGCCGGTGATGACGGCGCCCCACTGCGGGTCGGCAAGGAAGATCTGTATGCCGAAGCACAACGCAATGACGCCGAGCAACGTGATGATGAACGCTTCGATCCAGCGGAAGCCGAGCTTTTGCAGATACAAGATGAGGAAAACGTCGAGCGCCGTAATCAGCACGCCGAGTTCCAGCGGAACGCCGAAGACCAGGTTGAGGCCGATTGCCGTGCCGATCACCTCGGCAATATCCGTCGCGATGATGGCGATTTCCGCAAAGGCCCAGAGCGGTACGGAGACGAATTTCGGGAAGGCGTCCCGGCAGGCCTGCGCCAGATCGCGGCCAGAAGCAATGGCAAGCCGGGCGCAAAGCGATTGCAGCACGATCGCCATGAGGTTGGAAAGCAGCGCCACGGTCAACAGCGCGTAGCCGAATTTCGAGCCGCCGGCGAGCGAGGTCGCCCAGTTTCCGGGATCCATATAGCCGACCGCGACCATGTAGCCAGGGCCGGCAAAGGCGGCAATCCGCCGGAGTTTCGACCCAGGGCGGCCCGTGCCGATCGTGCGATAAACGTCTGAAAGCGAGGCTTCCTGGCGATCGTGTCGCCAGCCGCTTTTTGGAGTACGATTTAAGACATCCATATCATTACCGCTTTTGGGACCAATGCCCGCACTATGCCCGATCAGAATGATAATGCAAGTCATTCGCAATAGGAAAAATCGGATGCATGTTGGAAAGGTGGCCATTGCGTTTGCTGCTCCATTGCATACATGGATTGCGTTGCCGAGAGCGAGAAGGATTTGAAATGGCCGGATTTTTGAGAAAACTGGTACCGAAGCGCTTCCGAAAGGAAGGGGTGATCATCCCGGTCGTCAGGCTTCAGGGCGCGATCATGAGCGGCGGCGGTCAGTTCCGCCCGATACTCAATCTCGCCAATGTCGCACCGGTGCTGGAAAAGGCCTTCTCTGACAAGGAAGCTCCCGCTGTCGCCATTGTCGTCAATTCGCCGGGCGGTTCGCCCGTTCAGTCGCGGCTCATCTTCACGCGAATCCGCGAGCTTGCCCGTGAGAAGCAGAAGAAAGTGCTGGTCTTCGTCGAGGATGTGGCGGCCTCCGGCGGCTACATGATCGCGCTTGCTGGCGATGAAATCATTGCCGACCCGACGTCTATCGTCGGTTCGATCGGAGTCGTTTCCGGCGGCTTCGGCTTCCCCGAACTCCTCAAGAAGATCGGCGTCGAGCGTCGCGTCTATACGGCCGGTGAAAACAAGGTCATCCTCGATCCCTTCCAGCCTGAAAAGGAAAAGGACATTGAATATCTGAAGACCCTTCAGCTCGAGATCCACGAGATCTTCATCGCCATGGTGCGCGAACGCCGCGCCGGCAGGCTGAAGGATGACGAAACCGTCTTTTCCGGGCTATTCTGGAGCGGCACGCGCGGGCTCGAACTCGGCCTCGTCGACAGCCTTGGCGACATGCGCCAGGAACTGAAAAGGCGCTACGGGCCGAAGACCAGGCTGCAGCTCGTCACCGCTGCGCGCAGCCTCTTCGGCCGGCGAATTCCCGGTGTCTCGCCCGTCTCGATGGATGGCTTTGCATCAGGTCTCGCGACGGGACTTGTCGAAGCGGCGGAAGAAAAGGCATTGTGGAGCCGCTACGGACTGTGAGAGGAGAAGAAAAAGGGAGATGGCGCAGCTTATCACAATCATAATCCTGGTCGGCGCCGCCTGGTGGCTCTACCGCCGCTTCATCTCCGATGCCAAGCGCCTGCAGGAAAAATCCCGCCGCGCCGAGAAGGAGCGCCAGACCGGCGCCGTCGGCACGCTTGTCAAGGATCCGGCGACCGGCGAATACCGCGTGAAGCGGGAGGATGAATGACGGTGACCGCTGAAGAACGCTTTTTCCCGCTTCGATTGCATCGCGTGTGTTCGGCTAAGGCCAGATGTCGACGAGCTCTTGCGAAAGCCTAAAAGCTCGTCTCGGGGTGGCGGCCGTCTTGACGGTCGTCACCGAACTCCTTCCAAAACATGGTCCCATCATAGGTTATGTATTGACCCTTGCCCTCTCCCATGGCACCTGTCCGGCAAAATACGCAACCGGTGGCTTGTCCTTATGTCTGCATCGATCCCCGACCATATGAACCCGAAGCGTTCGTTCCAGGCGCTGATCCTGACCCTTCATAACTACTGGGCGGACAAGGGTTGTGCGGTTCTGCAGCCCTATGACATGGAGGTCGGCGCCGGTACGTTCCATCCGGCCACCACGCTGCGCGCGCTCGGCCCGAAGCCGTGGAAGGCTGCCTATGTTCAGCCGTCGCGCCGTCCGTCGGACGGTCGCTACGGTGAAAACCCGAACCGTCTGCAGCATTATTACCAGTACCAGGTCATCCTGAAGCCGAACCCGCCGAACCTGCAGGAGCTTTACCTCGGCTCGCTGGCGGCGATTGGCCTCGATCCGCTGCTGCACGACATCCGGTTCGTCGAGGACGACTGGGAAAGCCCGACCCTCGGCGCCTGGGGCCTTGGCTGGGAGTGTTGGTGCGACGGCATGGAAGTCTCGCAGTTCACTTACTTTCAGCAGGTCTGCGGCATCGAATGCGCGCCGGTTGCCGGCGAACTGACCTATGGCCTGGAGCGTCTGGCGATGTATGTGCAGGGCGTCGACAACGTCTACGACCTGAACTTCAACGGCCGCGAAGGCGACGAAAAGATCAGCTACGGCGAAGTCTTCCTGCAGGCCGAACAGGAATACTCACGCCACAACTTCGAATTCGCAAATACCGAGATGCTGCATCGCCATTTCATCGATGCGGAGAAGGAGTGCCAGGCGCTCCTCGCCGCCGGTGCGCCGAGCGACAATGCCAATCAGCTGCTGCACAAATGCGTCTTTCCGGCCTATGACCAGTGCATCAAGGCAAGCCACGTCTTCAACCTGTTGGATGCACGCGGGGTGATCTCGGTCACCGAGCGTCAGAGCTATATCCTGCGGGTGCGCACGCTCGCCAAGGCTTGCGGCGAAGCGTTCCTGTTGACGGATGCCGGCGGCATGAATGTCGCCAGGGCCGCCGCCTGAGAATGCTTAGCGGCGGTGGTCGGACCGTACGACGACGCGCCGGGGTGCCGGGCCTGCGCCCTTTCGGAAATCGACGAGAGATGCGATCGCCGCCAGGCTCAATAGAAAGAATGCTGCGCTCATGGTCTGATCATTTCCTCGTCATGAGTTGCGAGTGCACCGTAACCAGCCGGCACAGTTAGCAAGATACAGCCGCCTTCATAGGTGCGGTATCGTGATATTTCGCTAGTCGTTGACGGGAATCGCGGCCTGGAAATGCGGGATGACAATCCAGCGCAAGCCGCATAGTCTCCGTCCAAACTTTGCGTCGTTGCGGGGGATTCGCGATGTATATCCTTCTCGGTGTGATCGTTCTGATCGCGCTTTATCTTGTCTTTATCTATAACGGTCTCGTCCGCGCCCGACAGATGGCCGAAGAGGCCTGGTCCGGCATCGACGTGCAGCTGAAGCGTCGCGCCGATCTGATCCCAAACCTCATCGAGACCGTCAAGGGCTACGCCACTCACGAAAAGAGCACGTTGGAAGAGGTCGTGGAGCTGCGCAACAAGGCGCAGGCGGTGCCTTCCGGCGATGTTGCGGGCAGGGCGCAGGCGGAGGGCCTTCTTGGCCAGGCGCTCGGCCGTGTGCTGGCGCTGGCCGAAGCCTATCCGGACCTGAAGGCGAACGAGAACTTCTCAGAGCTTCAGGCCTCGCTCGAAACGATGGAGAGTGAAATCCAGATGGCGCGCCGGTACTACAACGGCGCTGCCCGTGATCTCAACGTCAAGGTGGAAAGCTTCCCCTCCAATCTGGTCGCTGGGCAGTTCGGCTTCCAGAAGCGGGAATATTTCGAGATCACCAACGAGGCCGACCGCGCCGTCCCGGCCGTCAAATTCTGACATGGGCGTTTGCCTTTGCGCAAAAGCTGCTATGAGCAGGGCCGGTCAGTGGCCGCAGGGCGGCCAGCGCAATGGACGGAACAGACAAGCGTCATGAGCAAGGACAAGAAACTCACCATCATTCCCGCTAAGGCTCCGCTCGTGGGGCGCGCCGTGCCGCCGGGCTCGAAGTCGATCACCAACCGCGCACTCCTCCTGGCTGGCCTTGCCAAGGGGGTCAGCCGCCTGACCGGCGCGCTGAAGAGCGACGACACGCTCTACATGGCCGAAGCGCTGCGCGCTATGGGCGTCGTCATCGACGAACCGGACGATACAAGCTTCGTCGTCACCGGAAGCGGCAAGCTGCTGCCGCCGAAAGCGCCGCTCTTCCTCGGCAATGCCGGCACCGCAACACGGTTTCTGACTGCCGCTGCCGCACTCGTTGATGGCACCGTCGTCGTCGACGGCGATCAGCACATGCGCAAGCGCCCGATCGGTCCGCTCGTTGATGCGTTGCGCTCTCTCGGAATCGATGCGACGGCCCAGACCGGCTGCCCGCCTGTAACCGTGAAGGGCGCGGGCCGCTTCGAAGCGAGCCGTATCGGCATCGATGGCGGTCTCTCCAGCCAGTATGTGTCCGCGCTGCTGATGATGGCGGCCGGAGGCGACCGCCCGGTGGATATTGAACTCCTCGGCCAGGACATCGGTGCCCTCGGCTACATCGATCTCACGACCGCGGCGATGCAAGCCTTCGGCGCCAAGGTCAAGAAGACGAGCGCGCTCACCTGGCGCGTCGAGCCGACCGGCTACACGGCAGCCGATTTCGTCATCGAGCCTGATGCATCGGCGGCAACTTACCTCTGGGCGGCCGAAGTCCTCACCGGTGGCTCCATCGATCTCGGCGTGCCCAACGGCGCGTTCACGCAGCCGGATGCGCGCGCCTACGACATCATCGCCAAGTTCCCGCACCTGCCGGCTGAAATCGACGGTTCGCAGATGCAGGACGCGGTTCCGACGCTCGCAGTCCTTGCCGCTTTCAACGAAACGCCCGTCCATTTCGTCGGCATTGCCAATCTGCGCGTCAAGGAATGCGATCGCATCCGCGCGCTGTCGACCGGCCTGACGCAGATTCGCCCGGATCTGGCACGCGAGGAAGGCGACGATCTCATCGTCCAGTCCGATCCGTCGCTTGCCGGAAAACGTCTGCCTGCCGAGATTGACACTTTCGCCGACCACCGCATCGCCATGAGCTTCGCGCTCGCCGGACTGAAGATAGACGGCATCACGATCCTCGATCCGGATTGCGTCGGCAAGACGTTCCCTGCCTACTGGCGGACGCTGGCAGGACTGGGCGTCGAATATGGGAACGAGGGCTGACATTATCTGAGGCGGCAGCGCGCCGCCGGCGGGGAGAGGTATATGATCCGGCGGCTTTTCGGCCTTTGCGTCATTCTGTTTATGGCGCTTGCAGCATATGGGGCAAGTGCTGCGGAGGTGATCAACTCCTTCGCATCGGATATAAGGCTCGAAAAGAGCGGCGCCATGACGGTGACGGAGACAATCACCGTCAATGCCGAGGGCAACCGGATCCGGCGAGGCATCTTCCGCGATTTTCCGCTGACTTTCGTCGATGAAGGGGGTCGCCGCCGCAGCGTCGACTTCGACGTTATATCGGTCAGACGCGACGGCAAGGACGAGCCTTGGAAGACGGAATCCGTCTCGGGCGGCATCCGTATCTATGCTGGGTCAGAAGACGTCATGCTTGCGCCGGGCCGCCATGAATATGCCTTCACCTACACCACCGATCGCCAGATCCGCTATTTCGCCGATTACGACGAACTCTATTGGAATGTGACCGGTAACGGCTGGATCTTCCCGATCATGGCCGCGACCGCGACGGTGAACCTGCCAGATGGCGTCACCGCAACCGATACGAATGTGTTCACCGGTGCGCTTGGCGCAAAGGACAAGAATGCCCGCGTGTCAGGCAGCAATGCCCGGCCGGTCTTCTCGACGACCATACCGCTCGATGCCAACGAAGGTCTGACGATTGCCGTCAAGCTTGCCAAAGGCGCGATCGATCCGCCGAGCAGATCGGATCAGAACATCTGGTGGCTGAAGGACAACCGCGACTATTTCATCGGTTTCGGCGGCCTCCTGCTTGTGTTCCTCTACTACACCCGCTCCTGGCTCAAGGTCGGGCGAGACCCTTCCCGCGGCGTCCTCGTGCCGCGCTGGGATCCTCCCGACGGCATCTCTCCAGCGCTCGTCAACTATATCGACAACAAGGGCATTTCAGGCGGGGGCTGGACGGCGCTTTCGGCAACGGCACTGGACCTGGCGGTTCGCGGCTATGTCGTTCTTGAAGACCTCAAGCAATCGATCATCGTCAGGCGAACGGAAAAGCCGGTGGGTAAGGAGAAGCTGGAAGCCGCCGAAACCAGCCTCCTGAGCGCCGTCGGCAACAAGGGATCGCTGACGATCGACAAGGCAAACGGCGAACGCGTGAAGTCGGTCGGACAAAGCTTTCGGTCGGCGATCGAGCGGGAACATCGCGGCAAATACTACAATTCCAATAGCGGCTATACGGCTGGTGGCATCGCGCTCAGCGCTGCCGCACTTGTCGCGCTCTTCGTTTTCGGCACGCTGGAAACCGATGCGATCGTCCTGATGATCATTCCGATCGTCGTTTCTGTCTTCGTCGCCGTCTTCGTGGCCGGCTTTGCACGGTCCTTCCGCCCCGGCCAGTCCCTTGGAGGCAAGATCGCCGCCGTGATCGCGATCGCCGTCATCGTTTTTGTCGGCTTCAGCATCATTTCATCGCTGGCTCTGGCACTTTTCTCCACGCTTTTGGAATTCCACGAGACGCCGATGCTCTTTGCCGTCGGCGGCATCGTGCTGCTCAACCTGCTCTATGTTTTCATCATGGGTGCGCCAACGCCGCTTGGCTCGAAGATCATGGATGGCATCGACGGCCTTCGTCAGTATCTGACGCTTGCCGAGAAGGACCGGATGAACATGGCCGGTGCGCCGGAAATGTCGCCCCAACATTTCGAGAAGCTGCTGCCCTATGCGGTTGCGCTTGGTGTCGAGAAGCCCTGGACGCGCACCTTCGAAACCTGGCTTGCGGCGGCCTCTGCCTCGGCGGCTGCGGCTTATGCACCGTCCTGGTATTCCGGCAACTTCAAAAGCGGCAGCTTTTCCGATCGCATCGGCGGCTTCTCGTCGTCGATGGCGTCCACCATTGCCTCGACCATTCCCTCGCCCCCGCCCTCAAGTTCGTCTTCCGGTTTTTCCGGCGGCGGAGGTTCTTCGGGCGGTGGCGGTGGCGGCGGCGGCGGTGGCGGCTGGTGAGCTTTCCCGCTTGACCTTTGGCTTCACGCCCCTTAACCGCCAGACAGAAAACGGAAAGGATCAGGCATGAAGGTTCTGTTGATCGGCTCGGGCGGACGCGAGCATGCGCTTGCCTGGAAGCTGGCAAAATCGCCGCTGATGACCGAATTCTATGCCGCGCCGGGCAATCCGGGCATTGCGGAGCATGCAAGGCTCGTCAGCCTGAACGTTGAAGATCACGAGGCAGTCGCGGCCTTCTGCGTGCAAAAGGCCATCGATTTTGTCGTTGTCGGTCCCGAGGCGCCTCTGGTCGCCGGCCTTGCCGACCGCCTGCGAGCCGATGGGCTGAAGGTCTTCGGTCCGTCCGCTGCAGCAGCCCAGCTCGAAGGTTCCAAGGGTTTTACCAAGGATATCTGCGCCCGCTACAACATCCCGACCGGCGCCTACCAGCGCTTCAACAACGCCCCGAAGGCAAAGGCCTATATCCGCGAACAAGGCGCCCCCATCGTCGTCAAGGCGGATGGCCTTGCCGCCGGCAAGGGCGTGACGGTGGCGATGAGCGTGGGGGAGGCGCTTGGCGCAGTCGACGATTGCTTCGAGGGTGCGTTCGGCGCAGCCGGCGCCGAGGTCGTCATCGAGGCTTATCTCGATGGCGAAGAGGCAAGCTTCTTCTGCCTCTGCGACGGCAAGAACGCCCTGCCGCTGGCGACCGCACAGGATCACAAGCGTGTCGGCGAGGGTGATACCGGCGTCAATACCGGCGGCATGGGCGCCTATTCGCCGGCTCCGGTAATGACGCCCGAGATGATCGAGCGGACGATGAAGGAAATTATCGAGCCGACGATCTGCGGCATGGCCGAAAGCGGCTATCCTTTCTGCGGTGTTTTCTTCGCCGGCTTGATGATTACGGCAAAGGGCCCCGAACTCATTGAATACAATGTGCGCTTCGGCGATCCCGAATGCCAGGTACTGATGATGCGCCTGAAGAGCGATCTGCTGCCGCTTCTGCTGGCAGCGGCCGAAGGCACGCTCGACAAGGCCACAGCCGAATGGAGCGACGATCCGGCGCTGACCGTCGTGATGGCCTCCAAGGGTTATCCGGGCCCTTATGAGAAGAACACGCCGATCCTCTCGCTGCCGGAGGCAGGCGAGGGCGCGAAAGTGTTCCATGCCGGCACGTCTTTGAAGGACGGCGAGCTGGTCGCGACCGGCGGCCGAGTGCTGAACGTGACCGCCACCGGCAGAACAGTCGGCGAGGCTCAAAGCCGCGCCTATGCGCTGCTGGACAAGGTGGAATGGGAAAATGGTTTCTGCCGCCGCGATATCGGCTGGCGGGCGATCGAGCGCGAAAAAGCTTGAGCCTGGCCCGAAATCGGGTCAGATCCGTAAATTTCTAACCATTCCCCTGACGGGATGGAAATAAAGGCTCGCTATCATGTTCCCATAGAGGTCGGAGCAGGTTCCATGCGTCAATTCATTCTCGGTGCGTCAATTCTTCTGGCATCTGGTTCGGCGATGGCCTCCTCGATCGAGGTGATCGGCTCGTCGCGCGCCGGCGGCGGCAGCATTGTGACCGAGACCTGCACGACCTGCCCACCGTTGCAATCGACCGAGCGCAAGAAGGACTACACGGTGCCGGCTTTGCCGCCCGGCGCCATCCAGGCCAGCGCGCTGCGTAATGTGGCCGGTGAGCAGAAGCTCTACCGCACCGAAGGCTGGATGGGCGGATCGCCCGTGGTTTTCGTGACCAAGGCGACCCCCGAAGTCCTGGCCGACTTCAAGGTGACGGTCCCCGACGAAGGCATCGACCCGACGGCGACGACCTCCCTCATCGGCGGTGATGCCAAGCCAGTTGTTGCAGGCATGTCCGCCCCTGCGGAACAAACGGTGCCGCTCGACGTTTCCGACTTTGAGCTTAGAATGTGATTTTTAGTTCCCTGCCCCTGACCCGGCCAAAGTTTTGGTCGTACGGGGTCCGCCGCATGGCGGATTGAATGCGCTCCTGAAGAGAAGCAGGAGCGCATTCTTTATTTTTTATTTGGCTTTGAGCTACTCCATAGATGGATTACGGCGGCCGCAATGGGCGACGGCCGGCGAATCGCTTATGCGAATTTCGCATTAGGCAAGGCTTAAAACGCAATCGTCGGCAAGATCGCAGAAAGCGATTTTGAGCAAGACACGGGCGAGGTGGATCCCACCCGGGCCGGCGTGCGGCTCGAAAAATGGTTGGCAAAGGTGGTGAAGGCGCTGGCCCCAAGCACGTGCCTTCGGATCAGAGGGGCGTCGCGAGGCTTTCCTCAAGCCGGTCGATCTCCCGGTCCGAGAACACCTGGATTCCCGCGCGCTTCAGCAGGGCAGCTGTAACACCATTGCCGTGGCGCCGCGCTCTTCTGAAAGATCCATCATAGATGAAACCAGAACCGCAGGAGGGGCTGCCGTCGATGAGCAGCGCGTGGGTGCAGCCCGTCTCCTGAGCCAGCCTGAGCGCATTCTGCGCTGCCTTTCGGAATGCAGCCGTCACATCGCCTCCGGTGATCTCCAACACCCGTGCAGTTGCCGACAGGACGTCCTCGCCGCTCGCGCCGCGCTCGATTTCCGCCGGCGGCCGCGGCACCGGCATGCCTGCCGAGATCTCCGGACAGATCATCACGAGCCTTCCCTCTGCCCGCCACCGCTCGAGCGCCGGATGCGCGAGCGGCTTCGCCCGGCCGTCATAACGGACGGCATGGCCCATGAGGCAGGCGCTGACGAGGATTTTGTAGGTCATGATTGTCTGATAGCGCGAGTTCTGGTGAATGACCAGTGCGGTGCGCTTTCCTCCACCTCCTGCCTGTACCTGTCAGAGGGATCAATCAGCGCCATGTCCACCGGGCGGGGACCTGGAACCGTTCATTCGGCGCAATGCGTCCCTGTCACAAGGACAGGAACGAGGCGAAGAGGTTGGCGCCAGGCCGCTGCCAGTCGGAAACCGTTACCCTGCGATCTTCGAAAAGTCCGCAACCGTGCCCGTAGCCTCGCGGATCAGCCGCAGCAGGGCCAGGCGGTTGGCGCGAATTGCCGCGTCCTCGTCATTGACGAGCACGTCGTCGAAGAAGCGGTCGACCGGGGTGCGGAGCTTCGAAAGCGCCTCCATCGCCGAGCGGAAGTCTTCCCTGGCGATTGCGGCGGAAGCCTCGGCCGAGGCTTTGGCGATGGCGGCAAAAAGCTCCCTTTCGGCATCGAGCCGGAAGAGTTTTTCCGAAACGCCGTCGGCGATGACGGTGCCCTTCTTCTCCTCGGCGGCCAGAATCTGCGTGGCGCGCTTGGTGCCGACCAACAGGTTCTTGCCGTCTTCCGAGGTAATGAAAGCCGTCAGCGCCTCGACACGGCGGGCGATCATGACGAGGTCGTCGGCCTCGGGTGTGACGACGGCATCGATCAGGTCGTAGCGCGCACCCTGGTCGCGGAGATAGACCTTGAGGCGGTCGTGGAAGAAGGCAAGGAGGTTGATTGCCAGTTCATATTCTTCTTCGATTGTCTTTGGATGGCCTTCAGCAAGATAATTCTTGCAATATTTGATTGCTGCGCGCTGTTCTTGCACGAGCCTCTCGTGGTCGAACCTTTCGTTGTCCTCTAGGATTTTAAGCTCGAAGAGTCTGATCGAAGCTTCGTGGCTAGCGATCGCCACAGCCCATTCGCTCCGAAATGCAGAGCGAAACAGCGGGATGAGAGGTGCTCTGATTTCCCGTTCCAACAGCAGCCGTATCGATCCCAGCGCTGCTCTTCTCAGCGCGAACGGATCCTTTGAACCGGTAGGCCTTTCGTTTATTCGCCAAAACCACACAAGTGTATCGATCTTGTCAGCAAGCGCTATGGTTATGGCAACGTTGTCGGTAGGCACTCGGTCGGTAGGACCTTGAGGCTTATAATGGTCCTCCAGTGCCGCCGCCACTGGTTCATCTTCACCTTGCAGCAGCGCATATTTCTTTCCCATTGCACCTTGCAGTTCGGGGAATTCGCCCACCACCTCAGTTCGAAGGTCCGCCTTTGCCAAGGCTGCGGCTCGGCTAACCTTCAGAGGGTCTGCATCGACGATTTTACCGATTTCGCCGGCCAGGGTGCGAATGCGTGTTACTCGCTCGCCCTGCGTTCCAATCTTCGCGTGGAACGTCACATGCAGCGCATCGAGCTTCGCCATCCGCTGATCGAGCGGTTTCCTCAGATCAAGCCCGAATTTCTTCGCCGACGCTTCCAGGGTTTCGAGGTCGGGCAAGTTCCCCTGGTCGCGCTTCCAGAAATGCAGCGCGTCGGAAAGGCGGGCGCGGACGACCTTGCCATTGCCGTGGACGATTTCCTTGCCGCCGTCGTTGGCCTCAATGTTGGAGACGAGGATGAACTGGTTCGAAAGCGTCTCTTCGCCCTGTTTACGCGTTACGAAACATTTCTGGTTCGTCTTGATCGTCAGCCTGATGATTTCGGAGGGGATTGAGAGGTAGTCCTCCTCGAAGCTGCCCATCAGCACTTGCGGCCATTCGACGAGCCCGGAGACTTCCTCCAGCAGACCTTCGTCCTCGACCAGTTCCAGTCCGCCCGCAAAGGCGATGTCGCGGGCGTCATGCAGGATGATGTTCTTGCGCCGCTCGGCATCGAGGATGACCTTCGCTTTTTCGAGGCTCGCGGCATAGTCGTCGAAACGCTTGACGGCGATGGCGCCTGGCGCATGGAAGCGGTGGCCGTAGGTCACGTTGGAGGCGACGATGCCGTCGATCTCGAAGGGGATGACGGATGTTTCTTCATGCTCGGTGCCGAAAGTGCAGACGATCGATTGCAGCGGGCGCACCCAGCGCAGCGAGCCAGGTTTGGAGGAGGCCTTTCCCCAGCGCATGGATTTCGGCCAGGGGAAATCGCGGATGATGCCGGGCATCACGTCGCCGATGATTTCTTCGGCAGCGCGCCCGGGCTTGGAAATCACGGCAATGTAGAAATCGCCCTTTTTCGGGTCGCTGCTTACCTGCGCCTCGGAAACCGAGGAAAGGCCGGAGCCGCGCAAAAAGCCCTCGATCGCCTTTTCGTTGGCATCGGTGCGCGGGCCCTTGCGCTCTTCGCGCACATCGGCGGACCGCCCGGTCAGCCCGCGGATATCAAGTGTTAGGCGGCGCGGCGTCCAGTATTCGCGGGCGCCCTCATAGGAAAGTCCTGCCTCCACCAGCGCATCGGTGACGAGCTTCTTCAGGTCGCCGGCAGCCTTGCGCTGCATGCGGGCCGGAATTTCCTCGGATCGAAGTTCTATAAGCAGATCGGGCATGTCACTTTTCCTTGCCTCCTTAAGGGAGGACGGTCCAAAACGGTCGCCTCTGCTACCAAAGAATGCCGCATCTGCACAACCGCAAAAACGGGAAATGCGGACGCGCGAGCCACGCGAGGAGGCAATCACCCTTGCGGTGGCAACGCGCCGCGCATCCACCTCGCGGCTGCGCTTTGCCGTCCCTTCTTTCCGGCGGGGAAAGGTCGGCCCGAAGGACCGGATCGAGCACGAACCCTCAATGATGCGCGTCAGTCTGCTGTGGAAAGCTCTGCGGGGCATTGCCTTGCCGCTTTTCGCCGCTATGGTCCCGCTACCTTCGTCAATTCAGGGAATCCCATGGCCGCAGACCTCCGCTCGCTTGCCGCAGTCATCGCCTCCGAAATCAATGCCCGGCCGGACCAGGCCAAAGCTGCGATCGAGCTGCTCGACGAGGGCGCGACCGTTCCCTTCATCGCACGCTACCGCAAGGAAGTGACGGGCGGCCTGGACGATACGCAGCTGCGCAATCTGGCCGAACGCCTCGTCTATCTGCGCGAACTGGAAGCCCGCCGCGACACGATCGTCGAATCGATCGCCGGTCAGGGCAAGATGACCGACGAATTGATGGAGAAGATCGCCCGCGCCGCCACGAAGGCGGAGCTCGAAGATCTCTACCTGCCCTACAAGCCGAAGCGCCGTACCCGTGCCGAGATCGCCCGCGAGCGCGGCCTTGGACCGCTGGCCGAGGCGATTCTCGCCGATCGCTCGAAGGGACCGGCGGTGCTGGCGGAGAGCTATATCACTGCCGATGTGCCGGATGCGAAGACGGCACTCGAAGGCGCACGCGATATCATCGCCGAAGGCATTGCGGAAAATGCCGATTTGCTTGGCAAGCTGCGTGCCCATATGCGCAGCGCCGCGTTTTTGAAGGCCAAGGTCGTGGATGGCAAGCAGGCGGCCGGCGAGAAGTTCGCCGACTATTTTGACCATTCGGAGCGCTGGGCGACCGCACCCGGCCATCGCGCACTCGCCATGCTGCGCGGCTGGAACGAGGAAATGCTGACGCTGACGATCGAGGCTGACGCCGAGACCGCCTCTCCCAACAAACCTGTCGAGCGGATGATCGCTGCTGCCTATGAAATCGGCGCGAGCCGCCCCGGCGACCGCTGGCTGATGGATGTCGCAAGCTGGACCTGGCGCGTCAAACTTTCCATGTCGCTGTCTCTCGACCTGATGCGCGAACTGCGTGAACGCGCCGAAGAGGAGGCGATCCATGTCTTTGCGCGAAACCTGAAGGATCTGCTGCTGGCGGCGCCGGCCGGATCGCGCGCCACGATGGGCCTCGATCCGGGTATTCGCACTGGCGTCAAGGTCGCTGTGGTCGACGGTACCGGCAAGGTCGTTGCGACCTCCACGGTCTATCCCTTCCAGCCGCGCAACGACGTGCGTGGCTCTCAGGCAGAACTCACCGCCCTGATCCTCAAGCACAATGTCGAACTGATCTCGATCGGTAACGGTACGGGAAGCCGCGAAACGGAAAAACTGGTAGCCGAAATGCTGGCCGGTCTTGCGGGTGCAAAGCCCACCAAGGTCATCGTTTCTGAAGCCGGCGCGTCGGTCTATTCCGCCTCCGCGACCGCCGCGGCTGAGTTTCCGGATCTCGACGTGTCGCTGCGTGGCGCCGTTTCCATCGCCCGCCGCCTGCAGGATCCGCTGGCCGAGCTTGTCAAGATCGAGCCGAAATCGATCGGCGTCGGCCAGTACCAGCATGACGTCGACCAACAGAAGCTGTCGCGCTCGCTTGACGCAGTCGTCGAAGACGCGGTGAATGCCGTCGGCGTCGATCTCAACACGGCTTCGGCACCGCTGCTGTCACGCGTTTCCGGACTCGGCCCGTCGATTGCCGAAGCCATCGTCGTCCACCGCGACCAGAACGGTCCGTTTGAAAGCCGCCGCGACCTGCTCAAGGTTGCGCGTCTGGGAAACCGCACCTTCGAGCAGGCGGCTGGCTTCCTGCGCATCCCGAACGGCAAGGAGCCTCTCGATGCATCATCGGTTCACCCGGAAGCCTATGGCGTAGCAAAGAAGATCGTTGCCGCCTGCGGCCGCGACCTGCGGTCGCTGATGGGCGACAGTGCGGCGCTGAAATCGATCGATCCGCGCCAGTTCATCGACGAGAAATTCGGCCTGCCGACGGTCAAGGATATCCTCGCCGAACTGGAAAAGCCCGGCCGCGATCCGCGCCCGAGCTTCAAGACGGCAACCTTCGCCGAAGGCGTCAACGAAATCGCCGATCTCAAGCCCGGCATGGTGCTGGAAGGCACGGTGACCAACGTTGCGGCCTTCGGCGCCTTCGTCGATATCGGCGTGCACCAGGACGGCCTTGTGCATGTCTCGCAGCTTGCCGACCGCTTCGTCAAAGATCCTCACGAAGTTGTGAAGGCCGGCGATGTCGTCAAGGTGCGGGTCGTCGAGGTCGATGCAAAACGCAAGCGCATCGGTCTTTCAATGCGCAAGGACGATGGCTCCTCGGCTGCAGCCCCACGCGGCGAGTACCGTGGAAATCAGGGCGCGCGGCCGCAAAACGACCGGCGTCCGGCTGTCCCGAAACAGGAAAACCAGGGCGCCTTCGGTGCTGCTCTTGCAGAGGCCATGAAGCGAAAATAACGGCTTAACGGCAGGCATTGCAAAAATGTCACAGTTTGGCGACCTTGTTGCCGAACTGCCAAATACGGCGCTTGTGTGGCGGAAGAGAGCGACTAAGTTTAACGCGTATCATCTTGTCACATATGCGAGGCCTTTCATGGCGTCGGGATTTTTATCAATTGTCAAAAAAATCATCCGCAAGGGTAATCTGAAGCTCACGCTGGCCAATGGCGAGACATATGCGATTGGCGATGGCAGCGGGCATCTGGTCGTCGTGCGCGTTGCCGACGAGGAGGCGGAGAAGCTTATCCGCCGCGACCCCACCCTCAAGCTCGGCGAAATGTACATGGACGGCCGGTTCATTCTTGAACAGGGCAACATCTACGACTTCCTTTCGATGGTGAAGCAGAACACCACCAACGAAATCTTCGATATTCCGATGGCTGCACTGCTGGTCGGACGCATCGCACTGCAGCAGCTGAAGAGCCGGCTGCCGGTCAATCACAACAAGCGCAATGTCGCGCATCATTACGACCTCTCGGAAAAGCTTTTCGAGCTCTTTCTTGATGAGGATTGGCAATATTCCTGCGCCTATTTCGATCCGCCGGGCATCAGCCTGGAGGAAGCACAAGTCGCCAAGAAGCGGCATATCGCAGCCAAGCTCCTGCTGCAGCCCAACCAGCGCATTCTGGAAATCGGCTCCGGCTGGGGCGGCATGGGGATGTATCTGGCGGAATCGACGCAGGGCGTCGACGTAACCGGCATCACGCTCAGCGAAGAGCAGCTGAAGATCTCGCGCGAGCGCGCCCAAAAGCGCGGTCTCGCCGATCGCGTCCGCTTCGAATTGCAAGATTACCGCACGATGACGGGCATGAAGTTCGACCGCATCGTCTCGGTTGGCATGTTCGAGCATGTCGGCATCGGCAATTTCAACAAGTACTTCCGCAAGGTGCATGAACTTCTCGCCGACGACGGCGTCATGCTCCTTCACTCCATCGCGCGGCCGAAGCCGAGCTTTGCGACAAATGCGTTCATCGAGAAATACATCTTCCCGCAAGGCTACATCCCGTCGATCGGCGAGACGGTTCCTGCAATCGAGAAGGCCGGGTTGTTAATTCGCGATATCGAGGTCCTGCCGCTGCACTATGCCTATACGCTCCGCCATTGGCGCGAGCGCTTCACGGCGCGCAAGGCCGAGGCCGTCGCCCTTTACGACGAGCGCTTCTTCCGGATGTGGGAGTTCTATCTTGCCGGCTCCGAAATAGGCTTCCGCTGGGACGAACTCTTCGTCATGCAGATCCAGGTTTCCAAGAACCAGTATTCGACACCCGACAACCGCAATTACATTGCCGAGAACGAGGCGAAGCTGAAGGAATTCGAGGCCACGCGGCCTGCCCTGGAAAAGGTTGTCTTCTGATATCGCGGCGCGGCTTCGGCTGCGCTTTGTCGACGAAAAGAGGCGTGCAGATGAGCAGTGCATTTCCCCAAATCCATCTTGTCCGCCACGGCGAAACAGAATGGAGCCTCTCCGGCAAACATACCGGCAGAACTGACATCCCGCTGACCCTGAACGGCGAGACGGCCGCCCGCAAACTCGCCGATCGCCTGAAGGGACTGATTGTCTCTGCCGTCTGGTCGGGCCCTTCTCGAAGGGCGGCGAACACCTGCGCCCTTGCCGGTTTCGGCGCAGATGCCGTGATCAAGCCCGATCTTGCCGAATGGGATTATGGTGCCTATGAGGGCGTCACGACGAAGGAAATCCTCGCGGCCCGCCCCGGCTGGCAGCTCTTCCGCGACGGCTGCCCGGACGGAGAAATGGCCGCAGATGTCGGAGCAAGGGCCGACCGGATCATCCGCGAGCTTCGCCAAGCCGGCGCGCCGGTCCTGATTTTCTCCAGCTCCCACTTTCTGCGCGTTCTCGCCGCCCGCTGGCTCGGCCTGCCACCGCAAGACGGCTCGCTTTTCGTGTTCGATACTGCGAGCATCAGCATCTTAGGCTACGAGCACGATCTGACGGAGCCGGTCATCCGGCGCTGGAACCAGCAGTAAGGGACTGTTGCGTTCTGGAGCGGTGTGACGTTGGATTTAACGCTTGTTTCGAGTTCAAGCTCCGGAGCTGCCTATGCGAACACGTCTCGACGATTTCATCAGCAGGATTTCCGCACAGAGGGATATTCTCGATCACATCGCGGCAGGGCAGGCGAGCCTGCCCGATGGACCAATACTGGAAATCGGCCTTGGCAATGGCAGGACTTACAGCCATTTGCGGGTGCGCTTCCCGGGTCGGCACATCATCGCGTTCGATCGCGAAAACGGCGCGCATGGAAGCTGCCGGCCCGACGACGACGATGTCGTCATCGGCGACATCGCCGAGACTTGCCTGAGTTATACTGGCACCAGGGCAGCCGTCGTTCATGCCGATATCGGAACCGGCTATCGAGAGCAGGATGCAATCATCCGCGAGTGGCTGCCGTCGCGCGTGGTCGCGGTGCTGGCCCATGACGGGTTTGCAGCAAGCGGCCTGGAACTGAAGCATCCCGAACTGGAGGAAATGCCGCTGCCGGCGTCCGTGGAGAGCGGCCGCTATTTTCTCTATCGGCGAAGGTGAACAGGCCATGACGCTATTGACCCGCGCCTTTGCCGGTCGCTAGATGGCCCCATGCAACAGATTGGCTTTAACGGGCGCGTTGCCGATGCGCCCTCGGACAATTGGGTTTACCGGATTTTGCCTCCGTGGGTCTGGCCGTATGCGCAGCTTGCGCGCTGGGACAGGCCGATCGGCTGGCAGCTCCTGATGTGGCCCTGCTTCTGGTCGGTGGCGCTTGCCGCAAATGTGGCCGCAAAACAAGGCCTGTTTTCCGGCTCGCAGACGCTGGTTCACCTGTTTCTCTACTTCATCGGCGCCGTCGCCATGCGCGGGGCCGGCTGTACCTACAACGATCTTGTCGATCACAGGATCGACATGGAGGTCGCACGCACCCGCTCGCGGCCCCTGCCTTCGGGACGCGTCACGCGCACCCAGGCAAAGATCTTCATGGTGCTTCAGGCGCTTGCCGGTCTTCTGGTGCTTCTGCAGTTCAACTGGTTTGCAGTCATTCTTGGCGTGCTGTCGATCGCCATCGTCGCGCTCTATCCATTTGCCAAGCGCTTCACGGACTGGCCGCAATTTTTTCTGGGGCTTGCCTTTTCCTGGGGTGCGCTGATGGGCTGGGCTGGCATATTCGCCGGCCTGTCTTTCGCTGCGATTGCGCTCTACCTTTCTTCCGTTGCCTGGACGATCGGCTACGACACGATTTATGCGCATCAGGACAAGGAAGACGACGAATTGATTGGCGTGCGTTCCACTGCGCGGCTTTTCGGCGATCGGACGCGACAGTGGCTGATCGGCCTTTATGGCGCAACACTGGTCCTGATGATGCTCGCCTTTGTTTTGGCCGGCGTCGGTTTCGCGGCCTATCTCGGGCTGTTGACTGCCACCGGCATGTTCGCCTGGCAGATCGCCAGGCTCGACATCACCGATGCGACGCAATGCCTGGCGCTTTTCAAGTCGAACAACCGTGTCGGGCTGATTATCTTTACGGGACTGATCGTCTCGCTTTTCTTCCGCCTTGCCTGATTGAAACGAAAAAACCCGGCATTGGGCCGGGTTTCAGATTGGGTCATTCGCCGAATTCTTAATTGCGGGCGATAATTTCCTTGCCTTCGATCTTCATTGTCACGCCGAGCTTGCCGGTCGTGCGGCGCACGAGGAAGCGCGGACGGCGGTTGGCGAAATAGGAATGGCGCCGGCGCGGTTTCATGTGACTGGTACGCAAATCACCGAGGTGCTCCTCGAGCGGGCGTGCAATGCCGTCGGCCTCCACCATCAGCATCGGAATGCGGAATGCCTCCGACCAGCCCCGCCAGTCGGCCGCGATATCGCAGAGATCGTGGGCGACAAGCAGCGGAACGCAGAGATCAGGATCTTCGTGGTGCAATTCAAGCGTTACGGTCACTTCCCCGTTGCCGTGGTCGATCGCCCGGGCTGCAACGCCTTTGAAGGCACGCTTCGGCAGGGCAACGGAAAGCGGCAGGCCGCTGGAGGGAAGGGTCTTGCGGAGGACGGCGCCGCGTTCATCGATCGTTATGCTGACGTCACTTGTGGAGTCGTGGATGGCGTAGCTGACCTGCTGGGGAAAGCGCGACGGATCGAGACGCAGTGTCGTTCCAGCCCAAGCGGGCTTCATAACGGTGTTGTTCATTTTCATTTCTACCCTTGTCTTACCTGAGAGCCGGTTTCCGGTCTTCTCCTCGGGGCTTTTTCGCCCTCTACGCCCCGACAATAGGCGGGCCCCCTTCCGGACCACTTAAAATTTGCGGTTAAGAAAACTTTGCCTTCCCCGATGGTTATCAAAAACCAATGTGGCAGGGTTTCCGGACCATGAACGGACCGGAAAGGATGGCTGCGCCAAAGCGGAACAGCGTCGGGTAAGTCTCGAGTAAGCTTTGCATGGCAGAATGCACGCAGGATCCTGCATTATTCTTTTAGGTTTTGCTGTTTAAGGGCGCATTCATGATTTCCGCCTCCGTTGCCTACGCGATCATAAGTCGTGACCCGAAGACGAGTCTCGATCGCATTGCCTCGCAGGCGACGGTCAAACGGGACGCCGACTACTACGCCGAGAATATCAACAAGGTGAAGGACGTCGACGACTTCCTCGGCAACTACAAGCTCTACAGCTACGCGATGAAGGCCTATGGCCTCGACGACATGACCTATGCCAGGGCCTTCATGAAAAAGGTGCTGGAAAGCGACCTTACCGACCCCGACAGTTTCGCCAACAAGCTTTCGGACCAGCGCTACAAGCAGTTCGCGGCGGCTTTCAATTTCAATGCGCCGAAGCCCGATGCACAGACGGATGCGCAGGAAGACGACCTGATCGACAGGTATAACGCATCCTTCACCGATCAGGAAAAGCAGGCGATCAAGGACACCGACTACTACAGCGCGGCGATCGCTGAGGTCCAGACAGTCGATGATCTCGTCAATGATACGCGGCTGCGCACCTATGTGCTGAAGACATTCGGCATCGATGCGACCTACGCGTCCAAAGAGTTTCTGCGCGATGTGCTGACCAGCGATCTCAACGATCCGAACAGCGTGGTGAACCTTCAGGGCGGTGAGAAGTACCAGGCGCTCGCTTTGCAGTTCAGTTTCAATGCAGACGGGACGGTGAATGGCTCGGCCCAGACCGCGACACAGAAAAACACGGTCATGGAGCAGTACAATCTGAATTCATCGACCGTCATCATCGACAACGAGATATTTCCCGATATCGTCTATACGACGAAGGCCGCTGCCGACTACAACAAGACCTATTACGAATCCAAAATCAAGACGATCACCAACGTTGACAGCCTCATCGCCGACGAGCGCCTGACGGACTACATCAAGGCTGCTTACAGTCTTGGGCCGAGCAGCTTCGGCACCGACTTGAGCGACACGGCCTTGAAGCAAATCCTTGTCGATCCGGCCTATGCCAATATGATGGACGCCACGGCTGTCCATCAGGCCTTCAGCTTTGAGGCTGATGGAAGCGTCCTCGGGCCTGACGGCCCCCAGTCGGATTCGCTGATCCAGGCAACGTCGGTAAACTACATGGCCCGTTACGATGACGAGGCGAAAGCCGCCATCGAGGAGATCGTCGCCAATTACAAGACGCGCATGTCCGATACCAGGACAATGGACAATTTCTCCGACATCGACAGCATCAACGATTTTCTAAAGACCAACAAGACCGGCGATCTGGACAAGACGAACGACGATCTGCCCGATCTCTATCAGGTTGCGCTTCAGGCTTACGGCTTGACGCAGGAAGAAGTGTCGAAATCGGTGATGCGCAAGCTGCTGGCAAGCGATCCTTACGACCCCGCGGGCTATGTCGCATCCTTCAAGGACGATCGGGTCACGCAATTGGCGAGAGCCTTCAATTTCGATGGCGAAGGTAACGCATCGATCCAGCTGCAGGCATTATCGCCCGCCGCGATGGCCAAATATGCGACGAACTACAAGTCACATGTCACCATGCTGATGAAGGACGGTCCCCTGAAGGACAAGGCATCCAAAGATGCGACCGAGGAAGTCGACTATTTCGCAAAGACCATGGAATCGGTGCAGTCTCTCGATGATTTCCTGGAGGACGACCGCTTGACCGGTCTCATTCTCAAGTCTGTCGGTCTCGATCCGAAGGACTACGACGAAGAGACGCTGCGGAAGATTTTCACATCCGATCCCGACGATGCAAACAGCTATCTGAACACCAAGGCGGACTCGAAATTCAAGAATATCGTCGCCGACTTTAACTTCGACACGGCCGGCAATCTCACGCGCGCCAAGCTGGGCATCGTCCAGGATCGGGGTGCGCTCGATCGCACGCAGGATGCCTATCTGCAGCAGACGCTCGAGACGCAGGAAGGCGAGACGAACGATGGCACCCGCTTGGCGCTTTACTTCGCCCGCAAGGCACCCGATATCACCTCGCTCTATTCCATCCTAGGCGACAAGGCGCTCTTCCAGGTCGTCACCACCGCCTACAACCTGCCGAGCCAGATCTCCAGCATGGATGTCGACAAGCAGGTTGCGCTTCTCGAAAAGTTCGTTGACCTCAAGGATCTCGGCGACTCGAAGAAAGTCGACAAGCTGGTGAAGCGGTTCACGGCGATGTACGACATCCAGAACGTGACGACCCAATCGCCGGCGCTGCAGATTCTGACGGGTGGCGGTTAAACCGCCACGTTCTTACTCAACGCTGACCACTTTCCCTGGGTTCATGATGTTTGCCGGATCAAAGGCACGCTTGATGCGACGCATCAGGTCGATCTCGATGGCAGGGCGGATCGCGGCGAGCTCGTCGCGCTTGAGCTGGCCAATGCCGTGCTCTGCCGAGATCGAGCCGCTGTGTGCCAGAACGATGCCGTGCACAATCTTGTTCATCTCATGCCACCGGCCGATGAAGGCGTCCTTGTCGGCGCCGACCGGTTGGGAGATGTTATAATGGATATTGCCGTCGCCCATGTGGCCGAAGGCGCATATGCGGGCGCCGGGCATGGCTGCCATGACGGCGTCGCCGGCCTCGTGCATGAAATGCGGGATCTTCGAAACCGGAACGGACACGTCGTGCTTGATCGAACCGCCTTCGGGCTTTTGAGCTTCCGACATGCTCTCGCGCATATGCCACAGCGCCTTCTGCTGCGCGACGGACGAGGCAATCGCCGCGTCCTGCACCAGCCCCGCCTCAAACCCTTGTTCGAGTAGCGCATTCATCATCCGCTCGGCGGTTTCGGCCGAATCCGAGGTCGAGATGTCGATCAGCACATACCACGGGTACGCCGCTTCCAGCGGATCGCGCACGCCCTCGATATGTTTGGCGGTGATCTCGACACCGAACCGCGGCATCAGCTCGAAGCCGGTCAGCGAGGTGCCGCAAAGGCTGCCCGCCAGATTGAAAAGGGCAAGCGCCTCCTCCACGGAGTTCAGTCCTGCAAAGGCGACCTGATGGCCGAGCGGCTGCGGGTAAAGCTTGAGGACGGCGCCGGTAATGATGCCGAGCGTGCCTTCGGCCCCGATGAAGAGATCGCGAAGGTCGTAGCCCGTATTGTCCTTCTTCAGGCGACGAAGGCCATCCCAGATTTCGCCGGTCGGCAGCACGACTTCGAGGCCAAGGCAAAGCTGGCGCACGTTTCCATAGGCCAGCACCGCAGTTCCGCCGGCGTTCGTCGACAGGTTGCCGCCGATGCGGCAGGAGCCTTCGGCGCCGAGCGAGAGCGGGAAAAGTCTGCCATGCGCCTCGGCTGCCTTCTGCACCTCGGCGAGGATTGCGCCGCCGTCGGCAACCAGCACGTTCGCCACCGGATCGACGTCGCGGATCCTGTTCATCCGCTCGAGCGAGACAATGATGTCCGATTTGCCCTCGCGCGGCGTCTGGCCGCCGACCAGGCCGGTATTGCCCGTCTGCGGCACGACCGCAGTTCCGGTTTGCGTCGCAAGCTTCAGGATGGCCGAAACCTCCTCGACATTCGCGGGCCTGAGCAGGAGAGGAGAGGAACCGTGATAGAGGCCTCGGTTCTCAATAAGGTGCGGGGCAAGCTCGGCCTCGCTGCGCAGCGCGTATTTCTCGCCGACGATTGCAGCAAAGCGGTCGAGAACTTCGGGGGAGACGCTGGCGCTCATCGAGCTCATTCCTTCCTTGTTATTCGCGCGGCGCGGCAGCACGCCGCAAGCGGTCGTTGATCGCTTCGCCAAGACCCTCGTCCGGTATTGGCGAAAAGGCGATCGTCGCTGCGCCGCTGGCATCGGCTTTCTTCATGTAGTCGAAAAGATTGGCAGCCGCCTCCGCCAGATCGCCACAGGGGCTGAGGTTGAGCACGAGGGCCGCATCGCTTGCGCCCGCGACATCGACCGCGCCGAAGGCAATCAGGGCCTCGTCGGTTTTGACAGCCGCGGCATCGAGACGGACATTGGCACCGGGCGCATAATGCGAGGCGAGCATGCCGGGAGCCTCGATTGCCGCCGATGCCTTGGCGGCACGCTGCAGCCGCTTGCCGGCAACGCGCTCGATCTCGGAAGCCGGCAGCCCACCCGGCCGCAGCAGTTTCAGCTCGCCGTCCTCGACCTTGACGATGGTGGATTCGACACCGACCGTGCTGGCGCCTGCATCGACGATGAGCCGGATCTTTTCGCCGAGATCGGCGTCGACATGGTCTGCGCTGGTGGCGCTGATCCTGCCCGATGTGTTGGCGCTCGGTGCGGCGAGCGGTTTGCCGAAGGCGCGGATCAGATCGCCTGCAAACCCCTTGGGCACGCGGATCCCGACCGTGTCCAGGCCGGCCGTTGCAAGCGGATGGATCCGGCTCTTGGCCTTCAGGGGCAGGACGAGCGTCAGCGGGCCCGGCCAGAAGGCTTCGGCCAGTGCGCGCGAGAGCGGATCGAACTGCGCATAGTCTTCCGCCATCGCCAGGTCGCTCATATGGCAGATCAGCGGATTGAAGCGGGGGCGGCCCTTGGTCTCGTAGATACGGGTTATCGCCGCCGCATTGGTGGCGTCGGCAGCAAGGCCGTAGACGGTCTCAGTCGGGATGGCGACCGGAAAGCCTTCCGAGAGCACGCTCGACGCCGTTTGCAGCGCCTCGTGTCGATGTTGTGCGATGTCGATTATGCGTGCCATGTACCGCCCGTTGTTCCAGGCAGTCCCATAGGCCTTTGAAAGCCTGCGATCAATATCAGAGCTGGCGGATGATTTCGCGAAGCTGTTCGTTGCGGGCGCCAAGCAGAAGCACATTCCGGATGGCTACCTGCGGATCGTCGGTTCTGAAGAGCACGCCGTTGCCGCGAACGGAGCGGTCGATCGTCATCTTCTCCGGCGTATGCTCGCCGGGCTTGATTGCGACGGCGAAATACATGCGTGAATATTTGATATCGATATGATGGAAGAAATTGTCGTTGTCGCCGATGTCCGCGTAGAAATTGGCGATATAGAAGGCCCAGCTGACCTCTTCGTAGCGCGCGAATTTCGTCCGGGCTGCCGTGACATGGCAATAGCCGAGATGCGGGCTGTCGGCGAGCGTCCGGTGGAACACCATCTTGGGGAACTGGATCGTGCGGTGGAAGCCATTGATCTGCTGATGCGCCCTGATGCCTGCCGTTTGCAGTTTCCGGCCGGTTTTCTCGCTTACTTCATGGTAGCTCAGGTAGCGGCGTTCTTCGGCGAGCCAATGGGCACGATCGCGGGTGATCTTGCCGGTGCGGAGAAATTCGGAATGCGGCGCTGCAGGTTTCTTGTCCTGCGGCCTGGCATCTCCCTTGGCGTCGAAATAGCGAAGTTTCGCCATGGTTCGCATTCCATCTGCTTGTTCAATAAGGGAAACATAGAAGTTTATGCTTAATGGCCTGTTAAAGCGCGCGTCTTGTGCATGATGTCGGGAGCATGTGGCGAAAGGGCGTCGCAGATGCGACAATGACGGGGAATGCGGGTGGATTGTGCGGTCAGGTTTGAGTTTGTCGGATGTCGCATTTGAAGGTTCTGTGGCGAAAGGGGAAAATCGCGTTGCCTCGCCACGCTGTCGTCAATTTCGAAGCCGATGTCGCATTACAACCAAGCGGCAGTCATGGCCGGTGTTTAAATGACGCCATGATAGTTCTCCCGCATGGAGAAGAAGCGGGCGCTTCCATCCCGCCTTCGCGGCGGCAGCCTATGGCACGAGGATAAACAGATGGATATTCGCAACAACGTTTTGCGGCAACTCAAGAACCGGCGCGCAGGCTTCAGCCTTGAGCAGCCCTTTTATATCGACGAAGATTATTTCAAGCTCGATATGGAGATGATCTATTATCGGGACTGGCTGTTCATGGGCCATGATTGCGAATTGCCCAAGCCCGGCGCCTATTTCACGGTTCAGATCGGCCAGTATCCCGTAGTGATCGTACGCGGCCGCGACAACGTCATCCGCGCCTTCCACAACAGTTGCCGCCACCGCGGCTCGCGTGTCTGCACGAAGGAGCACGGCTCGTCGGTGCGCCTTGTCTGTCCCTATCACCAATGGGCTTACGACCTCGACGGCAAGCTTGCCTTCGCCCGCCACATGGGCGACGATTTCGACAAGAGCGGCTACAGCCTGAAGCCCGTGCACTGCGAGAGCTTTGCGGGCTACATCTTCATCTGCCTGGCAGAAAAGGCACCGGACTTCCAGCCGATTCGCGACGTGGTCAGCCCCTATCTGCTCCCCCACCGTCTGAGCGAAGGCAAGATCGCCTTCCAGAGCACCATTATCGAGAAGGGCAACTGGAAGCTCGTTTGGGAAAACAACCGCGAGTGCTACCATTGTGCCGCCAACCATCCGGAACTCTGCCGCACCTATCCGGAAGCCCCGAGCGTCACCGGCACGGACGGTGGCGCCGACGACCCGGAGATCGCCGGTCACTGGGCGCGCTGCGAGGCGGCCGGCCTTCCGAGCAGGTTCCAGATCTCGCCGGACGGCCAGTTCCGCGCCGCCCGCATGCCGCTGATCGAAGATGCCGAAAGCTACACCATGTCCGGCAAGAGTGCCGTCAAGCGTCCGCTTTCGGAGGATGTGAAGATCGACCGCATCGGTACCATGCTGCTTTTCCACTATCCGACGACCTGGAATCATTTGCTCGGCGACCACGCGATCTCGTTCCGCGTCTTGCCGCTCAGTGCCAACGAGACAGCCGTCACGACGAAGTGGATCGTGCACAAGGACGCCGTCGAAGGCGTGGACTACAATATCGAGGAACTCACGCACGTCTGGACGGAAACCAACGATCAGGACCGCCGCATCGTCGAAGAGAATGCCTTCGGCATCCACTCGCCGGCCTATGAGCCCGGTCCGTACTCGATGCTTCATGAAGGGGGCGTGATGCAGTTCCTCGAGTGGTATTCGACCTTCATGGTGAACCGCCTCCAGGGTGACCGGTCGAAGCTTTCCGACGTCGCCTGATGTTTCCCGTTCCAATTGCGGAAAATGAACCGGTTAATCCCCGGTTCATTTGCCTTGCGGTAGAAGGTCAGCCCGTGCCGAACCGCTCGTGTGGGGAAGAAACCCATACGTTACCGGCGAAGCCAGATTCGCGCCTTGGGGATTGGAGAATACAATGAACGTGTTCAGTAAGAGAATTGCGAGTGCCGTCTTTTCCGCCGCTGTTGTCCTGACGAGCTTCGTGCCGTCGCAGGCCATTCAGATGCCGGCAGCACCGCAGGTGGAAAAATCCTCGGACGTACAGAACGTTCAGTACCGCCGTTACTATCGCCCGGGCTATCGTCCCGGCTACTATCCCGGTTACCGGCCCGCATATCGCGATGGTTACTACGGCGGCTATCGCGGCTATCGCTATTCGCGCCCTGGCTATCGTCACTATAACGGCTACTGGTATCCGCTGGCTGCTTTCGGTGCCGGCGCCATCATCGGCGGGGCGATCGCCTCGCAGCCGCGCTACGTAGCCCCGCCGGCCTATAGTGGCGGCGGCGGACACGTCGCCTGGTGCGCAAACCGCTACCGTTCATACCGTGCTTACGACAATACGTTCCAGCCCTACAACGGCCCGCGTCAGCAATGCTATTCGCCTTATAGCTAAGGCGTGATCCGATTTTTAAACCCAGCGGCCCGGCGGCAGAACCGCCGGGCTTTTAGCGCGCGTCAAGACGATCGAGTGCACGTAGCTTTGTGACCTTGTCCGACGAAGTGCGATCCGGCACGCAAAGCGCCCATCCACAGCAGTCACTTTGCACTATTTCGATATGCGGCCATGACAGCAGTTCGCAAACAGCAAATTTTCTTGTCAAAGTATATTGACCCGCTTCAGCAGCCACCAGGCAAGCAGCACTGAAGCGACAAGGAGCGCCACCGCGTACTCCGTCCCGCCAGGTCCTTCGGCGAAGGGTAGATTTGCCGTATTCATGCCGAAGAAGCCAGTCACCAGAGTTGGCGGCAGAAGGAAGGCGGTCATGATCGAAAGGATGTAGAGGTGACGGTTGGTCTCGGAGGACTGCTTGGAATCGATTTCCTCGTGCAGCAAGCGGGCGCGTTCCTGCAATGCATAGATATCGTGGTCGACTGATTCCAGCCTGTTCGTTAGCCGGCCGGCGATATCCTCGAAGCCGAACGGCATCTCGTCCTCGTCGGAGGCCGAGGCACGCCGCATGAGCGTCAACAGGTTTCTGAGGTGCCGGTGGAGGCGCACGATGGTGCGCCGTACCGGCGCCAGCCGCCGCCGCTCATCGCGCGAAACATTGTCGTAGACGAAGTCTTCGATGAGGTTCAGCTCTTCGGTAAGCTCCATGACAACGGATATCAGCGTGCGCTGAAACTCGATCACCAGCAGTTCGAAGAGGTCCACCGGCCGGGAGAATTTGGCCGGATTCTTCTCGATCATCGCACGCGCCCGCTCGACACTGCGCAGCGGCTGCAGGCGTGTGGTGATGATGAAGCGGTCGGAGATGGCGAAATGCAGCCAGCCGAGATCGTTGGTGTCCTGATCGAATTCACGCTGGCAATCGATGAGCGTACCGAAGAGCATCTGTTCGTCCACGGTGAGCGCTGCATGCGTATCCCGCGTTGTGAGAGCTGTTCTGGCATCTTCGGAAAGGCCCTCCAGCGTTTCGAGCAGGGCAGGGACCCGCGCATCGGCGAGGTTGAGATGCAGCCAGTAAAAGCCGTTGACGGACACCAGTTCTGCCGGAAACGCGCTGTTGTGCAGGCGAAGTGCCTTGCCGCCTGCTGCCGGGAAACTGTAGGCCCAGACGAGGCCGGGTATATTGGCAGGCAACGTATCCATCGGTCGCGATCCTTTCGATGCGATCAGTCTGTTTAGAGATTCTCCATGACCGTTGTTTGTGCAAGTGTGAAGATCTGCGAGCGGCAAGATGTCGTCAATTCTGACAGGTCGAATTCGAAATTGACGTTTACGTAAAAATCAATTAGCTCTTCCACCGGAGGCTTGGAATCACGGTTCCGTTCGAAATGCGAGGAGATGACATGTACAAGGCGCCCGTCGAGGACATCGCGTTTACTCTGAGACACGTCGCAGGGTTGAGCGAGGCGATCGAAAAAGGCCTGCTCGGTGACCTCAGCGAGGATCTCGTCGATGCAATTTTGGGCGAAGCCGGTCGTTTCGCGACCGAAGAAATCGCCCCGCTGGCCGAGATCGGCGACAGGCAGGGTGCTCGTCTGGTCGACGGCGAAGTGAAGACCCCGGATGGATGGACGAAACTCTATAAGGATTGGACCGCAGGCGGCTGGAACGGACTGACAGGCTCCGAAGAATATGGTGGCCAGGGGCTACCCAACATGCTGAACGTCGCCGCTCTTGAAATGTGGAATTCCGGCGCGACCGCCTTCGCGCTCTGCCCGACGCTGACGATGGGCGCGGTCGAGGCACTGAGCACCCACGGTAGCCCGGAACTTCGGCAAAAATACCTGGCGAAGCTCATCTCCGGCGAGTGGACTGCCACCATGAACCTCACCGAGCCGCATGCCGGGTCGGACGTTGGTGCGCTGACGAGCCGGGCCGATCGGCGCGAGGACGGCACCTATCGCCTGTTCGGCCAGAAGATATTCATCACCTGGGGCGAGCACGACGCTACGGACAACATCATCCATCTCGTCCTCGCCCGTCTGCCTGATGCACCGGCCGGCACGCGCGGCATTTCGCTGTTCCTCGTGCCGAAGTTCCTTGTCAACGACGATGGCTCGCTCGCTCGCCGCAACGACGTCTTCTGCCATTCGCTGGAACACAAGATGGGCATCCACGGATCGCCCACCTGCACGATGATCTATGGAGACGGCAGGTTCGGCGGCGAGAAGGGGGCGGTCGGCTGGCTCGTGGGCGAAGAGAACAAGGGTCTCAACTGCATGTTCACGATGATGAACAATGCCCGCCTGACGGTCGGCATGCAGGGGGTGGCGATCGCTGAAGCCGCGACGCAAAAGGCGATCGCCTATGCCATGGAGCGCAAGCAGGGCAGGGCGCCCGGCTGGAGAGGCAACGGCATGAGCCCGATCATCGAACATCCCGACGTTGCCCGAATGCTGCTGACGATGAAGGCGCTGACGCAGGGCTCCCGCGCCATCTCCTATGCCTGCGCCCACGCGATCGACATGTCGCATCGCGTGGGCAAAGACCGGCAGCATTGGCAGGAACGCGCTGCGCTTCTGACGCCGATCGCCAAGTCGTTCGCCACCGATGCCGGCGTCGACGTCGCCTCGCTCGGCGTTCAGGTCCATGGTGGCATGGGCTTCATCGAGGAGACGGGCGCTGCCCGCTTGCTGCGCGACGCTCGGATCGCGCCGATCTACGAAGGCACCAACGGTATCCAGGCGATCGATCTCGTCACCCGCAAGCTACAGCTTTCGAACGGCGATCACGTGAAGGGCTTGCTGGCCGAACTTCGCGATATCGCCGATCAGGTGGGTAGCTCAAATCTCGATGGCTTCGGCAAAACGGCAGCGCGGCTCGGCTCGGCCATCGCCGATCTGGAACAGGCAACCGGCTGGCTTTTGAAGGTGCAGGCAGATGGCAGGATGGCCGAGGCGCTTTCGGGGGCGACGCCCTATCAGCGCCTCTTCGGGCTCGTCCTGACCGGCTCCTACCTCGCCAAAGGCGGGCTTGCCAGGGTATCTGACGGTGCGGACGAAAGCCGCATTGCGCTTTGCCGTTTTGCCGCCGAAAATCTTCTGTCGGAATCCGCAGGCTTGAAGGATCGCGTCATCAACGGCGCAGACAGTCTCGCGGCTGCCCGCATCGCTCTTGCCTGAGGATCATCATGTCCGACCACATCATCATTGAACAATCCACTGCCCATCCCGGCGTGCAGATCATTCGCTTCAACCGCCCGGAAAAGAAAAATGCGATCACCCGTGCCATGTACGTGCGGATGACCGAAGCGCTGAAGAACGCGAACGAGGACATCACCATCCGGGCGACGGTATTCCTCGGAACGGAAGGCGCTTTTTGCGCGGGTAACGACATTGGTGACTTCCTTGCGGCTGCAACGGGAGGGTCCCTTGGCCGGGAGCTTCTCGATTTCCTCAATGCGCTCGTCAATGCCGAAAAGCCTTTGGTTTCCGGCGTCGATGGGCTGGCGATCGGCATCGGCACGACGATGCACATGCATTGCGATTTGACAGTCGCCTCCGACCGCAGCCAGTTTCGCACACCCTTCGTCGATCTGGCGCTGGTGCCCGAAGCTGCCTCCAGCTTGCTTGCGCCGCGCATCATGGGTCATCAGCGCGCCTTCGCCCTGCTCGCTGCAGGTGAAGCATTCTCCGCGAAGGAGGCAAAGGATGCCGGGCTGGTCTGGAAGGTTTGCTCCGCGCCGGACGTTGAATCGCTAACCCTTGCGGCCGCCGCAAAACTCGCCCTCAAACCGCCGGAGGCCCTGAAGATTGCTCGTGATCTCATCCGCGGCGACCGTGCCGAGATTACTGCGCGCATCGATGACGAGGCCCGGCATTTTGCCGCACAGTTGAAGAGCGCAGAAGCCCGCGCGGCCTTCGAGGCCTTCATGCGCCGCTGATGTCGGACAAGGGCTTCTTGCCAGATTTTAAGCCTGTCTCAAGCAAACCCCTAATCAGCGGCTGACGAGCTGATTTCGTTCGGTCGGTCGTCCAGGTGCATGAGGCGCCTTGCGCAGCCGGCGTGATCACCTTCTTCAGATGTCCTGACGAAGCAGTTCGTCATTGCCGCTTTCGGCAGACTACGATCCGCCCAAGCGCCCCTGGTATCGGGACGCAGCCAAGGCAGGAGCGCCCGTCCTCACCGAGCCTACACCGACGCCTCGAGTGGCATCATCAGCGCTGCCGTTCCGGTCAAGCGCGACGGTCTTGCTGGAGCGCAATGGCTGCTCAGCGTGAGCCGCGCGCCTATTTTGCCAGCGTCGCCACCACCTCGACATGCGAGGTCCAGAGAAACTGGTCGATCGGCGTGACGCCGGTGATTCGGTAGCCGCCCTCGATGAGAATGGTGAGATCGCGCGCCAGTGTCAGCGGATTGCAGCTGACAGCGGCGATCTTCCTAACCGTCGAACGGGCGAGCTCGCGGCACTGAAACTCCGCTCCGGCCCGAGGCGGATCAAAGACCACCGCGTCGTAGACTTTCAGTTCGGACGTCATCAGCGGGCGGCGGAAAAGATCGCGCTTCTCGACGCTGACTGGCTTCAGGCCCTGTGTCTTGCGCGCCGCCTGGTCGAGCGCGGCGAGCGCCTTTTCCTCGCCTTCGACGGCATGCACGCGTCCGATCCGGGCAAGTCGAAGAGAGAAAGTGCCGGCGCCCGCAAAGAGATCGGCAATGCGCTTTGAATTGCCGACATGAGCAAGTACCAGCTCGGCCATCGCCTCTTCGGCTGGCTTCGTCGCCTGCGTGAAGCTGCCGGCCGGCGGCGAGACCTGCACACCGCCGAAATCGATGATCGGCTTTGATGGCTCTACCAGGATTTCGCCATTCAGCGAAACGCGCGCGATGCCGCGAAGGCCAAGCACGGTTTCAATCGCCTTGCGCCGCTGCGGGTCTGGCATTTTCTTGATCCCGTCGACGGCGAGATCGAGCCCGGAAAGTGTTTCGAGAACCGATATGCGAAAGGCCTCGGCGCTGGTCGCAAGCGCTGCGCCAATGGCCTTGATCGCCGGCAGTCGTGCAAGGATCGCTGCCGACGAGATGGGACACTCGTCGATCGCAACGATATGGTGGCTTTCGGCCTGGTTGAAGCCGATCAGCATATCCTTCTCTGTCTTGCGCGCCGCGAAGACGACGCGCCGCCGCTCGCCGGGATGTGCGGGGACGAGTGGGCCGACCTCAGCCGATATGCCCTTCGATTTCAGTGCGTCGATCACCAGCCGCCGCTTGAAGGCCCGGTAGGGCTGATCAGCCATGTGCTGCAGCGTGCAGCCGCCGCAAGTTCCGTTGACGCCGTCCGGGCCGAAATGGCGGCAGGGCGGCTCCTGCCGATCGGCCGAAGGCTTGGCAATCGACATGATCGTGCCGTGGTTCTTGACGCGCGCGATCGCCACGCTTTCGCCGGGCAGCGAAAAAGGCACGTAAATCGGGCCATCGGCGCCCTCGGCAACGCCGTCGCCCTGACCGCCGAGTTTCTGGATCGTGACTGTTTCGGTGCTCACGGCTTCGTTCCTGCGAGTAGAAATTCCTGATTGCCGTCGCCGCCGGCGATCGGCGAAGCGATGAGCCCGAGGCTCGTCCAGCCCATGTCTTCGACGAACCAGCGCTCAAGCTCGGCCGCGACCGCAGGTGCGGAGGAGGGATCCTTCAACAGTCCGCCCTTGCCGATTGCTTCGCGCCCGGCTTCGAATTGCGGCTTTACCAAAAGTGCTGCAATGGCGCCAGGCTCGGCGATTTGCAACGCAGGCGCCAACGCCAGTTTCAGTGAAATGAACGAAACATCCGACACGACGAAGGTGGTTGGCCGGCCGATATCGTCTGCCGTCAAGTGGCGAGCGTTCAGCCCCTCGATATTGGTGACTCTCGCATCGTTTGTGATGCGCGGATGCATCTGCCCGTGACCGACATCGATGGCGGTCACATGTGCCGCGCCGCGCTCCAGCAGCACTTCCGTGAAGCCGCCCGTCGAAGCGCCGACGTCGAGACAGTGGTGGCCCGAGGGATCGAGATGGAAATGATCGAGCGCCGCAATGAGCTTGAGCGCCGCACGGGAGACGTAATCCTGCGCCGGATCATCGACCTCGATCAGGGCGTCCTCGCAAAAGAGGGCCCCCGGCTTTGTCACGACAGCTCCGCCGACCTTGACTGTGCCACGGCTTACCGCATCGCGTGCCCGCGAGCGGCTGGAAAAAAGGCCGAGGCTCACGAGAAGCAGGTCGAGGCGCTGGGTATTCTGATCGGACATCGGCAGTCCATGACCGGCAAAGCCGCTGCTTGCAAGCCTTTTGTTGCGGTCGCTGCAGATGAGTGAGGTCTTTGGAGGAAGTGCAGAGCCCGTGGAAACGGTTCCTCCCCAATTTTGAGCAGGACAGATTAAGCAAATTTAAAGCCGGCGCCCGTAGCTTCGCGGTGATTGCAGCGGTCCGCCCGGGCCGTTCACTGCCATGATGGCATCATAACCTCCACCTGCAGATCATGTTTCAGTTTCATTCGCTCTGCCGCTGCGTCTCGCGCGGCTTGTTTCGCCGTTTTTGTCAGGAGAGTTGACCGGTGTTCGCCAACATGTCGTTGAAGGGAAAGCTTGCCGCAACTTTTGCCGCGCTGATTCTCATCTTCATTTCCGTCTCAGCCTATGTGCACAGCAAGGCGAACGCCTCGGCTGCTGCTGCCGCCGAACAGGAGAAATCGGAGCTCCTGGTCAATCACATCGATGACGCGCTGCAGGCAATGCTGGAGCAGGCCGTCAACCTGCGCGGCTTCATCCTTTTCCGCAGCGACAGCACCTATGGCGATATCTTCGCCAATCGCGAACGCATGCTGAAGGCGATTGCTGCCGCCAAGCAGACAGCTGCAGGCGAGGCGGAGCTGATCGGGATGATCGACGGCATGCAGAAGGCGGCCGATCTCTATTTCCACGAGCTTGCCGAACCGCAGGCCAAGGCGCGCAAGGAAACCGAGACGCCGATTGCAGACGTCGTCAAGATCGGTGTGAACGCCACCAAAGGACAACTCGACGGCTTCCGTCAGGCGTCCGCCAAGATCAAGGCCGTCGCACGCGAAAAGTCGGCGACATTTGCCGCAACCCAGCTCGACGCCAACGAAGATCTGACCTTCACGCTGATCGCCGGTGGCATTGCGGCATCGCTTGCCGCAGCCGTGCTCGCCTGGCTTCTATCGCGCACTATCGCGCAGCCGATCGTCGGCATGACCCTCGCCATGGGCCGCTTGGCAGCTGGCCACAACGATATCGACGTGCCGGCGCTCGAGCGCGGCGACGAAGTCGGCCTGATGGCGAAATCGGTGCTGGTCTTCAAGGAGGCCGCAATCGAAAAGCAGCGCCTTTCCGGCGAGACTGACCGAATGCGCGACGAGGCCGAGCGCCAGCGCCAGCTCTCCGACGAGGAAAAGGCCCGCGAGGCAGCCGAGATCCGCTTTGCGATCGACAGTCTGGCGGGCGGTCTTTCGAACCTCGCCAACGGCGATGTCGCAAGCCGGATCGCAACGCCCTTTTCCGCTCACTTCGACAGCCTGCGGAACGACTTCAACCATGCCGCTGAAAAGCTTCAGTCGGCACTCCAGGCGGTTGGCCGCAATGCCTCGGCGATCAACGCCGGCGCCGGCGAAATCCGCTCCGCCGCCGACGACCTCGCACGTCGCACCGAACAGCAGGCCGCCGCCGTCGAGCAAACCGCCGCAGCTCTCGAAGAGGTCACGACTACCGTCCGCGACAGCGCCAAGCGCGCCGAAGATGTCGGTCATCTGGTCGAGCGTGCGCGTATCGGTGCCGAGCGCTCCGGCGATGTTGTCCGCAAGGCCGTTACCGCCATGCAGCAGATCGAAAAATCCTCGGGCGAGATCAGCAACATCATCGGCGTTATCGACGACATCGCCTTCCAGACGAATCTGCTTGCCTTGAACGCGGGCGTCGAGGCTGCCCGCGCAGGTGATGCAGGCAAGGGATTTGCCGTCGTCGCCCAGGAGGTGCGTGAACTGGCTCAGCGCTCCGCCAATGCCGCCAAGGAGATCAAGGCGCTGATCACGACCTCCGGCGACCATGTCAACACCGGCGTCTCGCTTGTCGGTGAAACCGGCGAGGCGCTTGCCGAGATCGTCAGCGAGGTCCAGGAGATCAACCGCCATATCGGTGCGATCGTCACCGCGACGCGCGAACAGTCGATCGGCCTGCAGGAGATCAACACCGCGGTCAACAATATGGACCAGGGAACGCAGCAGAATGCGGCCATGGTCGAAGAGCAAACGGCAGCAAGCCACGCGCTGGCCCAGGAAGCCAACGCGCTGGACGCCCTGCTGCAACAGTTCAAGCTCGGCCAGACCGCACCGGCGGCCGTGCCCCGTGCGAAGGCCGCGCAGTCCGGCGCCCGCCCTGTTGCATCGCCCGCCCGAGCGCTGACGAACAAGCTCGCCAGCGCCTTCGGCGGCAAGGCGGCAACCGCCGCAGCCGTCCAAGACGATTGGACGGAATTTTGAGATCGCTGATCGATCTGAAATAGAGAAGGGCGGCCGGTTTTGCCGCCCTTCTCGTTTGTACCTGCGAGATGCGGTTGAAGCCGCCCATCCGCTTGCCGTTGCGTTTTGGTGAAACGTGGTCGAACCGGGTATGGTCACGGCCGACTGGGACGGCGCCATCCGTTTCCCCGCCGCCATGCCTTCGACGACTGTGAGGCGTTTCGCCTCCTGCGTGACAATCGATTGCGCCGCCGATCTGCTTCAGCCGGCTTTCACCATTGGCGGCAATCTGCTGCAGCAAAACGCAACCACACCCTGCCGCCTCGGTGCGGCCCCTACCGGATGGCGTCAGCCCGCAACTCCCACGGCCGCGCCGTGACCGAGTGTCCGGAAGACGGTGGAAACGATCCCAGCGCGGTCGAGGCCCGCATGGGCGTTCATCACCTCTGGTTTTGCCTGCTCCATCCAGATATCGGGCATCGTGAGCGAGCGGACCTTGAGGCCACTTTCGAGCAGGCCTTCCATCGCGAGGAAATGCAGCACATGACTGCCGAAGCCGCCGATGGCGCCTTCTTCGACGGTGATCAGCATTTCGTGGTGGCGGGCGAGCTGGCGGATCAGGCCGTGGTCCAGCGGCTTGGCGAAGCGCGCATCGGCAACTGTGGTCGAAAGGCCGGCAGCCTCAAGATCTTCGGCCGCAAGCAGGCAGTCGGAAAGCCGCGACCCGAAGGAGAGCAGCGCGACCTTGGTGCCTTCCTTGACGATGCGGCCCTTGCCGATCTGCAGGATTTCGCCGCGCGTTGGCATTTCGACACCGACACCTTCGCCGCGCGGATAGCGGAATGAAATCGGGCCGGTGTCATAAGCCGCCGCCGTGCGCACCATATGCTTCAGTTCCGCCTCGTCGGCCGCAGCCATGACGACAAAGCCGGGAAGCGTCGCAAGAAATGTCGTGTCGAACGAACCTGCATGCGTGGGGCCGTCGGCGCCGACGAAACCAGCGCGGTCGATCGGGAAACGGACCGGCAGGCCCTGGATTGCGACATCGTGGACCACCTGGTCGTAGGCGCGCTGCAAGAAGGTGGAATAGAGCGCCGCAAACGGCTTGTAACCCTCGGTGGCGAGACCTGCCGCGAAGGTTACGGCATGCTGTTCGGCGATGCCGACATCGAAACAGCGGGCAGGGAAGATTTCGGCAAGCTTGTCCAGGCCGGTGCCATTCGGCATGGCCGCCGTGATGCCGACGATCTTGTCGTCAAGCGTTGCCTCCTGCACCAGCGCCTCGGCGAAGACGCTCGTATAGCTCGGCGCATTCGGCTTCACTTTGGCCTGCGCGCCGGTGATGACGTCGAATTTGTTGACGCCGTGGTACTTGTCGGCGGCGGCTTCGGCAGGCGGATAACCCTTGCCCTTCTGCGTGACGACGTGGATCAGCACCGGGCCTTCGGCGTTGTCGCGCACATTGCGCAGTACCGGGAGCAGATGTTCGAAGGAATGACCATCGATCGGACCGATATGATAAAAGCCCATTTCCTCGAACATGGTGCCACCGGTCACGTAGCCTCGCGCATGCTCGACAGCGCGGGTCAGCGCCCGGTCGACTTTCTTGCCGAGATAGGCTGTCAGCTTTTTGCCGAAATCGCGAAAACCCATATAGGTTCGGCCGGAGGCGAGGCGGGCGAGATAGGCGCTCATGGCACCCGTCGGCGGAGCAATAGACATGTCGTTGTCGTTGAGGATGACGATGAGCCGTGCGTCGAGCGCGCCGGCGTTGTTCAGAGCCTCGTAAGCCATGCCGGCCGACATGGCGCCGTCGCCGATGACGGCAATCACGCGCCGGTCTGTCTTGCTGAGTTCCGCGGCGACCGCCATGCCGAGACCGGCGGAAATCGAAGTCGATGAGTGCGCCGCCCCAAAGGGATCATATTCGCTCTCGGCGCGCCGCGTGAACCCGGAAAGGCCGCCTTCTTGACGCAGCGTGCGGATCCGCTCGCGGCGCCCGGTAAGGATCTTGTGCGGGTAACACTGGTGGCCGACGTCGAAGATCAACCGGTCCTCGGGCGTGTCGAAGACACTGTGGATGGCGATCGTCAGTTCGACGACGCCAAGACCCGCGCCCAGATGTCCGCCGGTGCGCGAGACCGCATCGATCATTTCGTCTCGGACTTCGCGCGCAAGTTGCGGCAGGTCGCGATCCTCGAGCTTGCGCAGGTCGGCGGGATATTTGACCTGATCGAGCAGCGGGGTTTTCGGCTGATGTGTCACGGGCAGGAGCTCTTTCTTATGGTTCTTGCTTTGCTTATTCGATTAGATTGCGGCAAAACAAGTGCTTTTCAAGAACCGCAACCCCATAATCCTAAAGGAGTTCATCCTTCGGGCAAAGGCACGAATTCCTCTTCGTCCCCCGGAACGATGTCGAAGCGGCCGGTGCGCCACTCCTCCTTCGCCTTCTCGATCCGCTCCTTGGAGGAGGAAACGAAGTTCCACCAGATGTACCGCTTCGAATTCAGTGCCGCGCCCCCAAAGAGCATCAGATGACAGCCCGCAGGACCTGCCTCAAGGGTGATCGCATCGCCTTGCCGGAAGACGAGCAGCTGATCGGCGGCAAAGCGGTCGCCGGCGATGATGACTTCGCCCGAAAGCACATAGGCGGCGCGCTCTTCATGGGCCGCGCCGAAGGGGAACCTGGCACCGGGTTCGATATCGACGTCGGCATAGAGCGTGTCCGAAAATACGCTGACCGGCGATGTCATGCCTTCGAAGGAGCCGATGACGACGCGCCCTCTCACGCCACGTTCATCGATCAGCGGCATCTCGCTTTTTTCCGTATGGGCAAAGGAGGGGTCGATTTCTTCCTTGTCGTCCGGTAGCGCGAGCCAGGTCTGCAGGCCCGACATCAGCAGCGGGTGACCACGCAGATTGTCGGGCGTGCGCTCCGAATGCACGATGCCGCGCCCGGCCGTCATCAGGTTGATGTCGCCAGGCCGTATCACCTTTTCGGTGCCAAGACTGTCCATATGCCGGATTTCGCCATCGAAAAGGTAGGTGACGGTCGACAAGCCGATATGCGGATGCGGTTTCACGTCCAGCGCCTCGCCAGGCTTCAGAATCGCAGGTCCCATCCGGTCGAAGAAGATGAACGGTCCCACCAGCCGCCGCTGCCGCGTCGGAAGCGCCCGCCGCACCTGAAAACCGCCGATATCGCTGGTGCGCGGAATGATCAGATTCTCGATGGCGTCGCAGGCGAAGGCATCACCGGGCAGCGGGTCTTTACCGGGGAAGAAGGACATGGCGGTTCTCCGAGCAAGAGGGCGCGACCAGCAATAGCGCCTGGCGGGCCGCCGCGAAAGGGTTCATGTTCGTCAGATGGCTGTGAAGCCGTTATCGACAAAAAGATGGGCTCCGTTGACGAAGCTGGATTCGTCGCTCGCCAAGTAGAGCGCCGCCCTGGCCACATCTTCCGGTTCACCGATCCTGCCCTGCTGAGCAGCAATGGCGGCGTCGGAAACATCGACGCCAAGCGCTTGTAAGTCGGCAACCTCACGAAGCCCGTGCGGCGTACGGATGAACCCGGGGCAGACAGCATTGCAGCGGATGTTGCGGTCGCGGAATTCCACCGCAATCGCTCGAGCAAACATATGCACTGCACCCTTGGTCGTGTCATAGAGCACTTCCATCGGCGTCGCGGCAACGGCGGAGATGGAGGAGGTACAGACGATCGATCCTCCGCCTGCCGCGATCATCTTCGGCAATACGGCCTTTGTCATCAGGAACATCGAGCGCACGTTGACGGCATGCAGCCAAACCCATTCCTCAGTCGTCGTTTCCAGAAATGGCTTGATGACGATGGTGCCGGCATGATTGAAGAGCACCGTAACGGCGCCAAAGCGCTCCTCGACACCGGCAGCGGCCGTGTTCACCGCTTTCTCGTCGGAAACGTCGGCAATCCAGTAATCCGCTTCACCGCCTGAATTCCTAATGGCCATGACGGTCTGCGCCGCCGCCTCGCCATTGCGGTCTATGATCGCGACACGAGCGCCTTCGGCCGCAAACAGCTTCGACGCTGCGCCGCCCATGCCGGTCGCACCGCCCGAGACGATGGCAACCTTGCTCTTCAGCCTGTCCGTCATTCTGAACTCTTCCCTGTGCTGTTGGTGGGGATGTTAGACTGACGAATTTCTTCCGGCCAGAAGTCTTGGGAGATATCAGGCCCCGTCCAGTGGCTCCGTGCCCTGCGGTTTGCCGGCGCGGTCGAGCCGGATCTTCTCGATGCGGTTTTCTGCAGCCGAAAGCAGCGTCTCGCAATGCTTCTTCAGCGCTTCACCGCGCTCGTAGATCTCGATGGATTCATCGAGCGCCACGTCGCCGCGTTCCAGACGGGCAACGATGCTTTCGAGTTCGGCAACTGCCTTTTCGAAGGAAAGACCGGAAACCTCCGGCTTGGCGCTGTCAGTCATGCTCAACCCTTCATCAATCGAAGCACATGCAGGCCTGCCGATTCGGCAAGCCCTTCCAGATCATAGCCGCCTTCCAACAAGCTGACGACCCGGTTGGAGGCGCTTTTGTCGGCTATCTCCAGCAATCTTCCGGTCGCCCAGTCGAAATCCTCGCCGACGAGATTGATCTGCGCCAGGGGATCTCGATGATGCGCGTCGAAGCCGGCAGAGATGATGATGAGGTCCGGCCGGAAACCGACAAGGGCTGGCAGCACGCGCGATTTGAAAGCCTCGCGGAAATGATCGCTGCCGACATTTGGCGAAAGCGGCGCATTGATGATCGTGCCGTGCTTGCCGCTTTCCTCCTTCGCTCCCGATCCCGGATAAAGCGGCATCTGATGCGTCGAGCAGAAAAGCACGGAGGCGTCGTCCCAGAAGATGTCCTGAGTGCCGTTGCCGTGGTGCACGTCCCAGTCGACGATCGCCACTCGCTCGGCACCATAGCGCTTCTGGGCATGGCGCGCGGCGATCGCCGCGTTGTTGAAGAAGCAAAAGCCCATTGCCGTCGTCTTCTCCGCGTGATGGCCCGGCGGGCGGGCGGCGACGAAGACATTGTCGGCCTTGCCGGTGAAGACGTCATCCACCGCAGCCATCGCCGCACCGACGCCCGTCAGCGCCGCCTGCAGGCTCTTCGGGCTCGCATAGGTGTCAGCCTCGATCTGGTTGATCTCACCGTCTCCTTCCGGAATCTGGCGCATGACGGAGCGCAGATGTTCCTCGGGATGGGCAAGCAGCACGGCCTCCTCATTGGCCAGCGGCGCTTCCTTGCGCTCCAGCCTTTCAAAATTTGGATGGCCAAGTGCGACGTTGATTGCCCGCATCCGGTCCGGCCGCTCGGGATGGCCCGCGGGGGTGACATGTTCGAGAAAGATCGGGTGTTCGTAAAGGCGGGTGCTCATGCGCATACTCTTATCGCTTGCCCCAGTCATGATCCACACCAGATGGCGCAAATGTCGGCAATTTCAACATAGGCGCTCCTTCGTGCGCATGTCACCTCCACCGTTTACTTCGGCCTGTGTCGCCATTAGTCTTCAAGCAGGGATGTGAGGATAGGCAGGCGATGACAAAATCGGCGCGCTCGAACGTAGCGGAAATACGTGTGCCGTTCCGGGACGTCGACATGCATGGTGAGATGTTCATCTCGTCCTATATTTCCTATGCGGAATCCGTACTTGCAAATTTCTGGCTGACGCGTCCGGAAGTGGAAGGCGAGCCAATTTATACTGCAAGCAAGATTTCCTGCATCCTGCACCGGCCCTTGCACTACGACGAACTGGTGGAGTTCACCACCGCGGTCGACAAAATCGGCGTTCGCTCCGTCGGCTTTCTGATTGCCGTTGAGGCGGAAGGCGAACGCGCCGCCGAGGTGGAGATCATCTGGCAAGCGCGCAATCGCGAAGACCTGTCGCCGGCCGCGCTCCCTGAGGAAACGCGCGACTGGCTTTACACCTTCGTCGATTAGGCTCCGATCCTAGGCACGCGCAGGCAGAAGCGGATAGCCGACCATAACGGCGCGGCCGGCGAGTGCTGCGACGAAGGCCTTGATGACATCGCCGGGCACGAAGGCCATCGAACCGACGAACGCCTGTTGCAGGCCGACGCCGGCAGCAACCCAGAGATAGGCGATCCCCAAAGCATAGAGGACGACGATGCCGCCAATCGCGGATGCGAGGAAGAAGCCGACCGTCTGCACGAGGCCGGACTGCTCGGACTTCACCAGGCGCTCGGCGACATAGCCGGTGACGAAAGCGGCAAAGAGCCAGCCGATGAGGAAGCCGGTCGTCGGTGCGGCAAATGCCGCAAGGCCGCCGCGGCCGCCTGAAAGCACCGGAAGGCCGATTGCAACAAGAACCAGCACGATCAGCACGGCGATTGCACCGCGGCGCGCGCCGAGCACGACGCCTGCCATCATGACGCCGAGCGACTGGGCGGTGATCGGCACCGGAATGAAGCCGAGGGTGATCGGCGGTAGAATGCCGAGCGCCACGATGATTGCAGCAAAGAGGGCTGAGAGAACGAGGTCGCGGGTGCTCATCATGGGCTCCGTGTTTACAGAATGTTAACTGACATGCCGCCGAACGCCGCGCGCGTCAATCGCTGCGGCAATATTATCCGCATCTCTGATCGTGAGGATGATCAACGGCGCAAGCACCGTGACGGGCCGCACCTTGATGCCGCGGGCTGTATGCGCCTCCTTGATCGCCTGGTAGCGGCCAAGGATTTCGGGCACGAAACGGACGACGAGGCCGACTGCAAGTCCCACATCGTTGGCAGCCACCAGGCCGGCCCGCTCCAATGGGCGGGCAAGCAGCGTGACCTCGTCGATGAATTCGCTGATCGTCGTTGTTGCCGTCACCGCCGCCGCAAAGAGCATCAGCGCCGTCAGCCGCAGCAGCGCCACGACCGCACCATGCCAGGGATTGAAGGCGAGGCTGAAAAGTGCCACGACGAGGATCGTCAGCAGCACTGGCTTCAGCCGCGCAATCGCCTGCCCGGAAGACAGGCCGACGCTGGAATAGACCGCCCCTGTGATCAGCACGCCGAGCGAAAGCAGCGCAATGTTGCGGGTCGTGAAGAGAATGACGCCGAGGATTGCGAGAACAAGCAGCTTCGAGCGCGCCGGAAGCCGGTGCATGATGCTGGTTCCCTCGACATAAAGCGATTGCATCAGGCGGTAATCTCCCGGTAGCGCGCGATTGCCTCGGCCGCCGGCGCATCGGCGGCAAGCCTGCCCTCGTCGAAGAGCAGGACACGGCCGAAATCGGCGACCAGTTCCAGATCATGGCTGATCACGATGGCATTTTCGGGCAGGCCCTCGATGATCTTCTGCACCAGTGCGCGATTCTTGAGATCGAGCTGGTTCGTCGGCTCGTCGAGGATCAGGATATCGGGGCCTGTCACCAAAACCGCAGCGAGGGCGGCGATCTGCAACTCGCCGCCAGAAAGCTCGTGCGCCCGGCGCGCTGCTAGATGGGTGGCACCGAAGCGGGCAAGTGCCGCTTCAACCTTCGCTTCGATCTCGGCTTTCGAAAAGCCGCGACCCTTCAATCCGAAGGCAATGTCGTCGCGCACGATCGGCAGGATGATCTGGTTCTGCGGCTGCTGGAAGATGAAGCCGACATCAGGAAGGGCCGAATGGGAGGCGGCCGTGTCCTGGCCATTGACGATCACGCGTCCGGCCGTCGGCTTCGTCAGACCGTTGATCAGCCGCGCGAAAGTGGTCTTTCCCGAGCCGTTGAGGCCGATCACGCCGATGCGGTTTTCCGTGAGAGTAAGGGTCAGCGGCAAAAGCGCTTCCCGCGCGCCATACGTGACTGCAGCCCCTTCGAAGCGGATTTCCAAATCATTCCCCCGTCACAATCCGATGCTGCTTCTATAGCCGCAGCGTCAAAAGTGCAAAACCGGGTGGCTAGGAACATCTTCCCGAATATGATGGACCGATGACGAATCTCTTTTCGAACAGCGATGCCCGCCGGGTTTTCCTCGCCAAACAGGGCCTCAGCTCTGCGCCAAACCGCGCCCTGACGAAGGCCGGGCTGCTGCAGCTGATCCATGACATCGGTTTCGTGCAGGTGGACAGCATCCAGACCGTGGAGCGGGCGCATCACCAGATCCTCTTTTCCCGCAACCAGACATATAGACGCGAACACCTGACCGCGCTCCTGGAAAAGGACGGCGCGCTGTTCGAGCATTGGACGCACGACGCCTCGATCCTGCCGAGCGCCTTCTTCAAATACTGGAAGCACAAATTCAGGCATCAGGAAGAGGTGCTCGTCGAACGCTGGCGCAAATGGCGCGGCGAGGGCTTCGAGCATGCCTTCGACGAGACCTACGAGCGCGTCGTTCGCGACGGCGCGATCATGGCCCGCGAGATCAAGGCCGACGGACACACCTCCGGCGGCTGGTGGAACTGGCATCCCAACAAGACCGCGCTCGAATATTTCTGGCACACCGGCAAGTTCGCCATCGCCGGCCGCTCCAATTTCCAGAAGATCTACGATCTGGTCGAGCGTGTCATTCCCGCCCACTTCCGCGATCCGGAAGTAAGCCGCGAGGAGTTTGTCGATTGGGCGTGCCGAAGCGCGTTGGAACGGCTCGGTTTTGCGACACACGGCGAAATCGCCGCCTTTTGGGATCTGCTGTCGCCGGACGAGGCGAAGACCTGGGTTACAACCCATCGTGACGAATTGACCGAAATCCTGATCGAGCCGGCGCTTAGTGGCAAGCCGCGCCCGTCCTGGGCCTTCGCGGATTTCCTTTCGACAGTGGATGACTATTGCGAGGCTCCAGCGCGCGTTCGCGTCTTGAGCCCCTTCGATCCGGCGATCCGCGACCGCAACCGCACCGAACGCCTGTTCGGCTTCTTCTACCGCATCGAAGTTTTCGTACCCGAGCCGAAGCGCGAATACGGCTATTACGTCTTTCCACTGCTCGAAGGTGACAAGCTCATCGGCCGCATCGACATGAAGGCCGACCGCAAGAAGGGCACGCTGGATGTGAAGCGGCTATGGCTGGAACCCGGCGTGAAGGCTTCTGCCGGACGGATGGAGAGACTGCGGGCAGAACTGGAGCGCGTGGCGAAGTTTGCGGGGGTGGAGAAGGTTGTGTTTGTCGAGGCATGGAGGGGTTAGCCGCGTGGCTCTTCTGCCCGCAAGTGCCTGAGCTCACCCAGCCACGCATCCGGCCCCGCAAGCGGCCTTTCCCCTGGCCAGACGGAAACCTCTCACCAAATCTCCGTCTTTGAAATCTTGATTCCAAACCCCTCCAGGCCGACATAGTGTCGCTCGCGGCTGGTGAGCAGCCTGATCGAACTGACGCCGAGGTCTTTCAGGATCTGTGCGCCCAATCCGATTTCCAGCCATTCGCTTTCGCGGCTCTTGGCCTGCGCGTGGGCTTCGCGGCCCTGGCTGCGGGCCTTGCGGCCGTTGTCGTAGTGGCCGACGCCCACGGAGCCTTCACGGAGGTAGACGATGATTCCGCGGCCTTCCTCGGCGATCTTCTGCATGTAGTGGTCGACCGGGCTCTTCTTTCCGAAGAGGTCCTCGGCGACATTTTCCGGGTGAAGGCGCACCGGGATGTCGATGCCGTCGCGTATATCGCCGAAGACGACGGCGAGGTGCTGCATCGGATCCCAAGGGAGCGAATAGGTGTGCGCCTTGGCCTTGCCGAACGGGGTTTCGATTTCGAAGCTGGCGCCGAGTTCGATCAGTGTTTCCTTGCGCTGCCGATAGGCGATCAGGTCTGCGACCGAGACGAGCTTCAGGCCATGCTTTTGTGCAAAGTCGATGACCTGCGGTCCCCGCGTCACCGTTCCGTCGTCGTTGACGAGCTCGCTGATGACGCCGATCAGCGGCAGTCCAGCGAGCCTGCACAGATCGACGGCCGCTTCCGTATGGCCAGAACGCATCAAAACGCCGCCTTCGCGGGCAACAAGTGGAAAAATGTGGCCGGGCCGGACGAAATCGCTCGCACCGACATTCGGATTGGCGAGATTGCGCACCGTGAGCGTCCGGTCGTCGGCGGAAATGCCGGTCGTCGTGCCGTGCTTGAAATCGACGGAGACGGTGAAGGCCGTGGTGTGGGCGGAGTCGTTTTCCGCCACCATGGCGTTGAGGTTCAGGCGCTTCGCCTCTTCTTTCGGCATGGGCGTGCAGACGATGCCGGATGTATGGCGAACGATGAAGGCCATCTTTTCCGGTGTGCAATGGACCGCGGCAACAATCAGGTCACCTTCGTTCTCCCGGTCGTCGTCATCCATGACGACGACGATTTCGCCGGCTTCGAAGGCTCGGATGGCATCGACGACACGCTTCTGGTCATAAGGCATGAGACGGTTCCTATTTCAGACGGCCGGTCTGGCCGCGGTCGCGGAGGTAGTGGTCGGCAATGGCGCAGGCGACCATGGCTTCGCCGATCGGCACGGCCCTGATGCCGACGCAGGGGTCGTGCCGGCCCTTGGTGCGGATATCGACATTATTGCCATCGGCATCAATCGAGCGCCGCTCGGTGAGAATGGAGGAAGTCGGCTTGATCGCAAAGCGCGCGATCACCGGCTGGCCGGTCGATATGCCGCCTAAGATCCCGCCGGCGTGGTTGGAAAGAAACAGCGGCTTGCCGTCATTGCCCATGCGCATCTCGTCGGCGTTTTCTTCGCCGGTGATCTCTGCAGCGCCGAACCCATTGCCGATCTCGACGCCCTTCACGGCATTGATCGACATCAGCAGCGAGGCGATGTCCTGGTCGAGCTTGGCATAGATGGGCGCACCGAGCCCGGCCGGAACATTTTCAGCCACGACTTCGACGACGGCGCCGATCGAGGAGCCGTTCTTGCGGATGCCGTCAAGATACTCCTCCCATACGGGCACGATTTCAGCATCGGGCGAGAAGAAGGGATTTTGGTTGACCTGATCCCAATCCCAGTTATGGCGGTTGATCTTGTGCTTGCCGATCTGCACGAGAGCTCCGTGAACTTTCATGTTCGGCACGACGAGACGGGCAATCCCGCCGGCCGCCACACGTGCCGCGGTTTCGCGGGCGGAGGAGCGGCCGCCGCCGCGATAGTCGCGGATGCCGTATTTGACGTCATAGGTATAGTCGGCATGGCCGGGACGGTATTGTCGGGCAATCTCGCCGTAATCCTTGGAGCGCTGGTCCGTATTCTCGATCATCATCGCGATCGGCGTTCCGGTCGTGGTCATGGTCTCGCCGTCGGCATCCAGCATCACGCCGGACAGCACCTTCACGAGGTCCGCCTCGCGGCGCTGCGTGACGAAACGCGACTGGCCGGGCTTTCGCCTGTCGAGCCAGCCCTGAATGTCTTCGAGCTTGAAGCGCAGGCCGGGAGGGCAGCCGTCGACGACGCAGCCGAGGGCCGGGCCGTGGCTCTCGCCCCAGGTTGTTACGCGAAAGAGATGACCGAATGTATTGTGCGACATGTGTTCCGACCGCGCGCGGCAACCCGCGCCATTCTCCAAAATGCGCGACACTCATAGGCCAAAATGAGGTTGGGGCAAAAGCCTTTCTTTGCGTGAAAATGCATGTGAGGAAGAAATGCTGTTTGCGCAATTTGTGCCAGATGCGGCTTTTGGACGCCATCGGCATTGGGAAATGCCGCAGCGCTTCATCCGCCTGCCAGCACCTTTGCCCGTTCTGCGGGTAGGAGGGGACATGCCGTATTCTGCTGAAATCTCGGCGGTGGGGATGGCAGGTTCCCTCACCCGTTCAAGGAGGGGTAAACCAAAAAGAGCGGCAGCAGAATCGCAAACAGCTATTTAAAGCCGCTCATGAAGCCAGCCGCCATGCCGCACCATCGGCTGCGGCAGCCGTGAAGTCGTCGAAAGACAGGGGACGGGAGAAAGCGTAGCCCTGCAGCAGGTCGCAGCCAAGATCGCGCAGCATATCGGCATGCGCGATGGTCTCGATCCCTTCCGCCACCGTTTCGACGCCGAGAGAGCGGGCGATGTCGATGATCGAGCTTACCAGCGCGCGCTCCTGCGGAGAATTGAGGATCGGCTGCACAAGCTGGCGGTCGATCTTGAGCCGTTTGGGTTTCAGCTTCAGCAGGCTGACGATCGATGTATGGCCGGTGCCGAAATCGTCGATTTCGATGTCGATGCCGAGCGCCTTGATGCGGTCGAGGTTGTGCGCCGCCACATCCTCGCTCTCGTCAAGAAAGATCGATTCCACCAGTTCGAACGAAAGCTCGCCCGGGCGTATCTGAAGGTCGCTCAGCGATTCAAAGAGGCTACCGTCATGCAGGCGCCGGGCTGAAACATTGACGGAGACCTGCGGAACTGAAACGCCGAGTGCTGCCCAGCGCATCTTGTCCTTCAGTGCGGTTTCAAGAACGATGCGGTCCAGCGCCTGGACCACGTTGATCTCGTCGGCGATGCGCAGGAACTTGTCTGGCGTCAGCAGTCCGCGGGTGGGGTGGTTCCAGCGCACCAGCGCTTCGACACCGGTGAGCCGCATCGTCCGGGCGCAAAATTGCGGCTGGTACCAGGCGGTGAATTCGCCATTCTCGATGCCGGCTAGGATCTCGTCGGCGATGCGCTTGCTGTTGATGATGTCGGCCTGGAGGTTCTGGTTGAAGAATTCAAAGCGGTTTCGGCCAAGGCTCTTTGCCCGGTAGAGGGCGATATCGGCGTTGATCAGCACCTTGCGCGCGTCGACATGAACACCGTTGGCAAGCGCGATGCCGATCGAAACGCCGCAACGGCAAGGAAAGCCCTGGAAATTGACGGGCTGGCGCATTTCTTCGATGATCCGGCCGGCCAGCGCGGCCATATCCTCGTCGCTGACATCGAGTGCGAGGATGACGAACTCGTCACCGCCGATGCGCGCAACGACATCGCTGCCGCCGACATTCTTCGAAAGAACCTTCGACGCATGCACCAGCATCGCGTCCCCGGCTGCGTGGCCGAGCGTGTCGTTGATCTGCTTGAAGCGGTCGAGGTCGATGTGGAGGATTGCGAATTTCTGCCGCTGCGAACGGCTGCCGGCCGTCAAATTTTCGAGCGCGATGTCGAGCTTGCGGCGGTTGGCCAGCGCCGTCAGCGGATCGTGCAGCGAGTTGTGCTCGATGCGATTTTTGGCAAGTTCGAGCTCGATATTCTTGGCATCCGCTTCGTCCTTCGCCGCCTTCAGCTCGGCCGTCAGCAGCGCATCTTCAGTGACGTCGAGGGCTACGCCAATGAGCTTCATCTGACCTTTTGGCGTAAGGTGCACCTTGCCGGTCGAGCGGACGTAGCGAATGCTGCCGTCTTCGGCTGGCACGCGGCAAATGAGCGTGTGCTTGTCGCCGAGCTGCTTGAAATGCCGTGCGCTTTCCAGCGCCAGAGCGCGGTCTTCCGGGTGAATGCAGGAAATCCACATATCCTGGGACATGAAGCCCTGCCGTGGTTCCAGCCCGTAGAGCTCGTGCATGCGTTCGTCCCAGACTGAGCCTGCAGTGCCGAGCGTCGTTTCCCAGATGCCGCACTGGTAGGAATCGAGCGCCAGATCGAGGCGGGTTGAAAGCTCGGCAAGCTCAGTCTCGCGGCGCGAGAGCTCCTCCAGTGCCAGTTCGAGCTCGGCATTCTTGATATCGCTGTTTTCTTTTGCTTTGCGCAGCATGTCAGCTGCCTCCGCGTCTGCAGTCACGTCCGCGACGATACCGATCGTCCTGCCAGTTCCGCCCGCATCCGTGTAGAAGGAACCAACCGAGCGCAGATAGCGGATGCGACCGTTCGAAAGCCTGATACGGTACTGCGCCGTGCAGGATGTGCCTGCCAGGCTGCAGTTGAAAAAGTGCGTTTCGGCGATTGGCCGGTCTGCCGCCACGATTGCCTCGAGCCAGTTTTCAAGCGGATGGCTGCCCTCGCCGGAAGGCTGGCCGTGAAGGCCCGAGGCGCGTGTGTCCCAGTAGAGACTGTGCCCGTGATCCTGCAGTTCCCAGATGCCGATGTTGGAAGAATCAAGCGCCAGGTTCAGCCGCTGCGAAAGTTCGAGCAGCTTCTTTTCGCGTGCTACGAGTTCGTTGACATTGCGCGTGCGCTCGCCAAGAAGCAGGGTAGCGAGGAAGATCGGCACGATGATGACGCAACCGGCGGCGATGATGATCAAGCGAAGCTGAAGCTGGTTCGGCGGAGCTTCGTCCCATCCCGTCGTCGGAACGGCCGAAAGTTCCCAGCGCCCGCCTGCAAAGTTGATCTTGCGGCGGAGCGGCTGCTTGTCGAGCACATCGGCGCTGCCGAAGAAGGGAAGGGCGCGTTGCTCGGACACAGTTCCCAGGTCGCGCACCGCGATCGAAAGATGGTCGAGATGCGGGTAACGCTCCTGGTTTTCGCTATTTCGCGCGGGTTTGAGGCCAGTGTTCTCATAGAACATGTCCTGGTCGATCGTGACTTCGACCGCGCCCCAGATCTTGCGCTGCCCGTTCTCCTTGATGAAGATCGGGAAGAAGATCGCGAAGGCATTCCTTCCGCTGCCGATCTCGACCGGGCCGTAGAAACGGGCCTGTTGGTCTCCCGTATTGCGCCCGACAGACTGGCGCAGCATCAGCATTTCACGCACGTCCCTGCCGATGCGGTTCCTGCCGGACTGGGGCGGGAAGACATTGTCGACTACGAAATCCGGTGCGACGGCGATGTTGACGAAGTGGGGGTTCTGGATGAGCAGCCAATTGATCTGGCGCTCCATTTCTTCAACGCTTTCGTTCGCGCTCACGGAAATCATGTTGGACAGATCGCGAACGACGGTGACGTCCATATTGATCTGTGCCGCCATGCGGGCGCGAATGAGGTTCGTTTCGTTTTCTGTGCGGATCTGCAACTCTCGCAGATAGGCCGCAGTATTTGCACGGTCGAGCGTGAAGCCGACCGCAACGACCATAAATGCGACGAGGGTCGAAACCAGCAGTGAAACCCAGGTGTTCTTGAGTACACGCCGCAATCGAATATTGGCGCCCAGCCGGAAAAGCAAAAAAATGTCCCCCTGTTCGGCGGAACTCTAGGAGGAATCGGTTAATTTACGATTTCCTGATGGTTCATCTTTGCGGCTTGCAATCAAGAGCACTCAAATGGTTAGCGGCTGCTCAGGATTGTTGTTAAAATGCCATTCATCAATGAGGCGCGGAAAGCCATTCTTCCGGGCAATTTTCGCCATATTCGGAAGCTTATCTGTGTCTCACCGGATTTTCTGCGTCGAGTTTCAAGAGGGTTGCCGCGATGCGTTTTTTTGTTGCCACGCTGCTGGCCACAGCAAGTTTCCTGTCGCCCATCAGCAGCTTTGCCGAAAGCGCCGACGTCGAAGCGACCATCAAGAAAGTCGACATGAGCAGCCTCAGCCTGACGCTCGACGACGGCAAGACCTATCAGGCGCCCGAGGAGTTCAACTTCGATGGGCTGAAGGCCGGTGTGAAAGTGGTGATCTTCTACACGGAAGTCGACGGCAAGCGGGTGATCAACGACCTCGATATCGTGCAGTAAGTGGAGACTATATCCAGCCGATCAGTCTTTTCGCGGTGTCGATTTTCAAGATTCGGTCCTGCGGAATTTCTCCCTCGGCAGCCTCATGCTTCGGCAGATCGGCGATCATCTTGAAAAGGCTACGGATGACGCCGCCATGCGTGACGCAAACGGTCGGGCGCTCGATGGAGTTCAGCCATGAACGAATGCGCCACGACATGATTTCGTAGCTTTCGGCATGGTCGCCCGGCGGGATGAAATCCCATTTGTTGATATTGCGCTCGATGATGCGATCGCGCTGGGTCGCCTTCAATTCCCGAATGGTGAAGCCTTCCCAGTCGCCGAAGGAAACTTCGACCAGCCGGTCGTCGCTGCGGTAGTCCTTGGGCGGCAGGCCCATTGCCGTGCGCATGATCTCCATCGTCTCGCGCGTGCGCCGGAGCGGGCTTGCGACGAAATCGAAAACAATGCCTTCGACCCTGAGGATCTCGGCCATATCGATGCCGTTCAGCCGCGCCTGTTCGCGGCCGACGACATTCAGCGGAATATCCTTCTGGCCTTGCAGACGGCGTTCGGCGTTCCAGTCGGTCTGACCATGTCGGACCACATAGATGAGCAAGGCAGGTTCCGTTTTGATTGGATTTCGATCAGTCCTTGATAACTGAAATATCCGGCGCGTCTACCGCCTTCATGCCGATCACATGATAACCGCTGTCGGCGTGGTGTACTTCACCGGTGACCGAACGCGAGAGGTCAGAGAGCATGTAAAGACCGACATCGCCGACGTCTTCGATGGTGACGGTGCGCCGTAGCGGTGCATTATACTCGTTCCACTTCAGGATATAGCGGAAATCGCCGATGCCGGACGCTGCCAGTGTCTTGATCGGACCCGCCGAAATCGCATTGACGCGGATGTTTTTCGGTCCGAGATCGACGGCGAGGTATTTGACGCTCGCCTCGAGCGCAGCCTTTGCGACGCCCATGACATTATAGTTCGGCATGACTTTCTCGGCACCGTAATAGGTGAGGGTCAGCAGCGAGCCGCCCTCCGTCATCAGCTTCTCGGCGCGGCGTGCGACGGAAGTGAACGAGTAGACGGAAATCTGCATCGTCTTGCAAAAGTTGTCCGGCGAAGTATCGATGTATCGGCCAGTCAGCTCATCCTTGTCCGAAAAACCGATCGCGTGAACGAGGAAATCGATCTTGCCCCACATCTTTTCGAGGTTCTCGAAAACCGCATCGATGCTCGCTTCATCACTGACGTCACAGTGGCCGGCGAGTACGCCCCCAAGCTCGCCAGCCAGAGGCTCGACGCGTTTTCTCAGGGCATCACCCTGATATGTAAAGGCAATTTCGGCGCCCTGCGCATGAATGGCTTTGGCAATACCCCACGCAATCGAACGATTGTTGGCGACGCCCATGATGAGGCCACGCTTGCCTGACATGAGGCCTGTTGCTTGAGCCATATTTTGCCCCCTAATGAACCAATTGGAAATTGCCTATGGCATAGGCCGTTAATCGGTTCAAGATTGCGAGCCATCATCAACTGTTAGGGATCGTAACAAAGGGTGCGCTTGTCACGAAAATTTCATAAAAACAGCCCTTCGCGCATGCTTCTCATGAGATCGGTGACCTTATCGTCCGGCTTTTCCCACAACATAATGCGCAGCTCGACGATCAGGTCGCCCTTTCCGCCTATGTCATCGGGCAGGCCCTGGCCGGAGATTCGGATCGTCTTGTCGGATCCTGACCAGGGGGGAACGGTCAGGTTGACCGGCCCGTTCGGTCCTTCGATGCGCGCTTCGGTGCCAAGGACGGCATTTTCGATCGTCACCGGCAGCACGGTACGCAGATCGAATCCATCGACGCTGAAACGCGCATCGGGTGCGATGTGGATGCTGACGACCGCGTCGCCTCGCTGCATGTTCGGCAGCCTGTAGCCTTGGCCCTTTAGCCGGACCTGATGGCCCTCCCGTGTCCCGGCCGACAATGCGAAGCTTGCCTCGCGGCCCTCGCCCAGCTCTACCGTGGTCCAGCTGCCCTTCAATATGTCCTCGAACGTGACCGTTACCTGCGCGAATTGATCCGGGGCCTTTTCCGGTGCGGGCGTGCTGCCGGTAAAGCGGCGCACGAGCGATGTCAGGATGCTCAAGGGTTGAAGTATGCCGCCAGCGGCCGCAACCGCCTCCGTGCTTTCTTCCTCGGGCTTTACTGCTTCCGCTTCGAGCTTGCCGGCCTCCGCCTCTGCCCGCTTGCCGGCATTTGCCTGTGGATGCGCGGTCGCCGCGGTGCTTGCCGTCTTGGCTTGCGCGCCGAAAATGCGCTCGACCATGTCTTCTGCGGATTCGGGGCTGGCGTGCTGCTGTCTTGCCGCCTCGGAGGCGGCCTTTGCCGCCTTCTGCGCGTTGGCGCGGGCGAGTTCTTCCATCACGCGTTCTGCATTCGCCTGTGCAGTCTGCGCCCGGATTGCCGCCTCTCGGGCTGCCTGGCGCTGCTGCATGATCGTCTCGCCGTTCGTTCGCGCCTCCGCCATCCGTGCGGCGGTATCGAACAGGCTGCGCTTCTTGGGATCCCTCAATGTCTCATAGGCACGACCGATCTCGGCGAAACGAGCCGTTGCCGTCGGATCGCCCTGGTTGTGGTCTGGATGAACGGCCTTGGCCATGTTGCGCCAGGCAGCCTTGATCTCGTCAGTCCCTGCGTCCTGAGGAACGCCCAAAATCTTGTAAGGATCGCGCATTTGTTAAACCGCCGGTGTTCCGATGCGGCGTGCCTGTCCTTGCCCAGCACCCCGAAGCCCATGACAACTCTCCGCCTGTTCCAGTCCTTTTCATGCAACCGGAACACGCCTCCATGAGCCAATCGTGCGTCAGAGTTACTAATCAGTCCTTATTTTTGGGGAGAGGAATGCGGCTTTCGCCGCAAATGGTTAGCTTTTTGCTAAGCATTGCGGCTGCGGTCGGGCTGCGATTAATCATGTCTTCAAGCTGGTCAGCCTTCCGGCTGGAAGCTCAGCAGTTGCCAATTGCCGCCGCCCACGAGGCAGGTCTTGCCGTAGAATTTGGCAATGCCCGCATAGGAGTGCCGCGTGGTGCGGAACTGGCGGCAGACCTGGCCCTGGTCGTTGTTTTCGACGATCGTGTCGATGACGCCGGCGCTGCCGGTCGAGGAATTCGCCCAGGGCAGCGGCTGGCCGGCCATCCTCTGGATGTCGGCAGATGTGACCGCGTTGCGAACCGTCATTTCGTCGGAAAGCGTATCGGTGCTCGGCGGTGTCTGCGGCACGGTTCCGGTGGCGACCGAACGGTCCACTTTCGAATCGCTCAAAAAGTCAAAACCGCCCGTCATGCAGCCGGAAAGCGGCAGCATCGTCGCACCGATGGCGAACAACGTGGCACAACGGCACAGCAGGCCCTTTGTATGACGATTCGACTTTGCTATGACTTCCACCCTGCGTCCTGTCCAGTCGTGAGTAGCTGGGCATTAAACCGATAAACCCGGGGCATTTGAGCTAATATGTCGGCAAATGAGTTAATAAGCGGTGACTTCACCGAGCGCGACGAGCCCTTCAAGCTTTTCGCGGAATGGCTGAAAGATGCCGAGGGTTCCGAGATAAACGATCCGAATGCGGTAGCGCTTGCGACGGTCGATGAAGATGGCCTTCCCAATGTCCGCATGGTTCTCCTGAAGGGATTCGATAGCGATGGATTCGTCTTCTACACCAATTTCGAGAGTCAGAAAGGCCGTGAAATCCTGGGACAGAAAAAAGCGGCCATGTGTTTTCACTGGAAAACGCTGCGACGGCAAGTGCGCCTGCGCGGTCCTGTGGAAATCGTGACCGACGAGGAAGCCGACGCTTATTTCCAGACGCGCGCCCGCGGCAGCCGCATCGGCGCCTGGGCATCCAAGCAGTCCCGACCGCTGGAAAGTCGCTTTGCGCTGGAAAAAGCCGTAGCCGAATATACGGCGCGCTATGCCATCGGTGAAATCCCGCGACCACCCTACTGGTCCGGTTTCCGCATAAAGCCGGTTTCGATCGAATTCTGGAAGGACCAGAACTTCCGCCTCCATGACCGGATCGAATTCCGCCGCCGGGCCCCGGAAGGCGATTGGGAAAAGGTCAGGATGTATCCCTGATCGGCTAACGGCCCATCAACTTCAGGGGGATGCCTGAGACGAGCGCCGAGACATAGCGCGGTTTCTGGTAATAGCCATTGAGAGAGAGCCGCGGCAGATAGGTGGTGCTGCCGAAAAGGTCCGGCCGCATGACGCCGGGCCTGGTCGTCACCGTGACCTTGAACCTGAGCTCGGCTGCGATTGCCGCCTCGCGACGGGTTGCCGCTTCGGGCGTGCCATATGGGAATGCGAAGGTTTCCGGCCGTTTGCCGGTAATCATCTCTACGTGGTCGGCAGAAAGCGTCATTTCCTTGCGTACTTCTGCCTCCGCAAGCCGAGCGAGCGCGCGGTGGCTGACCGTGTGGGCGCCGATGGAGGCCAGCGGGCTAGCGTCGAGAAGGTTGAGTTCCGCCGCGCCCATCACGAGATCGTCGACGAGTTCGGCAGGATCGATCTCATGGTGACGGGCCAGCGCATCGATCTTCGCAACCGCCGAGGCTTCGTCGGTGCCGTGGACATGGGCTGCGAACCGCGAAAATGCCGCATGCTGATCGGCCAATGTGAAAAGCGCAATGCTCTCTTCGCCGCCGCCGAAATCGAAGTGGACCTTTTCGGCCTTGCGCAGGACAGCGGCAAGCGTCTCCCACCAGATCGTGTGCGTGCGCTCCGTCAGGCCCTTTGCCACGAACACGGTAAAGGGTGCCCCGTGCTTCTCGAAGACCGGATAGGCGTGAACGAGATTGTTGCGGTAGCCGTCGTCCAGGGTAAAGGCTGCAAAAGGCTGGTCGCTGGCCGGTGCGCAAAGCAATGCCGGAATCTCGTCCAGCGCGACGAAACGGTACCCGTCATGGGCAAGCCGCGTCAGTGCCGCATCGAGAAATGCCGGCGTGATTTCGAGGTGCGCATTCGGCTCGAAAGCATGCGGCTCGTGCGGCCTGACATGATGCAGGGTGAAGATCGCACCGCGCCCGCGCGCGTGGCGCATGAGCCCGAGAGCGGCAACGAGATGGGCAGCTTCGAGCCCGCCGGTAATGGCGATCCGTTTCGCGCGACTTTTCCACAGCCTGTGCATTACGCCTCCCTGAAGACGGGCGAGCCTATCAATTATGGTGTTAAGCGTTGTTGAACGTTGCATTTTCGGGTGAAATCTTTACGTTCCGTTCACCAAGAGCAAAGAAAACTCAAAAAATCGGTGTCCGTTGCGTCAAAGTCGCGCCAGATTAGCGGCGTCTGTCGCAGAACGGGACATGTTTAGGCTTCGCCGCAGACGGCACTTATATTGAGGGGACTTCATGAAAAGGTTGTTGGCCGCATTTCTAGCTGTGACGCTTGCCGTTTCGGCACCGATCGCGGCCATGGCCGGCAGCGCCTCCCTCATCCTGGACGCCCGGACCGGCAAGGTTCTCGCGTCCGAGAACGGCGATGTGCTGAACCACCCGGCGTCGCTCACCAAGATGATGACGCTCTACCTCACCTTCGAGGCGCTGAACCGCGGCAGGATCACCTGGGACACGCAGATCGTCATGTCGAAATACGCCGCCAGCCGCCCTCCGACAAAGCTCGGCGTGAAGGCGGGCGGGACGATCACCGTGCGCGAGGCCGTCTATGGGATGATCGTTAAATCTGCCAATGATGCCGCGGCCGCTATGGGCGAGATGCTCGCGGGCTCCGAAAGCAACTTCGCACGCGTAATGACGCAGAAGGCCCGGCAGCTCGGCATGAGCCGTACCGCCTTTTATAACGCGTCCGGCCTGCCCGATAAGCGGCAGGTGACGACGGCCCGCGACATGTCCACCCTCGGCGTCGCGCTGCTCAAGCACTATCCGAGGGAATACCGCCTCTTCTCGATGACGGCGTTCACCTTCCGCGGCAAGACCATCCGCGGCCATAACAACCTGATGGTTCGCTACCAGGGTATGGACGGCATCAAAACGGGTTACACGAACGCCTCCGGTTTCAATCTCGTGAGCGCCGTGCGCGACGGCAACCGCCGCGTCGTCGGCGTTGTTCTCGGCGGCCGCACGGCCCGCAGCCGCGATGCCCAGATGGCCGCACTGCTCGACAAGTATCTCGGCCGCGCTTCCAGCGGCGGCAAGCTGATTGCAAGCGTCGGCGCCAAGCTGCCGGTCGAAGTCGCCTCCGCCGCTGATGGGGATGCGCCTCTTGCAGCCGCCGCGCCACGAGGCGAAGGCGAAAGCGGCAAGGTTCCTTTCGCACTCGGTTACTCCGACACGGCAGCCGTTCCCCTGGAGCGTCCGGCAGCCCTTGAGGAGATGGCCAATGCTGGCAGGCCGCAGCCGTCGACCCGCGGCTGGCAGATCCAGATTTCCGCCGCTCCAAGCGCCGATGCCGCCCGTGCACTACTTGCCCAGGCGAAGTCGGAAGGCGGCACGGCATTGAAATCCGCAACGCCCTATACGGAAGCCTTCGGCACCGGCGCCAACGCCATTTACCGCGCCAGCTTCGTCGGCTTCGACAGTGAGCAGGCCGCCACCGCCGCCTGCGAAGCCCTCAAGAAGCGCTCCTACGACTGCGTTCTGCTGGCCAATCAAGGCTAAGCTGCGGACATCCTTTGCTGGACAATCCGGACGAATCGACATTCTCCTGTTTTGGATCCGAAGGAGGGCGCCGATGCTGGCCGATCTCGCAGAAAGGTTCGAATCCTCTTCCCGCCGTTAGCTGAGGTGAATGGCATCGAACGGGATCCGGACTGGTATCTCCTGAAGCTGCAGGAAGAAATGGGCGAACTCACCCAGGCCTGGAACCGCATGAGCGGCAGAGGGCGCCCGAAAGGCAAGACGCCGGACGAACTGAAGCAGGACCTCGCCGACGAGACGGCCGACATGCTCGGCCACATCCTGCTCTTTGCCCGCCAAAACGGCATCGACCTCGCACCGGCCATCGAGCGCAAGTGGCTGTTTAGGCCCTAAGCCAGGTGCGCTTCAAAAAAGTCGCCTTCCAGCCGCAACTCTTTGCGATCCACCACTCGCGCCGATGTTAGTGCATCCGAGCAACAGCCTGGACGGTGATCGGTCCCGCGGCCCGGCTCGTTCATCAGCGCGGTGTGGGCATAAAACCGTCATTCCTCGCCCGGCAAGGAAAAGAGGAAGGCATAAGAATTCGGTTGAGGATCGCTAGACCGTCCGCCGGTAGAACTTGTTGTCCACGGCCATCAACGGGAAGGAGCGGGGGAGGTCGCTGCGCTTGATCTCGGTAAAGCCGTTCTTCTCGTAAAAGCGATGGGCGGCGAGGAATCTGTCGGTCGTGCCGAGGAAGATCTCCTGAATGCCATTTGCTTTGGCATGGGTAATGAGCGTGTCGAGCAGCTTGGCAGCAACGCCGTGCCGGGGGCCGCGCACGGGTGCGGCGACGAACATCTTGCGCAGCGCTGCCCGGTTGTTGCCGATATCCTTGAGGCCGATCGTGCCGACGATGACGCCCTCAAGCTCCGCGATCCAGAACTGTCCTTTGCCGGACTGGTAGAAATCCGGGATGACCTGCAGATCCGGTTGGTCGTCGGCTGTGATCGCGAAGCCGAATTCGTCGCGCTGGATCGGCAGGATGACCGAAAAGACGCCATCGATGTCAGGGGCGGCGAAGGGTCTGATCGCAATCTCGCTCATCGCCGCCTCCAAAATCCTCAGGCTTTCGTACCGCCGACGGTCACCTGGTCCATGCGCAGATGCGGCTGTCCGACGCCGACGGGAACCCACTGCCCGGCCTTGCCGCAATTGCCGATTCCGGTGTCGAGCTTCATGTCGTTGCCGATCATCGAGACGCGCTTCATCGCATCCGGGCCGTTGCCGATCAGCATCGCGCCCTTGATCGGAGCGCCGATCTTGCCGTTGTCGATGAGGTAGGCCTCGGTGCAGCCGAAGACGAACTTGCCGGAGGTAATATCCACCTGGCCGCCGCCGAAGGAGACGGCATAGACGCCCTTCCTCACGGAAGCGATGATCTCTTCCGGCGTCTTGTCGCCGCCAAGCATATAGGTGTTGGTCATGCGCGGCATCGGCACATGGGCATACCCCTGGCGACGGCCGTTGCCGGTCGGCTGCATGCCCATCAGCCGGGCGTTCTGCCGGTCCTGCATGTAGCCCACGAGCTTCCCGTTTTCGATGAGCACGTTGTAGCCTGAGGGCGTACCCTCGTCGTCGATGGTGATCGAGCCGCGCCGGCTGTCGATCGTGCCGTCATCGACCACGGTGACGCCCGGTGCAGCCACCATCTGGCCAAGCAGGCCGGCGAAGGCCGAGGTCTTCTTGCGATTGAAATCGCCTTCGAGGCCATGGCCGACCGCTTCGTGCAGCATGACGCCCGGCCAGCCGGAGCCGAGGACGACATCCATCGTGCCGGCCGGTGCTTCGATCGCTTCGAGATTGACGAGTGCCTGACGAAGCGCCTCGTCGGCACCGTACTGCCAATTTCCCTCAGCAATAAAATCGCCGAAGCCGATGCGCCCGCCGCTGCCATAGGAGCCGCTTTCCTGCCGATCGCCTTCGCCCACGATGACGGAGATGTTGATGCGTGTCATCGGGCGGATATCGCGAACGCGATGACCATCGGCGCGCAAGATATCGACAACCTGCCAGCTTGCGGCGACCGACGCCGTCACCTGGCGCACCTTGTCGTCCTTGCCGCGCAGATATGCATCGATATCGGTCAGGACTTTAACCTTCTCTTCGAAGGTCGGCGAGCCGATGGGGTTCTCGTCTCCGTAGAATTTCTTGTTGGTGCGCTGGGGCGCTGCGGCGTAGCTGCCGCTATAGCCCTTCGTGACCGCTCCGACGGCCTCTGCTGCGCGCTTCAGCGCTGCAACCGAAAGATCACCCGCATGCGCGTAGCCGACCGCTTCGCCGGCGACGGCGCGAAGGCCGAAACCCTGCTCGGTATTGAAGCTTCCGCCCTTGAGGCGGCCATTGTCGAACATCAGCGATTCCGCCTGCGCATGCTCAATGAAGAGCTCGCCGTCATCGGAGCCGGAAAGTGCGTCGGCAACGTGTTTGCGCATCGTCGTTTCGTCGGCGTCGAACAGCGTCAGCAGGTCGGTATTCATGGTCGTATTCTCCGCTTCGAAGCAGAAACGCTTCCAGGCCGATGTAGGTCCGCAGAGCTGTTCGAGCAAGCCCTATCAGGGCAGGGCGTCGTAGCCTTCTGCAAAGCCCTTGAGATCGACCGGAATGCCGATGCCTTCTTCGGGCGTCTGGAAGACGATGAAAGTGGCGCTGGTGCCGCTGCGGAACGTCTTCAGCAGCTCGTCCTCGAGCACGACTTCGGCGTAGCAGCCGTCGGCAAAGCAGCGCACGAAATAGGCGCGGCCGATATCCTTGCCGTCGACATTGAGGCCGAGGCCGTTCGGCAGCAGGACACCGAGCGGTGCCAGAACACGGAGGATCTTCGACTTGCGGTCGGCGGTCTTCAGCACGACGACCGAGAGGCCGACCTCCGGCCGGTCTTCGGCGATGACGTTCTGCATCAGCGCGCATTGCTCGGCCGAAGCGCCGGCCGGCTTGTCGCAGACGACGGACCAGGCGCCGTGATTGGACTTCACGGTTCCGGGGGCCTGCGGCTGGCTTTGCCCGGGTGTTGCCTGCTGCGGGCGATCCGGTTGGGCTGGTGCCGGCTGTGTCGGCGCCGGTTGCTGGGCTGGCGGCTTCGGCGCAGGCTGTTGCTGGGCAAGTACGGGGGTTGTCGCCGCGGCTGCGATGCTGGTGGTCAGAATAAGCGACCGCGCGAGGGAACGGAAACCCATGGAAACCTCTGGAATTCGAATCAGTGCCGCTATTGTTGAAGGCCGCCATCGGAAATGAAAAGCCCCGCCCCGTCAAAACCGGGGGACTACGGCAGAAATAGGACTTTTCGCCGATATTGTCGGGAGGGCTGATCGGTTGCAGCGGTCTTTTTCATATGACCATGAAAATCTTCAGCAATGTTTTGCCCTGGCTGCGGAATTTGACTTTAGGCAAAAATGCCGCATAGACAATCGCTCTGGCCTGTTGCGGTAGATGGCAAACTGTGGTTTGAAGCGCTGAAGATGGCAAGGATTCTGCGTTCGATTTGTGGCAGATCAAGCGCTCGAGGGAGATACTAAGGTGATTAAGAAGGCTTATGCAGCACTGGCCGCGCTGGTCTGTCTGCTTTTTGCTTCCGGCAGTTTTGCCGATCAGCCGCTGCCGTGGCAGGCAACGCTTCAGCCGGCGGCAACGCCGATCATGCGGGAAATCCGCTGGTTCGAACAATATACGCTGTGGTTCATCGTTCCGATCACGCTTTTCGTTCTCGTGCTGCTGGTCGTCGTCTGTTTCAAGTTCCGCGCCAGCGCCAATCCGGTGCCTTCGAAGACGAGCCACAACACGCTGATCGAAGTCATCTGGACCGTTGGGCCGGTTCTTGTTCTTCTTCTCCTTGCCGTTCCGTCGTTCAACCTTTTGACGGCGCAGCTCACCTTGCCGGAAAACCCGGATGTCACGCTGAAAGCGACGGCCACCCAGTGGCAGTGGAATTACGAATACTCAGGGACCGGCGAGACGCCGCTCACCTTTGATTCCTACCTGCTCAAGGATCCGGATCGCGCAGCTGCCGGCAAGTCCGACCTTGCCACCTATCCGCGTCTGCTCGCCGTCGACAACGAAGTCGTTCTGCCGGTCAACAAGACGGTCCGCGTTCTGGTGACTGCCGCTCCGACCGACGTCATTCACGCCTTCGCCATGCCGTCCTTCGGCATCAAGATCGACGCCGTTCCCGGCCGGTTGAATGAAACCTGGTTCAAGACGGAGCGCGAAGGCCTGTTCTACGGCCAGTGTTCCGAGCTCTGCGGCAAGGACCACGCATACATGCCGATCGCGATCCGCGTCGTCTCCGAAGACAAGTACCAGCAGTGGCTGACGGCTGCCGCTTCTGATCTTCCCGGAGCCTACAAGGCTCTCATGGCTGCCACCGACGGTCCTGCAAAGACCGTCGACGTCGCCGACAACGTTCAGTAATAGAAGGGGCTCGGGACAATGGCTGGACCTTCCGCTCACGATCATTCTCATGATCACTCGCATGGCGCCCATGCGCATGACGATCATCACGACCACTCGCACAAGCCGAGCTTCGTCAACCGCTGGTTCTTTTCGACGAACCACAAGGACATCGGCACGCTCTACCTGATCTTCGCCATCATTGCCGGCATCGTCGGCGGTGCTCTGTCTGTTGCCATGCGCATGGAGCTCCAGGAGCCCGGCATCCAGATCTTCCACGGCCTGGCCTCGATGGTCTATGGCTACGAAGGCGACGCTGCCATCGACGGCGCCAAGCAGATGTTCAACATGTTCACGACTGCGCACGCGCTGATCATGATCTTCTTCATGGTCATGCCCGCGATGATCGGCGGTTTTGCCAACTGGATGGTGCCGATCATGATCGGTGCGCCGGACATGGCATTCCCGCGTTTGAACAACATCTCCTTCTGGCTGATCGTTCCCGCCTTCCTTTTGCTCGTGCTTTCGATGTTCGTCGAAGGTCCGGCGGGGGCTTATGGTGCCGGCGGCGGCTGGACGCTCTACCCGCCGCTTGCCACATCCGGTATGCCGGGTCCGGCGGTCGATCTTGCGATCTTTGCGCTGCATGTCGCGGGAGCCTCCTCGATCCTGGGTGCGATCAACTTCATCACCACGATCCTGAACATGCGCGCTCCGGGCATGACGCTGCACAAGATGCCGCTTTTCGCCTGGGCCGTCCTGATCACCGCCTTCCTGCTTCTGCTCTCGCTGCCGGTTCTGGCAGGCGGCATCACCATGCTGCTCACCGATCGCAACTTCGGTACGTCGTTCTTCGCGCCGGAAGGCGGCGGCGATCCTATTCTTTACCAGCACTTGTTCTGGTTCTTCGGTCATCCGGAAGTCTACATCCTGATCCTGCCGGGCTTCGGCATGGTCAGCCACATCATCTCGACCTTCTCGCGCAAGCCGGTGTTCGGCTACCTTGGCATGGCATATGCGATGGTTGCGATTGGTGCCGTCGGCTTCGTCGTCTGGGCCCACCACATGTATACGGTCGGCCTGTCGCTCGATGCGCAGCGCTATTTCGTCTTCGCAACGATGGTCATCGCCGTCCCAACGGGCGTGAAGATCTTTTCGTGGATCGCAACGATGTGGGGCGGCTCGATCACCTTCCGCACGCCGATGATCTGGGCGATCGGCTTCATCTTCCTGTTCACGGTCGGCGGCGTGACGGGCGTTCAGCTCGCTAACGCCGGTCTCGACCGCTCGCTGCATGACACTTATTACGTCGTGGCTCATTTCCACTACGTTCTGTCGCTCGGCGCCGTCTTCGCCATCTTCGCAGGATGGTACTACTGGTTCCCGAAGATGACCGGCTTCATGTACAACGAGTTCGTCGGCAAGCTGCACTTCTGGGTCATGTTCGTCGGCGTCAACCTGGTGTTCTTCCCGCAGCATTTCCTCGGCCTTGCCGGAATGCCGCGCCGTTACATCGACTATCCGGATGCATTTGCCGGCTGGAACTACGTATCCTCGATCGGCTCCTACATCTCGGCCTTCGGCGTGCTGATCTTCCTCTTCGGCGTTTTCGAGGCCTTCGCCAGGAAGCGTGTCGCCGGCGACAATCCATGGGGCGAGGGTGCCACGACGCTCGAATGGCAGCTGCCTTCGCCGCCGCCGTATCACCAGTGGGAGCAGCTCCCGCGCATCAAGTAAGGATGCCGACTTTGTGGGCGCCGCATGCAAATGCGGCGTCCGGCCTTGAAGAATGCAGGACGAGAGAATGAGGGTCATAAACAATCACGAGGTACTTGTGAACGACGGCGAACATCTCCTGTCGGAAGCCAGTGCGCGCGATTACTTCGAGCTTTTAAAGCCGCGCGTCATGTCGCTCGTGGTCTTCACGGCCTTTGCCGGCCTCATGCTCGCGCCCGGCCACATCAATGCCGTGCTTGGCCTGATTTCTATTCTCTGCATTGCCATCGGCGCAGGCGCCTCGGGTGCGCTCAACATGTGGTACGATGCCGATATTGACGCCATCATGACCCGCACTGCACGTCGGCCGATTCCGGCAGGTCGCATCACGCCGAAGGAAGCACTGGCCTTCGGCCTGATTCTTTCCTGCTTTTCGGTCGTGATCCTCGGCCTGGCCGTCAATTGGCTCTCAGCATCGATCCTTGCCTTCACGATCTTCTTCTACGTCGTCGTCTACACGATGTGGCTGAAGCGTTCGACGCCGCAAAACATCGTCATCGGCGGTGCCGCCGGCGCCTTCCCGCCGATGATCGGCTGGGCCTGCGTGACGAATTCGGTGACGATCGAAAGCACCGTCCTGTTTCTCATCATCTTCCTCTGGACGCCGGCCCATTTCTGGGCGCTCGCTCTGTTCAAGATGCGCGATTACGAGGCCGTCGGCGTGCCGATGCTGCCGAACGTATCTGGCGAGCGTGCCACCAAACACCAGATCGTCGCCTATGCCGTGTCGACGGCCGTGTGCGGCGTAGTTCCGACCTTCCTCGGCTTTGCGAGCGCCGGATACGGTCTTGCTGCTGCATCGCTCGGTGCGGTCTTCATATGCTGTTCCATCGCCGTCTGGCGCATGCCCGATGGCGATCCGAAGATGATCCCGGCGAAGAAGCTTTTTGCTTTCTCGATCTTTTATCTCTTCGCCATCTTTTCTGCCCTGATGATCGACCGGCTCGCTTCCATGCTGGTTTCCCATGCAGGAGGTGTGCTGTGATGGAAACGGTCAAGCTCACGCAAGCCCAGCGCAAGTCGCGACGCAACCGGAACATCGCTCTCGGCCTTGCGCTTGCTGGCCTTTGCGTTCTTTTCTACGCCATCACCATCGTGAAGTTCACCGGGCACGGAGGCTGAACCGATGAGCGATAACGCAAGCGCACGGAAGAAGCAGGGCCGCAGCAACGGTGCCGTCGTCTTCATGTGCCTGAGCTTCGTCGTCGGTATGACGGCGATGAGTTATGCCGCGGTTCCGCTCTACCGCATCTTCTGCCAGATGACGGGTTACAACGGCACGACCCAGCGCGTCGATCAGGCCTCGAGCGTCATCCTCGACCGCAAGATGCGCGTGACCTTCGACGCCAATGTGGCGCCGGGGCTTTACTGGGACTTCAAGCCGGTGCAGCGCGAGGTCAATCCGCTGATCGGCGAGACCATCCAGGTCAATTTCGTGGCGGAGAACAAGTCGAACGAGACGCAGCGCGGCCGGGCAGTCTTCAACGTGACGCCGGGCGAGGCGGGCGTCTATTTCAACAAGATCCAGTGCTTCTGCTTCACCGAGACGGATCTGAAGCCGGGCGAGAAGCTTGAAATGCCGGTGGTCTTCTATATCGATCCGGATATTACCAAGGCCGTCGAGTCGAAAGACATCCACACGATTACGCTGTCGTATACGTTCTACCCGAAAGAGGGACCGAAGCCGGTGGCTTCGAACGAAGGTGGAGCGCAAAAGATTGAAAACAAACTTTGATTGAGGATCGTTTCCGGCTATGCCGGAGGCGAAGCGAAGGAAGACATCCGGGGATCTGACATGGCCGATGCGCATCAGAAAAATCACGACTACCACATCATCGACCCGAGCCCGTGGCCGATTCTGGCGTCGCTTGGCGCCTTCATCGTAACGTTCGGCGGCGTCGGCTATATGCGCTACCTCAACGGCGGATCTCTGCACCTCTTCGGTGTCGAATGGGCCCAGCCCTGGCTGTTTTACATCGGCCTCGTACTGATCCTCTATGTCATGTACGGCTGGTGGGCAGATACGGTGAAGGAGGCCCATGAGGGTGCCCATACCCGCGTCGTCTCGCTGCATCTGCGCTACGGCATGATCATGTTCATCGCCTCGGAAGTGATGTTCTTCGTCGCCTGGTTCTGGGCCTATTTCGACGCCAGCCTCTTTGCGAACGAAGCGATCCAGGCGTCGCGCCTGGCATATACCGGCGGCCAGTGGCCGCCGAAGGGCATCGAGGTTCTCGATCCCTGGCACCTGCCGATCTACAATACCGTGATCCTGCTCTTGTCCGGCACGACGGTCACCTGGGCGCATCACGCTCTGCTGCACAATGACCGCAGGGGCCTCATTCAGGGCCTGACGCTCACCGTCCTGCTCGGCATCCTGTTCTCCGGCGTCCAGGCTTACGAATACATGCACGCGCCCTTCGCGTTCAAGAACTCGATCTACGGCGCCACCTTCTTCATGGCGACCGGCTTCCACGGTTTCCACGTGCAGATCGGAACGATCTTCCTGCTGGTCTGCCTGCTGCGCGCACTGCGCGGCGACTTCACGCCAAAGCAGCACTTCGGTTTCGAAGCCGCCGCCTGGTACTGGCATTTCGTCGACGTCGTCTGGCTCTTCCTGTTCTTCTGCATCTACGTCTGGGGCGGCTGGGGTGCTCCTGTCGCGGCGGGCTGATCGGCCGAAAGAAAACCAAGAAGGCGGGACCATCGGCGCCCGCCTTTTTTTATCGCTATCTTGAAGCGGCGATTCGCTCGAAGGCGGATGGTTCGGCAATCCCGAGATCGAGTTGGCGGCGGATCGCCTGGGCGCATTCATCTGGCGTCAGCACCGAGGTATCGAGCTCGAGATCGTAGATTCCCGGCCGGTGCACCTCCTCCTGCCAGCGCCGCACGGCCTCTGGTACAGGGACCTCGCCAGTCGCTCTATCGTAAAGGTTCTCGCGGCCGGGCTCGTCGATGTCGCGGCGCTTCATGATGACGTCGAGCGGGCAGAGCACGCCGACGAAGAGAACCGGGAAACCTTCAAGCCGCCGAGCGCAATCGGTGAGAATCCCGAGCGGCCGCGAATAGGCGTCGTGATGACCGAGGTCGGCGACGACATTCAGCCCGAGCCCGGCATGGATTGCGATGGATTCGTAAAGTGCCGCATAGAAGAACGGCACCAGTTCCTCAAGATCGGGGCGTTCGCCGCCCGGGCGAAGGCCGATGCCCGGCAGGTAGCGCGCTGGCGTCGCGGCATTGTAGGTGTCGACGCCGAGGTTCATCCACGGTCCTTCGAACTGCTGCTGAATGGCTCTTGCGATCGTCGTCTTGCCGCTTCGCGGCGCCCCGTTCAGGATCACGATCTGGCCTGCAGGATTTTCTTTGCTCATCAGCATCTTCTTCTGTTTGGCGCGAATCGCCTGGGCGAGATCGCGCAGCTATTTCCTTTCGTCCTGCAGATACTTTATGGGAGAGTTAAGGCGCGGCTGAAAACGAACTCCGGCCGAAAGGAAGACGATGAGCGAAGACCGTGCGCATTTTCCCCCTGTGGATCCGTTAAAGACCGGGATAAGCGGCTGCTGCCCGCGCTGCGGACAGGGCAAATTGTTCGATGGCCTGCTCTCGGTGAAGCCACGCTGTGCCGCCTGCGGCCTCGATTATTCCTTTGCCGATTCGGGTGATGGTCCCGCCGTCTTCGTCATTCTCATCGTCGGCTTCATCGTCATCGGTTCCGTGCTCTGGCTGGAGGTGAACTACTCGCCGCCGATCTGGCTGCACATTTTGCTGTTCGCTCCGCTGACGATCGCACTTTCGCTGGCGGCATTGCGCTGGTGCAAGGGCATCCTGATCGCCATGCAATACCGCCACAATGCCCGCGAAGGACGCATTTCCAGTGACTGATATCCAGGCCGTGGCTGCCCGGCGAAGGCTGCCGGTCTTGACCGGCATTGCCGTGCTGATTGCCCTTTCCATCCTCGTCTCGCTCGGCACCTGGCAGGTGGAGCGCCTGCATTGGAAGCAAGGGCTGATCGCCGATATCGCGGAGCGCCGCGCCTCGAGGCCGGTGCGGCTTGCCGATATCGAGCGGCTGCTCGCTTCGGGCGGCGACATCGAGTACCGGCCCGTCACGACAACCGGCCGCTATGTGAACGACAAGGAGCGACACTTCTTCGCCACCTGGCGCGGCCAGACGGGCTATTACATCTACACCCCGCTTGAGCTTGCCGGCGGGCGCCATCTCTTCGTCAATCGCGGCTTCGTTCCTTTTGAGAACAAGGAGCCAAAAATGCGCATTCAGGGCCAACTGACCGGCGAGCAGACGGTCACCGGCCTGACGCGCAACAAGCTGCCCGGAAAGCCTTCCTGGCTCGTACCGGACAACGATGTCGCCAACAACATCTTCTACTGGAAAGACCTCGATTTGATGGCCGCAAGCACTGGCCTCGACAAGGCGAGCGTCTTGCCCTTCTTCGTCGATGCCGATTCGACCCCCAACCCCAAGGGGCTGCCGATCGGCGGCGTCACCGACGTCGACCTGCCGAACAACCACCTGCAATATGCCCTTACCTGGTATGGCCTGGCGGCGGTGCTGGTCGTGATCGTTGCGATCTCCTGGTTCCGCGGGCGAGGCAAGCCGGCTTCGCAATAGTATCGCTTCAATTTATTCTCATATTGGGCTAGACAGCCCCTACCAGATTACCGGACATGACATGAACATAGCGGCGAAACCTCCATTGACGATCAGGCTTTGCGGACCGCGGGGCTTCTGCGCCGGCGTCGACCGCGCCATCCAGATCGTCGTGCTGGCGCTGAAGTCCTACGGCGCCCCCGTCTATGTCCGCCACGAAATTGTGCATAACCGCTACGTCGTCGAGGGGCTGGAGGCCAAGGGTGCGGTCTTCGTCGAAGAACTCGATGAAATTCCGGCCGAACACCGTGCCCAGCCCGTCGTCTTTTCCGCGCACGGCGTCCCGAAGTCCGTTCCGGCTGATGCGAACGCCCGCAATCTCTTCTATCTCGATGCCACCTGTCCGCTGGTTTCGAAGGTTCACAAGCAGGCGATGCGACATAATCGCCTCGGCCGCCATGTCGTGCTGATCGGCCATGCCGGTCATCCGGAAGTCATCGGCACGATGGGTCAGCTTCCCGAGGGCTCGGTCTCGCTGATCGAGACGGTTGAAGACGCCGATGCCTATCAGCCTGCCGATCCCGACAATCTGGGCTACGTGACGCAGACGACGCTTTCGGTCGACGACACGGCCGGGGTGATTGCGCGTCTTGAGCAACGTTTCCCCAAGCTGACGGCACCCGCTGCCGATTCAATCTGCTATGCCACGACCAACCGCCAGGAAGTGGTCAAGCAGGCCGCACCCGGCTGCGATCTCTTCATCATCGTCGGTGCGCCGAATTCCTCCAACTCCAAGCGCCTTGTCGAAGTCGCGTTGAGGGCAGGGGCGAAGAAGTCGATCCTTGTGCAGCGCGCCGCCGAGCTGGACTGGAACGAAATCGGTCCGATTTCGACGCTTGGCCTTTCGGCCGGTGCCTCCGCGCCGGAAGTGATCGTCAACGAGATCATCGAGGCCTTCCGGGCGCGTTTCGACGCCCGGGTGGAGCTTGCAGAGACCGTGCAGGAAAACGAGCATTTCTTGGTCAACCGGGAACTGCGCAACATCGAGCTGACGACAGCCGACATGGCTTTTGTGAACGGGGATTAGAGGCTTGGAGCGTGCCGCTTATCCTCCCTTGCCGTGCCGGGCATCTCCTCCCACCAGGGAAAAGACTGCCTGTGCCGATCTTTCCCTTGTGCGGGAGATGTCGCGAAGTGACAGAGGGGGTTTCCCCATGCGCTTCATCGCTTCCTTCTAGCGTATTGAATGTGAGAGCCCGCCTTGGCAGTCTATACCGATATTTCAGAAGACGATTTGAAGTGGTTTTTGACGGAGTACGACGCCGGCACGCTGCTTTCCTACAAGGGGATTGCAGAAGGCGTCGAAAATTCCAACTTCCTGTTGCACACCACTAAAAAGCCGCTGATCCTTACGCTTTATGAAAAGCGCGTCGAAAAAGCCGACCTGCCGTTCTTCCTCGGCCTGATGCAGCATCTTGCCGCGCGCGGCGTATCCTGCCCTCTGCCGCTGCCGCGCAAGGACGGTGCGCTGCTCGGCACGCTTTCGGATCGTCCGGCGGCGCTCATTTCCTTCCTCGAAGGCATGTGGCTTCGCAAGCCCGAAGCCAGACATTGCCGCGAAGTCGGCAGGGCTCTGGCTCAGATGCATATCGCCGGCGAAGGTTTCGAACTGAAGAGGCCGAACGCGCTGTCGCTGGAGGGCTGGAAGTTGCTTTGGGATAAGTCCGAGGCGCGCGCCGACGAAGTCGAGACGGGCTTGTCCGCCGAAATCCGAGGCGAGATCGATTTCCTCACTGCCCACTGGCCGAAGGACCTTCCGGCCGGCATCATTCATGCCGATCTCTTTCCCGACAACGTCTTCTTCCTCGGCGATGAGCTGTCTGGCCTGATCGACTTCTATTTCGCCTGCAACGATCTGCTTTTTTACGACGTCTCGATCATTCTCAATGCCTGGTGCTTTGAAAAGGACGGCGCCTACAACATCACGAAGGGCACTGCCATGCTGGAAGGCTACCGGAGTGTGCGACCGCTCGACAGTGCCGAACTCGCCGCGCTTCCTGTGCTCGCGCGTGGTTCTGCGCTGCGTTTCTTCCTGACCCGGCTCTACGACTGGCTGACGACGCCGGAAGGTGCAATGGTCACCAAGAAGGACCCGCTCGAATACCTGCGCAAGCTTCGCTTCCACCGGCAGGTCGCATCGGCGGCCGAATACGGGCTTTCGGCATGAAGCACGTCGACATTTTCACCGACGGTGCGTGCTCGGGCAATCCCGGTCCTGGTGGTTGGGGCGCGATCCTGCGCTATGGCGACATCGAAAAGGAACTCTCCGGCGGCGAGGCGGAGACGACCAATAACCGCATGGAGTTGATGGCGGCGATTTCGGCGCTCTCGGCGCTGAAGACGCCCTGCGAGGTCGACCTTTATACCGACAGCGCCTACGTCAAGGACGGGATTTCCAAGTGGATCTTCGGCTGGAAGAAGAACGGCTGGAAGACCGCGGACAAGAAACCGGTGAAGAATGCCGAGCTCTGGCAGGCGCTCGAGGAGGCTCGCAACAAGCACAAAGTGACGCTCCACTGGATCAAGGGCCATGCCGGCCATCCGCAGAACGAGCGCGCCGACGAACTGGCACGCATGGGAATGGCGCCCTTCAAGAAGCGGTAGGGCGGCAAATCCGGGGGAGGCGATATTGCGCATCATCTCGCTGAATGTCTGGGGCGGCAAGCTGCATCTGCCGCTGATGGACTATCTGAGGGCTGCCGAGGCGGACGTGCTCTGCCTCCAGGAGGTCACCCGTTCCGTCACCGTCAAGAGCGACTGGCTTGAATATCGCGACGGCAGCCACATCCTGCCGCAGCGCGCCAACCTCTTCGACGAGATCAAGACGGTCCTTCCGGAGCATGACGCCTTCTTTGCGCCGACGGCGAGAGGCGAGCTTTTTGATGACGAAAACAGCGTGCCTTCGGAGTTCGGTCTTGCAACCTTCGTGCGACGGACGATTGCCGTCATCGGCCACGCCATGGATTTCGTGCATGGCGAATTTTCAGCAAATGGCTACGGAGAACATCCGCGCGCCCGCAACGCCCATGCCATGCGCCTTTTCGACTACGAGGCCGGGCACGTCATCACGATCGCCCATCTGCATGGCCTGCGCGACATGGCCGGCAAGGGTGATACCCCCGCACGCCGGGGTCAAGCCGATGCGCTGGTCGCCCTGATCGGGCAAATCTGGCGCAAGGGCGAGCGTCTCGTCGTCTGCGGCGACTTCAACGTGCTGCCCGCAAGCGTGATGTTCGATGTGCTCGGCGCACAAGGCCTCACCGATCTCGTCACTTCCTGCGGCTTCACAGATACGAGAACAACGCATTATGCCAAGGACGGGCGCTTTGCCGACTATATGCTGGTGACGCCTGAAGTCGGCGTCGTGAGCTTCGACGTCGTCCGGGAACCGGAAGTATCCGACCATCGGCCGCTCTTGCTGGAGATTGGGTAGCGGTCAGCAGGTTGCCTTAGATATCGACGCTCGCCGTTAGCCGGAATACGAAACTGCCTAAAGAGTGGGCATTGCAACGGACTGTTTCCCAGCCTAGGCGGGAAAGCCGTTGTAAATGAAGCATTTGCGAAAATTGGCATATGGCTTGCTTTTCCGTCTTGTATGCAAGATAGCCATACATCCGAGAGCACGCAGAGCAACATCGAAGAGGCGATCATTTCGGGCATTCTTTCCGCCCGGATCCGGCCCGGCACACGGCTGAGCGAAAACCAGCTTGCGTCGGTCTTCGGCGTTTCGCGCACCCGTGTGCGTGAGGCGATGATGAGGCTCGAAACGCGCGGCATCGTCACCGTGAGCCCGCGGCGAGGCTGGTTCGTAGTCGAGCCGTCAGCCGAAGAGGCGATGACCGTCTATGCGGCAAGGCGCGCCATCGAATCAGGCCTGCTGCGCGGCATGCGCGCCCTGACGGACGAGGGCCGTAAGGTTCTCGTCTGCCACCTCGAGGAGGAAAAGGCTGCGATGGCTGCAGGCGACCGCCAGCGCCTCACCTGCCTCATGGGTGACTTTCATATCCGCATTGCCGAACTCGGCGAAAACCCGATCCTTGTCGACATCCTGCGCGATCTTACCGCCAGGACGATCCTGATTTCGATGCTCTATCAGTCGGAATTTCACGCAGTGCAGTCTCATGACGGGCACTGCCGCATCTTCGAGGCGATGGCCGCAGGCAATTTCGTCAAGGCCGCCGAGCTCTCGGTCGAACATCTGGACGAGGTGGAAACGGGCCTGGACCTCACGACCCGCCCGGACCCGCTCTCGGAATTGCGCAGTTCCCTGTCGCTCCCTCCCAGGACCGTGTCTTCCCAACCGGCAGAAACACGAAAAACCGCAACTTCAAAGGAGAAATGAACATATGCTGACAAGAAGAACATTCTTTGCAATCGCAACCCTTGCAGCCGCCGCCAGCTTCGGCTCCGTTTGCCATGCCGATGCGCTTGCCGACATCACCGCGCGCGGCACGTTGCGCGTTGCCGTCCCGCAGGATTTTCCGCCCTTCGGCAGCGTCGGACCCGACATGGCGCCGATGGGCTATGACATCGACATGGCCAATCTGATTGCCGAAAAAATCGGCGTCAAGACCGAACTCGTGCCGGTGACCAGCGCCAACCGCATTCCCTATCTGCAGACGAACAAGGTCGATCTGGTTATTTCAAGCCTCGGCAAGAATCCGGACCGTGAAAAGGTCATCGATTTCTCGGCGGCCTATGCTCCCTTCTATAACGGCGTGTTCGCACCCGGCGATCTTTCCGTGGCCAAGGTCGAAGATCTTGCCGGCAAGACGATCGGCGTCACCCGCGGCGCCGTCGAAGACCTCGAACTGACGAAGATCGCGTCTGCCGATGTCACGATCAAGCGCTACGAGGATAACAACGGCACGATTTCCGCTTTCCTCTCCGGTCAGGTCGAGGCTGTTGCAACCGGCAATGTCGTTGCCGCCGCCATCCTGGCCAAGAACCCCCCGAAGCGGCCCGAACTGAAGTTCCTGATCAAGAACTCGCCCTGCTACATCGGCCTCAGCAAGGAGCAGCCTGCGCTTCTCGAAAAGGTGAACGGCATCATTGCCGCCGCCAAGACCGATGGTTCGCTGAATGCCATTGCCCAGAAGTGGCTCGGCGCAGACCTTCCGAAAGACCTCTAAAAAAACCGGTTGAGCATGGTCATCCCGCCGCTGCGGGGTGACTACCCGCCGTCGGTATTCAAAGAGGGGACAGTGTCTTGAGCTACCATTTCGAATTCAGTTGGCTGCTTCAATATTACCCGCAGATCGTCAAGGGCATCGTGATCACCATCGAGCTCATCTCGATCGGTGGCGTGCTCGGCATTTTACTCGGCACCTTCTGTGCCTGGGTGCGCGCGCTGGGCCCGGCGTGGCTGAAGCCGGTCGTTGCGGCCTATGTCGAGCTGATCCGCAATACCCCGTTCCTGATCCAGCTCTTCTTCATCTTCTTCGGCCTGCCGTCACTCGGTCTGCAGCTATCTGAGCTGACGGCCGCCAATCTCGCCATGATCGTCAACCTCGGGGCCTATAGCTGCGAGATCATTCGCGCCGGCATCCAGGCGACGCCGAAGGGGCAGTTCGAGGCGGGCGCAAGCCTCGCCATGACGCCCTTCGAAACCTTCAGACACGTCGTTCTGGTGCCGTCGCTCCAGCGCATCTGGCCGGCACTCTCCTCGCAGGTGGTGATCGTCATGCTCGGCTCCTCCGTCGTGTCGCAGATCGCCGCCGAAGATCTGACCTTCGCCGCCAACTTCATCCAGTCGCGAACATTCCGTGCCTTCGAAGCCTACATCGTCTCGACGGCCATCTATCTGGCGCTGGCGATCCTGCTGCGGCAGCTTTTGGCGGTCGCCGGTGGGTTCATCTTCCCGAGGAGGCTTGTCTGATGATCGAGTTCACACTCTGGGATATCCTGCGTAACCTGCTGCTCGCCGCGCGCTGGACGGTTCTGCTCTCGCTCGTTTCCTTCATCGGGGGCGGCGCTGTCGGGCTCGGCCTGCTCTTTCTGCGTATCAGCAAGCGCAGCTCGCTGCGGGCGCTTTCAAAATATTACATCGAGCTTTTTCAAGGCACGCCGCTCTTGATGCAGCTCTTCATTGCCTTTTTCGGTCTCGGCCTTTTCGGCATCGACGTGCCGGCCTGGCTTGCCGCCGGCCTGGCGTTGATCCTCTGGACTGCCGCCTTCCTCGCCGAAATCTGGCGCGGCTGCGTCGAAGCGGTCGGGAAGGGTCAATGGGAAGCCTCCGCCAGCCTCGGCATGGGACGGCTGCAGCAGATGCGCTATGTCATCCTGCCGCAGGCGCTGAAGGTGGCCGTGCCGCCGACGGTCGGCTTCTCCGTCCAGGTGGTCAAGGGGACGGCGCTCACATCGATCATTGGCTTCGTCGAACTGTCGAAGGCAGGCACCGTCGTCACCAACGCCACCTTCCAGCCCTTCACCGTCTACGGGCTCGTCGCCCTTATCTATTTTGCGCTTTGCTGGCCTCTGTCGAAGAGCAGCCAGATCCTCGAAAGGAAGCTCAATGTCGCTCATCGAAATCACTGAAGTCCGCAAGAGCTACGGCACGAACGAGGTGCTGAAGGGCATCAACCTGGATGTGGAGCCGGGCGAGGTCATTGCCATCATCGGCAAGAGCGGCTCGGGAAAATCAACGCTGCTGCGCTGTATCAACGGCCTTGAGACGATCACCAAAGGCTCCATCTCGGTGGCCGGCGCCCAGCTTCTGGACGACGAGTTGCATCTGAAGGCGCTCAGGCTGAAGGTCGGCATGATCTTCCAGCAGTTCAATCTCTTTCCGCACCTGACGGCTGGCGGCAATGTCATGCTGTCGCAGTCGGTGGTCAAAAAGACGCCGAAGGCAGAGGCGGAAGCGGTCGCCCGCAAGATGCTCGACCGCGTCGGTCTGGGCCACAAGTTCGATGCCTATCCCGACGAGCTGTCCGGCGGCCAGCAGCAGCGTGTCGCGATTGCCCGGGCGCTTGCCATGCAGCCGATCGCGCTGCTGTGCGACGAGATCACGTCCGCGCTCGACCCGGAACTCGTCGCCGAGGTTCTCGCCGTCGTGCGAGAGCTTGCCGCCGAGGGCATGACCTTGCTGATGGTGACGCACGAGATGAAATTCGCCCGCGACGTCTGCAGCCGCGTCGTCTTCATGCACCAGGGCCGGGTCCACGAAATCGGTCGGCCGGAAGATGTCTTCGCCAGCCCGAAGACCGCCGAGCTCAAGCAGTTCCTCGGCGTGCATTGAAGGGACTGCGGCCAGATCACGTGCGCCGTCCCGCGGCCTCGATGATCAGTTGGGTGATCTCGTCCGGGTGGGAAATCAGCGAGAGGTGGCTTGCCTTCAGTTCGATGGTCCTTGCTCCCATGCGCTTGGCCATGAAGCGTTCGAGATCAGGATTGATCGTGCGATCTTCCGTCGAAACGGCATACCAGCTTGGCTTTGAACGCCAGGCCGCCTGGGAGGTCTTGCCCGTAAGGAGGTTCTTTTTGAAGGGCGCCTGGACTGCATAAAGCACCTTCGCCCTTGCTTCCGGGAGATCGCCCGCGAAATCACGCAGGAATGCCGCCTCGCTGAGCTGTCCTTCGTCATCATCGAAGACGATGCCTGCGGCGGCCGGCGGCGCGGGAAATGTCTTGGCCAGTGCGGTGTAATCCTCGTCCGCATCCGGTGCCCGGGCTGCGACATAGACGAGTGCCGACACGTTCGGATGCATACCAGCTTCAGTTATGATCATCCCCGCGAAGGAATGCCCCACCAGAACCGTCGGACCATCCTGCCGTGCCAGCACCCGCTCAACGGCGGATACCGCCTCTGGCAGCGTCGTTAGCGGATTTTGCACGGCCGTGGCATGGAATCCGGCTGCTTGCAGTCGGGCAATCACCTCGGACCAGCACGATCCATCAGCAAAAAGCCCATGCGCCAAAACGACGTTGCGCGCCTTTGCCGCGCCAGCGGGCGCGGCAATGCTTCGATTTGAGAGAAGGGAGGTGGCCGCGCCGGCAACCATTGCGGTGGAGAAAGCACGTCTTGTCATCATCATCTGGCTTCCTTCTCAGTCGAACAGTTTCAAGCTTGCTTCAAAAGGGTCCCAAGTGTGGCTGCGAGAGCGCCTCAACTCCGCATTAAAATTTTGAGCTTGCGTATGCATTATGGCTGATACACTAGTATTGTGTATTTCATAAGTTGATCATTCTCAAGAATTGAGTGCGTAACAGTTCCGTGATAACGATCTTGTATGCGATTACCCGGTATTGCATCATCGCGCCACAAAGCAACCCGAACAGTCAGGACGATGCATGGTCAAGGGATCAGACGCTGCAGATGATGTCGCTGATCGGGAGCTCCTGTCTGATCGCATTCGCAACGCACTGACGGATGAGATCGCTGCGGGCATGCTGACAGCGGGTGCTTCGCTGGACGAACAGCAGCTTGCCGACCGTTTCGGCGCCTCCCGCACTCCGGTTCGAGAAGCGCTGCGTCAATTGGCGGTCAGCGGGCTCGTCGAAGTTCGCGCACGGCGTGGCGTCGTCGTGGCTCGCATGACCCCCGAACGCATCATGGACATGTTCGAGACGTCGGCCGAGATCGAGGCCATGTGCGTGCGGCTTGCGACCTACCGCATGACTCCGCTCGAGCGAAGCCACCTGATCGGCTTGCACGACCTGTCCCGGGAGGTTGTCGAGAAGGGTGATTTTGACGCCTATGATGCGTTCAACCTCGAATTCCATGAGACGATCTATCGCGCGACCCACAACGGTTTTCTTGCCGAACAAGCGATTGCGGTGCGCACCCGGCTGAATGCCTTTCGGCGCACGCAACTTCGGCAAGGCGATCGGATGCGTAAATCCCGTGACGAGCACGATGCCATCATGCAGGCGATCGCGGAAGGCGACGGTGAAATGGCATCTCGGCGCATGCGAGCACATATGCTGAACGCTGCCACAGCGCTCGGTCGTTTCATCGAAGCGAACAAGTCGGCATAACAATCCTGACCATCACGCATGCCTGCAACCGATCCGGCTCTCGGCAAGCAACGAGAGCCGGTCGGGCCTTTTGAGCAACAGTGCCTTCAGCTCTTGAACCGCGCGGCCTCTTCGGATCCGCCCGTCGCGTCTCCGGCGCTGTAGGAATGAGCACCGGCGCCGGCGAGTTTGCCGCCGTCGACGATCAGATATTCCTCGCGAATAGGCTTGCCTTCGAACCAGCATTCGAGAATTTCCCGCGTGCCGGCGGCGTAGCGCGCCTGAGCGGAGAGCGACGAACCCGAAATATGCGGCGTCATGCCGTGATGCGGCATCGACCGCCATGGATGGTCCTTCGGTGCGGGCTGCGGGAACCACACGTCGCCGGCATAACCGGCAAGCTGGCCGCTCTCGAGCGCCCGCGCGACGGCATCGCGATTGCAGATCTTGCCGCGCGCCGTATTCACCAGATAGGCGCCGCGTTTCATCTTGGCGATCATCGCTTCGTCGAAGAGGTTTTCCGTCTCCGGATGCAGTGGCGCGTTGATCGTGACGACATCACAGACAGGCACCATCTCGGCTGGCGTCTTGTGGAAGGTGACGCCGAGTTCTTTTTCGGCTGCATCGGCAAGCCGGTGGCGGTCGGTATAGTGCAGCTTGACATCGAACGGCTTCAGCCGGCGAAGCACAGCACTGCCGATCCGACCGGCACCGACCGTGCCGATCTCCATGCCCTCGATATCGTACGAGCGCGCGACGCAGTCGGCTATGTTCCAGCCGCCCTTCACGACCCACTGGTAGGAGGGGATGTAGTTTCGCGCGAGACTGAGGATCATCATGACCACATGCTCGGATACGCTGATTGAGTTGCAGTAGGTCACCTCCGCCACGGTGATGCCGCGGTCCATAGCGGCCTGAAGATCGACGTGGTCGGAGCCGATGCCGGCCGTGATCGCGAGCTTCAGCTTGGTCGCCTTGGCGATCCGCTCGGCGGTCAGGTAGGCGGGCCAGAAAGGCTGAGAGATGACGATCTCGGCGTCGGCAAGCTCGCGTTCGAAGACGCTGCCGGCACCGTCCTTGTCCGAGGTCACGACCAGATCGTGCCCCTGGCTTTCGAGAAACGTCCTCAAGCCAAGTTCGCCGGAAACGCTGCCCAACAGGGCGCCCGGCTGAAAATCGACGGCTTTTGGGGTAGGAAGCGTCTGGCCGCCGGGATAGTGTTCGAGTTTCGGCAGGCCATCCCGCGCATAGGCGCTCGGATATCCATCGACCGGATCGTCATAGAGGACGCAAACGACCTTTGCCATTTCCATCTCCCTTCATTTGAGAACGAAGAGGGAGGGCCTCGAATTCTTTAAAGCTGCCGGTCAATGCAAACGAACAGCAGGGCAATGTGCTCTGTTGAATGATCTGTTGTGGCCAGCAGGTTCGCTCGCAGCGCTCCCGCGTTCGTGATTGGCACCATTTGGAAAGGTGGAGGAGCCGGACGCGGTTTCAAGTAGAGCAGCGGGAAGTCGCTGCAATCCCCTTGCCCTCTGGTCCGTTCCCTCTATTGTGCCGGCAACGCCATTGGAGACCACCATATGATCCTGCATTGCGTATTGCTGCGGCTGAAGGCTGCGATGACCGGCGAGGAGAAGCAGGCATTGCTCGCTTCGGTCGTGGCGCTGAAGGAGGTGATCCCGGGCATTCTCGATGTCAGATATGGTCCAAACGTCTCGCCGGAAGGGCTGCATGGCGGCTTCGTCGACGGCTTCGTGGTGACCTTCGAAAATGCCGAGGCGCGAGATGCCTATCTCGTGCATCCCGAGCATGTGGCCGTCGGCGAGCGCATCGTCTCCTCGACGGACGGAGGCCTTGCCGGCCTCCTGGTCTTTGATTTCAATCTCTGAGTCAGGCTGCGGCACCAATCAGCTCGATTTTGCCATCGCCGCGGCCAGCTGGTCGACATTGTAGCGGAACATCTTCTCGAAGGTCGGCGCCGGCCCCTTCTGATCCGAAAGCGATTCGACATAAAGCTCGCCGCCAGGTTCCGCACCCGTTGCCGTGGCGACCTGCCTGACGAGGCGGGGATCGTTCGAGTTTTCGAAGAAGTAGCTCTTCACGTGTTCGGCCTTGATCTGCTCGATCAGCTTGGCGACTTCTGCGGCAGACGCCTCCGTTTCGGTTGACATGCCCAGCGGCGCGAGGAAGCTGACATTGTACTCGCGGCCGAAATAGCCGAAGGCGTCGTGGCTCGTCAGTACCTTGCGCCGGTCGTGCGGAAGCGTGTCGAACTTGGAATGGGCATAAGCGTCAAGCGCGTCGAGCGTCTTCGTGTAGCGCTCGGCATTGGCCCTGAATGTGCCGGCATCCGCCGGATCGGCGGCCGACAGCGCCTTCTCAATACTGGCGACCCAGACCTTCACGTTGACTGGGCTGTTCCAGACGTGGGGATCGGTGACGGTCCTGCCGTCCTCCTCCATGGTGCGGGTCTTGATGCCCTCGGAAACGTTGACCGGCGCTTTCTTGTAGCCGGAAGCGGAAATCAACCGGTCCATCCAGCCCTCCAGGCCTTCGCCGCTGACGAAGGTCACCTGCGCGGCCTTCAGATGCTTCGCATCGGCAGGCGACGGCTCGAACTCATGGGGGTCGCCATTCGGGCCGACGAGGCTCGTGACTTTCACATTCTCGCCGCCGATCTGGCTGACGACGTCGGCAAGCACGGTGAAGGAGGCAACCACCTTCAGCGTTTCGGCACAGGCTGGCGCCGACGAAAAGGCGATTAGCGCGGGAAGGGCCGCGCAAGGAAGCAGTCTGCGGGGAATCATCGAAGTCTCCTTGGGTTCAGCCCGAAAGACGCGGGCGGGGAAAGAGGCGCCGGGCAAGGCCCGCCGGCGCGAGGAGGATGGAAAGCACGTAGATTGCCGCCGCCGTCATGATGATGGTCGGACCGGAGGCGAGCTCGAGATGGTAGGAGGCGACAAGGCCGAGATAGCCGGAGAAGGTGGCGCTGATCACCGCGATCGCCATCATCGATGGCAGGCGGCGTGACCAGAGCTGTGCGATTACCGCTGGCAGCATCATCAGCCCAACGGCCATCAGCGTGCCGAGGGCCTGGAAGCTGGCGACGAGGTTGAGCACGACGAGCAGCAGGAAAAGCACATGATAGACAGGTCCGCGGCCGCCGACGGCTTTGAGGAACCCTGGGTCGAAGCATTCGGCCACCAGCGGCCGGTATATGGCGGCGAGAACGACGAGCGTGACCGAGGTGATCGCCCCGATCTGGAGGAGAGAAGGAGCGTCGATCGCCAGAACGGTGCCGAAGAGCACATGCAGCAGGTCGATATTCGATCCGCGCAGCGAAACGATCAGCACGCCGAGCGCCAGCGAGGCGAGATAGAAGCTTGCGAAGCTGGCATCCTCCTGCAGCGCCGTCGTTCGGCTGACGATGCCGGAAAGCAGCGCGACGGAGAGCCCGGCGATGAGGCCGCCGATGCCCATGGCAGTCAGCGACAGCGATCCCGCAACCAGGTAGCCGATCGCCGCACCCGGCAGCACGGCATGACTCATCGCATCGCCCATCAGGCTCATGCGCCGCAGCATGAGGAAGACGCCGATCGGGCCGGCGCCGAGACCAAGGCAGAGGCAGGCGACGAGTGCGCGGCGCATGAAACCGTAATCGGCAAACGGCGCGAGGAAGATGTCGTAGGCCGTCATGCCGCAGGCTCGCAGGGTCTTGCATCCTCGTCCCAGCGCTCGGCCATGGCACGCGCCTTGAGGAGATTGGCGGGCGACATCACGTGGCCGGTCGGCCCCCAGCCGATCAGAGTCCGCGCGATCAGCAGCGTCTGCGGGAAATGCGCCCGCACCTGGTCGAAATCGTGCAGCACCGCAACGACGGTCCGCCCGCAGCCGTGCCAGCGCGCGACGATATCGAGCAGGTCCTTTGTCGTGCGGGCGTCGATGGCCGTGAACGGCTCGTCGAGCAGCATGAGCTTGGCATCCTGCAGCAGCAGCCGGGCAAAGAGCACGCGTTGGAACTGCCCGGCCGACAAAGAACCGATATGGCGTTTCTCGAAACCCTCGAGGCCGACTGCGCAAAGCGCTTCGTGGGCCTTGTCGGCCTCATGGGCCAACACGCGTCCGAAGGCGCCGCTGCTTCGCCACGCACCGAGAAGCACGGCGTCGAAGACCGAGATCGGAAAGCGCCGGTTGATTTCAGCCGCTTGCGGCAGGTAGCCGAAATCGGTGCGCTGCAGCTTATGAGAAATCCGCCCCTCGGCCGGCCGCAGCTCGCCCATGATGGCTTTCAGAAGCGTCGATTTACCTGCGCCGTTTGGTCCCGCGATCGCCGTCAGGCTGCCGGCGAGAATGGAGCCGGAAACATGATGCACAGCCGGGTGGCGATCATAGGCGACGGTCAGGTTGTCGAGCGTGATCAACGCGCCGCTCATGGCAGGACAATAGCCCAATGGATCGCCGTCCAGAGCACACCGACGAGGATGAGCACGCAGGCGACACGCGAAACGGCGGAGGGCAGGAGCAGACCGGACACGAAAGGCAATCTCTTCATAGAGGACAGTTCATGAATGTAATAACGTTACAGTTATGTTATAACGAATATGGCAAATTGACGGCATTGGCGAGCCGGCCGAAAAATACGCACCGCGAAAAAGGGCTCGCCCTGTCATGCTGCAAAAGCCACACCTAGACGATTTCGTTATTTCCCAGAATGCGCGGGAGGAGGGGCCAATGGATGGAGCGCTTCGAGGGCCTGGGCGCCGAGAGTTTCGCCCCTCCGATCTATGACGAGCCATCAGCAGCGACGTCAAAATTCGGGGGCACTTGCCACGAACGAAGCGGCTCTCACCGGGATTAACCACCTTCCAGTGCTATGCTATATGGATTGCAACCGACGAGGATTTGGCCATGTCACCTTTCCGGAATGCAGTTGTCTCTTTGCCTGGCAAGGAGCGCATAGCAAAGACGCCTTTTGGTGCAAAGATTGTAATTCATGCCACGGCCGCAGAGACTGGAGGCACTGTCGGAATGTGGGAAACCTTCACTCCGCCGGGTCAAGGCCCGGCTCCCCACACTCACACGCGAGAGACTGAAGTCTTTCGCGTGGTCTGTGGACTATATCGTTTCCAATGCGGTGACGAGGAGTTCGACGCACCTCCAGGAACTGTCGTCGTTCTGCCACCACACGTGCGACACGGTTGGCGAAATATAAGCGACGAACCCGGCCAGATGTTCGGGACCGTCACCCCTGGTGGTTGCGAGCAATTGTTTATCGACATCGAGGCTTCTTGTGCCGACACCCCCGAGAAAATCGCAGTGATCGAAGCGCGTCTAGGGATCATCAATGATATGACGCTGGCTCTCGGATTGGCAGGCTCGGATCAGAGCTGACCTATTCCGCCAAGGGCCGGAAAAGGCCGGAGTTACTGCCGATTATCGAGAAATTGTCCAGTGGACACAACTACCCGGCTGACGACTTGGCGCAACGTGGCGTAGAGAATCTGATCAGTTGTTAGGGGTGGCGGCAACGCCTCTGCCCCTAAAGTCATTGCCACCATTGATAGCCAAATTTGAGCGCGGCCCCTGGTCAGTACAGGAAAAAGCTGGACGGTGACGGTTGGGAGCTTGATGAGTTTACCATGGATGAGCGGTTTGTTGCCGTGAATGTCGCGGGAAAGGGTCTAATCGTGTTCGCAGCGTGCTCGCACGCTGGAACAATAAACGTACTGAAGCATGCAAAACGGACGTTCCAAGACGTACCAATTCACGCCGTTGTCGGTGGCTTGCATTTGGCTGGGTCGAACGAGGAAAACCTTCCTGAAACCGTGGAAATCGATGCGCGAATTCAACCCAGCTTACATCGTCGCCGGTCACTGCACCGGCTGGCGTGCCATGACGGCTTTGGCAAAAGCCTTTGGTGATGAGAAGATAGTGCCGCTATCGATAGGGAAGCGATTTTCGTTCTGAGTCGGGTTCGAGTTCGATCAAAACTTTCATGCTCGCCCGAAGTCGGATTTTCAGCTCACCGTTTCGGACTCGCACGTAATATACTATTAGAAGGGTTTACCTGTACGAACGGGATAAGCCATGCCTGAAATCATTCCGGCTTGACAACGCGTATCGCCCGAGACCCGATCCGTGCACCGGTAACGCCATCCACGGCGATGGGATCAATCTCCGTTCCAGCTTCAGCGTCCACAAACCGTGTCAGCTTGCCGCCGCCGCGGTACTTGCATCCCCATGCGCCGATCATGAAGAGCACCGGTAGAAAGTCGCGTCCGGCAGCCGTCAGCACGTATTCTTCTCGCGGGGGTCGATCCAAGTAGCGCCGCTTTTCCAGCAAGCCCTCCTCCGTCAGCATCGCGAGACGACGTGTCAGGATCGTTGGTGCAATGCCGAGACTTTTGCGGAACTCGTCAAAACGAGTGAGGCCCGCATTCGCATCCCTGAGAATCAACATGCTCCACGCGTCGCCGATAAATGCCAGGCTGCGCGCGATGGGGCACGGCTCGTCTAGAAGATTCTGATTGTTCATGGCAATTCGATAGCGAGTTACTCTCGGAATGATAGTAACATCATGGTGGCAGACAGTCCACCCCGTAGCAGGGAAATTGAAATACGTGCAAGACGCAACGTGGCGGAGCCCCGGCCACAGGCGCATCATCAGGCATTTGGACCGGCAACGGCCAAAGCGCCTGGCTATCGCGTGTTCGGCACCGGGAATACCGGCAGGGTCGGCAAGAACCTGCGCCAATAGAACGCCTACCGCTTTGAAGCGGCCGGGTCCGGCCGCCTCTCCACGCCTTCTGGCCGCCGCCTCAGAGCTGCTCTATCATCGTGGCCGCCCCTGAGATCGTGGCTTGGCCGGGGCTCTCTTCGACGTTCAGGGATTTGACGACACCGTCTTCGACGAGCATCGAATAGCGCTTGGAGCGGAAGCCGAGGCCGCCGGCGGAAAGGTCAGCGTCCAGGCCGAGCGCCTTGGTGAAGCCGGCGTCCCAGTCGGCGAGGAAGTGGATCTTGCCCATGCCACCGGACTGTTCGGCCCAGGCGCCCATGACGTGCCAGTCGTTGACGGAGAGAACGGCGATATCGTCGACGCCCTTGGCAAGGATGGAATCGCGGTTTTCGAGATAGCCCGGCAGGTGGTTCAGCGAGCAAGTCGGCGTGAAGGCGCCGGGTACGGCGAAAAGCACGACACGCTTGCCCTTGAAGAGCTGATCCGTCGAAACTTCGACCGGTCCGTCGGCCGTCTTTTCCTTGAACGTGGCGGCAGGAAGCTTATCGCCGATCGCGATGGTCATGGGATTCTCCTCGGTGTTTATGATTGCGGCGGGGGCAGCCGCGGGGTTGCAGCCGACTATAAGGGCCGGTCAGTCAAAGGCAAGCAGCGTCTCCATGGCGCGGCCGCCGTCGATGATCAGAACGCTCCAGCTTTTGCGGGCGATCTCGTGATTCTTCGGCAGCTTGTCGACGGCGATCGACGTTGAAAAAATCCTTCCGTCGCGCTTGCTCATCAGCTTCCTGGTGAAGGCATATCCGTTTGGCCCCGTAAGGATCACCTCCGGCGCGGTGTCGCCGCCATCAGGCAAGGCAACCTGCAGCCAGAGCTCTTTCATATCCTCGGAGAACTTGTGAGAAATCACCTTGAACTGCGACGACGGCTTTTCCGGCAGGGAGGCCTCGGCATTCTTCAAGATTGCCTCCTCTTCGGGCCGCGACTGATTGGCGGGCCCGATGGGAAGTGTGAATTCGGCCTGAAACGGAATGCAGATATCCTTGCAGATGCCGATGAACGCGCTCGCCTTCAGTTCGAGCGGCCGGGAGGCGCCTTTTGCCGAGAAGGTCAGCGGCAGCGAAACGGGCCCGTCATAGGCGATGTCGTCTATCGTGCCGTCGATGAGATGTTTTGGCACGGGATAGCGTATTGCCGTCAGCGTGATGCCGCTTTCCGGGGCGACCGTGATCTGGGGTGGTATGCCGCTGTTGCCCGGCTCGCGCCAATAGGTGATCCAGCCGGGCTTCGGCTCGATCTGCAGCGCACCGTGTATCGTGCCGTCGTGGCCGGGCGGCAGCGCGACCAGCCGCATCCGGCCGCCCACATTGTCGATCCAGCCGCTCATCTCGGCGCGCGCCGGCCCGAGCGAACCGGCCAGCGCGGCGGCGCAGATGGCGGCGTGCAGAAACTGGCGAAACCTGCGAAAAATAATCGTCATGGAACAACGGTTTAACGAAAAACGCCTTTCGCTGCCAGAAGTTCGGCCATCTAATTCTTCATTTTCAGTTGATTGATCTGCGGCATTGCCCCATGTTTCTCTTATAAGGCTGTTGGTAGCGGTCTGGCAGCAGGAGGAAGTATGTCCTTATCCACGCTGAAAAACAGACGGGAACGCGGCTTTTTCGACGGGCAGTTCCTGATTGCGATGCCGGGCATGGAAGATAGCAACTTCTTTCGCACGGTCATCTATATCTGCGCCCATTCCGATGCTGGTGCCATGGGCTTCATCATCAACCGCCCCCAAAGCCTCACCTTCACGGACGTGCTGCTGCATCTCGAAATGGTCAACGACCAGGAGCCGATTGTTCTGCCGGAGCATGCGCGGGATTTCCCGATCCAGACAGGCGGTCCCGTGGAAAGCGGCCGCGGCTTCGTGCTGCATTCCGATGATTATATAAGCGAATCCAGCATTCCGATCAGCGACGATATCTGCCTGACGGCGACGCTCGACATCGTCCGTGCGATTTCCAAGGGCGGCGGGCCGAAGAGGGCCATGATGATGCTCGGATATTCCTCCTGGGGTGCGGGCCAGCTGGAAATGGAAGTCGCCAGCAACGGCTGGTTGACCTGCGCTGCCAACGAGGCGCTGATCTTCGACCGCAATCTCGATGACAAGTACGAGCGCGCTCTCGCGGGCATGGGCATCACGGCCGCCATGCTCTCCGCCGAAGCGGGGCATGCGTGATATCTTAATCCAGGAACGATTTCGTTGACGTGACGTTTTCTTCCGGCAAGCGTGCCAGACGGCGCGCGGCCGAAATGCCTGTTGCGCGCTGCGCAGCAGGCATTTTGGTTCGTCACCATTCGTCGAGGTAAATCATGAGGCTCTTTGCCTGCGATAATTGCGACCAGGTCGTCCACTTCGACAACCGCCATTGCGTCCGCTGCAATCATCGCCTCGGCTTCCTGCCTGGCGATCTCTCCGTGCACGCGCTCGAGCCGCGCGACGAAATGCAGTGGCAGCTCGTCGCACGTCCGGAGCGCCGGATCCGCTTCTGCGCCAATGCCGGTCTTGATATCTGCAACTGGCTGCTGTCCGATGAGGACGCGAATGATTTCTGCATCGCCTGCCGCCACAACAGGCTGGTGCCGAATACCGGAACACAGGACGGCATCGCCCGCTGGCGCCGCATCAGCCAGGCGCAGCGCCATCTGTTCTATTCGCTGCTGCGCTGGAACCTGCCCCATCCGGATCGCCAGGAGGATCCCGTCGGCGGCCTCGTTTTCGATTTCCTCGAAGATACGGTTCAGACCGACGGCAATATCCTTCCCGCGATGACCGGGCATGAGGAGGGCCTGATCGCCATCCGTGCGGCGGAGGCCGACGACGCCACCCGCGAACAAGCGCGCACCATGATGAACGAGCCTTACCGCACGCTGCTCGGCCACTTCCGCCATGAGGCTGGCCACTTCGTCTGGAACAAGCTAGTGCGGGACAGGAACGGCTTGGATGCCTTCCGCGCCGTCTTCGGCGACGAACGACAGGATTACGGTGCAGCCCTTCAGAACCATTATGCCAGCGGTCCACCCTTCGGCTGGCAGGAGAGCTTCATCAGCGCTTATGCATCCTCGCATCCGTGGGAAGATTTTGCCGAGTGCTTCGCGCACTACCTCCATATCGTTGATACGCTGGAAACGGCACGCGCCTTCGGCATCGCCATCGATCCCCGCGGCCATGAGGAAATGGCCTCGGAAGTGGATTTCGATCCCTACAGGGCGCAAAGCGCCGAACAGCTCGTCAGCGCCTGGGTTCCGCTCAGTGTGGCAATTAACGCCATTCAGCGCAGCATGGGCCAGCCGGATTCCTATCCTTTCGTGCTGTCGCAGGCTGTCGTCGCGAAGCTGGAATATCTGCACAAGCTCATTCAGCTCGCCAGTGCGATGTCGCGAAAGGCTGCGGCATAGCCCTCATCCGCCTGCCGGCATCCTTCCCCGAGGCAGAAGGTGCATGGGGTTGACGCTTGCAAAGCTCTCGGACCATCGAAAAGCAGCGGGCATCCCGGTTTCCCCGCCCCCCTCGGGAGATGACGGGGTAGGGTCGTTGCCAGGCCTGATTGTAAGCCTAAGCCCGTTTCGTCAGTGGAAAGCGTTCCTTCAGCAGGCGCAGCACCGAATCGGAGCCCATGGGCGGGCCGAAGAGGTAGCTTTGCCCGTAGCTGCAGCCCATCTTGGCGAGCTCGATGGCATCCTCATTGGATTCGATTCCTTCGGCGACCACCTGCATCCCCAGCTCGCGTGCCATGGAGATGACCGACCTGAGGATGGTTGCCTTCTTGTCGCTGTCATCGCGAACGAGCGCTTTGTCGATCTTGATCGTGTCGAAGGGGAAGCGGGTCAGATAGGCAAGCGACGAGTATCCGGTGCCGAAATCGTCGAGCGCCAGTCCGAGGCCAGCTTCCTTGAGCTTCTGCAGCACGAGCCGCGCCTGTTCCGGATTTTCCATGACCATCGATTCCGTCAGCTCCAGCTTCAGGCGCGACGGCTGGCAATGGGTTTTCGAAAGAACCGAACGCACGTCGTCATAGAGTTCGTTGTTAAGGAGCTGAACGCTCGACAGATTGATCGAGACGAAGATAGGCAGCTCGCCCGTCTGGTTCTGCCAGGCCATCAGATCGCTGGTCGCCTGTTCGAGCGCGAACATGCCGAGCGGGCCGATGATGTCCGACGCCTCGGCGATCGGGATGAACTCAGACGGCGGGATGTTGCCGCGCTTCGGATGCTCCCAGCGCATCAGCGCCTCGAACCCGGCAATCTCGACATCCTCCAGCCGCGCGATCGGCTGATAGACCATCGAGAGCTCCTTGCGCTCGATGGCTCGGCGGAGATCGGATTCGAGCTGGAGGCGGTCGGCACCGAAGTCGCGGAAGGCGGGGCGGAAGGGTTCGACACGGTTGCCGCCGGCGCGCTTGGCGCGATACATGGCAAGTTCGGCATCGCTCAGCATTCCGGCTGCGTTTTCCTGCTGGTCTACCCAGGAGGTGAGGCCGATCGAAGCCGTCAGGATGATTTCTCGATTGCCGAAGTTGATCGGCACCATGATCGCCTTGCTGACGGCATCGGCAAAATCGGCGACCTTCGCCGGATCGCGCTCGGAAACGAGAATGAGACCGAACTGGTCGCCCGCAAGGCGCGCCAGCGTATCCTGCGGCTTCAGCAGACGACGCAGGCGGCGGGTCAGCGCAATCAGAATGTTATCGCCGGCTGCAACGCCAAGCGAATCGTTCACCAGCTTGTAGCGGTCGATATCGATCACCATCACCGTCGGCCGGAGCGTTTCGCCGCCGGGCGCCAGCGCCAGCACCGATTGCAGGCGGTCGATGAAGAGCTGACGGTTCGGCAGGCCAGTAAGATTGTCGTGCAATGCGTCGTGCAGCAGTCGCTCGACGGAATTCTTCTGCTCGGTGACGTCAACGATCGTGCCGACGCAGCGGATGATTTCGCCGTTCGAGCCGAGCACCGGCCGCGCGCGGATCAGCAGCCAGTGGAAATGCCCGTCCTCGGCGCGGATGCGGAACTCGTGGTTCAACCGTCCGCGACGGTGTTCGAGCAGCACGTCCAGCGTCGCGCGGAATCGGTCGCGGTCGTCCGGGTGAAGCCGCGGCAGCCAGTTGCGGGCGGCGCCATGCATGGTCCCCGGCGACAAGCCAAGCTTGATGGAGACATCCGGAATGGTGACGACGCGGTCGCGCGCCACGTCCCAGTCCCACACCATGTCGCCGGAGCCGGTCAGCGCCAGCGACTGGCGTTCGAGATCGGAAAACAGACCCTGCTGAAAGGCACCGCCCGCAAAGGCGTGCTGCATCACCGTAAAACCCATCAGCAGAACGATGAGGACGAGGCCGCCGCCGAGCGCCGGCTGAATGATGTCGTTGTCGAGCCGGCCGGTCACGGTCAGCCAGGCTCCGAATATCCACACCAGGATCAGCGCCCAGGCAGGCACCAGCAAGATGGCGCGGTCGTAGCGGTTCAAGCCGAGATAGATGATGAGCACGATGCCCATCGTCGCCGTCAGCGCGAAGGAAAGCCGAGCAATACCGGAGGCGATCGACGGATCATAGATCGCGACACCGAAGAGCAAAGCGAGGCCGAGCACCCAGGCAAGGGTCGCATAGCCGAGATGGGTGTGCCACCGGTTGAGGTTCAGATAGGTGAACAGGAAGATCACGAAACTCGACGCCAGCGCCACTTCCGCGCAGGCGCGCCATATTCGCTGGTCCGCCGAGGCGACGCTGACGAGTTTGCCGAGGAAACCGAAGTCGACGCAGATGTAGCCGAGCACTGCCCAGGCAAGTGCGGCCGTTGCCGGCAGCATCGAGGTTCCCTTGACCACGAAGAGGATCGTCAGGAACACGGCCAGAAGGCCGGCGATCCCGAGCACGATGCCGCGGTAGAGCGTGAAGGCGTTGATGGTGTCCTTGTAGGCGTCCGGCTCCCACAGGTAGATCTGCGGCAGGTCGGGCGTCGCAAGCTCGGCGACGAAGGTGATGACAGCGCCGGGGTTCAGAGTGATGCGGAAGACATCGGCTTCGTCGCTCGGCTGACGGTCGAGCGCAAAGCCCTCGCTGGGGGTAATCGCCATGATCCGCTGCGAGCCGAGGTCCGGCCAGAAAAGCTTGGAATTCACGAGGCGGAAATGCGGAGCGACGATGACGCGCTCGAGCTGCTCTTCCGAGACATTGGCGAGCGCAAAGACGGCCCAGTCGCCCTGGTGGTTTTCGGAGCTGGCACGCACCTCGATGCGCCGGCGGATGCCATCTGCGCCTGCGGCCGTCGAGACCTGGAATGCCTCGCCCTGATTGGCATAGATTTCCGTCGTCGCGGTCAAATCGAGCGCGGTGTCGTCGCGGGAAATCTTCACGGGTTCCGCCGCCTGCGCAACGCCTGCAGCCAACGCAAGCATCGACAGGAAAAGAGCTGCGATCACCGCGATCAATCGGCCGGACGGTGATTTTGGCAGCATGCGGTTCGTGGTCATCGGCTGTCGGTTTTCCTGCCTCTATCCGTATCGGTGGCAAGCAGTGAATACATCACGTGATCATGCCACTGACCGTTTATTTTCAAGTATCCGCGCAGATAGCCTTCCCGGTGAAACCCGGCTTTCTCGAGCAGGCGAATGCTTCGTGCGTTCTCCGGAATACAGGCTGCCTCGATACGGTGCAACTCAAGCCCTGCGAAGATATAGGGTATAACCAACTGAAGTGCGGCGAACATATGGCCTTGACCGGCGTGTTTCTCGCCCATCCAGTAGCCGATCATGCAGCTCTGCGCCGCGCCGCGGCGGATATAGCCGATGGTGATCCCGCCAAGCAGTTCCATGTCCGGTTTCAGGAACAGGAACAGCGGGATCGCCTGGCCCGACGCGTATTCCTGCTTGCCGCGGATGACGCGGGCGCGATAGGCGCCCTCTGTCAGCTCGTCGCGACGCCATGTCGGTTCCCAGGGCTCCAGGAACTTGCGGCTGGCCGAGCGCAGCTTGTGCCACTGGTTGAAATCCTGATAGCGCGGAAGCCTCAGCGCATAGCGGTCGTTCTCGAGTTCCACCGCCTCCGGCTGCCGCGACAGGAATCGAAAAACCGATTTTGGCATCGATCACTCCCGGCAGATGGAACGAGGGCTCAGCGGCTTGCAGTTTTCGACTGCGGCTGGGGAGCGGACAGCGAGGCGACGATAGCCTCCGTCGGTGCCAGTTGCTCCAGCGGGCCGATTGCCGAAAGCGTCGGCACAGTGTCGAAGAACAGGCGGCCGGCGAGGTCGGTGAGACGCTCGACCGTGATGCCCTCCAGCCGTTCCATCATTTCCTGATTGGAGATCGGGCCGCCGTAGAGCATCATCTGGCGGGCGATCTGGCCGGCGCGGGCCGCAGGGCTTTCCTGTCCCATCAGAAGCTGGGCGCGAATCTGCGCGCGGGCGCGCTCGATCTCCTTCTGCTCGATGAAGCCGGCAGACTTATGCAACTCGTCAATGATCACCGGTACGAGTTCGGGAAGGTTTTCGCCGCCGGTTGCGGCATGGATGCCGAAGATGCCGGTGTCGGAAAAGCCCCAGTGGAAGGCATAGATCGAATAGCAGAGGCCGCGAATTTCGCGCACTTCCTGGAAGAGGCGGGAAGACATGCCGCCGCCGAGGATGTTGGCAAGGATCTGCGAACAGTAGAAGTCGCGGGCATGATAGGCCTTGCCCTCGAAACCGAGCAGGATCTGCGCGTCCATCAGGTCGCGCGTCTCGCGCACGCTGCCTCCGATATAGCGGGCGGTCTCGATAACCGGTGGAGCGCTTGGCGCGGTCGGCAGGCTCGCGAAGCGTTCTTCCACCATGCGCACGAATTCGTCGTGATCGACTGCGCCGGCGGCAACGACGAACATCCGATCGGTCGTATAGTTGCGGCCGAGATAGTTGCGAATCTGTTGCGGCGAGAAGGAGACGACGGTCTCGGGCGTGCCGAGGATGGCGCGGCCAAGCGTCTGGTTGCGATAGGCGATCTCGGAAAACTTGTCGAAGACCACGTCGTCGGGCGTATCGTTTGCCGCATTGATCTCCTGCAGGATCACCTGCTTCTCGCGTTCGAGCTCGTCTTCCTCGAAGGCCGATTCGGTCAGAATGTCGGCGAGGATATCGACGGCAAGCGGTACGTAATCCTTCAGCACGCGGGCGTAGTAGGACGTCGTTTCAGTCGAGGTGGCAGCGTTCACTTCGCCGCCTACATCCTCGATTTCCTCGGCGATGTCGCGGGCCGAGCGACGAGCGGTACCCTTGAACGCCATGTGTTCGAGCAGGTGGGCTATACCATGCTCGTCTTCCGTTTCGTTGCGCGAACCCGATTTTATCCAGACACCCAGAGCGACGCTTTCAAGATGCGGCATGGTCTGGGTTACTACTGTCAGCCCGGATTTGAGCCGGGTGCACTCAACTGTCATTGGCTATCTTTCTGCGCCTGCCGCATCACGTCCGGGTGTGCTTGCTGATGAAACCTTCAACGGCCTTAAGTTCCGGATCGACGACTTGGAAGCGCTCCTCCTTAAGCATCAGACCAGCAAGCCACGTCGGAAGCGTCGGGTCAATACCGGAGGCGGATTTTACCGCGGCGGGGAATTTTGCCGGGTGCGCGGTCGCAAGCGTCACCATCGGCGTGTTCGGCTTGTCGTGCTTGGCGGCAACGAAGGCGCCGATTGCCGAATGCGGATCGAGAAGATAGCCGGTGGCGGCGTAGGTATTCTTGATCGTCTGCGCCACCTGCTTCTCGCTGGCGCGACCGGCGCGGAAGTCCTTCTTGATGGCGGCAAGCGCCTCCGGCGCGATCTCGAAGCCATTCGACTGCTTCAGGCTGTCCATTGCGTGGCGCACCTTGGAAGCGTCCCGATCATAGGCTTCGAAAAGCAGGCGCTCGAAATTCGAGGAAATCTGGATGTCCATCGACGGCGAAGTCGTGGCCTTGACCTCCTTCATGTCGTAGCGGCCGGTCTTCATCGTGCGGGCGAGGATGTCGTTCTCGTTGGTCGCGATCACCAGCTTGCCGATCGGCAGGCCCATGCGTTTGGCCGCGTAGCCAGCGAAGATGTCGCCAAAATTGCCGGTCGGTACGGTAAACGAAACCTTACGATCCGGTCCACCGAGTGCGATCGCCGTCGTGAAGTAATAGACGATCTGGGCCATGATGCGTGCCCAGTTGATCGAGTTGACACCGGAAAGGCGAACCTTTTGCCGGAAGGCGGCGTCGTTGAACATCGCCTTGACGAGGTTCTGGCAGTCGTCGAAATTGCCCTTGACCGCCAGCGCGTGAACATTGGGAGCCGTTGACGTCGTCATCTGCCGCTGCTGCACCGGCGAGACCTTGCCGTGCGGGAAGAGTATGAATATATCGGTGCGCTCGCGGCCGGCGAAGGCGTCGATGGCCGCACCACCCGTATCTCCCGAGGTTGCGCCGATGATCGTAGCCCGCTCGCCGCGCTTTTCCAGCGCATAGTCCATCAGGCGTGCCAGAAGCTGCATTGCCACGTCCTTGAAGGCGAGCGTGGTGCCGTGGAAAAGCTCCATGACGAAGCTGTTTTGTCCCGTCTGCACGAGCGGAGCGATCGCCGGATGGCGGAAAGTGCCATAAGCTTCGTCGATCATCGCCCGGAACGTGGAGGCGGGAATTTCGTCGTTCGTAAAGGGCGACAGGATCGTAAAGGCGATCTCCTGGTAGCTCTTGCCGCGCAGCGCTCGGATCTCCTTCTTGGAGAAATGCGGCCATTGCCGCGGGACATAAAGGCCGCCATCGCGCGCAAGACCCGTCAGCAACGCATCGCAAAAGCCGAGAGATGGGGCCTCGCCGCGGGTCGAGATATAGTCCACGTTCTTCATCCTTGAGGTTATGGCCGGAGGAAATCCGGATAGAGGAGCCCGGCGGCTGAATTGCAGCAGATCGAAATGTGCGTCAAAACGGTTCTACCCAATCGATTTTTCTTTGCGCCGCTGATATAGACCATCGCAAACTGTCACGAAAGGCCCTGCAAGCAAGACTTCGGGCCTGCCAGAAACTTTGTAAGAGGGTGGAATAATCGTGTTCGGCAAAGTCTCGCGTCTCATCGTTTCCGTATCAGTCGCCGCTCTTCTTGCCAGCTGCAATTCCCTGGGCGTCGGCGGTGAAGGCAAGTCTGCCGAAGCGCCTGCGCAGCCAAACGGCAATGCCCAGATCATGCCGCTTGCTCCCGCCAATCCATCTTCCAGCGACAAGCCGATCGGCACAGCGACCAACGTCCAAGGTACTGCGCAGCCGGTCGTCCAGGGCTCCTGCCCGCAGATCTACATGAAGGATCAGGACGCGATCTTCCGCACCTATGCCAAAGGCAAGACGGGTGACAACAGCCAGATCGTCCATCAGGCGGCAATCGGCGACTACACGCGTCAGTGCACGCTGAACGAACAGAACCTGACGATGACGATCGTGGCGCAGATCCGCCTGATCGCCGGCCCGGCCGGCGGCCCCGGCCGCATTACGCTGCCGGTCCGGATTACCGCCTTCGACGGCCAGGATGTGGTTACGACGGAAGTGGTTCCGTTTACTGCCGAAATTCCGGCGGGGCAGACGGCCGCCCAGGTCCTCTTCCGCAAGGACGGCTTCAAGCTGCCCGTCGGCTCCGGCGCGCTGGTCCGCGTCAATGTCGGTTTCGATCAGGGCCCGGCTGCAAAGACCAAGAAGAGCAGCTAAGAGCCGGCGCCGGCCCCCTTTTTCAGAAGACGCCAGCCCATTCCGAAAGAGCGGCAACGACTTCCGGCAGGTCCTTCATCCGCGAGATGACCGTCTCCGCTCCGGCATCCGTCAGGCGGTCGGCGTGCGAGGAATAGGTATGCGATGCGCCGGTGAAGCCGATGACGCGCATGCCGGCATGGCGTGCCGCATGGACGCCATGGACTGAATCTTCGACGACGACGGTCTTCGACGGCGAGACGCCCATCTTTTCGGCGCCATGCAAGAAGATGTCCGGCTTCGGCTTGACGCGATCCGGCCCGAGATCTTTTGCGGAAAAGACGTTGGGATCAAACAGCTTTTTCAGCCCCACCTTTCCGAGCATCATGTCGAGCCGGTGCGTGCTGGAATTCGAGCAGACGCAACGCTTCAAGGCAAGGCGCGAGATGGCGAACTCGACGCCTGGAATCGCCTGGACGTCCTGTTCGAGGCGCAGGTCGAGCAGCTTTTCGGATTTGTCGAGCAGCGAGGCGGAAAGTGGAATGCTCGCTTCGCGTTCCACCTGCAGAAGAATGTTCTTCCAGGTCATGCCTGCGAAGCGCTCCGCCATCTCTTCGCCACTGATCGGATAGCCTGCGTCAGTCAGAAGCTTGGACTCCACATCCGCCGCAATGATTTCGGAATCGACCAGAACGCCGTCGCAGTCGAAGATAATGAGGTCGAAGCCGTCCATGTACTCTCAAGCCTTGTTGGGGATGATGCGGACTTACACGATGGCCGTCGAAAGCTCAACCGGTACGCCGGCATGTCTGGAATGCGCCGCGCGGGCAGCTCGCGGCTGACGTTTTGGCAGCTCAGGCTTCCAGCGGAAAGAGTGACAGGAACTGCTGCTCGCCTTGGGGCGAAAAGTTCACGGTGCGGCTTTCCGCCGTCCGCCGCGCCCAACCCCTGTCGAAGAAAGTCGAAAGCAGCGCCTTGCCGAGACTGCCGGCCAGATGCGCGCGGCGTTCGCTCCAGTCGAGACATGAGCGGCAGAGCGGCCGGCGGGACGCTCTGAGGCCGGAGACATCTATGCCGATGCATTGGAGCCGGCTCTCGCCTTTCGGGGTGACCGCCAATCCTTCGCCGATTGCCTCGATCGCACCCGAAGCCACGAGACTGTCGAGCATGCGCACGCCGTAATCGCCGGCCAGATGGTCGTAGCAGATGCGTGCCTTGCGCAGCGCCGGTTCCTTCGGACCCGGCTGGTGGCGCAGATGTCCGCGGCTTGCAGCAAAACCCATCATGGTCTCGATCAAAAGGGCAGTTGCTTCGTCTGCAAGTTTGAAATAGCGGTGACGACCCTGCTTTCGCTGGGTAAGCAGGCCGCCGGTTTCGAGCTTGGCGAGATGCGTGCTTGCCGTCTGCAAGGTGATGCCGCCGACTGCCGCAAGCTCGGTTGCCGTCAAGGCCCGTCCGCTTGACAGCGCAGCCAGCATGTTGGCGCGTGCTGGATCGCCGATCAGCGCTCCGATCTGGGCAATATCCGGTCCTTCTTTCATACTTCGATCGTAACCGAAGCATTGTGGTCGCGCAATGTGCGAAAACTTCTTCACAAGCAAAGGAGAAAAGTGATGCTGACCTGCTTCATCCGCTACGAAATCGACCCCTTCAAAAAGGATGCCTTTACCGAGTATGCGCGTGCCTGGGGGCAGGCAATTCCACGCAACGGTGCCGATCTCATCGGCTATTTCGGCCCGCACGAGGGGTCCGCAACGACTGCCTACGGCGTCTACAATGTCGAGACCCTCGCTGCCTATGAGGCCTATCGCGCCCGCCTTGCAGCCGATCCGCTCGGCAAGGCGAACTACGAATTCGCCAAACGCGAGCGCTTCATCCTGAAGGAAGACCGCATCTTCCTGAAGAACGTGTCCGTTCCTCATTCTGCGCCGGTGCTGCCATGATCGCCGTCATCTTCGAAGTCGTGCCCGTTATGGGCGAACGCCACAAATACCTCGACCTTGCCGGCGAGTTGCGCGCCGAACTGGAAAAGATCGACGGCTTCATTTCGGTTGAGCGCTTCGAAAGCCTGACGATGCGCGGCAAGCTGCTGTCCTTGTCCTTCTGGCGTGACGAGGAGGCGGTCAGACAGTGGCGCAATCTCGACGCCCACCGCGCCGCGCAAAAGGCAGGCCGCAAGGGCATCTTCGCCGACTATCGCCTGCGCATCGGCAATGTCGTTCGAGACTACGGCATGTTCGAGCGGGAGGAAACGCCGGTCGATAGCCGGCAGGAGCATGCGGCTTAGCCAGGTTCATTCATGAAAGATGCAGCGTTTACTTCTGCGTTCTGCATTTTGTTTCTCGAAATCATCCACCGGTTCAGGCTTTAGTAACCAACTTGAGTAACCATAACGGCGAGTAAAAGCGTAACGTGTATAAGCGAGTATCCATATGGCGTCAGTTTTTCCGCTTGCCGATCTCAAGACCTCTGCGACCCCGGGTTCTTGGATCGACACGATCATCAAGGGTGATTGTGTTGCAGCCCTCGAAGCTTTGCCGACCAATTCCGTCGATGTCGTATTCGCCGACCCGCCCTACAATCTCCAGCTGGGCGGCACGCTTCACCGTCCGGATCAGTCTCTTGTCGACGCCGTCGATGACGCGTGGGATCAGTTCGCATCATTCGACGCCTATGATGCCTTTACCCGCGCTTGGCTGCTTGCCTGCCGCCGCGTGCTGAAGCCGACCGGCACGATCTGGGTCATCGGCTCCTATCACAACATCTTCCGCGTCGGCGCGACCCTGCAGGATCTGAACTTCTGGATTCTCAACGACATCATCTGGCGCAAGACCAATCCGATGCCGAATTTCAAGGGCCGGCGCTTCCAGAATGCGCATGAGACGATGATCTGGGCGAGTCCGGACGCGAAGGCCAAGGGCTATACCTTCAACTACGACGCGATGAAGGCTGCCAACGACGACGTGCAGATGCGCTCCGACTGGTTGTTCCCGATCTGCAGCGGTGGGGAACGGCTGAAGGGCGACGATGGCAAGAAAGTTCATCCGACCCAGAAGCCGGAGGCGCTGCTTGCCCGCGTCATCATGGCGTCTTCGAAACCCGGCGACGTCATACTCGACCCGTTCTTCGGCTCCGGCACCACTGGCGCTGTCGCCAAGCGCCTCGGCCGCCACTTCGTCGGCATCGAGCGCGAACAGGACTATATCGATGCGGCCTCTGCCCGCATTGCCGCCGTCGAGCCGCTCGGCAAGGCAGAGCTGACCGTGATGACCGGCAAGAAGCAGGAGGTCCGCGTCGCCTTCAATGCGCTGTTGGAAAGCGGCCTCATCAAACCCGGCCAGGTGCTGACCGATAACCGCCGCCGCTACAGCGCGATCGTCCGCGCCGACGGCACGGTTGCCTCGGGCGGAGAGGCTGGTTCGATTCATCGTCTCGGCGCGAAAGTGCAGGGGCTTGATGCATGCAACGGGTGGACATTTTGGCACTTCGACGACGGACAGTCGCTACGCCCCATCGACGATTTGCGGTCTGTGATCCGCAGTGATCTGGCGAAGGCGGAATGAGCAGCGGCCTGACCTGATCGAGACTACCTTCTTCCGGTTTTAGTACCTCCAGTCGCGGAAGAAGGCCTACGGCGCCCGGGATCAACACCCCGGGCGCCTTTTCTTTTCAGCGCCAGTTCGTCACCTTGTTCTTACGCCATAGTCGGCAAGATCGCTGCGCAGCTTGTCGGCACCGGTGAATAGCACCGCGTTCCACCCTGCCGCCCTTGCGCCCTCGACATTGGCAGGCGCGTCGTCGATGAAGATCGTCGCCGCCGGTTCCAGGTTGAAGCTCCTCATATGCGTTTCATAGATCGCGATATCCGGCTTGATGAGTCCGACATCGCCAGAAACGGTAACGCCGCGCGGTTTCCTCAGGAAGGCAAAGCGCTTCTGCGCCTCGCGGAACGTATCGGATGCGAAATTCGTCAGCATTGTCACATCGCGGCCCTCCGCAATCAGCGCTTCCATGATTGCGACACTGTCCTCGTAGGCATGGGGCACCATTTCGTGCCAGTACTTGCGGAAGGCGCGGATATGCTCTTCACGCGTTGGATGGGTTTCAATCAGCAGCGCTTCAGCATCCGGCCAGGTGCGTCCGCGGTCCTGCTCGATGTTCCAGTCATGCGTGCAGACATTGTCGAAAAACCACTTGCGTTCGGCCGCGTCTGGAATGAGGCGGCTGTAGGGAATATTCGGATCATAGTGGATAAGAACTTTGCCAATATCAAAAACGATATGGCGGATTGATGCAGTCATGGGTCATTCCTTGGGCATTGCAAACACAAGCGGAATAGCCGTGGCGATCGCTTTTTTCATGATGGTCGGCAGCGCCTGCGCTTCAAGATTTGTAACCGGCTCCCACCATTTGTCATCAGTCGGAATTCGCGATGGGATCGCGGCGCGGTAGATCGAAAGCCGGAGTTCGAAATGTGTGAAGACATGGATGACGCTGCCGCATGGTTCCCATTGTGCCGGAAAGGGCGCTGCATCCGCGGAAGTTTCCCCATCCGCGCGCGATGTCCAAGCGGTCGTCGGCACCTCCGTCATGCCGCCGAGCAGTCCGCTTGCGATCCGCCGCCCCAGGAGGATTTCGCCGTCAGCGGTCACGGCGACGAAAGCGGCACCGCGCCGGACCGGCTTTTGCTTCTTTACCGCCTTCACCGGAAACTGCTCGGGATCATGCAGGCGAAGCGCCTCGCACGATCCCCTGAACGGACAGAGCGTACAGGCCGGCCGTTTCGGCGTACAGATCGTCGCGCCGAGATCCATCATCGCCTGCGCGAAATCTCCGGGTCTGTCGGCCGGCGTCAGGTGCGCCACCTTCTGCTTCATCAGCGGCTTGCCGGCCGGAAGCGGTGTCGCGATCGCATACAGCCGGGAGATCACACGCTCGACATTGCCGTCCATGACGGCAGCCTGCCGATTGAAGGCAATGGCCGCGACCGCCGCAGCCGTATAGTCGCCGATGCCCGGCAGCGATTTCAGACCGTCCTCCGTATCTGGAAAGATGCCGTCATATTGCGTGGCGACCGCTTCAGCGCATTTCTTGAGATTGCGGGCGCGGGCGTAGTAGCCGAGCCCCGCCCAGGCTGCCATGACATCGTCGTTCGGCGCCTCGGCGAGGTCGCGAACCGTTGGCCAGCGCGCCAGAAAATTGGCGAAATAGGGCTTCACGGCCCGCACGGTCGTCTGCTGCAGCATGACTTCCGAAAGCCAGACGCGATAGGGATCGGCCCTTACGCCGCGCGCTGCCATCGCCGGGCACACGCGCCAGGGCAGGTCGCGGTGATGCCGGTCGTACCAGTCGAGAAGGTGCGTTGCGCAAGGGGCGTCGAGTGTCGTTGATGTCATCATTTGCCGCGGCACGGGGAAGTGACCTATACTTGCCGGAGCAATGCTGCGCGATCAAGGCGGCAGCGCCGAATGGCGGCGGCATCGGAAGGTTTCGATGAGTTATCCACGTAAAGCTGAAAAGCAGATATCCGAACTGGCGAACGGCCTGATCGACCCGGTGCTTGCAAAACGGGCGGGCATCAACACCGCGCTGCTCGGTTGCTGGGATGAAATTGCCGGCGCGGATTTCGCCGACTGCACACGTCCGGAAAAGATCGCCTGGGCGCGCAGCAACGAAGGCGGCACCTATAAGCCCGGTGTCCTGACGATCGCCTGCGAAGGCGCCCGCGCTCTGTTTTTGACGCACGCGCAGGGCGAGCTCATCCAGCGCATCAACAGCTTCTTCGGCTTTGCTGCCGTCCACCAGATCCGCATCGTCCAGAAGCCCGTTTCGCAAGCTGCAAAGCGCTCCCGCACTCCGCCGCCACTGAAGGGCGAGGCTGCCCGCAAGCTTGAAGACATGATGGAAGGCATCGAGGACGACAAGCTGCGCCAGGCGGTGAAGCGGCTGGGAACTGCGGTGCTGGGGAAGGGGCGCAGATAGCGGACTTTGAAAAACCGTCGTCGTAACATCTTGTGTCCGACAAACGGGTCCCTCGCCATGGACTTTACAAAAGCAGCGTTCAAAGACTGAGGCTGTTCGATACCTGCAGAAATACGCCTGCCGCTTTTTGTCCAAGCTGATTGCAGATGCGACGCACAACGCAAGCTTTCGTCCCACCAAGGTCACAATTCTTTGAAGTAAGTTGCCGAAGCGTGCCTTGTTCGCGGCCGCGTGCCGTTATATCGCACATTGAGCCGCCACTCTCGATTAGGGGAACCCATGCTGATCTCTGAAATGCAACTGACGAAACGCCAGCTTCTGAGCGGCATGGCCGCCGCGACCGCGACGCTTGCGATCACCGGCACGGCAAATGCAGCAGCCGAACTTCCGCAGCCGGCTGGCGATGTCGACATGACGGAGGTGCTGAAGCCCGGCCCGCTGCCAGAAATGGCGCTCGGCAAGCAAGATGCGCCCGTGACCATCGTCGAATATATGTCGATGACCTGCCCGCATTGCGCCAACTTCCACAACACGACCTTCGACGAGATCAAGAAGAAGTACGTGGACACCGGCAAGGCGCGTTTCATCATCCGCGAATTCCCGTTTGATCCGGCGGCAGCAGCAGCCTTCATGCTAGCTCGCTGCAACGCCTCCAAGCCGGAAGAATTGAGCGCGCCGGAACAGTATTTCCCGATGGTTTCCATGCTTTTCAAGCAGCAGGAAACCTGGGCGGCCGCTGAAGATCGCCGTGCTGCACTTCTCCAGATGGCCAAACTCGCCGGATTTAGTGAGGATAGTTTTACGAAGTGCTTGACGAACCAGAAGCTTCTGGATGAAGTGAACGCCACGCGGGAAAGGGGCTCCAAGGAGTTCGGCATCGATGCCACGCCGACTTTCCTCATCAACGGGAAGCGTTATTCTGGAGACATGCCGGTTGACACCATGTCGGCCCTCATCGACAGCCTGCTTTGATCCGTACCGTTTCAAGATGACGGGCGACGGCGAAAGCCGTGCGCCCGTTTTTTGTTCTGCGCGCCGTGAGGGCGCCGCATGAAGTTCAACAAGCTCCGCCTCATCGGCTTCAAATCCTTCGTCGAGCCGACCGAATTCATCATCGAGCGGGGTCTGACCGGCGTTGTCGGGCCGAACGGCTGCGGCAAGTCCAATCTTGTCGAGGCGCTGCGCTGGGTGATGGGCGAGAACTCGTACAAGAACATGCGCGCCTCCGGCATGGACGACGTGATCTTCTCCGGTTCGGGAAACCGCCCGGCGCGCAACACGGCCGAAGTCGGGCTCTATCTCGACAACAGCGAGCGTACGGCGCCTGCCGCCTTCAACGATAGCGACGAGATTCAGGTGACCCGTCGCATCGAGCGCGAACAGGGTTCGATCTATCGAATCAATGGCAAGGAAAGCCGTGCCAAGGACGTGCAGCTTCTCTTCGCCGATGCGTCTACGGGCGCCCGCTCGCCTTCGATGGTCGGGCAGGGGCGCATCGGCGAGCTGATTTCGGCAAAGCCCCAGGCCCGCCGCCAGTTGCTGGAAGAGGCCGCCGGCATTTCTGGCCTGCATTCGCGCCGCCATGAGGCCGAACTGCGGCTGCGCGCCGCTGAAGGCAACCTCGAACGTCTTGATGACGTGACCTCGCAGCTTGAAGGCCAGATCGAGAGCCTGAAGCGCCAGGCGCGTCAGGCAAACCGCTTCAAGACGTTGTCTGCCGAAATCCGCGCGCGCGAAGCCACACTGCTGCATATCCGCTGGGTACAGGCGAAGGAGGCGGAAGCCGATGCAGACAGCGCCCTCAATCAGGCGACCGTCGTCGTTGCCGAAAAGGCCCAGATCCAGATGGAAGCCGCAAAGGCTCAAGGGGTGGCCAGCCTGAAGCTTCCGGAGCTTCGCGAGAGCGAGGCGCGTGCCGCCGCTGCCCTCCAGCGGCTGCAGATCGCAAAATCCCAGCTCGAGGACGATGCGAACCGCATCCTGCGCCGTCGCGACGAACTGACGCGTCGCCTGGCGCAACTCGCCGAGGACATTCAGCGCGAGCAGCGGCTGGTGTCGGACAATGCTGCGATCCTTTCGCGGCTCGATGCCGAGGAGACGGATATTGCGGAGATATTGGCAGATTCTGGCCGCCATGCCGACGAATTGCGCGAGGCGTTCGAAGGGGCTGCGGCAAAGCTTGCCGACAGCGAGCGCGTTTTCGCAGCGCTGACCGCCGAGCGCGCCGAAGCTGCCGCTGGACGCCATCAGCTGGAACGGGCGATCCGCGATCTTGCAGACCGCAAGACGCGCCTCGAACGGCAGATGAACGAAGCCAACCGCGAGTTCTCCAGTGTGGCTGAAAAGATTGCTGCGCTGCCCGATCCCGATGAGAAGCGGGCCGTTGTCGAAACTGCGGAGACGGCTGTCGCCGAAGCCGAAGCGGTCATCCAGGCGGTCGAACAAGCGCTCTCCGCAGCGCGCGAGAAAGAAGCGCTTTCACGCGCGCCGGTCGATCAGGCGCGCTCGAAGTTGAATGCGCTGGAAACCGAGGGCCGGACGATCTCGCGCATGCTTGCTGCAGGTGCGGCGGCAGGGGAATTTTCGCCGGTTGCCGATGAGCTCCGCGTCGATCGCGGCTTCGAAACGGCCTTGGGCGCTGCCCTCGGCGACGATCTGGAATCGCCACTTGATCCGAAGGCGCCCGCCCACTGGTCGGGAAATGGTGATGGCACTTCCGATCCCGCACTGCCGAGCGGGGCCGTGCCCTTGCTGAACCATGTCGGCGCGCCGGCTGCATTGACGCGCCGCTTGAAGCAGATTGGCCTGGTCGCCGACGGCGACGCGATGCGGTTGATGAACGACTTGAAGCCCGGCCAGCGCCTGGTGACCAAAGATGGCGCCGTCTTCCGCTGGGATGGCCATGTGACCGGTGCCGATGCCCCGAGTGGCGCCGCTTTGCGCCTCGCCCAGAAGAACCGCCTCGGCGAGCTGGAAAGAGAAGTGTCGCTTGCACGCGATGTTTTGGCTCAATCGGAGGAACGGCTTGCCATGGCGGGCGAAGCCATTCGCGGCGAGGAACGCAGGCTTGGCGAAGCGCGTGACATGAACCGCCTATCGGTCCGTCACCTTGCTGAAGCGCGCGACGCACTGGCTGCCGCCGAACGAGCCTCCGGCGATCTCATCCGCCGTCGCGACGTGGTTGCAGAAGCCGTCAGCCAGCTCCAGTCGCAGCAGGAAGACCTCGCCGTTCAGGAAGAGACCGCGCGCATCGAGCTCGAGGACGCGCCGGATCTCACCACACTCGACGGCAGGCTGCGCATTCAACAGGCAGAAGTCGCGACTGATCGCGGTCTTGCGGCCGAAGCGCGCGCCCGCCACGAAAGCCTGAACCGCGAGAACGAAGCCCGAAAGCGCCGCATCATTGCGATCGGCCAGGAGCGCGAGACCTGGCGCCAGCGCGCCGCAAGCGCCGAGGATCACATCGCGACCCTGCGCGATCGCGAGGAGGAGGCCCGCGAGGAAGCGGCCGAACTCGAAATGGCGCCGGATGAGTTCGAAGACAAGCGCCAGGCGCTGCTGAACGAACTGCAAAGAGCAGAAGCCGCCCGCCGTGGGGCCGCCGATCTTCTCGCTGCGGCCGAACTCGTGCAGCGCGAAGCCGATCATAAGGCCGCCACCGCGCTTTCCGAGCTTGCCGAAAGCCGCGAGCGCCGCGCCCGCGCCGAAGAACGCCTCGTCTCTGCGCGCGAGAAGCGGCAGGAGAGCGAAAGCCGAATTCGGGAAATGCTCAATGTTGCGCCGCATGAAGCCTACCGCCTGACAGGCCTGCAGGCCATGCAGTCCGTCCCCGACTTGCGCGATGTCGAGCGCGAGCTGGAGCGGCTGAAGATGGAGCGCGAGCGCCTCGGTGCCGTGAATCTTCGCGCCGAGGAGGAGCAGAAGGAGCTCACCGAGAAGCTCGAGGCGCTGATCAAGGAGCGTGACGACGTCATCGACGCCATTCGCAAGCTCCGCGGCGCGATCCAGAGCCTCAACCGCGAGGGCCGCGAACGTCTGATCGCTGCCTTCGATGTCGTCAACGGTCAGTTCCAGCGCCTCTTCACCCATCTTTTCGGTGGCGGCACGGCGGAGCTTCAGCTGATCGAATCCGATGATCCTCTGGAGGCGGGCCTGGAAATCCTCGCCCGCCCGCCCGGCAAGAAGCCGCAGACGATGACACTGCTTTCGGGCGGCGAGCAGGCGCTTACGGCCATGGCCCTGATTTTTGCGGTCTTCCTCACAAATCCTGCGCCGATCTGCGTGCTGGACGAGGTGGATGCGCCGCTGGACGATCACAACGTCGAGCGCTATTGCAATCTGATGGACGAAATGGCTGCCTCGACGGAGACTCGATTCGTGATCATTACTCACAATCCGATCACCATGGCGCGCATGAATCGACTCTTTGGTGTAACGATGGCCGAGCAAGGTGTATCGCAGCTTGTTTCCGTCGACTTGCAAACCGCTGAACGCCTTCGCGAAACGGCCTGAAAAACAAGCGTTTTTATAAATACCCAAAAAAGGTCACGTCTGAAAGGACCCCTTAACCCAATTGGGTGATGCTCTTTTTTTAGAATTGAATTAGAAGTTGTTTCTAAATGGCGGACCTGAGATGCGGGTCTATGCGCATGTTGGATCGACCGGGTGGCATACCGACTAAGGGCAGTCGGATTTATCCGGTTTAGTGTACCCCCCGTCCAGTTTCCTGGCTGGACGGAAACAAGGCTTTGCGGGAAGGTTGTTGCAGTCCCGCAAAGCTTTTTTCTTCCCCATTCCAATCAATCGGTTCGAAACGGCGAGCATCCGTTGTGCGGTGCAACATTTCGCCGTATTTGTCGATTTTCATTTCAGGACCAAGGGAATAAGCTGGTCCTGATTTTGATCGGGGGGAAGATGACCAAACTGGTCTATACGTTCGGCAGCGGTCAGGCGGAAGGTCGCGCGCGCGACCATGACGTTCTCGGCGGTAAGGGCGCCAATCTGGCCGAGATGTGCAGCCTTGGCCTGCCGGTGCCGCCAGGCTTTACCATTGTCGCCGATGCCTGCAGCGCTTATTACACGCTCGGCAGACGGATCGATGCGGGCCTGAAAAATGAAGTCCGCCGGGGACTGGAGACGATCGAGAGGGCGACTGGTCGGCAGTTCGGCGCAAAGGATCGGCCGCTGCTCTTGTCCGTCCGCTCAGGCGCCCGCATTTCCATGCCGGGCATGATGGACACGGTTCTCAATCTCGGCCTCAACGACGAAACCGTGCAGGCGTTGGGACATGATGCGGGCGACGCCCGTTTTGCCTGGGATAGCTACCGCCGCTTCATCCAGATGTATGCTGATGTCGTCATGGGCCTCGATCACGAAATTTTTGAGGAGATCCTGGAAGACCAGAAGGCGCGTCTCGGCCATGAGCTCGAAACCGAGTTGACAGCCGGCGATTGGCAGCATGTCGTTTCCCTTTATAAGGAGCTGATCGAGGAGGAACTCGGCGAGGAATTCCCGCAGGATCCCGAAGAGCAACTGTGGGGTGCCATCGGTGCCGTATTCGCAAGCTGGATGAGCGCGCGCGCCGTCACCTATCGCCAGCTCCACAACATTCCGGGAGGCTGGGGCACGGCCGTCAACGTCCAGGCCATGGTCTTCGGCAATCTCGGCAATGCGTCGGCAACCGGTGTCGCCTTCACGCGCAATCCCTCGACCGGCGAAAGGTCGCTCTACGGCGAATTCCTTGTGAATGCGCAAGGCGAAGACGTCGTCGCCGGCATCCGCACGCCCCAAAGCATTACGGAGGAGGGCCGCATCAACTCCGGTTCCGACCGCCCGTCGCTGGAAAAGCTGATGCCGGAGGCTTTCGAGGTACTCAGCGGTATCTGCGCCGAGCTCGAAGCGCACTACCGCGACATGCAGGACATCGAATTCACGATCGAGCGCGGCAAGCTATGGATGCTGCAGACGCGCTCCGGCAAGCGCTCGACAAAGGCAGCGATGAAGATCGCCGTCGATATGGTGGATGAGAAGCTTATAACCGAAGAGCAGGCGGTGCTGCGCATCGAGCCGTCAACGCTCGACCAGCTTCTGCACCCGACGATCGATCCTCGCGTGGACCGCCAGGTGATCGGTACCGGATTGCCGGCTTCGCCGGGGGCTGCGACCGGTGCGATCGTCTTCACCGCGGAAGAGGCGGTCGCGGCGGAAGAGGAGGGCCGCAAGGTCATCCTGCTTCGCGTCGAAACGAGCCCGGAGGACATCCACGGCATGCATGCCGCAGAAGGTATCCTCACCACGCGCGGCGGTATGACCAGCCACGCAGCGGTGGTTGCCCGCGGCATGGGCGTTCCCTGCGTGGTCGGTGCGGGAACGATGCGCATCGATCTCCGCAACGAGCGCCTTATTGGTGTTGGCGTGACGCTGAAAAAGGGCGACATCATCACCATCGACGGCTCGGCCGGGCAGGTATTGAAGGGCGAGGTTCCGATGATCCAGCCAGAGCTTTCCGGGGATTTCGGCCGCATCATGGGCTGGGCCGACAGGCTCCGCCGCATGACGGTGCGCACCAATGCCGATACGCCCGCCGACGCGCGCGCTGCGCGTGCCTTCGGCGCGGAAGGCATCGGCCTTTGCCGCACCGAACATATGTTCTTCGAAGGCGAGCGCATCCATGTCATGCGTGAGATGATCCTCGCCGAAGACGAGAAGGGCAGACGTGCTGCGCTCGACAAGCTGCTGCCAATGCAGCGGTTGGATTTCACGGGCCTCTTCACCGTCATGCACGGCCTGCCGGTGACGATCCGCTTGCTCGATCCGCCGCTCCACGAATTCCTGCCGAAGATTGAGGAAGAGATCGTGGATGTCGCCGCTGCCATGGGCATGGAGGCGGCCGCACTCCGCCAGCGTGTGGAGGCGCTGCACGAATTCAACCCGATGCTCGGCCACCGCGGCTGCCGGCTTGCCATTTCCTATCCCGAAATCGTCGAAATGCAGGCGCGCGCCATTTTCGAGGCGGCCGTTGCCGCCGCGCAGGAAACGGGGTCGGCCGTCGTCCCGGAAATCATGGTGCCGCTCGTCGGCCTGCGTTCAGAGTTGGATTACGTGAAGGAACGGATCGACGCGGTTGCCGGGGAGGTGATGGCCGAGGCTGGCATGAAGATCGACTATCTCGTCGGAACCATGATCGAGTTGCCGCGGGCAGCCCTGCGCGCACACAAGATCGCCGAGGCAGCCGAGTTCTTCTCCTTCGGCACCAATGACCTGACGCAGACGACCTTCGGCATTTCGCGTGACGATGCCTCCGCCTTTATCCCGACTTACCAGCGCAAGGGGATCATCGAGCACGATCCTTTCATCTCCCTGGATTTCGACGGTGTCGGCGAGCTGATCAGCATCGCTGCAGAACGCGGCAGGCGCACACGCAATGACATGAAGCTCGGCATTTGCGGCGAGCACGGCGGCGATCCTGCCTCGATCCATTTCTGTGAGACGATCGGCCTCGATTACGTCTCCTGTTCGCCGTTCCGCGTGCCGATTGCGCGGCTCGCGGCGGCTCAGGCCGTCATCAGTAACGGTCAGCGGCGGTAATAGCGAGGATAGTAGATCGGGCGGGTGAAGTCGTCGAAGTTTTCGTCTGCCTGGGCGCGAAATGCGCGCGCGTCAGCGCGCCTGTCGAGATCGATGCGCTGCAGGCAGGTGGCAAAAGCGTCGGTGCCGCGCCTGAAGCCGTAGCCGAGGCATCGCCGCTCGTCGGCAGCCCGCCGTTCTTCCGGCGTGAGAGTCTGGCAGGCCGACAGGCTGATCGCGATGGCGGCGAGGGACAGGGAAAGAGCGGAAATACGCATTCACATTCTCCGATGCATGAACCGGTCGCCAGACAAGAGGCGATTTGCCGGCTCACGTCAACAAACATCGGAAAACGCGGCTGAGATCAGATTCGTTCCAGCACCTCGATGAAGGCATCGGCGAACTGCACGAGATGTGCGGTTTCCTCATCCGGCGCCTGCACGCGGATTTCCGAGCCATTGCTATCGAGAACGGCAAGCACGACGCGCATTTTGGTGCTCGCCGACGGGATGCGCAGAACGGCGATGCGCCGGCAATCCTCGATCAGCCCGGCTGCCGGAAGATCGAACAGGAATTCGCCGTCTGCATTGGCGGCAGCTGCGCGCACGGCCTCGCAAAAGCCCTCTTCGCCGCCGTTATAGCCTTCGAGCGAAAGCTCGAGCTCGAGAAGCTCCATCGGCAGGAAGGACTCGGATGGATCGCTTGCCCCAAGCGATGATACCTGTGGTCTTTCTGTTGTTTCCGATGAAAGCATCGATTTTCTCCTGATCCTTCCCGTTGGCGGCAATCCGCCGGAGCTGTGTTTCTAAGTCACATGTCACATATCAGATGTTGCTTATTAAAGCCACCGTCGCCTTTTGGTGGATTGCAGCCCTTGCGCGGAGACAACAGTTTCAATTTAGGCGAATCTTGCCATAAACAAGTGTGGGTGCTTCTTGCGCCTTCGCAGGCGGTTTGCGCCTGCGAATAACCGGTAAGTTTGATGGCCATCCGCTTTGACCGCCCCGTTTCCAGTTCGGCCCGCTTCGCGCGGCGCTTCGGGGCGTTTGCACTGGTCCTCTGGGTCGCGGTGCTGGTCGCGCATCGCTTCGGCGGGCTTGCCACGCCCTATCTCGTGCTGCTCTTGCTTGTCTCCATCGGCTTTGCGCTGCTTGCCGCCTTGCTTGCGGCCATCGGTCTTAGAAGCCTCTGGGTGTCCGGAGCCGAAGGCGGCCTCGATGCGTTGAAAGCGCTGATCTTTGCGATCCTTCCCCTGGGTTTCGGCGGATTCATCGCAGAGCGCTATTTCACGCTGCCGGCCATCTACGACGTGTCGACGGATGTCGTTTCAGCGCCAGACTGGCTTTCGCCGCCACATGCAGATCAGATCTGGATGAAACGCAATCCCGACGGGTCGCCGCAGGCGCGCGACCAGCAGCTCCTCGCCTATCCGGAACTGACCGGTCGGCGTTATGAAGGCGCGATCGACCGCGTCCTCGAAGCGGTCAGGAAAGTGGCGAAGCTGGATGGCATCACGATCACCGCAAGTGCTGGCGAAGGCGAACCGGTCCGCGATCTCGAGGATGCGCCGGCAAGGCCGCAGCCGGATGGCGATGCCGTCGCCGAAGCGCCCGATCAGGTTCCCGTTCCCACGCCGAGGCCCTATGAGGACGATGTCGCAAAGCTCATTCGCGACGCAAACGGCGTGACGCTTCAGGGCGAAACGCGCACGCTCATCATCGGCCTGCACTTCGACGTCGTCATCCGGCTGCGGGAAGAAGCCGAAACCACTTTCGTCGACCTCCGCGTCGCCTCCCGCTACGGCCAGCACGACCTCGGCCTCAGCGCCGAAATCGCCGACCATTATCTCGAAGCCCTCGACATGGAACTTCTGGGCATTGCGGGGTAAGAAGAAAGCTCAAACGCCGTCTTTTTCCAGCCATCCGGCATAGCTCACGATCAGCCCGGTCAGAGGACCGCCCACCTCCACATGGAAATGGAACCGGCCTTCGCGCTCCTCCTCGTAGGTATCCCCGCGAGGCGCCAGCACCAAAGGCAGGGGGATCCCGAAAAATCGCCAGCCGCGAACGATGAAACGTAGCTTTGCGCCATCCGGCACCACAGCCATCAGAATCCGGAAAGGCCCGAAATCTTCAGCGAGCAGATGCGCATCGCGCCCATTTCCCTCCAGTTGCACGCTGCCAAACCCAGCACCGCCGAAATCGCGTGTCCACAGCTCTGTTCTGCCTTTGGTGGTGAAACATACGCTGACCGCAACATCATCCTGCGCTTTCGGAAAGCCCACGGCGGCAGCGATGATCGAGGCAAGCAAACCGGTACCACGCTCCACGCGTGCACGGCCCGAGAGCTTGTGTCCGCCTTCGCTTGTGTCATGCGTCGCGGCAATCGCACGGGGTAGCCGTTCCCAGGCCGAGCCGAGCAGGCGCCGATAGAGGGGCAGGTCCACATCTGCCGGCCCAACCTGGCGTGTGCCGCTTTGGATGGCGAAACGCTTGAAACATCTTTCGAACGCCTGGAGAGGAAACTCGCCGTCCGCCGAACGCGCACCATCGGCCGGTCGATTGCCATTCGCAAGCTTTCGGATCAGGGCCTCCAGCCCGGCGACAGGAATGAACGGCCCGTCATCGCCTTCCGCGACCAGATGCCAGCTCGCTTCAAGCGGCTTGCCGCCCCGATCCGCTCCCGAGACGTGGACGAACATGCCGCCCCGGTGTTCGCCGGTGGCGAGGAGCTTGCTTGCCCGATGCATCAACGGGGCAATCGTCAGCAGCGAGGAAAGAAGCTTGAGCCGCACCAGTTGCGCCGTTGCGGCCAGCAGCCGTTGCAGGATCTGTGGAGTTGTTGCCGCACCGGTGAATACAGAGCAAAGGCCTTCGAACCGTTGAGGCAAGAGATCGAGATCCGGCGCGTCAACCAGTCTGAAACATCTGCTTTTGAGCGGGATGCATCCGGGCGGTGCGACCGTCACTCGATGCCAGTCGATCAGCCCATGGCCAGTCGCTGAACGGCCGTTGCGCAGGATCGGCACGGGCTTTCCTGCATAGCTCGCAATCGCCTGGACGACGTTGGGACCGACGTCGGCATGCGGCGAGGGCGCAATACCCGATGAAACGTGGTCGATCCGCGAAAAATCCTGTGCCAGACGGTCGAGCGCGGCAAAGGAGAGAGCACGAAAGCTGCTCAGCCCCGACAGCACGAATACGCGCGCCGCCCGCGCTTCCGCATCAAGCGCTGCGATCTTGTGGACGAATTCGCGGCTGTCTGCCAGATCGGCGTAATCGATGCCGAGCGATATGCAGGCCCTCGGCACGCGAAAGCTATCGCCCATCGTCTGGAACGGTCCGGAAGCGTCTACGGTCACGGCGGGCCGGAGCGCAGACAGCTGCTTGTAAACATCGCCGTTGCGGTCGAACTCCACTGGCTCCTTGCCGGCTCTGCCGCCCAGACTGGTCACGAAAGCAACCGCCTTGGCAAGCGAACGTCCTGCGATCAGAAGGCAGAAACGCTCGTCGTCGCAAAGAAGCTGCGCCAGCCTGGCGCCGAACGTGCCATAGCCGCCTATGATGAGAATGCGAAGTGCTGCATCGCTCATGCCAGGAAGCGGCTCCGCTCCTCGGGCGAAGGCACGTAGCAGGTTGTCCGGCGCCCGGCGATTTTCAGGCGGTTCCTGGCGACGAACTCATAGAGCCGGTCGGCAAGCGGGCGCGGCAGGATATAAAAGATACTGACGAGCGACCAGGGAAAGCCGAGCCGCGCAATCATGCGGATCGAACCCTCGGATTTGAAATGCGCACGGCCGTCTTCGATCAGGATATTCGTCTCGTAGTCCCGCTCATCCAGGCCGTAGTGCCGGTAGAGTGCCGCGCCGAGCGGCGATTGCGCGGCAAGGAAGCGGTACCGCCCGGCCTTGTCGTGCCTCAGCGCGAATTTCACCCAGCCGGAGCAGAAGACGCATTCGCCGTCGAAGATGATGACCGGCTTGTCATCTGGAAAGGCCGGAACAGCAGCATCGCTACGATAGCTATAGTCATTGCGTCTCATCGCCCCGCTCCAGCTGACAGTCGATAGGCCCCGAAGAGCGAAGGTGGTCCATTGGCCTGCACGATCCCGCGTTCCACCAAATCCTCGATATGCGCGAAGACGGAGAGTGCGGCGGCACCGTGCAGCCTGGGGTCTGTGTCGCGGTAGATCACCTTCACCATGTCGGGGATCAGTTGGTCGCCCGCCTTGATCCGCTCCACGATGGCGCGCTCACGCATGCGCCGGTGCGTCTTTAGCGCCCGCACGAAGGAGGCGGGACGTTTCACCGGTCCGCCATGGCCGGGGAAAAGCAGGTGATCGCGGCGCGCGATCAGCTTGTCGAGCGAGGCCATGTAGTCGGCCATCGAGCCATCCGGCGGCGCTACGATGGAGGTCGACCAGGCCATGACATGGTCGCCGGAAAAAAGGATGCCGGTTCCTTCAAGCGCGAAAGCCGCGTGGTTTGCGGCGTGTCCCGGGGTCAGCACCGCCGTCAGCGCCCATCCGTACCCCTTGATGGTCTCGCCGTCGCCAAGCGCGATATCCGGCACGAAATGCGTATCGGCGCTTTCGGCAAAGGGATTGACCTCGCCATCGTAAAGCGGCCTTGCTACCCGGTGACTACCTTCGCCGACGGTAACGGCGCCTGTCTCTTTCTGCAACTTCTCGGCAAGCGGTGAGTGGTCGCGATGCGTATGGGTGATGACGATATGCGTGACAGTCCGGCCCATCAAGGCCTTGATCAGTGCCTCAAAATGCGCCTCGTTCTCAGGTCCCGGATCGATGACTGCGACGGCCGAGGTACCGACGATGTAGCTGTTGGTGCCGTGGAAGGTGAAAGGGCTCGGATTGTTGGCCGTGATGCGCTGGACCCCCGGCGCAACGTTCACCGCGCGTCCATAGTGAGGGTCGAAGGCAAGGTCGAATGTCGGGCTGGGCATCGTTTATTTGTATTCTATCTCGATAAAGGACATCGGCTCGCTTCCGGCATTGACGACATTGTGCTCCGCTCCCGCCTCGCGCCGGTAGGCAGCACCCATGGCCACGTCGACGCGCCGACTGCCGTCCCGGTCCTCGAGCAGGAATTTGCAATCAGTCATCGGCACGACGACATAGCCGAGTCCGTGAGTATGCACGCCGGTATCTGCACCCGGCTCGAAGTCCCAGCGCGTGATGCGCACGGCGGCATCATCGAGAAGAAGCGTCGCAAGGGCAGGCGGGCGGGCACGGTAGTTGCTCATGATCTCTCCTGAGACTTTGATCGGGCGAACCAAGACGTAGCACGACACAGGAAAAAGCACACAGAAATACGCCGGCAACGCAAGTTAGTGATTGTGAGGCAGCCGGACCTTTGCTAATCAGGCCTCGCTTCCGGCAAAGCGGGCTTCCGCTTTCAAGCTCTGGTGGGGCGTCGCCAAGCGGTAAGGCACCGGTTTTTGGTACCGGCATTCCCAGGTTCGAATCCTGGCGCCCCAGCCACGTATGTGCAGCTCGCCACATACGTTTGAACTTTCGCCACTCGCTTTGAGCAAAATGGCCGTTAAAGGCTGCTCGGCAGACGTTTTTGCGCAAGACTCGCGTCGTTGGTGGCTGATGACGATCTAACCAAGAAGGCTCTTTGCAGTAAACAGCTCATTAATGTGAGGGTTAATGCCGGAGGCGTTTCTACCTGTTTTGGAGAGTTCCTCACAGACCGCTTCCAATGTTATCGATTCGCGAATCGGTCTGTCCGGCCAGAGGGCCACTGAGATGCCCCTCTTCATGCGTGCCGGTCTGTTAACCACAGCTTCGGGCCGTCCGTTTCGAAGGGTCCGCTCTCCCGGGCGATACCGGCGTGTATCACGGCAATCTGGACGATGTAGACCGCGTCTTCACGGCGATCATGCAAATGGCAGCCGCCGACAATGGCAAGCAGCGCGACAACGGTATCGGGACCGCCTTCAAGCTTTCGGAAGCAGGCGAGGCAAAGGCCAAGCGCTATATGGTTTCATCGAACGTCACGCGCGAGACGCTTTCACGGCTTATCTAGGATGCCCATCTGGATGAGCGGGCTGATGCCGCGTCGGGAAAATTACATCAGACGCTCTTGGGACGGCCGGATTCTGAGCTTAAACAGCAAATCTTGACAATTCAGTCCTCTTAAGTGGCAAAAGTTGTCAAATCCGTCGGCTATAGAACTACCAGGCGTCACGTTGAAAGTGCGTAAAGGCACACCCTTGCCAGAAGATGACCAGCCGATGCGGACTGGTCTCTATATCTCATCACAGGCTCGAATGCTCGTGGAGAATATGGTGCCTTCCAGGGCGAGGAGTGGCGTGGCTCGAACGGTTTCACGTCAGGAGGTGGAAGGGTTTCTCGTTCAACGGCTACGCAACGACAGGGAAACTGTCTGGACGGTTTGGGTATCCTTCGGGACCGGATCAAGGAAGTCGGCAAAGCTTTAGGTTTGGAAGCCAACGCAAATGAGCTTGACGGAATGGTTGGAACATTGCTCGGCACGAAAGATGTTGAGCTGGCGTCACCACTGGCAACGTCGCATAAACTTGGAACGCCATATGACAGTAAGCGTGTTGATCTCTTTAATGCCCTCCATGACGTTTTACGTGAGCGTGCACCCGCCGCGCCTCGTCTCACGAAGGAGAAAGATCAAGGATTGCTTCACGCGGCATTCTTCGAAGCATATTTCTCCAACTTTATCGAAGGCACTGAAATTCGAGGTTGCCGAAGCGGAGGACATCATCTTCGGGGGTCGCATTCCCAATGACCGACCTGCGGATGCGCACGATATACGTGGAACCTTCGATATCGTTTCCAGCCCTGAGGAAATGGTAAAGACGCCGAAGACTGTCGATGAATTTATCGAACTCTTGAAGCACAGGCATGCATTGATGATGGGTGGCAGGCCAGAAACGATGCCTGGTCAGTTCAAGTCGAAGTCGAACCGCGCTGGCGGGACCACGTTTGTCAGACCTGACGAGGTTCTCGGCACCTTCGATAAGGGGTTTGAAATCTACAGCCGCCTCGACGTCCCATTTGATCGAGCTCATGATGTTCATGGTTGCGGAGGTTCATCCCTTCTCAGACGGAAATGGCCGATCCGCGCGTATCATGATGAATGCTGAGCTTGCGGCAGCGAACGAGTCGCGAATTATTATCCCGACCAAATATCGCTCGAACTACCTGGAAGGCCTGAGCCTGATGTCCAATCATGGAAATCCGGACACGCTCATTAAAACGTTGGAATTCGGTCAGCGATATGTTCACAGCTTCGATTGGTCCAACTTTGATCAGTCGCTCGATGTCCTTAAGAAAACCAATGCTTTCATGCGTCCCGAAGAGGGAGACCGCGACGGTATCCGTCTGCGTTTGCCGAGGGCAGCCGATTTTGCTCCGGACAATGATGAAAACGATGGCGGCGACGGCTCCGGCGGCGGAGCTTCTGGTGGCGTCAGCCGTACGCAACGAGGTGCGCGGGCATCGTCTAAGAAGAGCGCTTCCTCCAGCGAGCGGCAGGGCGTTGAATCCATGGATCAGGTGAAACAGGGAGTTGGCTTCGCAGGTCAGCTACGGCGATTGGGGACATCGCTCTGGTCGGGGTTGATGGGTGGGGGTGACAGCGGCGCGGTCGCCATAGCTGCTTCCCAGGTTTCCGGTCCTGAACGCCTCGTGCAAGCGGTGGAAGAAATCATCGCTCCCGTTCTCGACCAGCATCTCGCTGAAATTCGGGTATTCCGCCGAGGTGGCGGCGGCGGTGGTGAAAAGTGGCAGGCTCACCGAGTAGCGTTCGAGAAACTTGCGACAGAGCTAGACGACCGTTACCTGCGAGGAAATCATCTGCTTATGCTCGCTGCCCAAAAGCAACTGGATCGCCTTGGGTCGGTTGAAAGGCAAGAGATGAATCTGCTTCCATCTGTAATGCGGGCAGTTTCCGAAGAGCCGCTTGAGGAACGTCGGGTGCTGGAGTCGATGAAGACCTATTCGTTCGAGGATGTTGAGAAAACGATCTTTGAACTCCAACAGCGAGTAAAGCGTGCTGTTGATGAGACTTTAGTCAGTGTCGAGGAATATCCGAGTGTTCCTCGACCAGGAAAAACCATCAAGGAGCGAGCATTGGATTTGAAGGAGAAGCTGGTTCCTGATCCGTCTTTCGATCCAGGCCTCGACCTTAGGCCCAAGTTCTGATCGCCTTGACGGAACGACGCCGATGGCGTCTGATTGCTATGAGAGGTGCGCTGATCGACTGGGAAGCGCTCCCATCGTCACGCTAGTGATCCGGCTGGTATAGCGGATAGAACGTATGTTCGAAGAGTTGTCGAGTTTCCGAGGGGACTGCTGAACGGTGGTCCCCTCGATGGTTTTCATGGCTCTAAGCAGCTTGCGAACTGGACGGCCAGCCTTCCTTAACCTGCTTTTCAATGTGATCGAGGTTGATAATCACCGCCATCTTTGCGGGGCCTATGTTGTTTTCAGAGTTGTACCGCCCTGCCTCCTCGCTATAGCCCGACATTAAAACCTTCGGGACGAAACATCCCTCGGAGACCTCCTTGGTGAGACAGCAATCAGTAACAGTTCTCCCGGCTGTGAATTGCGCGAGCGATTGGCTTCGTAAGTGTCTGGCGCGAGATAGTCGAGGGCCGAGTCCAGGCGCTGCGTATGTAGACCACCTGGACGAATTCGCCGATTCTAGTCCTTCAATCGTCCAGGCTGCGATAGGATCATGGTGAAGTGTGGTAGTCTCCTGGGCACGCCATGTCGGGCCATGGCATGAGCCGGCGCGTCCTTCTTCACCTCCGATGAACCACGGCGTCAAAGACAACCCAATCCACAAAACAACCCGCCGAAAAAATCGGCGGGTTCGTCAGCGGTGTCACGGCGGCCTGAGGCTGTCTTTCCCGGACTGATGCCGGCCCCAGAAATTCAGCTACTGAGCCGTTTCCGGTGCCAGAAACTCCGCACAATAGGATTTGCTGTTTTCGCCCGGAATGTCGCCGACGGTCCGGATGCTTCGAATGGTGTAGCTGGAATCGGCGGTGACTTCGGCCTGGCAGCGGAGATAGAGCGTTCGGGCGGCAGCGATCTGCTTGCCGCGCTTGCCGTTTTCGCCTTCGGCATATTTCGCCGGGACGCGGATCCTTTTGTAGCCGCCCTTCCAAGTGTAGACGGTCGCCGAGCCGTTTTCGGTATCGGCTATCGGCGGACCGTAGGCTGCGAAGAACTTGCCGGCCGACTGGCCTGTCCAGCGTGCGGAGATCGGATCGGCTGCAGAAGGAATGGTCGTGCAGCCGGCAAGCGCAGCGGCAAGCCCGACCGCGGCAGTGGTGCGGAGTTTCATCTAGTGTCGTCCCTGAATTTGTCGCGCATTCGACGGCGGGAATCGCTGTCAGCCAACGGTTTCCGCTTGTCCCGTGGAGCGCTTTAGCGCGGAACCCCGCAAAAGAAAATTGCCCTGTCTTCGCGATTGCGAAATTTGCCGTGAGTGTGGCTTTTTGTTGCAGTTTCAGGCTGAGGCGGGCCCGTCACCCCTCTGTCAAAAATGCGCCGAGTTTTGAAAATTGATGCTTGCGCAATAAGATGGGCCGGTCTATAGAGGCGCCGCTGGTCACGGAGTGTAGCGCAGTCTGGTAGCGCACCACGTTCGGGACGTGGGGGTCGAGTGTTCGAATCACTCCACTCCGACCAGCCGATTTTTCCCGATTTTCCTGATGCCCGGCAGTATTTGCGACGCATACTGCGTGTAGCTATTCGTTTTCGCCAGCCCGCCTCGGCACAGCAAGAAAAAGGGGCCTCCCGGCCCCATCTTCAATCTCAGATATCGCTTGCGGCGTTCTTCCAGAGTTCCGCCGCTTCTGCCGCGGTCATCCGGTGCACATGCGCCTCGTCGCGGCGGTTTGCGAAGATTTCGCTCGCCATAATCTGCTCGGCGAGGTCGGCGGGCAGCGAGAGGATGACGCGCGCGTCTCCGGCGTGAAGTCCGCCGAGTTCCGAGCGCTTGCCGGTCACCATGCCGCCGGCGACCGTATTGTTGGTGTCCGGGTCGATGAGGATGAAGGAGCCGGAGGAGCGGTTCTGCTCATAAGGATCGAAGATCGCCGCCTCCTCGAAGGCGAGGCGCACTTTGCCGATGGCATTCATGTAAAGCCGCTCGGCCACATGCCAGGCGCCGGTCTTCAGTTCCAGCTGGCTGATGGGCTGCACCTGGACGCGCTGGCGACGGCTGCCGCTCTTCAGCCAGTAGCGCTTGCCGGCCTCGATGCCTTCCGGCTGCAGCGCCACGATTTGGGCGTCGAAGGCAAGGCCGACCTGCGGCTGGCTGTCGATCGAAACGATCATGTCGCCGCGCGCGACGTCCACCTGTCGGTCGAGCACGAGAGTGATTGCGTCGCCCGCGACGGCTGCGTTGCGCACGAGGTCGAAGGTGACGATCTTAGAAACATTGGCAACCATGCCCGATGGCAGGATCATGACGCTGTCGCCGGGCTTCACCGACCCGCCGGCAACCGTGCCCTGATAGCCGCGGAAGCTTTCGCCGGGACGCGAAACACGCTGCACCGAGAGACGGAAGCCGACGGTCTGCGACGAGCGCACCGTGGCAAGCTCCAGCGTCTCGACCAGCGTCGGACCCGTGTACCAGGGCATGGAGGCCTGGCCGGAATAAACGACGTTTTCACCCTTCAGCGCCGACATCGGGATCGCAGTGATCTGCTTGATGCCGAGCGACAGGGCAAATTCCTTGAACTCGTGCGTGATCTTCTCAAATCCAGCGCGGTCATAACCCGTCAGGTCGATCTTGTTGACGGCAAGCACGAACTGCTTGATGCCGAGGAGCGAGGCGATCGTCGCGTGGCGGCGCGTCTGCTCCAGGATGCCGGCGCGGGCATCGACGAGCAGCACGGCAAGATCGGCGGTCGAGGCGCCGGTTGCCATGTTGCGGGTGTACTGTTCATGGCCGGGCGTGTCGGCGACGATGAAGGCGCGCCTGTCGGTTTGGAAATAGCGATAGGCGACATCGATGGTGATGCCCTGTTCGCGCTCCGCCTGCAGGCCGTCCAGAAGCAGCGCAAAGTCGGGCAGGCCGAGATCGTTTTGCTTGCCGGTGGAATCGCGCTGGAGCGTCGCCGCCTGGTCTTCCTTGACCGCCTTGGTGTCCCAGAGCAACCGGCCGATCAGCGTGGATTTTCCGTCATCGACGCTGCCGCAGGTGATAAGGCGCAACGGCCGCGTGTCGCGCGTGGCCTTCAACGGCTCGGCGGCAGGCAGGGCGATGGCGGTTGCAGGTGCTGCTGCAGTCATCTCAGAAATATCCTTCACGCTTCTTCTTTTCCATGGAGCCGGACTGGTCGCGGTCGATGGCGCGGCCCTGGCGCTCGGAAACGGTTGCGATTTCCAGCTCCGCTATGACGTCTTCAAGAGTGGTGGCGGTGGAGCGGATGGCACCCGTCAGCGGGAAATCGCCGAGGGTGCGGAAACGTATCATGCCTTCCTGGCGGACTTCGCCGGGAAGCAGTTCCAGCCGCGGGTCCTCCGCAAGGATCATCATGCCGTCGCGCTCAACGTAGGGGCGCTTCTTCGCATAGTAGAGCGGCACCAGCGGAATTTCTTCGGACTGGATGTAGCGCCAGATATCAACTTCGGTCCAGTTCGAAAGCGGGAAGGCGCGTACGCTCTCACCCTTGCGGATCTGGCCGTTGTAGATGTTCCAGAGCTCTGGCCGCTGGTTGCGCGGATCCCAGCGGTGATCGGGCGTGCGGAAGGAGTAGATGCGTTCCTTGGCGCGGCTTGCCTCCTCGTCGCGGCGCGCGCCGCCGAAGGCTGCATCGAACTGTCCGGCGTCGAGCGCCTGGCGCAGCCCCTCGGTCTTCATGATGTCGGTGAAGGTCGCCGAGCCATGGGTGAAGGGTGTGATGCCTTCGGCTGCTCCGCGCGGATTGATGTGCTCGATCAGGTCCAGGTCGTACTTCTTCGCGGTGTCGTTGCGAAACGCGATCATCTCCTGGAATTTCCAGCCGGTGTTCACATGCAGCAGCGGGAAGGGGACGCGGCCCGGATAAAAGGCCTTACGTGCCAGGTGCAGCAGCACCGAGGAGTCCTTACCGATCGAATAGAGCATCACCGGACGCTCGAATTCGGCTGCAACCTCGCGGAAGATATGGATGGACTCGTTTTCCAAAGCCTTGAGGTGCGGATCGAGCGGCGGCTTGGCGCTCTGGGGATTGTTGAGTTCCGTATCCGGACGGCTATCGGGCATTTCCTACTCCAGACTTTCGATCATTGGCAAGGAGGCATTTGCCCCTCACACCAACCCTCTCGGGGAGAGGGAGTTTAAATGCCGCGCTTGGCGGCTCGACTATCGTGCGGCAACCGCTGTCGCCTCTTCGCCGACATGCAAGCCGCATTCGCGCTTTTCATCCTGTTCCCACCACCAGCGGCCGGCGCGCTCCGGCTCGCCGGGCTTGATGGCGCGCGTGCACGGCTCGCAGCCGATAGAAGGGTAGCCGCGGGCATGCAGCGGATTAACCGGCACGCTGTTGTCGGCGACGTAGGACTTGATTGTGTCGATATCCCAGTCGGCAAGCGGATTGATCTTCAGGAGGTGCCGTTCGGCGTCGTATTCCGCAAAAGGCGTTTCCGCGCGATTGGCGGACTGACCGCGGCGCAGACCGGTGATCCAGATCGTTGCGCCTGCCAGCGCCCGCGCAAGCGGCTTCAGCTTGCGCACGCCACAACAGGCATGTCTGGCTTCGACGCTGTCGTAAAAGCCGTTCATGCCGTATTTCGTCGCGTAAGCGTCGATATCGGCCTGCTCCGGCTCGTAGCGGATGATGTGGATCCCGTACTGGTTTTCGGTTTCCGCAATCAGCGCCAGCGTCTCGGGGAAGAGGCGGCCTGTCTGCAGCGTGACGACGTCGATCGGCAGGCGATGATTGCCGATTTCGGCGGTGATCACCTGGTCTTCGATACCAAGCGATGTCGTGAAGACCACTCTTACGTCAAGACCGGCGACAAACGACAGACGTTCGGCCAGGCTCAAGGTCGCAAGTTTCGTATTCAGCGTTTCCGCTTCTTCGATGAGATTGACAACAGTCATGGGAATCCTGTCCTCGATGTGGCCGGAGTATCGCAGCTTGAGGGCAGATCGCACAGAAAAACGGATTTCGAAAGCAGCGCATGCTGGAGCAAATATCTCTCCGTAGCCGCTGCAATGCAGAAAAGCAGCCGCGTCAGGCAAATGATCCGTCGAGGCTGGATTAATCTCCATAAAATTAGTAGAGTAACACGCTGCCTGTCAATCGGAAATCTGAAGTGATGTCGGAAAAGATGCAGGAAGCCCGATTCCAGAGTAGAATTCACTCCGTTGGCCGAGCAAGAAAAACAAGGCCAAAATGCTTGTCTTCCAAGGCTTTCACTGGCGCGTTCAAATTCCGTTCATGCTGGCTGTGCAATAGGAGATAGGTAAGCTTGTGAGGTGATGCTTCAAGTTGCATCGCTCGTGTGTGTGACGGTCCAAAATGATTACGCAGAAGGCAAAATACGCGCTCCGGGCGCTGACGGTACTGGCGGAAGCCGATGCCGGCGAGCCCGTCATGATTTCCGACATCGCAGCGCAACAGAAAATTCCAAAGAAGTTTCTCGAGCAGATCCTGCTCGATCTCAAGCATCAGGGCATTGTTGCGAGCCGACGCGGCAAAGCGGGCGGCTATCTGCTGTTGAAGCCCGCCGACATGATCACCTTTGGCGAAATCCTGCGCATCGTCGACGGCCCGATCGCGCCGCTCCCATGCCTATCGATCACGGCTTATCGCAAGTGCGACGATTGCGACGGCGAGCAGACCTGCGAAATTCGCAGCGTCTTTGCCAAAGTGGCGGATGCAACGCGCAAGGTTCTGTTCTCGACGACGATTGCCGACGCGGTCGCGCCGGCAAAAGGCGCAGAGGTCACCCGGCTCCTCGCCTGACCAGTCATAGGCAGCCGCAGGTCGCGAAGTCATGGACCTGCTTCAAGATTTGGTGAGTAGCCTTTCAAAGCCGCTGGCAAGCGCCAATTCGGACCTGTTCGAAAAAGGGCAGGGAGAATAGAAATGCGTGTCTTATCCAGAAAGCAGATCGTCTTGTGCGCGGCCCTTGCGGCAAGTTTCGCGACTGGCGCTGCGGCCCATCACGGCTGGTCATGGGCCGAGGCCGAGCAGATGGAGTTGAGGGGGACGATACAGAAGATTTCCATGGGCGGCCCGCATCCCGCGCTAGACGTTGCGACCGTCGATGACGGCGTGTGGCGCGTCGAACTCGGCAATCCGCGCCAGACGGAGCGGTCCGGCTTCGTCGAGGGCTCGGCGAAGACCGGCGATCCGATCATTGCGATCGGAAACCGTTCGCTGGATCGGAATGAAAAGCGCATGAAGGCCGTGAGAATCACAGTCGGCGAGAAGCGCTACGATATCTATCCTGATCGAATCCAGACGAACTGACCGCATGGCGATCGAGCTTCTGGAATGCATTGCCGCAACTCCGATCGCCGCCGGGTTGCGGCGGTCAGCGCTGCTTTACATGTTCGTTAACGCTTCGCATATTTTGTCCATTGGCTTGCTGCTCGGCGCCATCCTGCCGCTCGATCTCAGGTTGATGGGCTTCTTTCCGTTGGTCCCGCTTTCGGTGGTCGGGCCATTCCTGTCTCGCGCAGCCGCCGTCGGTTTGACGGGAGCGATCGTCACAGGCTTCTGCCTCTTCAGCGTCAGGCCGATCGAATATGCCGGGAATCCGGCATTTTTGGCAAAGATCGGATTGCTGGCAGTGGGCGTTGCCAACGCCGCCATCGTGCATGCCAGGGATAGCTGGCGAAAGGCGATTGCCGGTATGGCTGTTGCAGCGAGCTTGCGCATTGCAGCCATGGTTTCGGCGTCGGTATGGATTAGCGCTCTCATCGCCGGACGGTGGATTGGTTTCATATAGTCCTGGTTGCGTGCGTCTATAAACGGCGCATTGTTCGAATCCGGATCGGTATCGGCGAAACCGAATTGAAGGAGCCTGGACAAGAAGGCGGCCAAGCGGTCCATCTGGCAGCGTCATCACAAGGCCTGCCGGAGGCCGGTCGGGTCAGCTGCGGAAAAGATCCCACGCGAGGATTGGGCATTCCCGTGTCTTGTCGGCGGTGATTACCGGTCGCTCAGTTTCCAGCGTGGATTGACCCAAGGCTCCTGGTTCGAGCGCGGCAGCGGCTGTTTGCCGAGAATATGGTCCGCCGCCTTCTCGCCGGTCATGATCGAGGGGCCGTTGAGGTTGCCGTCGGTGATGTGCGGGAAGATGGACGAGTCGGCAACGCGCAGGCCGTCCACCCCGATAACACGCGTCTCGGGGTCGGTCACGGCCATTGGGTCGTTCTTATCGCCCAGCTTGCAGGTGCCGCAAGGGTGATAGGCGCTTTCCAGATGCTCGCGCAGGAAGCCGTCGATCTCTGCGTCCGTCTGCACCTTCTCGCCCGGTTGGATCTCCGGCCCGCGATATGGGTCGAAAGCTTGCTGGGCGAAGATCTCGCGTGTGAGGCGCACACAGTGGCGGAATTTCTCCCAGTCATCCGGATGGCTCATATAGTTGAAGCGGATGACGGGGTCGGACTTCGGATCGGGCGAGCGCAGGGTAACGGACCCGCGCGACTTCGAGAGATTGTAGCCGACATGTACCTGGAAGCCGTGGCTCTTTGCCGCCGCCTTGCCATCATAGCTGATCGCCACAGGCAGGAAGTGATACTGGATGTCCGGCTGCTTGATGCCGGCTGCCGAGCGCAGGAAGGCGCATGCTTCGAACTGGTTGGAGGTGCCGAGGCCGGATCTCGTGAACATCCATTGCGCACCCGCGACACCTTGCCAGAACCATGGCAGCCAGGAATAGAGCGAAACCGGCTTGGTGCTGACCTGCTGGAAATAGAATTCCATATGGTCCTGCAGGTTGGCGCCGACACCTGGCCTGTCGGCCTTCACCTCGATGCCGTGCTCCTGCAAATGAGCGCCCGGGCCGATGCCGGAAAGCATCAACAGCTTCGGCGAGTTGAAGGATGAGGCGGAAACGATCACCTCGCGGTTCGCCTTGATGATTTCGACCTTGCCGCGGCGCTCGATCTCGACGCCGGTCGCACGGCCGTTCTCGATAATGACCCTGCGTGCCAGGCCGTAGGCGATGTCGACATTCGGCCGCTTCAGCGCCGGCTTGAGATAGGCGCTCGCCGCAGACCAGCGACGGCCGCGGAAAATGGTCTGCTCCATCAGCCCGAAGCCTTCCTGCTTCGAGCCGTTGTAGTCGTCCGTCGCCTCGAAGCCCGCCTGTTTGCCGGCTTCGATGAATGCATGGAACAGCGGATTGCGAAAGCCGCCGCGTTGCACATGCAGCGGGCCGTCGGTGCCGCGCCAGCCTTCCTCGCCGCCGTGCGAATGCTCCATGCGCTTGAAGTAGGGCAGCACGTCGGCATAGGCCCAGCCGTTGGCGCCGAGCTCTTCCCAACGGTTGTAGTCCTCGGCATGGCCGCGCACATAGACCATCCCGTTGATCGAGGAGGAGCCGCCGATCACCTTGCCGCGCGGCGCGGTGATGCGCCGGCCGTTGAGGTTGGGTTCGGGTTCGGAGAGGTAGCCCCAGTTGTAGCGCCTCATGCTCATCGGCCAAGCAAGGGCTGCCGGCATCTGGATGAACGGCCCGAAGTCGCTGCCGCCCGCCTCGATGACGATCACGCTGTTTCTGCCGTCTTCGGAGAGACGATAGGCAAGGGCCGACCCTGCCGAGCCGGAGCCTATGATGACGAAGTCTGCCTGCATGATTGTGCACTCGGTATGTGTTGATCTTCGCCTCACCACAAGCGGGAGGGCGTAACCTCTTCTCAGTAAGGCGCCGCCACCGGCCCCATGCCCACGTAGACCGTTTTCAACTCCGAATAATGCTCCAGCGCCGCAAGCGAGTTCTCCCGCCCGAAACCGGATTGCTTCGAGCCGCCGAAGGGAATTTCGACCGGGCAGAGATTGTAGGTGTTGATCCAGAGCGTGCCGGCCTCGAGCTGGTCGGCGACGCGGTGGGCGCGCGTCAGATCGGCGGTGAAGACGCCACCCGAGAGGCCGAATTCGGTGGCGTTCGCACGTCCGATGACTTCGCCTTCGTCATCGAAGTCGAGCACGCACATCACCGGTCCGAAGATTTCCTCGCGGGCAATGGTCATGCCGTCGGTCACGTCGGCAAACACGGTCGGCTGGACGTAATAGCCCTCGCCGGAAACATTGTTCGGAATGCCACCGCCGGTGATGAGCGTCGCACCCTCGGAGTTGCCCTTGTCGATGTAACTCAAGACCTTCTGTCGCTGGTCGAAGGAAACCATCGGGCCGAGCTGCGTCGACTCGTCCATCGGGTCGCCGATCAGGATCGCCTCGGTGCGAGCCTTCAGCCGCTTCAGGAACTCGCCCTTGATGTTCCTTTGCACAAAAACACGGGTGCCGTTCGAGCACACCTGGCCCGTTGAATAGAAGTTGCCGAGCATGGCGCCGCCGATTGCGCTGTCGATATCGGCATCGTCGAAGACGATCAGCGGCGACTTGCCGCCGAGCTCCATCGTCACATGTTTGAGGTGGCCGGCGGCGGAGGCGGCGACCTTACGGCCGGTCGGCACGGAGCCGGTGAGCGAGACTTTTGCCACGTCCTTATGGTTGACGAGCAGCGGGCCGGTGTCGCGGTCTCCCTGGATCACATTGTAAAGACCCTTCGGCAGGCCTGCTTCGAAAAGGATTTCGGCAATCTTCAAGGCCCCAAGCGGCGTGTTTTCCGAAGGCTTGAAGACCATCGCATTGCCGGCGATCAGCGCCGGCGCCCCTTTCCAGCAGGCGATCTGCTGCGGATAGTTCCAGGCGCCGATGCCGACGCAAACGCCGAGCGGCACTCGCTTCGTATAGGCGAAATCGCCGCCGAGCGGGATATAGGAACCGTTGAGTCCGGCTGCCGCGATGCCGCCGAAGAATTCGAAGCTGTCGGCGCCGGACGTCGGATCGGCGACGATCGTTTCCTGGATCGGCTTGCCGGTATCGAGCGTTTCGAGCTCGGAAAGCTCGCGATTGCGCTCGCGCATGATCTCGGCGGCGCGCCTTAAGATGCGGCCGCGGGCCGTCGGGCTCATCGCCGCCCACTCCGGCTGCGCGCGCTTGGCGGCCGCGATCGCCTTCTCGACGATGGCAGGCGTTGCCGCATGCAGCCGCGCGATCACTTCGCCGGTTGCCGGATAGATGCTTTCGATAACGCTTCCCGCTTCGTCCTCGACATATTCGCCGTCGATGAAGTGCGACGCTTTCGGCTGGGCTTTCATAATTCAATCCTTTGCTTTGTCCGACAGGGCAAAAAAGCTCCTCATTCCTGCGCGGTTAGCCTCATTCGATCCTCCTTAATTGCATCGTCACGTAATCCTCTGTCAGCCCGATCGAAGCCTCGATGTTGATCGGCGCCGATTTCAGACTTTGGCGGATATAGAGTCCGTCGATCATCGCAGCAGCGCCTTCGGCGATGCGCCCTGCGGCATCCGGCGAACAAAGCTTCTTGAGGTTGGCCAGCAGGTTCGAACGCAGCCGGCGGGAATAGATGACGAGGAAACGGCGCGTTTCCTCCGAGCGCTGCGCCTCGGCATAAAAGGCAAGCCATGCGGCAATCGTTTCCGGCGCGAACTGATCGGCCTGGAAGCTGATGCGGATGACGGCAGAGAGCTTTTCGCGTGGGGTCCGGGCAGCCTTCAGCGCCGTCACCGTATCGTCACGCAACTGCCTGAGCAGCGAACGGACCGTCTCGATCAATAGTTGCTCCTTGCTGCCGAAATAGTGGTGCGCAAGGGCTGGAGACACGCCGGCCTGGCGGGCGATATCGGACATGGTGACGCTCAGCGAGCCTTGATCCGCGATGACGCGCAGCGCAGCGTCGACGAGCGCCTTTCGGCGTAGAGGTTCCATTCCGATTTTGGGCATGAAGGCCAGCTCCGATAGTTCAGCGCATATTATTTTTGATTGACTAATCAATCAACAAAAATCTTTTTTGGCGGAGTTTGCGAAACCCCAACCCTTTCCGACGCGCAATTCTGCAGCATATCAGGCCTATCAGGAGGTGTGTCATGGCTAACGTCTTCGATGGAGCGCCGTCCTCGTCCCTGCAGTCGAAATGGATATGGTTCGTGGGTCTCGGCGTGCTGCTGTTGATCTGCGGCCTGATCGCGGTCGGAAATCTGCTTCTGGCCACAGTGGTGTCGGTCTACTCCGTGGGAATGCTGATGGTGTTTGGCGGGATCGTTTATCTCATCCACGCCTTTCAAGTGCGCGGCTGGGAGCACATCCTTTTCTGGGCGCTGAGCGGCATGCTTTACGTGCTCGCAGGCATATTCGCCTTCATCAATCCGATCCTGACCTCGGCTGCTCTGACGCTCTTTCTCGCTATCGCTTTGCTTGTCGCCGGCGTCTTCCGCGTCTTTATCGGCCGCCGCATGAAGCCGCTCAAGGGTTGGGGCTGGATCGTCGTAAGCGGTGTAGTTACCGCGCTTGCAGGCTTTATCATCGCACTCGGCTGGCCAGTGAACAGTCTCTGGGTGCTCGGTCTTTTCCTGGCGGTGGATCTGATCTTGCAGGGATGGACGATGATTGCGTTCGGCATCGGCCTGCGAAGCGTGCAATGACCCTGTCCACAGGCCCTGCTCACGGAATGTTTCTTTTTTGACAAGCATGTGAGGCGGGACTAAAATTCAAACAGATTACCCGAGACGCCGGCAGACAATCATTGCCGGATCAGATGTCATGAGTGGTCATGCGTCCCGCGTAGGGCAGGTTCTGCCCCATAGAAAACGAAGGGAGGAAGTTCATGCCGATGGTCACAGTTTCCATATCACCGGTCCAGGCAGCCGGCATTCGCGATGCCGTCGATCATGGCGGCTATGCATCGAGCAGCGAAGTTGTCCGTGAGGCGCTGCGCCTCTGGGATGCCGCCCGCAAGCTCGCAGAATATCGCAATGAGGTCCTAAATGACGAAGATCGCGCGAGTGGAGGCCGCTGCGTTGCAGACATGTTTGCCGATCACGAAGCGGAGCGTCGCCGATCCGCCTGATGAGGATCGGGACCTATGCCATTGATCGGAATGCTGAAACATTCCGGTCCGCAACTTTCACAAAAGCTTCACATTGGCGAAAGGGTTCATTGATGCTTTTTCACCATCTTCGCTGCGAAAAAGAAGACTTCGCAGTGGAGAATTTGGCATGTCTTTGGCTGCCGCCGTCGAACCGGACGTATTGCGCCGTTATGCCAGCGATCAGATCGTGACGCTTGCGAAACTGGTCATCGAAAATGCTTTCCAGCCGATCGTCGAGGCAGGGACAGGCACAGTCTTCGGTTACGAGTCCCTGATGCGCGGGCAGGAGCGCATGGGCTTCGATTCCGCCGTTGAAATCCTCGATGAGGCCCATCGCGCCGGCCAGCTGCTGCAGCTGGAGCAGATGGTCGCCAGCCGCGCGCTCGCAAAGTTCGCGACGCTCGGCAATTGTTCGACCTCGACGCTTTTCCTCAATCTCGACGTCCGGCTGATCCCGCACGGCGACCGTCTAGTTGAGACCCTTCTCCAGCACCTGAAAGCCGCCAACATCCCACCCTCCTCGGTCTGCTTCGAATTCTCCGAGCGTTTCGACAATACCAGCGTGCCGGAATTCGAGGCGCTGGTTTCCAATCTTCGCAAGACCGGCTTCAAGCTGGCAATCGACGACTTCGGCGTCGGTCACGGTGAGATGAAGCTGCTCTGCGACTATGCCGTCGATTACCTCAAGATCGACCGTCACTTCGTCGCCGACATCGACTGCAAGCCGCGCAAGCGCCACCTGTTGAAGAACATCGTCAACATCGCCCATGTGCTCGGAACCCGGGTCATCGCGGAAGGCGTTGAAACCGAAGCGGAGTTCCTGGCTTGCCGCGAATATGGCGTCGATCTCGTCCAAGGCTGGTTCATTGCCCGGCCGACGCAGCATACGTCGGAACTCGTGTCGTCGTTTCCGCATCTTCAGGATCTCGGCAAAAGCAAGCACAACACGCAATCGCTCGATGAAATCCTTATCCGCAAGCAGATTGAAGTGCTGCCGACGGTCTATGAGAACGACAGCATCGACACGGTCTTCGAGCTCTTTCGCCGCAATCCGCGCCAGGCATTTTTCCCCGTTTTGAATGCCAATGGCGAGCCGCGCGGCATCATCCATGAGCATCATCTCAAGGAATATATCTACCAGCCTTTCGGCCGCGATCTCCTGAAGAACAAGATCTATGGCCGCACGATTTCGCACTTCGTCGAAATGGCACCGATCGTCGGTCTCAATTCCGACGCCGAGCGGTTGATGACGATCTTCGCCAATATGGAAGGCAGCAACTGCCTGATCCTTACTGACAACATGCGTTATGCCGGCGTCGTCTCCGCTGCCTCCCTCATCAAGGTCATCAACGAAAAACAGTTGAAGACCGCACAGGACCAGAACCCGCTGACCGGCCTGCCGGGCAACCGCGCCATCCGCGATTTCATGCGCCAGGCCGGTCGCGACGGCGACGAGGTGCGGCATTTCTGCTATTGCGACTTCGACAACTTCAAGCCTTTCAACGATACTTATGGTTTCCATCTCGGCGACCACGCGATCTCGCTCTTCGCCGCTCTGATGCGCCGCTACTTCTTCGCCGAGCGCCATTTCCTCGGCCATGTCGGGGGCGACGACTTCTTCATCGGCGTCATCGGATGGACGAAGGAGGAACTGACCGAGATTCTTGATCGGCTCATCACTGATTTTCGCGAAGACGTCCGCGATCTCTACTGCGACGAGGACCGCGCGGCCGGAGGCATTGCCGGTCATGACCGCGCAGGTGCAGAAGCGCGTTTTGCGCTGATGCGCTGCTCGATTGGTGTCCTTGAACTGTCGGAAGGCTTGGTGATTGAGGACATCAATCGTGTCAGCGCCGAGATCGCACACATCAAGGCCGAAGCGAAGGAAAGCGCCGACGGGCTGATCTTCCATCCACTGGGCGAGGCGAATTGACGCCTTTGCCACTTCTCTCCTTCCCAATCACGGGGCGCTGAATTATCTCCTGGGCTTTCGGAAAGAGGAGACCGTCATGCCTTTGCCAACGAACATGCGTTTCGTCGACCTGCCGAGCTTTGGCGGGCCGGAAGTCATGAGGATCGGGACCGGACATGTTCCAGTGCCCGGCGAGGGGCAGGTCCTCGTACGCGTGCAGGCTATCGGCATCAATCGCCCGGATGTGGCGCAGCGTCAGGGAACATACCCGCCGCCCAAGGATGCGAGCCCCATCCTCGGGCTCGAACTTTCCGGCGAAGTGGCCGCAATCGGTCCGGGCGTTTCCGGATACTCGGTCGGCGACAAGGTCTGCGGCCTCGCCAACGGCGGTGCCTATGCCGAATTTTGCCTGCTGCCCATTGGCCAGGTCTTGCCGTTTCCGAAAGGCTATGATGCGGTGCAGGCCGCAGCCCTGCCGGAGGCCTTGTTCACCGTCTGGGCGAACCTTTTCCAGATGGCCGGCCTGACGGAGGGCGAAAGCGTTCTCATCCACGGCGGCTCCAGCGGCATCGGCACCACGGCGATCCAGCTCGCCCGCGCCTTCGGCGCCGAGGTCTATGCGACCGCAGGTTCGGCGGACAAATGCAAGGCCTGCGAAAAGCTTGGCGCGAAGCGGGCGATCAACTACAAGAGCGAAGATTTCGCCGAAGTCATCAGGGCCCAGACCGGTGGCCATGGCGTCGATGTCGTACTCGACATGGTCGGCGCTGCCTATTTCGAAAAGAATATCGCATCGCTTGCCAGGGACGGCTGCCTGTCGATCATCGCCTTGCTGGGCGGGGCCGTCGCTGACAGGGCCAACCTCGCGCCGATCATGGCCAAGCGCCTCACCGTCACCGGCTCGACGATGCGCCCGCGCACTCTAGAAGAAAAGCGCGCCATTCGCGACGACCTTCTCTCCCAGGTCTTTCCGCTCCTCGAAGCCGGCAAGGCCGCCCCCGTCATCCACAGGACCTTTGCCTTCGAAGATGTCGTCGAAGCACACAAGCTGATGGAAACGAGCAGCCATATCGGCAAGATCACCCTGACCGTTTAAGGTCAGCTTCGGACCAGCATCGGGGCGCACAAGTAAAACTGATCCTGGCCGTATGTGAGTCTCCGGGGTCGCTGAACTGTCGTCTGAGCGAAACCCGGGTCTGAACTGCGCATCTTGATGTGGCGTTGACTGCGCGTGGCAAGGCCCCCCCACGAGGAATGCAATGGCTCTATTCCACTCTTGCCCCGTCTGCCGCAGCAGGATACCGCATTTCGTGCCGCTTCCGCGGTATTACATCGACAAGGCGACCGAACACGGCTTTCCCTATCGGGTCGATGAATTCGAAACGATCAATCATCAGGCCTATAGCTGCCCCAACTGTCACTCGAGCGACCGGGACAGGCTCTATGCCCTGTTCCTGACGCCTGTGTTTCAGCGCCTCAACCAGGCGCAGCCGTTCCGGTTTCTGGATATTGCCCCCGGCCGCTCTTTGAGCTTCTGGCTGAAAAGCCACCCACACATCTTTTACCGCAGCTGCGACATGTATATGCCGGAGGCGGACGACAAGGCAGACATTCACAATCTACCTTATGCGGACGAGACTTTCGATTTCGTTCTGTGCTCGCACGTGCTCGAACACGTCGACGATCCGGTGCGAGCCGCCTCCGAAATACGCCGCGTTCTCAAGCAGGACAGCATTGCCATCCTGATGGCGCCGATCTGCCTTTCGATCCAGGACAATTATGAAAATCCCGAAGTGACGACGCCTGAGGGGCGCTGGCAGCATTTCGGCCAGGATGACCACGTGCGCATCTTCTCGAAGCCGGGATTCGTCGATGTGATCCGGCAGTCGGGCCTTGCGGTGCAGGAGGTTCCGGTCAACGAATTCCTGACGCCCGAGGTCTGCGACACCTACGGGATCGGCCTCCGCTCCGTTCTTTATCTCGGCGTGAAGCAGCAGGCTGTCCAGCAAGAGCCGGCGCGCAGCGTCGCCTGAGGTCGCTCTCAGTGATGGAAGAGGCGCCCTGGGCACTCGCCCTTAGGCGCTTCTTTTCAATCTCGGCCTTCTCTCAGCGTCAGCGCCGCTGCGATCGTAACGATGCCGGGAAGAGCCATGGCGGCGTAGAGCCAGTGGGCGGCCGATATGCTGCCGGAAATGCCGCCCGGTGTAACGAGCCCTGTGCTGTTGGCAATGACGCCTGCGACCGCAGCGCCGAAAGCGCCGCCGAGCGACTGCACGGTCGAGATCGCGGCCGATGCCTTGTCCTGCTCGGCGCTGCCGACAAGGCGCAGCACCTTTGTCACCAGATGTGCCCATCCGAGGCCGACGCCGAAACCCATCATCAGCATTGCGACAGCCGCCGGTCCGAGAATTGCAAGGCTCGCAATATGGTTGTCCCGAGCGAGAAAGATCGCCAGGAAAACGGTCGCCAGCGCTTCGATGATACAGCCGGCGACGATCGCGTTGCTTGCGCGCCTGCCGGTCAGGGAGCCGCTGAAAAAGGCGGCGATCGTCCAGCCGAGCGCGACAAGGGCGGTCAGATAGCCGGAAATCAGCGGCGTCACGCCATGTAGGGCCTGCAGGAAATAGGGAATATAGATGTCGCTGACGAGGATGAACAGCAGCACGAACATGATGAGGTAGACGCGCGCAACCGGCTTTGCCAGCATGACGGCGCCGGTCGGCAGAAGCCGGTTGTTGCCTCGCCGCTCCGTCACCAGCATCAGCGAAATCGAGATGACGGAAAGGGCAATCAGTGCAGTCTTGGCGGGGATAGGCTCGACGGCGCCTGCGATGCTGACGAACAGCACGGCGACAAGCAGCAGGCAGATCTGCAAGACCGGCGTCTTGGCGTGCGCGCGGTCGTCCGTCGCTTTCGGTAGCAGCCATGGCGCAAGAACGGCCATTAGCAGGCCGAGCGGCACGAGGATGATGAAGGCGTATCGCCATGCACTGCCTTGCGAAAACAGGCCCCCTGCAGTCGGCCCGAGTAGGGTCGCAACGCCCCAGATCGCGGCATAAAGCGTGGAGGCTTTCGGCCAGAGCGGCTCCGGATAGGCGAAACGAACGAAAGCATAGGCAAGCGCTGCAAGGATGCCGGCCCCGAAACCCTGAACGGCGCGCCCGGCGAGAACCATTTCCATGACATGTGCGGCCGCGCAGATGAGGCTGCCTATGGCGAAAATCAGGGCGCCGCAGACATAGGCGCCGCGCAAGCCCATGGATCGCGGCCGCATGGCGACGAAGATCGAGCCGAGCACGGCGGCGGCAACGAAAAGCGTCGTTACCCAGGCAAGTAGCGGCAAGCCGCCGATATCGCGTACGATAGAGGGGGCGACCGTGGCGGTGATGTAGCTCTCGATGGCATAGAGCGTCACGCCGCCGCCGAGCATCAGCGTGGCGGGCAGCAGGGACGGCGTGAAAAGCCTGAAGACTGATGACTTGGGTGCAGCGGCCCGATCGACACTGGTCATGACAATACCTTGATGTTTTCCCTAGCGGATCATTATTATCCAAGTTATAAATAGGAAAATTGCATGCCTGCTTTTTTAAAGCAAGAATCACCTTGGAAAAATAAATGCGTCACTCGCCTGCCAGCCGCATCCTGCTTCTGATAAAGACCGATGGGCCGCAACGCGCAGCGTCGATCGGCGATGTGCTGGGCATCACCTGTGAAGCGGCACGCCAGCAGCTGACGAAGCTTGCCGCAGACGGTCTTGTCGAGCCGCTTACCGAGCCGGGCTCGGGCAGGGGGCGGCCAGGCCAGCTCTGGCATCTGACCCCCGCCGGCAACCAGACCTTTCCGGACGGGCATGCGGAATTGACCGCGACCCTTCTGAGCACGATGGTCGAGACGCTCGGCAGGGATGCGCTGGATACCATCATCTCGGCACGCGAGGCAGAAACCGTGAAGCGCTACCGCAAGGAGGTCTCTTCGTCCGAGCTCGCTCTGCGCGTCCGACAGCTGTCGGCGATCCGGACGCGCGAAGGTTACATGGCCGATAGCTGGATGGAAGATGACGGCTCGTTCATGCTTGTCGAAAACCACTGCCCCATCTGTGCGGCGGCCCGGGCCTGCGCCGGCTTCTGCCGATCCGAGCTCGAGACCTTTGGCAATGTGCTCGGCGCCAAAGTTGAGCGGTGCGAGCACATTCTCCTCGGCGCCCGCCGCTGCGCCTACAGGATCAGTCCGCTTTAGGCCGTCGGTGCGCCGCAGCCTGGCCGAAAGGCGTTGCTTTATCGGCGCAACGCGCTATGGGTTTGCTCTGCCCAAAACCGATCCGGATTCCTGCCCATGTCCAATCCCGTCACTGTCGAAGTCACGCGCGGCTCGCTCGTCGAAAGCTGCCATCGCGGCACGGTCGTTGCCGTCGACGGCGACGGCAAGGTGGTCTTCGGGCTTGGCGATATCGATGCCGGCGTTTTCCCGCGGTCCTCCTGCAAGGCAATGCAGGCGCTGCCGCTGGTCGAAAGTGGCGCGGCCGATGCCTATGGCTTCGGAAACAAGGAACTGGCGCTCGCCTGTTCTTCACATAACGGCGAAGACGAGCATGTAGGGCTTGCCGCCTCAATGCTGGCGCGCGCTGGACGCAGCGCTGAAGCGCTCGAATGCGGTGCCCACTGGTCGTCGGACCGCAAGACTCTCATCCACCAGGCGCGCACGGTCACGGCACCGACGGCGCTGCACAACAATTGTTCCGGCAAGCATGCGGGCTTCGTCTGCGCCTGCTGCCATCGGGATATCGATCCGAAGGGCTATGCCGGCTACGACCATCCGCTGCAGCAAGAGATACGCGGTACGATGGAGAGCCTCAGCGGCGCCGTGCTTGGCCGCGACAATTGCGGCACCGACGGCTGCTCGATCCCGACCTATGCAGTCCCGCTCCGCGGCCTTGCGCATGGCTTTGCCAAGATGGCGACCGGAAATGGCCTCGAGCCGTTGCGCGCCAAAGCCGCACGACGCCTGTTCGACGCCTGTATGGCGGAGCCCTTCTATGTCGCAGGTACGGGGCGCGCCTGCACGGAGCTGATGCAGATCGCGCCGGGCAGGATTTTCGCCAAGACCGGCGCCGAAGGCGTCTTCTGCGCTGCAATTCCCGAAGAAGGGATCTCGATTGCCGTGAAGTGCGAGGACGGGACAACCCGCGCTGCCGAGGCCATGGTGGCGGCAGCACTCGCCCGGTTCTTCGAGAGGGGCAGCGAGGTTCACGCGAAGCTGATTTCGATGGCAGTCAAGCCGATGTACAATTGGAACGGCATCCATGTCGGCGACGTTCGCGTCACGGCTGCGCTCGTTGCATAGTCGTGCCGTTACGGCACAGAGCGCCTCTGATAATCAGTAATTCCTAATATACATTAAACCAAATCCTGCGGGAGGAGATGCGCGGCGGCGCAATTGTCCTACTATGGTGCGGCGTTCAACCCGTGCCACGAGGGCAGGACATGTTTGCAGGCCGCTATCTCTGGTGGATGCTGATCGCCGTCGCGATCTTCCTGTTCTTTTCCATGTGCTTCGATTACGTGACCTGGGCGATCATCGCCATGTCCGGCTGCGCCGAGATTGCCGGTTCGTGCGGGCCAATCGTGCTTGCCATGTCCGGCACGATGAAGCCTTCGGGTATTGGGCTTGCGGGGGCCATCATGGTGTTCTGCACATTCGCCCGTTTGCGCTACCTGTCGGTCCACTGGCTTTGGGCGCCTGTCGCGCTTGTCTGGTTTTCGACGTCGGCGGCCTTTCCGGGGATTCTCGCGGGTGGCTGGACGGGCCAGTTACGGCCGGAAATGGTGGTCGAAAGCCTGCCGGTGGCGTTCCTCTTCGTCACGGTGTTCTGCGGTTATCTCTTCATCGCCTTCGAAGAGGGGAGGATAACTCCCTTTGGCCAACGGGCCTGGCTGCGGGCCGCCATCTGGATTGCCGCAGGCTACGGCGTGCTTGCGGCAATCGCGGAAACGCCAGGCTTCGGTGCGTTTGCGGCCCGCATGTTCGGCATGCCGTGGATCGCCTTAACGATCGCGGCATTCCAGCCGCATTTGGCGGCGATCTGCGATCTCGGAACCGGCAGCATGATGCCGGCCTATGCTATGCTGGCCGTCTTCGTGGCGGCACTTTCGGCAAGTCTGCTGCCGCAGGACATCGCTCGGCTCGCTGCGCCCTTCATGCTTCGAAGATCGCGGCATTGAGCGCCCGATAGGGCGCAAGCCGCTCTTTTGGCACTCCGGCCGAAACGATCAGTCCCGCAACGTCTGAAATGGCGAGGACAGGGCAAGGCGAAACGCGATCGAATTTCTCCTCGGTCAGCAGGACATATGTTTCGGCCGCGCAACGAGCGATATGGCGCTTGATCGCCGCCTCCTCGTAGTCGCCCGTCGACAGCCCGTGCACGGGATGGGCCGCGGTGACGCCGAGAAAGAAGATATCGGGCCGAAGCTGCGAAATCGCGGCCATGGCCGCAGCGCCGGTTGCCACCATCGAGTGCTTGTAGAGCCGCCCGCCTGTGAGAATGATGTCGGCGGTCGGGTGATGTTCCAGTTCCGCTGCGATCGTCGGGCTGTGCGTTGCGATGGTAAAGGCGATGTCGCGTGGCAGACACCGGGCGATCTGCGCCGTCGTCGTCCCGCCGTCGAGAAAGATCATCTGCCCCGCTTTGACCATTTGCACCGCCCTGGCGCCGAGCCGCTGCTTGGCATCGGACGACACGCTCCTCCGCGCCGAGAAATCCGGCAGGTCGGGTGCAATCGGCATCGCGCCGCCATGCACCCGTTTCAAGAGCCCGTCGGCCGCCATCTCCCGAAGGTCGCGCCGGATCGTATCTTCCGACAGCGCCAAATCTTGGGCGACGCGCTTGGCAATGACCTGGCCGTCACGACGCAGGATGTCGAGTATCAGTGATTTGCGTTGGGTGGTCAGCATTTGTCCACACGAAAATTTACGAAACTTCACGATAATGCCTGAAATGACTCGACATGCAAGCATATTTGCCCATTATCGTGAGATCCCGTGCATGAGGCCGGGAGTGATGGAGTTGACGATGTTGATTTTGATTGCAGGGCCATACAGGTCCGGAACCGGCGATGATCCGGGAAAGATGGCGGCCAACCTGAAGCGGCTGGAGGAACCTTCCTACGCGCTCTTCAGGGCGGGCCATGTGCCGATGATCGGCGAATGGGTGGCCTTGCCGGTCTGGAATGCAGCCGGCGGCAAGTCGACCGGCGATGATCTCTACGAGGAGATCTTCCACCCCGTCGCCCACCGGCTTTTGGAGCTTTGCCAGGGCGTGCTGCGGCTGCCGGGGAACTCCAAGGGAGCTGACAACGACGTCCGCATCGCGCGCGAGCGCGGCATTCCGGTCTGGTACAAGCTGGAAGATGTGCCAGGCTGCGCGAGGGCCGCATGATTGGCCGGGGCCGGCAACGGCCCCGAATTCGCCCATGGGCACGGCGCGACGGCTACGCTATATAAACCTGCCGAAAGGGAGTCTCGACCATGCTGACATTTTATTTCGCGCCAAGCACCTGTGCGCTGGCAAGTCTCATCGCGCTGGAGGAATCCGGCCTTGCCTATGAAGCAAGGATGATCAGCTTCAAGGACAACGAGCAGCGTTCGCCGGAATATCTGAAGATCAACCCGAAGGGCCGCGTCCCCGCCCTCGTCACCGATCGCGGCGTAGTCACCGAAACGCCGGCGATCCTCGCCTATATCGCGCAGACCGTCCCGGCAGCCAGGCTCGCGCCGCTCGACGACCCGTTCGAGTTCGCCCGCCTGCAGTCCTTCAACAGCTACCTCTGCTCGAGCGTGCACGTGAACCATGCACACAAGCGCCGCGGTTCCCGCTGGGCAGACGATCCCGCCGCGCACGAAGCCATGCAGGCCAAGGTTCCCCAGACCATGACGGAAAGCTTCGAACTCATCGAGGAGACGATGCTCGCCGGCCCGTGGGTCATGGGCGAGCAGTATTCAGTCGCCGATCCATACCTTTTCACGATGACCGGCTGGCTGCGCGGCGATGGCGTCGATCCGATGCGATTTGCCAAGGCGAGCGCCCACTACGCCCGCATGATGGACCGCCCTGCAGTGCAGCGGGCGCTGACGATCGAAAAGGGCTGAGGGCGCCCCTGTGCCCTCCTCATCTCGTCGGCACAGGAGATGGGAGGGCTGGTGGCATCCGGTCCATTGCCGTTGTCTGCGCGAAAGATCCAGGCTGCAATCAGGCACATTTCGTAAGCGGCCGCGTCTCGTATCGCGTTGGCTTCGGCGCTGCATAGTTTGAAGGCAGATCGGCCATTTGCCGCAGCGACATTGTGGCGATCTGCGGATGCGACAGCGGATCATCGCCCTGAGGAGATGCCGCCTCGGATGACCTATTCAAGAAAAACTTCAGCAATGACATTGCATGCCTCGCTTTCTCTGGCTCAATAATGCACAGTGTACGGCGAAATTCCTCGCCGTTTCAGGTGCTGCGCCTCAATATCGGAGCCACGAGAAACCTTTTCAATTGAGATTATCAACGACCCGCTATAGAAAATATATATGCGCAATCTCAACTCGGTGCATTTGAATGGGCTGCGCGCGCTGGAGGCGGTCGGGCGTCTCGGTTCGCTGCAGCTTGCTGCGGAGGAACTCGGGGTCTCGATCGGTGCCGTCAGCCAGCAGGTCATCAAGACTGAAGCGCAGCTCGATCAGCTGATATTCGAGCGCACGTCGAAAGGCATGGTGGTGACGCAAGCGGGCGCGCCGGTGCTTGCAGCCCTGACGGAGGGCTTCAACCGCATGTCGCAGGCCGTCTCGATTGCGCAGCGCCGGGACGACGCCACGCTGACGATCTCCGTAGCACCCGTCTTCGCTGCCCGCTGGTTGGTGTGGCGGCTCGATCGTTTCGCCGCGCGTTTTCCGGATATCAAGCTGCGCATCGATGCAACGACTTGCCTGGTCAATCTTTCGACATCCGACGTCGATATCGGCATCCGCGTCGGTGCCGGGCAGTGGCCGGGTGTCAAGGCCGAACTGATTGTGGAGCAGGAAGTATTCCCGGTCTGCGCACCGCAGATGGCGCGCGATCTGAAGGAGCCTGCAGATATCCGGAAGCTGCCGGCCGTCATCGATGGCCGCGCCATGTTCGGCTGGGAGGTCTGGATGCAGGAGGCGGGCCTGTCGGGTTCGGCGCCGGCGACGCGCCACGTCTTCAACGACGCATCGCTCTGTCTCGATGCGGCCATCGCCGGGCAGGGCGTCATGCTCGCCTGGCAGACGCTGGCAGACTATTCGCTGCAGGCCGGCCAGCTCGCCGTCCCCTTCACCATCCGTGCCAAAACCGGCTTCGGCCACTATTTCGTGACCGCCGAAGGCGCGCGCGAGCCGAAGAAGGTGCGCGACTTCAAGGCCTGGATCCGCGAGGAGATGGCCGGAACGGTGAAGCTGTTTGCTTGACGGCGTGGCTGGCAGTGCGCTGTGCTTCACGCTGCATTGGCTTTGTATAGCTCGTGTGGCAAAGCTGTTGGTGAGAACCCCATTTGCAGAGGAGTGATCCTTCACAGTGCCCATCGGCGTTGCACACGCAGAACTGATCGCCGTCCTTGCCGCCGTAACCGACGACGACCCGCGCGTCATGACGGTCAGGAGCGGCGAAGCGTTGCCATCCGGATCCTTCGAGATGGGGCACCGCACGCTGCAGAGCGGGCTGCGGGAGTGGATTCAGGAGCAGACGGCGCATCCGGTGGGCTATCTTGAGCAGCTTTATACCTTCGCCGACCGCGACCGGCAGAATGAGATCCTCGGTGGACGGACGATCTCGATCAGCTATCTGGGGCTGGTGCGGGAGCACCCGGCGCCGGGCTGGCACAGCTGGTATGAATATTTTCCATGGGAGGATCACCGCAAAGGCAAGCCGCCGGTCTTCGACGCGCTTGTCGACGGGCTGCGGCGCTGGGAAACGACGGATGCGGCTCGCCAGCAGAACCGCAAGCGCCGGATCGCCTTTACCTTTGGCCTGGATGGCGCCGCGTGGAACGAAGATCTCGCCCTGCAACGCTACGAGCTGCTGTACGAGGCGGGTCTGGTGGCAGAGGCCGGCGCAACCGTGGCGGAAAACCCGGGCCGGCGGATGTTTGCCGATCACCGGCGGATCCTTGCGACGGGAATAGCCAGGCTTCGGGCGAAGATCAAGTATCGTCCGGTCGTCTTCGAGCTCATGGCGGAGAGCTTCACGCTGCTGCAGCTTCAGCGCAGCGTCGAAGCACTGTCGGGCCTTACTCTTCATAAACCGAATTTCCGCCGGCTGATCGATCAGCAGCAGCTGATCGAGGAAACCGGCGAAACGACCAGCGAAACCGGCGGCCGGCCCGCGAAGCTCTTCCGCTATCGGCATGCCGTTGTCGAAGAGCGGGCGCTGTCCGGCTCGAAACTTCCGCTCTCCCGCGCTTGACATAAACTCAAATTGAGAATAATCAGCTCATCCACGAAATACTCATTTCGAGTATAAAGGAGCTCGCCGTGAATCCTCCCGTGTCCGCGTCCTCTCTCTATGATCGCGTTAGCCGCGTCATTCCCAAGGCGGAATGGCTGACCTTCCAGGACGATGTCGAGGCGATCCTCGATCTGAAGCGCCGCCGCAACGCCGTCATCCTCGCCCACAATTACCAGACGCCGGAGATCTTCCACGGCGTTGCCGATATCGTCGGCGACAGCCTGGCGCTGGCGCGCAGGGCGATCGAGGTGGATGCCGAGGTGATCGTGCTTGCCGGCGTCCACTTCATGGCCGAAACAGCCAAGCTGCTTAATCCTGGAAAGACGGTGCTCATTCCCGATATGGGCGCCGGTTGCTCGCTGGCCGATTCGATCACGCCAAAGGATGTCGCGCTTTTGCGCCAGGCCCATCCCGGCGTGCCGGTCATCACCTATGTCAATACCTCGGCGGCGGTGAAAGCCGCTTCGGATATCTGCTGCACCTCGGGCAATGCCAAGGAGGTGGTCGAATCGCTTGGTGTGCCGCGCGTGCTGATGATCCCGGACGAATATCTTGCCCGCAACGTCGCAAAGGACACCGATGTCGAGATCATCGCCTGGCATGGCCACTGCGAGGTGCATGAGCTCTTCAACGCCGATGACGTCCGTAAGCTTCGGGAAAACTATCCGGGCGTCACCGTGCTCGCCCATCCGGAATGTCCGCCCGATGTGGTCGCCGAAGCGGATTTCGCCGGCTCCACCGCCATCATGTCGGACTATGTCGGCAAGAAGCGACCGGCCCGCGTCGTGCTGCTCACCGAATGTTCGATGAGCGACAACGTCGCCGTGCACCATCCGGATGTAGAATTCATCCGGCCCTGCAATCTGTGCCCACACATGAAGCGGATCACGCTTTCGAACATTCGCACGGCGCTTCAGGAAAACCGCCACGAAGTCACCGTCGAGCCCGCCATTGCGGACGCGGCGCGGCGTGCCGTCGAAAGGATGCTGGCGATATGACCGAAATCCTCACCGATCTTGCCGGCCGCCCGGTCATTGTCGGCAGTGGCATTGCCGGGCTGATGGCTGCGCTCACACTGGCGCCGAAGCCGGTCGTCCTGGTCACGCAAGCCGCCCTGGGTGCCGGGACCTCGAGCGCCTGGGCCCAGGGCGGCATTGCCGCAAGCATCGGCGCGGATGACAGCGCAAACCTCCACCTTGCCGACACGCTTGCTGCCGGTGACGGCCTTTGTGATCGTGAGATCGCCGCAGATATCCTGCGCGAAGCGCCAGCGATGATCGGGTTGCTGGAGAAACTGGGCGTCTGCTTCGACAGGAGCGGCGAAGGTCGGCTTGCGCTCGGGCTGGAGGCCGCCCATTCCCGCCCGCGCATTGTCCATGCCAAAGGTGACGGCACCGGTGCCGCCATCATTCGCGCTCTGGTACAAGCCGTCTCGGCCACGCCGTCGATCACCGTGCTTGCCAATTTCGAGGTCCGGCGTCTGGCGCTCGCAGACGGTGCGATCGGCGGCGTCCTTTGCGCGTCCGGCGGAAGGGCCTTCATCGTGCCGACGCCGCATGTCCTCCTGGCAACCGGCGGCCTCGGCGGCCTTTACGAGGCGACGACCAATCCGGTCATCAATTTCGGCCAGGGCATTGTCCTTGCTGCAAGGGCAGGTGCCGAGCTTGCGGATATGGAATTCGTGCAATTCCACCCGACCGCACTGCGTTCGAAGCGGCGGCCGCTGGCGCTCGTCAGCGAAGCGGTGCGCGGCGAGGGCGCGTTTCTGATCAACGAGCGCGGCGAGCGCTTCATGGCGGATCAGCCTGCTCGGGAACTTGCACCGCGCGACGTGGTGGCGCGCGCAATCAGCGCCGAGATCGCCCGCGGCGGCAAGGTCTATCTCGATGCCCGCGAGGCCCTCGGCGCTCGCTTTTCAAGCCGCTTTCCGGTGATCGATACCTTGTGCCGCGGGGCCGGGGTCGATCCGGCGCGGCATCTGATCCCGGTTGAACCGGCCGTGCATTACCACATGGGCGGTGTCGCCACAGACAAGAACGGCCGCAGTTGCGTCCCCGGCCTCTGGGTCGCCGGCGAAGCGGCTTCGACTGGCCTGCACGGCGCCAACCGCCTTGCCAGCAATTCGCTGCTCGAAGCCGCAGTCATGGGCATGCGCTCTGCCCGGGATATCGCCGGCACGACCGCATGCCTGCGGCCCACAGTGATCGAACCGCTGCCGCTGCAACCCGACGCATCGCCTGTCCGGCCGATTGTCTCTGCGCATCTTAGCGTGCTGCGCAATGGCAGGTCGATCCACGGCGCGATCGGCGCGCTCCTTCCCTTCGTCGAGAAGGAGGGGCCGGCAACGGATCCGGCCACCGTCGGGCTGTTGATTGCCGTCTTTGCGGCGCTGCGGACGGAATCGCGCGGCGCCCACGCCCGAACCGATTTTCCGCTGAAGCACGTACATGCCAGGCGCCAAAGGATGAACTTATCTCAGGTTTTGAATTTTGCGCGCGCCGTCGCATCCGACCCACTTGAAAGGAGTGCTTGACATGACGCTTGTTGGCCTGCCGCGGCTGCTGATCGAGCCGCTCGTGCGCAATGCGCTGCTGGAAGATCTCGGCCTTGCTGGCGACATCACCTCGGCGGCCGTCGTTCCGCAGGATCACCGCTCCAAGGTCGTCATGGTGGCCCGCCAGCCTGGGGTGATCGCCGGGCTTTGCGCCGCTGCGCTGGCGTTTGAGCTTGTCGATCCCGCGATCATCATGACCTTTCATGTCGCGGACGGCGCGGCGGTGAAGCCCGGAGACGTCATCGTCACGGTCGAAGGTCCCTCTCGCGCCATTTTGACGGGAGAGCGGACGGCGCTGAACTTTCTTGGCCATCTTTCGGGCATCGCCACGGTGACGGCCGGGATCGTGGCCGCGATCGCCGGTACGAACGCCTCGGTCGCCTGCACCCGCAAGACGACGCCGGGACTGCGCGCGCTGGAGAAATATGCCGTGCGCGCCGGCGGCGGCGTCAACCATCGCTTTGCGCTTTGCGATGCCGTGCTGATCAAGGACAATCATGTCGCCATTGCCGGCGGCGTCGCCGAAGCCATTTGCCGGGCCAAGGCCGGTGCCGGCCATATGGTGAAGATCGAAGTGGAGGTCGATACGCTCGATCAGTTGCGCGAAGCGATGGAGACCGGCGTCGATGCCGTCCTGCTCGACAACATGACCCCGGACCAGCTTCGCCGGGCAGTCAAAATCGTCGCCGGACGCGCGATCACCGAAGCTTCCGGGCGGGTGACGCCGCAGACCGCAGGTGCGATTGCCGCTTCCGGCGTCGATCTGATCTCGGTCGGCTGGCTGACGCACAGCGCCCCGACGCTGGACATCGGGCTCGACTGGAAATCCAGCCAATCGGCAGGACGATAACGGCTTTGGGTCAGACCGGCTCTTTCGAGCGTGTCGCCTGCATGGCGAGATAGGCGGGGCGGGATTGGCAGCGCTTCAGCCAGGCGCTGACCTTCGGATGAGCGTCGAACAGCGCCTGTTCCGTTTGGCCATAGCGCAGCACTTCCGCAACGTTGAGATCGGCAACGGTGAAGCGGTCGCCGACGATCCATTGCTTGTTGGTGAGGTGTTTTTCCAGCACGGCGAGCGGACGCTTCATCGAGCGGCAGGCGACGTCGATTGCTGCCTTTCCGGCCTCGGTGTTTTCGTGCTCGTTGTCATAGGTCACGACGATCCTTACCGTATGCGGCTCGAGTTCTGCCAGCGCCCAGACGGTCCACATCGTCAGCAAACCGTCTTCCTCGACGGTTTTGCCGGAAATCGGCCCGCCGTGCTTGCGCACAAGATAGAGATTGATCGCCAGCGACTCGTGCATCACCAGCTCGTCGTCCTTGATCGAAGGAATCTGCGCCATCGGATTGATGGCGATGAACTCGGGCGAGAGCGTATTGATCGGTGCATCTGGCGCCAGCGGATTGTCAAGCCGCTTCGCCTGGATCACCGGAACCGAGGTGAAGGCGATGTTGAGTTCCTCGGCCGTCCAGTAGACGCGCGCGGCGCGCGAACGGTAAACGCCGTAGATTGTCAGCATGCTTTTGTCCCCCTTGAACGTTGCGCGCAAAGTAGAGCGCGGCCGTGCGAAGCGAAAGCGTCTGGTCCTGATGGATCAATGAAAGCTTTTGATGTGTCTCAGCTGCTGCGGTTCCGCTCGATGGTCAGATGCGGGTATTGTTCGCTGCCTGCTTGCGTAAGGTCGCCGGAGACCTTTTTCTCCCATTCGAAGCCCAAGACTGCCCCCTCGGTGATTTCCTGGAAGACGTTGTCGGTGATCACCGCCGTGCCTGAGCCTTGTGCCACCGAAACCGCACAGCCGACGGGGGCCTTGCGCAAGACATTTCCGGTAACAACGAGATTGCGCAGATAAGGCCCCCAGCCGAGCTGCATCGCAAAGAGCGGGGCGTCTTCGACGACATTGCCCGAGATGGTCGTGTCGGCTTCGGCGGCAATTCCGATGCCGAAGCCGACCTCGGGTTCGTAGGGGCCGTCGCGCCTCAGGTTCCGCACGATGTTGCCGATGATGGTGGCCAGCCTTCCGCCTTCGTTGAAATTGGCGATCGATATGCCGTTTGCAGCACCATCGACGAGATTGCCGGACAAGACGGCACCTTGAAAATCGAATTCGGCATAGATCGCCGTCTCGCCGGAGCGCAGGCATTGATTGCCGGTGATCTGGACGTTGTCGCCGGAATTGGCTCGCACGGCGCTAAACGCGCAATCGGCGATCTGGTTATCTGCCACCATCACGCCGCCGGCGCGAAAGACATTGATGCCGTTGCCGTTCTGCCCCGTACCGCCGTCATTGGCCCTGATGCGTCTTACGCGGTTGCCGGTAACGGCGGTGCCATCCTCGCCCTTTTCCCAGCGGTGCACGAGAATGCCGCCGTTGCCGCAATCGGCAACCGTATTTCCGGTGATCGCAATGCCGGTGGAATCGACTGCGAAGATGCCGGCCTGCGCCGCCCCCGAAATACGGCTGCGTTCGATCCGGCCGCCGCAGCGCTCAAGGCGCAGTCCATGCTTGCCGGATTGCCTGATTTCGCAGTTGTCGATCTGCACGTTGGCAATGCCGGTCAACTGTAACAGGCCGCTGTTGACCTCGCCGCTCATCCCGCCGCTACCCTCGATGACGATACCGGAAAGCTCGATCCGCCGGGCGCCTTTCGCTGAATTGACGCTGCCTCGATGAAGAATGCGCGATGCACCCGAAACGCCGAAAATGCGGGCATTGTCCGGAAGCACGAGGTTTGAAGCTTCATAGGTCCCGGCCGGAAGATAAAGCGGCATGTCGTTGCGTGCCGCCTCGTCGATCAGAGCCTGCAGGTTGCTGTTTGCCGCGCCCGATGCATCCAGCGCCCAGCCGGATGCGGACCGTTTTGAGCTAGCGAAGGCAAGACCGGCCATCGGCAGGACCAAAGCTGCACCGGCAAGGCCGAGCATATTGCGCCGCAGATACATCAAGGACCCTTTCGCCGTTCATCATCCGTGCCAGACATATATCCGTTCTGACACAGAATCCTTGCCGCGAAGTATCTTGGGGAGCCTAATTTCCGCTGAGCTTGCCGATCGCCTCGATTTCGTTCGTCCAGATGCCACCGGAATAGTCGACGGGCAGCTTTGCCAGCAGTTCGGGCGTATCGATCCCCGTCGAAAAATCGCCGCCGCGATAGGGGCCGAGCGCAAAGACCACGCTGTTTCCAGCCTCCATGCGGTTGAGGAAACGGTCCGGCCAGCCCCAGAGCCACGGGGCGATATTGACCGGAACAAGAACCATCGTGTTCTTGCAGGCTTGCGGCAGGATGCCCGTCCAGCCGTAGCCGATATATCCGAGCAGGCAGGCTTTGAGGCTCGCGCGCGATGCCGTCTTGACGTCTGGCGCCAGGCGCTGAATGGTTTGGACGGGCTCGTTGCCGCCATAGACCATGATCAGTTCAAGGCGCGCGGCAGAAAGAGCGTTGAGGACGGCAGCCAGTTTCTCGCCTTCGGAGGGATCCCGGCTTTTGACATTGATCAGCAGCCGCCTGTCCGGAAACGTCTGAAGCACCTCGTCAAGCGTCGGCATCTGGCCAATGCCGGTCCCTCGGAAAGGAAAGGTCTTGCCGCCGTCGGCCGTGTAGCCATAGCCGATATCGAGCGCCTTCATTTGCGCCATCGAGTGCGCGCGGGTGAGGCCGTGCCCGTTCGTGCGGCAGTCGAGCGTCCAGTCGTGGAAGATCGCGAACTGCCCATCCGTCGTCGGATGGACATCGACCTCGACGATATCCGCACCCGCATCGAAGCCCGCGCGAATCGAGCGAATGGTGTTTTCCAGATAGTCGTGCTTCGGCGGCAGCATGCGCGCTGCCGTGCAAGTGTCGTTCGTCAAATCCCGCTCGTCGAAACGCTGGGCGATCCCGCGATGTGCCAAAAGCACGGGCATGCCTTGCCGGTGCGATGCCAAAAGACTGGTATTGTTCAGATATACGGCTGCGGCGAAGACGGCGATTGCCATAATGCTATAACGAATTTTCCGTCTCAAATCGGTTGCCTCCAAACGAATCTGGCCAATCGCTAAGGCGAGCTATGGGTCGATCTGCGGCAGCAGGCAGCAGGCAGACGGAATTGCAGGAAGCTACTGGCTCTCGGCCCATTTCCCGCTATCTTCTCGCTGATGATGCGACCCGATGCTCTTCTTTTTCCGGCTCCTGGAGGGCTATATTGCCCGCAGGGCGGATTCTATGTCGATCCGGTGCGGCCGGTGGAGCAGGCGCTCGTTACGCATGGCCATTCCGATCATGCCCGCCCTGGCCACCGGCATGTTCTTGCGACGCGCCAGACGCTTGACATCATGCGCCTGCGCTGCGGTGAGGGGTTCTGTGCCAGCGAGCAGGCCGTCGAATACGGCGAAAAGCTGGATTTGAACGGCGTCAAGGTAAGCTTTTATCCGGCAGGCCACGTCCTCGGCTCTGCTCAGATCGCGATTGAGAAGAACGGCACCCGCATCGTCGTTTCCGGCGACTACAAGCGCCGTGCGGACCCGACCTGTGCGGCCTATGTGCCGGTGCCGTGCGACGTCTTCATCACCGAAGCGACCTTCGGGCTGCCGGTGTTCCATCATCCCGATCCGATGGAGGAGATCGGCAAGGTGCTTGGCTCGCTCCGGCAGTTTCCGGAGCGCACGCATCTGATCGGCGCCTATGCGCTCGGCAAGGCCCAGCGCGTCATCCGTCTGCTGCGCGATGCCGGTTTCGACGAGCCGATCTATATCCACGGTGCCATGGAGCGGCTTTGCGAATATTATGCCGGGCAGGGCATCGACCTCGGCGACCTGCGGCCGGCGACCGTTGAAGGCCGCGACAAATCCGCCTTCAGGGGCGCCGTTGTCGTCGGTCCGTCCTCGGCCTTCGCCGATCGCTGGGCGCGCCGCTTCAACGAGCCGCTTCCCGCCTTCGCATCCGGCTGGATGATGGTGCGCCAGCGCGCCAAGCAGCAGGGTGTCGAACTGCCGCTCGTCATCTCCGACCATTGCGACTGGCCGGAACTTACCGACACGATTAGCGAACTCAGCCCCGCCGAAGTCTGGGTCACCCACGGCCGCGAGGAAGCGCTGGTCCGCTGGTGCGAGCTGCACGGCATCAAGGCGAGGCCGCTGCATCTGGTAGGCTATGAGGACGAGGGAGATTGACGCAGATGTGTGGGACCGGCTCCCTTTCGCCCCAATACAGCGTTGCTTCATGCTGCGTCGATGCGAGATGGACGCGGTGGGCACGGCGTGTGAGACCCTCGTGCGTGCGGGGAGCGGTTGGGAAGGGACCTTCAGAAGAAATGGCTTTTCCACCGGTTGGAGCGGTCGCATGAAACCCTTTGCCGATCTCCTCGACCGTCTTGTCCTGACGCCCAGCCGCAAGGGCAAGCTGAAGCTCCTGACCGACTATTTCCGCGACACACCCGACCCGGACCGCGGTTACGGGCTTGCAGCGATCGCCGGGACGCTCGAAGTGCGCAACGTCAAGCCTGCCATGCTGCGCGATCTGACGCTTGAGCGGATGGACGAGGTGTTGTTCCGCTACTCCTACGACTATGTCGGAGACCTTGCCGAAACGATCTCACTCGTCTGGGACAACGAAAAGGACGTCGATCGCTCCGCCTTTGTCCAGCCGCGCCTCGGCGAGGTCCTCACCCGCATGAATTCGCTCGGCCGCACCGAAGTCCGCAGTTTCGTCCGCGATACGCTCAACCGGCTGGATCCGTCTGGCCGCTTCGCCTTCATCAAGCTCGCCACCGGCGCCATGCGCATCGGCGTCTCGGCGCGGCTTGCCAAACAGGCACTGGCCGATCTCGGCGGCAAGGACATAATCGAGATCGAAACGCTATGGCACGGTCTGGAGCCGCCCTATGAATCGCTCTTCGAATGGCTGGAGGGCAGGGGCGGCAAGCCGGTGCTCGCAACGCCCGCGATCTTCCATTCCGTCATGCTCGCCCATCCGGTGGAGGACAACGATCTCAGCGGCCTCGACCCGGCCGATTATGCGGCGGAATGGAAGTGGGACGGTATCCGTGTCCAGCTTTCGCGCTCCGGCGAAACGCGCAAGATCTATTCGCGCTCCGGCGACGACATCTCCGGTGCCTTCCCGGATATTGTGGACTCCATCAGCTTCAACGGCGTACTCGACGGCGAACTGCTCGTCGGCGGGACCGCACGCTCGAACAGCCCGACGAGAACCTTTTCCGACCTTCAGCAGCGCTTGAACCGCAAGACGGTGACGGCGAAGATGCTCGACGAATACCCGGCCTTCATCCGGGCCTACGACTTGCTGTTCGACGGCCAAGAGGATGTGCGCGGCAACAGCTTCATCGACCGGCGCGACCGGCTCTCGGAGATTATCGAGCAGGCGCCGCACGATCGGTTCGACCTTTCGCCGCTCGTCGCCTTTTCGACATGGGATGAATTGGACAAGCTGCGGACTTCGCCGCCCGATCCGGTGATCGAGGGCGTGATGATCAAACGCCGGGACAGCATCTATCAGGCGGGCCGCATGAAGGGCCCGTGGTTCAAGTGGAAGCGCAATCCTTACAACGTCGACGCCGTCTTGATGTATGCCCAGCGTGGCCATGGCAAGCGCTCGAGCTACTATTCCGACTTCACCTTCGGTGTCTGGACCGAGACGCCGGACGGCGAACAGCTGGTGCCAGTCGGCAAGGCCTATTTCGGCTTCACCGATCAGGAGCTGGAACTGCTCGATAAATTCGTCCGCAACAACACCGTCGAGCGTTTCGGTCCGGTTCGGGCCGTGCGCGCAGATCGGGAGTTCGGCTTCGTCGTCGAGGTCGCCTTCGAAGGCATCAACCGCTCGACGCGGCACAAGTCCGGTGTGGCGATGCGCTTTCCGCGCATCTCGAGGCTGCGGCCGGACAAGCCTTCCTACGAGGCAGACCGCCTTGAAACGCTGGTCGCGATGATCGACGAAAGCCGTGGTACTGGCCCGCCTGCGCGACAATGACGCAGGGGCCGATTTCAACGCAATGTGTATTGGCCCGAATGCGGTTCTGGTGCAGATATTTGGGTGCCCGGGGGCTATCGGGTGCTGTGTCATGTCCTTTGACGACGATCGAAAATGCCTTTTTCCGCCAACGCCGCGCGATCATCGCCGGTATGGCGGGTGCCCTCATGCTTCCCCGCGCCGCCTCTGCCTTCAATGTTCCGGATCAGCCGTGCCTGATCACCCACGACTATGCCAAGGTCCGCCGCCGTTTCCGCACGAAGCTGCTGCAGAAGGGTCCTGCGCCGGACAAGTACGAGGCATTGGGCGCGCCGCCGGATGGCGAACAGATATTCTACCGCTCAGGCGCCGGCGGCGAGCTCGAACTGGCGGCCTGGGTCAGCAAATACAAGCGCGGGCACCATGCAAGGCCCGGTGTGCTTTTCCTTCACGGCGGCAATGCCATGGGCGTTGGCCAGTGGCAGCTCCTGAAACCCTATTGCGAGGCCGGTTTCGTCGTGCTGATGCCGTCTGTGCGCGGTGAAAATGGCCAGATGGGCAATTTTTCCGGCTTCTACGACGAGGTGGACGATGTTCTTGCGGCCGCCGAGCGACTGGCGCATCTGCCGGGTGTCGATGCGAACCGGCTGTTTGTGGCAGGCCACAGCATCGGCGGCACGCTGACCATGCTTGCCGCCATGAGCACGCACCGTTTCCGCGCCGCCGCCCCGATTTCCGGCAATCCGGACGCCTTCCGATTCTTCAATCGCTACCCGCAGGACATCCGCTTCGACGACGGCAACAAGCACGAATTCGAGGTTCGCTCGGCACTTTGCTACGCACAAAGCTTCAAGTGCCCCGTCCACCTCGTGCACGGCACGCAAGAGGATCAATTCAACGACCGTACCGTCCTGCTCGCTGCCCGCGCCCGTGCGGCCGGTATCCGCATCGAAACCGACAGGGTGGCCGGCAACCACACCTCCGCGCTGCCGGCCGAGATCGATCAAAGCATCCGCTTTTTCCGCAGTGTGGCCGCTTGAACGCGTCTTCAATTTTCGCCGCGACGGTCTATATTGGACGGATGATGGCGCAAATGACAGACGAGATCATTCCGAACGACTTCCCGGAGCTGAAATCGCTCCTGATGGATCGCGATCCTCTATGCGCCATTTCCGCAAAGGAAGCCTTCGCCCTTTATGAGCGCAACTGGCGCTTTGTCGATGTTCGCAAGCTCACCGAACATGAAGCGCAGCTTGTGCGTGAATTGGCGACCGTCTACGGCCACGGCGTTGTGCTCGTCTGATGTAGAGTCGCGCGAAGCCTTGCAGTCTTTGGTGCTGACGCCAGCTTCACGCCAGCCGCAAATGCCATTCTTCCGCCAGATATCGCTCTGCTGACAATGGATGAAGGGTGGGTTTATGGATTCTTCGCGCCGGGTGTTTGTCTTTGCCGGCCTTGCCGTGGCGGCTCTGGGTCTCGGCGGCTGCAACATCCTTGTTCCGGATACGGCTGCGACCGATCCGGCCCGCTTCGTGCAGGAGACTTCGCCGGTTTTCTATGAGCCGCCGGGTGTTGACCCGCGCAAGGTGAGGGCGATTTCCAATCCGCCGGTGCCGCAGGTGCGCGATCTCTACTCGACGCAATTCAACCAGACCTACGGCCTGCCGGTCACCAGTCCGGTGAACGCTGCCCTTTACGGCGAGCTTCGCGATGGCGATTTCCTTTTGCCGGCCATTCCGGTGAGCCGCCTCAGTCCCGAGCATCTCCGGCAGGAGGTCGACTACCCGACGCAGGAAAAGCCCGGCACCGTCATCGTCGATACGCGCGCGCGCCACCTCTATCTCGTCGAGCCGAACGGCAAGGCGATCCGCTATGGCGTCGGCATCGGCCGCGAGGGCTTTGCCTGGTCGGGCCGCGGCGTCATCCAGTGGAAGCAGAAATGGCCGCGCTGGACGCCGCCTGCCGAGATGGTCTCGCGCCAACCGGATATCCGCCCCTTCTCGGCCGAAAACGGCGGTATGAATCCGGGTCTCGGAAACCCGCTCGGCGCCCGCGCCATGTACATCTTCAACGATGGCAAGGATACGCTCTATCGCGTGCACGGCACGCCGGATTGGCAATCGATCGGCAAGGCGACCTCGTCGGGCTGCGTGCGCATGCTCAACCAGGACGTCGTCGACCTCTACGAGCGCGTTCCATCCAAGGCCGAGATCGTTGTGATGTAGCGGCGCAACAGGGCCAACGATATCGTCTGCCCGCACGGGGACACGACTTCGTGAGGGTATGGTTTATTTGGCGGCGGCAGATAGATTTCCGAGTCGTCACCTGGCATTGAATGAACCAACCGGGGTGGGTGCCGCATCCCGGCTCTCCCCGCGACAGAAGGAAATCCGTCCCGCGCATGAGTCTCGAAAAATCTCTCTCCCGCCGCAACTTTCTCTCCTTTTCGGCTTTGACGGCGGCCTCCGCGCTCGCCGGCTGCGCTTCCACTTCGGCACCGAGCGTACAACCCGTCGGTTTCCGTTTCCCACGCCCTTTCGAGACGACGCCCGCTCCTACGGATGCCGAGCTTGACGTGATTTACGGCCCCATCGAGGACGGAGGCTTCCTGATCCCCGCCGTCCCTTACCAGCAGATCGATCCGCGCTACTATCGCCAGCAGGTCATCGATCCGACAGGCGAGCGTCCAGGCACGATCGTCGTCGATACGCCGTCGCGCTTCCTCTATCTCGTCCAGCCGGGCGGGACAGCCATGCGCTACGGCGTCGGCATCGGACGCGAAGGCTTTGCCTGGTCCGGCAACGGCGTCATTCAATGGAAGCAGAAGTGGCCGCGCTGGAAGCCGCCGAATGAGATGGTTGCCCGGCAGCCGGAACTTGCAAAATACTCGATCGAACGCGGCGGCATGGAGCCTGGCCTCCTGAACCCGCTCGGCGCCCGCGCGCTCTATATCTTCTCGAATGGCGAAGATACGCTCTACCGCCTGCACGGCAATCCCGAATGGCGCTCGATCGGCAAGGCTGTCTCGTCCGGCTGCGTGCGCCTGCTCAACCAGGATATCATCGATCTTTACGACCGCGTACCGAACAAGACGCCGATCGTCGTCTGGCAGTGATGAATGGACATGACTTCCTTCCGCTCCGGAAGGAAGTCTTTTGACCGGTCTCAGCCGCCCGCCGGCAGATGGCCGGCAGCCAGTCCTGCACTGTTGTAGGAGGGGCGGGGTGTCGGCAGTGCGATTGGTGAACCTTCCGGCGGCATGACCGTGCCTGGAGCCGTCGATGCCGGTGGAACGGCCGGAATGGCGGAAGTCGTGGTGGCGTCCGGTATCGAGGCCAGGTCGGGCATGGCCCTCGGGATTGGCCCCTTCTCCGGCAGCAACACTTCGATTTGCGCGGAGGTCGCGAACGGCTGCACACCTGCGAACTGGACCGGGCCTGACAGCCGCGGGTCGGAAACGTAGTTCATTGCGACTTCATAGGCCGGCAGCGGTGCCGGCGTTTGCAGTGTTCCGTCCCTGCCGCGCTTTTCATAAAAGACGTTGCCGCCGGCTTCGACGACATAGTGCATGTTGCGATAGGGGAATTTCAGGCCGTCGGTGTGGAAGAACATGGCGTTCTGCACGCCGGGATGCCGTTCCCCGCGCAAGATCCCGTCCACGGCAGAATCGAGTTCCGGTCCGGCCATCGGATCGACGACCCTGGTCATGACGCCGGGCGCGAACTGCTTTTCCTGCGCTACGACCTCGCAAATCGTGTCGGGATAGGCGGGCGAGGTGAGCCGGTTCATCACGACTGTTCCGACCGCGACATAGCCATCGCGATCGGCGTGTTCGGATTCGAAATACATGGCGCGCTTCAGACAATCGCGGTCCCGTGCCGTGTAATTATAAGTCACTTTGGCTGATGCTGGTTTGGCGGTGGAAGAAGGACGTGCAGTCGGCGGTGGCGCCTTGGCGGCCGTCGTGCACCCTGTTGCAGCCAGTCCGGCGAAGAGAATCCCGGAGATGGTTTTGCCCAATTCGTATCGCGCCCTCAACGGCCGGTGCCTCCTATTGTTATAGTCCAGCCCAAATCACGTCGCGAAAACGTTTTAACTCACGTTCGTAAATAATCCAAACACATTTCGTGATTCACCGGAAAACCATTATGATTCAAAGGGAAGAGGCGCGCGAAAGCGGATATTTCGCTAGGCGGCCGCGCTGGAAATGCCCATCCGGCAGCCGGATGCTTGAAGTGCGGCGCTGGCAACATCGATGAAGAGCCGGCGCAACCAGACGGAACGTCCGTCCGCCCGGTCGACGCGGCGGTAGAGCATCGTGACCGGTTCGGCAGGCAGCGGGATCGGCGGCACTGAAACCGTCAGTCCATGCAATTGCGCCATGCAGCGGGCGATCGATTCCGGGATCGTCGCGATCACTGGCATGGCCCGCAGCGCCGTCGGCAGGGCGGAAAAGCGGGGCACCGTGGCCACCACCTGCCTGCTATGTCCCAATCGGGCAAGCGCGATATCGACATTGGTCGAGCCGTTGCTGCCTTCGAACGAGACGCCGACATGGTCTGCCCTGGTGAAGTCCTCGAGGGTCAGCGGGGTCTTCAGCCTGAGCTGCTTCGGATCGAAGATCGAGATCGAACACTGGTCGAAGAGCGGATGGCGGACATGCCAGGAGGCGGGCTCGTCGTGGATCGAGACGCTGAAATCATAGGCGCCCTCGTCGAGCAGGCGTGCGGCGTCGCGTTTGTGGAAAGCCACACCGACCAGCCGGGCGCCCGGCGCCAGTTCCCGCAGGCGCGCCGCAAGCGGGCCGAAGAAGGCTGATTCGAGATTGTCGCACAGGCCGATGCGGAATTCGCCTTTCCAGCTGGCGGGGTCAAAGGCGGCGGGCGGGCGGATGGCCCGCTCGATGCCGGAAAGCGCATCCTCGATTGCCGGTGCGATGGCAAGCGCGCGCGGCGTCGGCTGCAGGCTGCGTCCTACGCGGACGAACAATTCGTCGTCCAGCGCTTCTCGCAGCCGCCGCAGCGCTGCCGAAAGCCCCGGCTGGCCAAGCAGTAGCCGCTCGGCCGCGCGGCTGACATTGCGTTCCTGCATCAGCACCGAAAAGGCCAGCAGGAGGTTCAGGTCGATTTTCCGAAGGATCGCGTCATTTATCATTTCCAGTAATACCTGGCATGGTTACTATCAATTTGCAATAGGATTGGAGATGATCATTTTCTCGTTCCTCTGCCGCTTCCTTCCAACTGCGCGGCACCAACAAGGAACGATCTCGATGACTTTCACAAAATCTCGAACTGGGGCGAGGCTGGCATTGCTATTGCTCTGCGCCGCCAATTTCCTGGACGCCATGGACGTTTCGACCATCGGCGTTGCGCTTCCTGCCATCCAGATCGAACTCGGCATGCAGGCAACCTCGCTGCAATGGGCCGTCAGCGCCTATGTCCTCGGCTATGGCGGCTTCCTGCTGCTCGGCGGCCGCGTTGCCGATGTTTTCGGTCACCGCCGCGTCTTTCTCTGGTCGCTTGCCGTCTTTGCGGCTGCGAGTATCGCGGGCGGCTTCGTCGACAGCGGGCCGACGCTGATTGCCGCCCGCCTGATCAAGGGCATCGCCGCGGCCTTTACTGCACCGGCCGCTTTGGCGCTACTGCTTTCCGTCTTCGGGGAGGGCAGCGCCCGCGCAAAGGCGCTTGGGATCTTCTCCTCCACTGGCGCGGCCGGGTTCGTGCTTGGCATGGTGCTCGGCGGTGCGGCCACGATTTTCAGCTGGCGGGCGACGCTCGTCATGGGCGCTCCTGTGGCGATTCTCACGCTGGCGATCGCGCCATTCGTCCTGCCCGCAGACGAGCGCCGGGGAGCTGACCGTCCGCGTTTCGACTGGGCAGGCGCCTTGACCATCACCCCCGGCCTGCTGCTCTTCGTCTTTGGCATCACCAACGCCGCAGCCGACGGCTGGAGCGCCTTTCCCACCTGGGGTGCACTGACCGCGGCGGCCGCCCTGATCCTGATCTTCCTTGCCGTTGAGGCCCGGCATGCTGATCCGATGGTGCCGCTTGCGATGTTCGGCCGGGCAAGACTCAGCCATGCCAATGCCGTTGCCGCCCTCTTTCAAGGCGTCTATGTCGGCTTCCAGTTCATCGCGACGCTCTACTATCAAAACGAGCTCGGCTGGTCGGCCTTCGGCACCGGCTTCTGCTTCGCTTTAGGCGGCGTCTTCGTCATGTTCCTGGCGCCACGCTTTGCCGCGATCGCGCAAAATCGCGGCACTACAGGCCTCATGGCGGTCGGCGTGGCATTGCAGGCAGCAAGCTACATCTTCTGGGTGGCGGCTGTCGGCGACATCAATCCGGTCCTGCTCGTCGTCCTGTCGCAGGTCCCGCTCGGCCTCGGTTACGCACTGACCTATCCCTCCGTTCAGGTCGCGGCACTCGCTGATGTCGAGGAAGACAAATCCGGCCTGGCTTCCGGCATGCTCTTTGCCGCCTTCCAGATCGGCGGCGGCATCGTGCTCGCTGCCGCCTCCGCCGTCTTCGGCGCGGCGCCGTCCTTCGGCTTTGATCCCTATGTGGCAGGCGTCGCCTTCACGGCGCTGCTTGCCGTCGCGGTCGTGCTTCTCGCTGCCCTCGGTCCAAGGACGTCGCCGTTGCGCGCCGCAGCAGCCTATCAGGCGGCCGAGTAATCGGCGAAAGCCCGCGCTTGTAAAAGGCGCGGGCGATTTCTCACACGGCTGCGTTCAGGTTCGCGCGCAACTTTTGTAAAGATCCGCGGATCTGCGCCATTTCCTCGAGCGTGCAGCCGGCCGCCTGGCCGATGGCCGCCATGATCATTGCCGCCTCGCTCTTCATCGACCGGCCCTTCGGCGTCAGCGAAACGATCACCTGACGCTCGTCGCGTGCATCCCGCGTACGCTTGATGAGCCCGGTCTGCTCCAGCCGCTTGAGCAACGGCGAGAGCGTGCCCGAATCGAGGTCGAGCTGCTCGCCGATCGTCTTTACCGGAAGTTCGGCTTTTTCCCAGAGCACGAGCATCACCAGATATTGCGGATAGGTGAGGCCGACCTTGTCGAGGATCGGCTTATAGGCGCGCGTGAAGGCATGCGCCGTCGCGTAGACCGCGAAACAGAGCTGTTTCTCCAGCCGCCTCTCCTCTTGCGGGATATCCATCGTCTTTGCCATCTGCGCTTTCATGGTCCTGTTCCTTTGAGGGGCAATTCTCCTCTTTTCAGATTCCGAATGCAATTTGCGAAATTCACTTGCGTACAATTTAATTGTGCAATATACGAAATCCAGCCCCAACGCAAAGGAGACTGACATGCCTATCCTCTATACGACCCAAGCTTCCGCCACCGGTGGCCGCGCAGGCCGCGCCGTTTCCGAAAACGGCGTTCTCGACGTGACGTTGACTGTTCCCAAGGAACTCGGCGGCGATGGCGCCACCGGCACCAATCCCGAACAGCTCTTTGCGGCCGGCTATTCCGCGTGCTTCCTCGGTGCCCTGAAATTTGTCGCGGGCCAGCAGAAGGTCAAGATTCCGGAAGACACAACGGTTTCCGCCAAGGTGGGAATCGGCCCGCGCGAAGACGGCACGGGCTTCGGCATCGACGTGGCGCTCACCGTCAACATTCCCGGCCTGGATAAGGCCGAGGCTGAAAAGCTTGCCGCCGCCGCCCACATCGTCTGCCCCTACAGCCACGCCATGCGCACCTCGACCGAAGTTCCAGTCACGGTGGCCTGAAGCAGAACCACCTTCTTCCCGGCGGGGAGAAGGTGGTCCAAGGGGCCGAACGAGGGAGCGACATGGCAAACTTGTCCTCGATTTTCACTCAAACGCTCGCTTGTTACGTCGCCTACCCCATCGCTCCGGGTGGAATTTTCGAAGATGCCGATCGGCTTTTCCAGGAGCGATTTCGGCAACGATCCGCGCGTCGCCCGTTGGTCAGGCGAGCGCCTGCAGCTCGCTTCGCAGCCGCTCGCTGCCGCCACCAGGCAGCTTCTCATCCAGCGCTGCATGCGTCTTTCGCCAGATCGGCAGCGCTGCGGCGAGTACCGCCTTGCCCTCCGGGGTCAGGCTGAGCAGCCGGCCCCGCTTGTCTTTCGGATTTTGAGTTACATTTACCCAGCCACGACGTTGCAGCGGTTTCAGCGCTGCCGTCAGCGTCGTCTGGTCCATGGCGAGAAGATTGGCCACGGGCCCCATCGGCGGCGGCTCCGGCCGGTTGAGGGACATCATCAGCGAGAACTGCCCGTTGGTGAGCCCCACTGGACGAAGCGCATCGTCGAAAAGCCGTGCGAGTGCTCGAGCGGCCCGCTGAACATGCAGGCACAGGCAGGTGTCCCGTACCAGCAGCGTCGTCGAAAAGGGAATTTCAATCGCGTTTGACATGCTCTATTTCTATTGATATCAATCTATTTAGTCAAGCGAATGAGGACGAATGCCGGTCTTGCCGGCGGCGCCGGAGGAGGGCGCTCGCGATGCAGAATCAAGTCGTTTCCCGTGAACAATGGCTCGAGGCCCGCCGGGCGCTGCTCCTGAAGGAGAAGGAAGCAACGCATCTCAGAGATAGGATCAATGCCGAGCGCCTGGCCATGCCCTGGGTCAAGGTCGACAAGGACTACGTCTTCGACACGCCCCAGGGAAAGAGAAGTCTATCCGATCTCTTCGACGGCCGCAGCCAGCTGATGATCTACCATTTCATGCTGGGTCCGGATTGGGATGCCGGTTGCCCGGGCTGCTCGTTCCTTTCCGATCACGTGGACGGCGCGCTGCCGCATCTCAACCATCACGATGTCACCTGGGTCGCGGTTTCGCGCGCGCCCCTCGCCAAGATCGAGGCCTACAAGAAGCGCATGGGCTGGAAATTCCCCTGGGTTTCGTCCTTCGGCAGCGATTTCAATTTCGACTACCACGTTTCCTTCAGCCCGGAAGATCTCGCCAAGGATAAGGTCTTCTACAATTTCACCGCGATCGAACCCGCCGAGGCCCATGACGAACTGCCGGGGCTGAGCTCCTTTTACAAGAACGAGCAGGGTGAAATCTTCCACACCTACTCCAGCTATGCCCGTGGGCCGGAGGAACTGATCGGCACGCTGATGATCCTCGACCGAGCGCCGAAGGGCCGCAATGAGCAAGACACGATGGATTTCGTCAAGCGCCACGACGAATACGAGGGCGCTCAAAAGACGCAATCCTGTCACTGAAATCTGCGAACATCCCCAAGGGAGAAGGATGATGGAAACCGCAAGAGCGTTGGAGGAGCATCGCTTCCTCGAAAGGCTGGTGGGCGTCTGGGATGTCACGGCATCCGAAATGACGGCCGACCAGCAATGGACCGAGATCGTGCGCTCGCTGCACGGCATCTGGTTCGTTGCCGAAGGCAATGGCGAAATGCCGGGCGGCGGGGCTGCCACCACCATGCTCACCCTCGGCTACAATGCGGCCAAGGGCAAATATGTCGGCAGCTGGATCGGCTCGATGATGGACTACATGTGGGTCTACGAGGGTGATGTATCGCCGGACGGCAAGGTGCTCAGCCTCTATACCCGTGGCCCTGATTTCCAGAACCAAGGGGCCGAGCAGGACTACCGTGAGCAGATTATCTTCACCGATGACGATCACCGCACCTTCAACTCGGCAGCCAAGCAGCCGGACGGCAGCTGGAAGCAGTTTATGGAGGCGCATTACACGCGCAAGCCGTGATCGAGAATCGAACCCGATCCCATATACGCACGAAAAGGAAAAAGATCATGGCTTCCGATACCCATGGAAAATTCATCTGGTGCGAACTGATGACGGCGGACACCGAGGCTGCCGCCCGCTTCTACAGCTCTGTCGTCGGCTGGACGACGAAAGAGATGCCGATGGAGGATCTTCCTTCTCCCTACACCATCTTCGAGGCGTCAGGTCGCGGCGTCGCCGGCATGATGACCTTTCCGGCCGAGCTGGAAGGGCAGGGCATTCCGCCGAACTGGACAGGCTATGTCTGTGTCGACGATGTCGACCAAACCGCGAAGGATTTCGAGGCGAACGGCGGCCAGATCCGCCGCCCCCCGCAAGACATCCCGACCATCGGCCGCTTCGCCGTCGTCGCTGATCCACACGGCGCCGTCCTATGCATCATGACTCCTTTGCCGATGGAGGGCGATAGCGGATGGGAGCCGGAAATGAATACGCCCGGCCACGTCGGCTGGCACGAACTGATGGCCGGTAATATGGAGGAAGCGTTCACTTTCTACTCGAAGGTCTTCGGCTGGACCAAGGACCACGATTTCGACATGGGCGAGATGGGCGCCTACCGCATCTTCGCCGAACATGGAAAACAGATCGGCGGCATGATGACCAAACCCGCCAATGTGCCGATGTGCTATTGGGGCTATTACTTCAATGTGCCCGGGATCGACAGCGCCATCGAACGCGTCAATGCGGGCGGCGGCAAGGTAATCGTCGGTCCGATGGAAGTGCCCGGCGGCAGCTGGATCATCAATGCGACGGACCCGCAGGGCGCTTTCTTCTGTCTCGTCGCGCCGGGCCGCTGACCTCGCAGCAATTCCCGGAAATGGCGAATCGAGATACGGAAATTGATCGGCGGCGGCCCTGGAAGCGGGGCTGCCCTTCCGTTTGAGCGTCAAAATCCGTCCCGCTAATATCTTGATTTTATTCAAATTTTATCATTCAAACCCGAAGAGCGCCCGGCAAGGTTAACCCTTCCTGAACATTTGGGTGGATGCATAATCAGCTATATCTGCGTGGTTACGGGAGCCGACGCAGACAAGTTCAATGTTTCGCCAACCGGTGCGGTGACCTTCAAGACTTCACCGAATTTCGAGGCTCCGACCGATGCCGCCGGCAACAATGTCTACGACATCATCGTGCACGCCACCGATGGGATCGCCGATACGACAAAGGCGGTCGCGATCACGGTCACGAACCTTGCGGAGGCTTCTCCGCTATCCGTCAACGAGGCGGCCAGCCTGACCGGGCGATATGCGTTCGCTGACAACACCGGCTCGCCGAACAGCATCAATTTGTTGCGAGCCTGTCGGTCAGCCACAGCTTGGAAAGTGTCCATTCCACGAACTTCGATGATTGGCTCTCCAACAGCGCAGCGCTGTCACAGGCAATCCAAGTGCCGGCGATGTCGGCCTTTACATCTTCCGGGTGACTGCCGCCGATTCCCAGCGCAGCCAGCAGTCGACCTATGTTGCTTTCAGCGCGATCGAGGATGGGGGCACGACCTATTCCATCACCAACAACGGCAACGGAAATGAGAACGGCTTGGCCTGGGTCAACGCATCTAGCTCGGGCGGCGATCTGACCTTCATCAACAGCAATCTGAACGGCGCCTTGAATGCAGGTGGAGGGGACGATGTGGTGATCGGCTCCGGCAATCCCGAGACGGTAAACGGCGGCTCCGATCATGATGCGCTTTATGGCATCGGCGGAGGCGACATGCTTTATGGCGGCGGTTCCACAGACTTCATTGACGGTGGAGACGGAAATAGCACTATGTCGCGGTGCTTCAAAACTATACGTCGACTGTGAAGATCATCTACGATGACGATCATCACTCGACCACGACGCCGGTCGCTTGACGGGCGCCCCGTTTCGGTCTTGGTAGGGTTGAACCTGGAAAAGGCGCTTCGGCGCCTTTTCTGCGTTCTGCTTCACGCCGCGGGAAGCCTTGCAATCGCGATCGGCTCGCCATCCTCCGTCTCGCTGTCGAACGCCATCTCATCTGCAAGCTGTCGGATCCTGTTGAAATCTTCCGGCCCCTCAAAGAGGGCGCCGCCGAGCTTGATCTTGAGGTCAAGCGGTGCTTCCTCGGTCTCGAAGGCGGCCTGCGAGACCCGCCTGCGGATGCGGGCGCCGATGTCCTGGGCGTTTTCGGGAGTGGCGCCGGGCAAGAAGATGCCGAGCTCGTTCGAGGCGAGGCGGGCGACGAGGTCGCCGCTTCTGACCGAACTCTTGATGATGTCGGCCAGCGATAGCATCACCGTGTCGGCCCATTGCGGGCCGTAGCGGCGGCTGATTGCGTCGAGCGTCTCGATGACGACGGCGATCATGATGCCGCCGGTATCCGTGGCGATCTTCCGGCGGCGCTCGGAATAGTTCTGCATCGCGGCGGCAAAGGCGGTGCCGTTGAGCGCATTCGTCACCGGATCATGGCGAGTTACATGGTTCATCTTGGTGCGCAGCGCCGCAAGCTCCGACTTTTGCAGCTGAAGCGCCAGAAGCAGCGGAAATGCAACAAGGAACGAAATTGGAGGGATGCTCACAAATCCTACCAAAAATGGTTTATCCGGGACTAGAAGGTTTAAGATAAGTAAAACACCGAGCGATCCTGCCATGCAGAACGATGCGCCAAATGCGGCGAGCAGCAAGGCGGGTTTTATTGTGGCTGGGGAGTAACGGTTAATAAAAATCATGGGGTGGCATACTCATTAGGGATGAGTGTCAAGCTAACCGTGAGCGCAACAAGTACCGGTTAAAAAATCCTGTAAAATTGTTATTTTAGAGGCCTCAGGGATTAACTGTCTTCGCAGGGAGACGGCTGGGCAATATTTCCCGCTACTGAGCGCCCCAGGAAACGAAAAAAGCGGCCGCGTCGTGCGGTCGCTTCGGACATCCTGCGTTCTGGTCTCAGTGTGCCGCGCCTTCGCCCGGTGCGACCTTTTCCAGCGGCATGCGCGAGGCAACCTGCTTGTTGCCGGCCCGCAGCCCGTGCAGATATCCCTTGCCGTCGGCGATTGAAAAGGGCGGCTGGTAGTCGGGCAGGCGGCTGTCGGGTAGCACCGGATCGCGCTTGTTGTCGAGGATGAAGTAGTTGCCATCGACGGCAACCGAAAGCACCCGATAGAAGTGACGCTTCTGGTCGAAGAGCACGACGATCGACACATGTCCTTCATGTCGACGCCCTCGGCGCGCAGTGCTGCCATCTTCAGGATCGCACCGGGCTCTTATCTGTTCGCGATCGCCGGCAGCGGCAAGCTGAACCTGCTGGGTGTTGCGCCGAAGGTGTTCTGAGGCCTTTTGCTCGCTTGGCCACGGAGGCTGGGCGGTCAACGACGACCCGCTGACGTCTGCAGCAACCGCTCCTTTTGCTCCGGCGATCAGCCCTTCGGCAAATCTTCCCCACCTCCTGCCGACGCAAAGAACCCCTCGGGGTCTTCCACTTCCACCAGCCGTCGCTTTTCGATGAGCCAGAACCGGTTGCCAACCGCGCGCACGAAGCTGCGGTCGTGGGAAACGAGCAGGCTGCTTGCCCTATGCGCGATCAGCTCGTTTTCCAGCGCTTCCTGCCCGTCGATGTCGAGATGGTTGGTGGGTTCGTCAAGCAGATAGAAGTTCGGGTTGGACAGCCGGAGCACCAGCATGCCGAGCCTTGCCTTCTGCCCGCCGGAAAGTTGGCCGATGGGGCGGCCTTGCATTTCGATTGACATGCCGGCGCCCGCCAACAGTGCGCGCGCCCGCACGTCACCGACATCGAAGCGGCGGATGATGATGCCCATCGGCGTATCGACATCGCGCAGGTCGGCAAGCGCCTGGTCGCCGTAGCCGAGCGCCAGCGAAGGCGTGGCCTTGATGCCGTTCCGGGCCGTCTCCGGGTTCGCAATCGCTTGGCGCAACATGGCGATCAGCCGCGTCTTGCCGGTGCCGTTTTCGCCGAGCAGCACGATCCGGTCTCCCTGGCAGATGAACTGCCTGCCGGTCTTGAAGAGCAGCGTGCCGTCTGGCGCCTCTACCGCCGCATCCAAGAGCGTCACCAGCACCTTGGCATGCGTGCCGCGATTGGCAAGCCGGATCGCACCGGCTGAACGCTCCATATGCGCGGGTTTCGCCGCATCCTCGAGTTTCTCGGCGCGCTGCTTCAAGTGCTTGGTCTTGACGACGAGAAGGTCGCTGCCGGAATTGATGCCGATATTGTTGAGCTTGGCGGCCTGCTTGCGCAGTTGCTCGGACGTCTTCATGTCGCGATCGTAGCGGCGCGCATCCGCCGCATCGAGCTCGTCGATTGAAGTCCGCGCCCGGGAATAGGGCAGGGCGAAGATGTGCGATTGCTCCGGACGCAGGAAGAGCGTGCGGTTCGTCACGGCGTCGAGGAAGGCGCGGTCATGGCTGGCCAGAATCACCACCACGTCGCGGGGGAGGCCATTCAGCCATTCCTCCAGCCGTGCGATCTTGCCGAGATCAAGATGGTTGGTCGGCTCGTCGAGCAACAGGAGGTCGGGTTCGGTCACCCATACGCGGGCAAGCATCGCCAGCCGCTGCCATCCGCCGCTGAGCGCCGAGAGCCAACGCCAGCGCAATTCCTCCGGTACCTGCAGAGATCCCAGCACGACATCGACGCGCCAGCTCTCCGTTTCCGCCTGCTCCGGAGCGAGCGCATCGAGAACGGCCTCGTAGAATGGCTTGGCCAACAGGGCAGGAGGCACATTCTGCTCGACATGACCGATCGTCAGCCCGCGCGCCCGAGTGATTTCGCCTTCGCTCGGCTCCAGCGTGCCGGCCACGCAGCGCAATAGCGAGGATTTTCCGCGGCCGTTGGCGGCCACGATGCCAATGCGGTCGCCGGCATTGACGACGAGATTGAGCTTGGAAAACAGCGGGCTCGACAAGGTCATGCCGAGATTGCGAATATTGAGGAGGGTCATGATCGTTCTCTGGTCTCGACCGCGCGATCATCCATCGAGGGCTCCCGGGCCATCTTCGATGCGATGTGTCAGCGGTGAATGGATAGTCTCAGACGCTCAAGCGACAAAGCTTGGCGCCGCGGGCCACATGGGCCGACCAGAAGAGAGGTTTTGCGAGAAACGGTCCCTGGTCAGCCCTGCAAACGCATTTGCAGGGCGTCGACGGGGCCGCGCTGCCGGTTGAACCGGAAATAGTAATTATGCACGCGACCCTCCTTCCTCTTAGAGTGCAGGCGTTGAAATATCATCGCCCTTGCCTGAATGCAACCATGGCGGCCGCCATCGGGCCTGTTACTAACAGCGCCGCACCGAGTGCGACACGTTGCTCTTCGCGGCTGAACTTGCGCAGGACGGGCTTGCTGCTATAAGCGGCCCGACCGGTTAAGTCTTGAAGTAGGAGCAACGACCATGGCGGGCAATGACGACGAGTACGTCTATGACGAAGTAACGGGTGAATGGCGCCCGGCTTCGGAATTGACTGCCGCCGCGCAGGTGGCCGCCGAGGTCCGCGACTCTGCCGGAAATGTCCTCAAGGACGGCGATTCCGTCACGCTCATCAAGGATCTGAAGGTCAAGGGCGCCAATCAGACGCTGAAGCAGGGCACCGTCATAAGGTCGATCCGGCTGACGGACGACCCGGAAGAGATCGACTGTCGCCACGATACCATCAAGGGCCTTGTTCTGCGCACGGAATTCGTTCGCAAGCGTTGAGGATCACTCGGCGAGCCAGGCATGATATAACCTCATAGCAGCTCCTCTGCCCGGCAGCAAAGAGCAGGCTAAGCTGCCGAATGCCCACCATTTGGCATCTGCCTCCGCGACCTACCGCTTCAAACTCCCCAGAATGCCCCGCACCAGCGCCCGGCCGACCTGCGTCGCAACCGTCCGCGCCACGCTTTTCATCGCCGCCTCGACGACTGTCTCTCGCTGATAGCCGGACGAACGTCCGCGCGATTGACTGCGGCTCGGCTGTTCGTCATCGCTGCCGAAGCCGGGCAGCGTCCAGCCAGAGGCCGTGCCGGCACTCGTCTGCTGCGCTTCGGCCTCCTCCTGCGCCCGCTTGGCGGCTTCCGCTTCGGCAGCCTTCCTCGCGCGGGCGGCGAGCATTTCGAAAGCGGAGTCGCGGTCGACATCCTCGTCATAGATGCCAAGTACCGGGCTCCGGTCCATGATCTGACGGCGTTCCGCTTCCGTTACCGGGCCGACGCGGCCCGATGGCGGGCGGATCAGTGTGCGCTCGACGATCGATGGCGCGCCCTTGGTCTCCAGCGTCGAAACCAGCGCCTCGCCGGTGCCGAGATTGGTGATCACGGTGGCGCAATCGAAGGCCGGATTGGGGCGGAAGGTGTCGGCGGCTGTCCTTACCGCCTTCTGCTCTCGCGGTGAGTAGGCGCGAAGAGCATGCTGCACGCGGTTGCCGAGCTGGGCGAGGACTGTTTCGGGCACGTCGAGCGGGTTCTGCGTGACGAAATAGACGCCGACGCCCTTCGAACGGATCAGCCGCACGACCTGCTCGACGCGCTCGGTCAAGACACGCGGGGCGTCGTTGAAGAGCAGATGCGCCTCGTCGAAGAAGAAGACGAGCTTCGGCTTGTCCGGATCGCCGACTTCCGGCAACTCTTCGAAAAGCTCGGAAAGCAACCAGAGCAGAAAGGTGGCGTAGAGCCTGGGGTTCATCATCAGCTTGTCGGCGGCAAGCACCGAAATCTGGCCATAGCCGTTAGTGCTGGTGCGCATGATATCGGTGATTTTCAGCGCCGGTTCACCGAAGAAATGCTCGGCCCCCTGCTGTTCGAGGACGAGCAGCGCACGCTGGATCGATCCGATGGACGCCTTGGAGATCAAGCCGAACTGGCTGGAAAGCTCGCTCGCATTCTCGCCCATGTAGTTCAGCAGCGAGGAGAAATCCTTGAGGTCGAGCAGCGGCAGGCCCGCCTGGTCGGCAATCTTGAAGGCGATATTGATGACGCCCTCCTGTGGCTCGGAGGCATCCATGAGGCGGGCCAGAAGAAGCGGCCCCATTTCGGCGATCGTGGTGCGGACACGGTGGCCTTTCTCGCCGAAGAGATCCCAGAAGATCACCGGGAACTGGTCGAATCCGTAATCGGCAAAGCCGATCTGCTCAGCCCGCTTGGTGAGGAAATCCTTTGCCTCGCCCTTGGCGCCAATGCCGGAAAGGTCGCCCTTGATGTCGGCGGCAAAGACCGGGACGCCGGCCTTGGAAAAGCCTTCCGCCAGCACCTGCAGCGTCACGGTCTTGCCGGTGCCGGTCGCGCCCGTCACCAGGCCGTGGCGGTTGCCGAATTTCAGGTCGAGATATTCCGGCTTGTTGATACTGTCGTCCGGATTGCGGCTGGCGCCGATGAAAATCTTGCCTTCCTCGAGCATGAAGCAGTTCTCCCTTCGGCCGATCCGCCGCTTGCGTGAAATGCGGAGATAGCAACATCCCGCATTCATCTTACTATCGTCCTCCTGTTATAAGCAGGGACCAGGATGCCGACAACTGTTTGCATTGAAAGCAAATCCGGGGAAAATGCCGGCTCTCGCGGCGCGGCTTGAGTTGCGGACGAAACTCTAATAACGTTGACGTCAACGTCAAAATAACGGGAGACTGATGATGAATGAAGTTGTGACCCAGATTGCCGATCGCGTGGGCATCGCGCCCGATCTGGCGGAGAAGGCGCTCGGCATGATGCTCGGCTTCCTGCAGCGTGAAGGGGATGATGCAGCAGTCGCCAAGATGATCGAAGCCATCCCCGGCGGCGCCGATCTCGTCGCCCAGTATAACGGCGAAGGTGCCGGCGGCGGTCTGCTCGGCGGTTTGATGGGTGCGCTCGGCGGGGGCGGAATCATGGGCCTTGGCCAGCAGCTGATGAGCCAGGGCCTCGGCATGGGCGAAATCACTTCGCTTGCCAAGGAAACTATCGCCATTGCCAAGCAACATGCCGGCGAAGAAGTCGTCGACGAGGTCGTCGCCTCGGTGCCGGGATTGAGCCAGTTCGTTTGATCGGGTCATTTCGAACGAAACCCCGCTTCCACAGGCGAAGCGGGGTTTTTATTTATGCTTCGCATGCACCAGGTTCAGCGCATGCCATTGCCGCCCGTCGCGTTCGATGAGGCCGTCGGCGCAGGCCGGCCCCATGCTGCCGGGGGCATAGGCTTCCGGCTCGCCGCCCTTTGCCCATAGGTCGAGGAAAGGCTGCACCGCCGCCCAGCCGGCTTCGATGCCGTCGGCCCGCTGGAACAGCGTCTGGTCGCCGATCAAGAGGTCGTAGATGAGGGATTCGTAGCCGGTCATCTTACCGATGTCGAACTGGTCGGCATAGCGGAAGTCGAGCGAAACCGGGACGGTATCGACCGAAAGCCCTGGTGATTTGATGGAAATTTCCAGGCTCATGCCTTCGTCCGGCTGCACTTGTATGACCAGCCTGTTCGGCGGAAGCCGGCGCGTTACCTCGGTCTCGCGGAACTGGGCGAACGGCACGGGCTGGAACTCGACGACGATTTCCGTGTCGCGCGCCGTCATTGCCTTGCCGGTCCGCAGATAGAATGGCACGCCCGCCCAGCGCCAAGTATCGGCATAGAGCTTCAGCGCCACGAAGGTCTCGGTCCTGCTGTCGGGCGCTACTTGCGGCGTCTGCCGATAGGCGGGGATCTCAGCCCCGTTCAGAGTCCCGCCGGAATAGACGCCGCGAACGCCGTGTGTTGCCGCCTCCTCGGGCGTAAAGACGCGCAGCGCCTTCAGCACCTTGCTCTTCTCGTTGCGGATCGCCTCTGCGTCGAAGCTGTTCGGCGGCTCCATGGCGATCATGGCGAGCAACTGGAACAGATGGTTCGGCACCATGTCGCGCAGCGCGCCCGTCGCGTCGTAGAAGGCGCCGCGGCTGCCGACATCGACGGTTTCGGACGCGGTAATCTGGACATGGTCGATATAGCGGCTGTTCCACAGCGATTCGATCATCATGTTGGCAAAGCGCGCCGTCAGCAGATTCTGGACGGTCTCCTTGCCGAGGAAATGGTCGAGCCGGTAGATCTGGCTTTCGTCGACCTTGCTGAGGATCTGCGCGTTCAGCGCACGGGCAGAAGCGAGGTCCGTTCCAAACGGCTTTTCGATGGCGATGCGGCGGAAGCTATCTTGGCTCTCGGCAGCAAGTCCGTGAGCGGCGATCTTTTCCACGATACCGCCGAAGAACCGGGGCGGCACGGCGAGATAGAAGGCGGCATTGCCGCCCGGTGCGGAAGTGAGGCGTTTGGAAATCTTAAGATAGATATCGTCGCCGGTGAAATCGCCGGAAATATAGCTGATCCGCTGCCGCAGCCGCGCCCAGGCCGGATCGTTGACGAGCGGTTCGCCGTCCCCGAGACCGGCCAGGAAATCGTCCAGCCGTTTGCGCAGCATCTCGTCGCCGCCGGGCTCGATGCCGATGCCTAAAATGTCGAGATCGTCGCCGACCATGGCGCCGCGGGTGAGATTGATGATCGCCGGAACGAGAAGCCGGCGGGTAAGGTCGCCGGTCGCCCCGAAGATGACCAGAGTGGTGGGCGGCGTGGGCTTGGCGTCTTGCATAGGGATCGCTTTCCGTGATTGTCAGCGCCGGAATATAAGAACGCCGGGCGCTACAGCAAGCGCAGGCTGTCCCCACCAGCATGTGTGCGCCTAAGACTTCACCGCCACCATGAAAACCCGCGGGAAGCGGAGCAGCACACGCCCGTCCGGCATCTTCCGATAGGCCTTCTCGACACGCGCAAGATAATCCGCGAGAAACGCCTCGCGATGCTCTTGGCCGGCAGCTGCGAGGTAGGGCATCAGGCCCGTTCCCTTCACCCATTCGACGATGGCCTCGGCATCCGCCATCGGATGGTTGTAGATCGTGTGCCAGATATCCACGCGCGCCGATTTGCCGATCAGGCGGCTGTAGTAGGCCGACGGCGGAGGAAGGGGATTGCGGCGCGGGGTCTTGATTTCAAAGGCCGTCTTCCATGGTCCGGCATGAGCGCTTTCCTCCATCAGCAGATGCGTCGGCTCGCCGAGATTGTCGGGCATCTGCACGGCGAGCACGCCGCCCCTGGCAAGCCCGTCCATCAGCCGGTCGAAGATGTCGAGATGATTGGGCAGCCACTGGAAGACGGCATTGGCGAAGAAAAGGTCGGCGGGCTCATCCGGCTGCCAGGTGGCAAGGTCAGCCTCGGTGAAGGTGGTGCCCGCAAGGCGCTTGCGCGCCGCTTCCAGCATGTTCAGATCGCTGTCGAGGCCGGACACGGCTTCCTTGCCGTAGCGGTCGATGATGAGTTCGGTCGAATTTCCCGGTCCGCAACCGAGATCGATCGCCTTGCTGATCCTTTCCAGCGGCACCTGCGCCAGGAGATCGCGCGCCGGGCGCGTCCGCTCATCCTCGAACTTCACATACTGGCTCGCAGACCAGGCCATGGGCACCTCCTGTTTTCCCAGTTCCGATGCGGTAATGTTTCAAGTGCGTCATGCTAGCAGCAATTCTCGGCCGCTTGTATGCGGCGTGTTGCGGCTGTCTTCAAATCACCTGCACGAATGGGTTGCGTAATTGATGTCGCTTCGGGTTTGGGAGATTCACGAGACCCGGTTTCGTCTTAGCGCAGTCTGCCGATCGGTCGCTGAAAGACATGGCAATGCGCGCGGTTCCGAGCCGATCTTTGGCGCGGAGGCCGACGATATCGCTGGCGGACGCCTTGGTCTTACAGGCCCAAGATTGGCGCTCCAGATCGTTCGATCAGGTGGAGACGTGACTGCTGATCAGCCGGCCATTGCGGAGATCATGGATCATGAGGGCTGGAGGATCGGTGACAGGTGGTTCACGTGCGGGATCGAGCAGCAAGGGATTGGCGGGACAGATCGAGCCGCATATGTGGGCCGGAATGCCTGCGATCAGGCTCGACATCTGCCGATGGACGTGGCCGCTGCAGACTGCGATGGGGCGCCTTATGCCAGTCGATAGCAGGTCGCCCAAGGCATCTGCACCCCTGCACATGACGCCATCCAGAGGCGATATTCCGGTGGGGAAAACGTGATGATGCGTGAAGAGCAGGGGTATACCGGGTCGACCGCTCGCCAGCGTCTGCCGCAACCAGGCAAGATGCTCCGCAACGTCACCATGGGCATATCCGTCGACGCATGTGTCTAGGCCGACGATCAAAGCATCTCCATGGGGTTCAGCAAAGTGCGTTTTCCCGTCGCCTCCCCAATAGTCGGCCACGGGCATTTCCTCGCGCATGACGGTGCGGTCGTCCGCGTTGCCGGGGAGCATCAAAGTGCGGCACGCGAGGCTTTGCAACGCGGCAAGGATCTGCCGGTAGCCCTCCCTCCAGCCGCCGTTGACAAGGTCCCCGGACACCACGACGATATCCGGCTGCATAGTGGCTAGCCAGGAAATAGCCCTTTTAAGCCGGGCAAGGCCGTCATTGCCGGGGCTGGCGTGGATATCGCTTATCTGGGCGATGAGCATGGCACCACCTCATTCAAAACCGCGTAATCACGCTGATGCCGGTTCCGTCTGCCCGGTCCATCCCCATCAGCGCTGGCACGGCCTCTTCCAGGGTGATAGTCCGGCCGATCAGTTTCTGAGGCGCGATCTTGCCGGCTGCAAGCATGGCGAGCATGGCGTCGTAGCGCCAGGCCTGCATGCCGTGGCTGCCGTAGATTTCCAGCTCCTGGCCGATCACCTGCGCCATCGGGATCTGCGGCGTGGCATATTCGCCGAGCATCAGGCCGATCTGCACATGGCGGCCGCGGCGGCGCAGGTTCTTGATCGAATTGAAGCAGGTTACGGGATGGCCAAGCGCGTCGATCGAGACATGCGCGCCGCCCTTGGTGATCTCGCGCACGGCTTCGGCGACATCGGCAACAGCCGCCGCATTGATGGTCGCCACCGCCCCGCATTCGCGCGCAAACGCAAGCTTCTCCTCCGAAATGTCGATGGCGATCGGATTGGCGCCGAGTGCGCTGGCGATCATGATCGCCGAGAGGCCGACGCCACCCGCGCCATGAATGGCGATCCACTCGCCGGGGCCGGTGCGTGCCTGGTCGGCAACGGCGCGGAAGGAGGTGGCGAAGCGGCAGCCGAGGCTCGCCGCCGTCGCATCATCGACGCTGTCGGGCAGATGCACGAGATTGGTGTCGGCATAGTCGATAGCGACATATTCGGCGAACGAGCCCCAATGCGTGAAGCCGGGCTGGAACTGGTTGGGGCAGACCTGCTGATTGCCGGAGTGGCATTCGCTGCAATGGCCGCAGCCGGAAACGAACGGCACCGTCACCCGATCGCCTGCCTTGAAGCGCACTACGCCCTTGCCCGTGGCGACGATCTTGCCTGCAAGCTCGTGTCCGGGCACATGCGGCAGGCGGATATCCGGATCGTGCCCCATCCAACCGTGCCAGTCGCTGCGGCAAAGACCGGTTGCGCCGATTGCAATGACGACACCATCCTCGGTCGGCGTCGGGTCGGGCACCATGCGGATGTCTGGTGTCTGCTCGAAGGCTTCGTAGTACATGGCTTTCATCGGACGGCCTCCAGCTCTTTTGTTCGAGATTGCGCCATGATGCCACGCGGGAGCCTGCCGCTCCAACACTCTGTTCGATCATTTTCGCTGATGGAACCATCGCTTCCATGCGGGGAACACGCATGATTGTTGCGGCAGCATGGGCGGTTGCGGCATTTTTCTTGCGTCCCTCTTGAGCGGCCGAATTTCCGCTTGACCCTGATTGCAGGGAAGGATTTTGCTTCTCGGGCTTTGGAAGGAGAAGATCATGCCCGTCGACACATCGCCTCGAACGACCACCTGGACCCATGTCGAGGGCGAGTGGCTTCCTGGCAACCCGCCGTTGATCGGCCCGACCTCGCATGCCATGTGGCTCGCGTCGGTGGTCTTCGACGGTGCCCGCTGGTTTGATGGCATCGCGCCGGACCTCGACCTGCACTGCCAGCGTGTCAACCGCTCAGCCGTCAATATGGGGCTGAAGCCCATCAAGACGGCCGAGGAGATCGAGGCGCTCGCCTGGGACGGCATCAGGAAATTCGACGGCAAGACGCCGATCTATATCAAGCCGATGTATTGGGGAGAGCACGGTTCGCCGGGCAGCGTCGTCTGCGTCGATGCGGAATCGACCCGCTTTGCGCTCTGCCTTTTCGAAGCTCCCTTGGGCGTTCATAGCGGTTCGTCGCTGACCGTTTCGCCCTTCCGCCGCCCCTCGCCGGAAACTGCGACGACGGATGCCAAGGCGGGCGGGCTCTACCCGAACAGCGGCCGCGCGATCGCAGAGGCGCGAAGCCGCGGCTTCGACAATGCCCTGATGCGCGACCTGAACGGCAATGTCGCCGAAACGGCATCCTCCAACATCTTCATGGTGAAGGAGGGCGTCGTCTTGACGCCGGTTGCCAACGGCACTTTCCTAGCCGGCATAACCCGCGCCCGCGTCATGGGGTTGCTGGGCCAGGCAGGATTCGACGTGCGCGAGAAAACGCTCTCGGTCGAAGACTTCATGAATGCCGACGAGATATTCACCAGCGGCAACTATTCCAAGATCGTCGGCGTCAACCGGCTCGACGGCCGCGATTTCCAAGATGGCCCGGTCACCCGCAAGGCGCTTGATCTCTACATGGATTGGGCCAACGGGCGAAGCCACAGCCACAGCAGCGAGTAGCGATCCGCGCAGAAAGTGCGAACCGGTTGCAGTCTCACGAGAAAGGTACGCGCGGATCCTGCACCAGGTAGAACTCGGTAACCGGCGTGACGTCGGTGATGAAGAAGCCAAACGCCGGTCGGTCGAGGGGATCAACGTGGCCGTTGGCGAAGCGCAGCCGGTCGAATTTCTCGAAGTGGCTCTCGAACCGGGCAAAACGGTTGGACGAAATGAGGTCCGGATTGGGATTGGTCTGATCAAATGACAGACCGTCGTAAAAGTCGCTCGGTTTGCCGAGTATCTCTTGAAGTTCGAATTCGAACTCGATCCAGGCCAATCCGCTGTTGTTCTCAGTGACAACGCGCAGGTGGAAGGCGCCCTCGGGAAACCCGTGATGTTGAATTGGCTTTGCGGCCCTAATCACCAGAGTGACGGGGCTTTCCGAGTTCAGTACTTCGTTGATGACGATCGGATCGACTTTTGTACCTGTGCCTGTAACTGAAAGGATGTGGAAGCCGCCAAGCTCGTCTGAGAAGGAATAATCCCCAGCATACCAACGTCCGTCGTCGGCCGGTCCGGCACTGATGAGTGACAGTGCGAGCAACGCTGCCAGGATTCGCAAGTGACGCTTCATCGTTAGTACCTCTGGGAGCGCAGTCTATCCGTGCAGCGACCAAGTGAGCGAAGTGCCGGCGAGAGCCTTCCTCAGATGCTCGTTCGCCTCCACACCCGCGGCATCCGCGGCATATTCCGGTTTCAGCCGGTCGAGGAAGTACATCGTCATCTTACCCTTGTTTTTCACCTCAAGGGCGCCTCGCGGGGTGCAGTCGAAATAAGATTTTATGTGTTGATAGGTGTTCTCGGAGATGTTCACCCGGTCTGCTTCGTCCGTGCTCTCCATACGAGCCGCGATATTCACCGCGTCGCCCCAGACGTCGTAGGTGAATTTCTTCCGGCCGACGACGCCGGACATCACGCTGCCTGTATGCAGGCCGACGCGGAGGTGCCAGGGCCGCTGCCCGATCGCGGTCCAGCGCTTGTTCGACGCCACGACAAAGCGTCGAATCTCGAGAGCAGCAAGGCAGCTGCGGATCGCATGATCCTTGCGGCCCTGCATCAGACCGCCGGCGCACATGTAGGCGTCACCGATGGTCTTGAGTTTCTCCAGCCCATGCCGTGCGACGATGGTATCGAACTCGGAGAAATACATGTCGAGGTCATCGACCAACTCCCGGGGTGACAGTTCCACGGCTGATTTGGTGAAGTCGACGAAGTCCGTAAAGAGGATCGTCGTGGAAGGGTGGTGGCGGGGCTCGACCGAGCCCTTCGCCGTCAATTCGGCGGCTATCTTGAGCGGGAGGATATTGAGGAGCAGGTCGTCCGAGCGCTGCTTCTCAGCGGCGAGTTCCTGCTGCGAGCGCAGCACTTCGGCCATCCTCAGGCGCAGTTCGAGCTGGGCGATGGTCTGGCGCGCGAGGCGACGGATGCCTTCGGCGGCCTCGAAGGCGAGCTCGCGCGGAGCGACGTCCAAGATGCAGAGCGTGCCCAGCGCATGGCCGCCTGAATCGATCAGCGGCATGCCTGCGTAAAAGCCGAAAAAGGGTTCAGTCGCGATGAACGGCAGCTCCTTGAAGCGATCGTCGGCGTGGGTGTCGGGAACCACAAGAATGTCACTACGGCAGAGCGCATGGGCGCAGCAGACGTCGCCGCGGGACACTTCCTCGATGCCGGGAGGAACGCCGTGACGGGATTTGAGCCAAATCTTGGTGTCGCCGACGATGTTGACCATGGCGATCGGGGCACTGGCGATCAAGGCGGCGAGATCGGTGAGATCGTCGAATCCGGCTTCCGGATCGGTGCCGTAAACGTCATACTCCCTTACCGCGGCCAAGCGTTCAGCCTCGTTGTCAGGTAGAGGGAAGTCCATGCCGGCGCCCTCCATTGTGCGAAGCCAAAATGGGCGCGCCCGTTCAGATCGGGCAGGGCTCCACTTTGACGATTTATCTGCTGTTGTTTCCGGGCTGCCTGACAAAGCAGCTTACGCCGCCCGTCCGACGCCGACTGCCAGCCAAAAACTTACTCTCGCGATCTCACTTAATCAATGATGGGGGCCGCTATCTGGAGAAGCTGCTTGTCCTTCGATTGCGATCCGTTAGATCGGGGCAACCAGCCGCGCCTCGCTGCTTGGTTGCAAGCAATGAGAGCTCGACCCACATCTTGCAAGTGTCCGCTTCGGCGTGTTGGCGGACGGTGCGCCACCGTCACCCATGGGCCGACCCCCGACCGTTTGACGGGAACGATGCAACGGGGAAGCTTTCGATGCGCAAACGTGCCACTCACCGCTGTTTTGCGCTAGCCGAGCTCGATTGGTGGCTACCGAATAGCGGAGATGGAAGGCTCGTCCGATTGCCTTTCGCCTTGCCCGACCGTCATCTCAGGAACATTAGCCCAGTGTCCTCGTTTGGCGTCTATCACCCTAAATGAGGGACGTATCATGTCCGACAACCCGTTCGACACCAGCCGCGGCAATGGCGGCGAGACGCATCAGCATATTCCGGAAAACGGTCCGCACCCGGATGTCGACCATCTGACCACCAATCAGGGCATCCGTATTTCCGACAACCAGAACAGCCTGCGCTCCGGTGCGCGTGGCCCGACGCTGCTCGAGGACTTCGTGCTGCGCGAGAAGATCTTCCATTTCGATCACGAGCGCATTCCGGAGCGGATCGTGCATGCCCGTGGTTCGGCGGCACACGGCTATTTCGAGTTGACCGAAAGTCTTTCCGGTATCACCAAGGCCGATCTCTTCCAGCGCAAGGGCGAGAAGACGCCGGTCTTCGTGCGCTTCTCGACGGTCGCCGGCGGCGCCGGTTCTGTCGACACGCCGCGCGACGTGCGAGGCTTTGCTGTCAAGTTTTATACGAAGGAAGGCAATTGGGATCTGGTCGGCAACAACATCCCGGTCTTCTTCATTCAGGACGCCATCAAGTTTCCCGATCTGGTCCACGCGGTGAAGATGGAGGCTGACCGCGCCTATCCGCAGGCCGCCAGCGCCCATGACACTTTTTGGGACTGGGCGTCGCTGATGCCCGAAAGCACCCACATGCTGATGTGGGCGATGTCAGATCGCGCTATCCCGCGCTCTTTCCGGATGATGCAGGGCTTCGGCGTGCACACGTTCCGCTTCGTCAACGCCGAGGGCAAATCGACCTTCGTGAAGTTTCACTGGAAGCCTAAGCTCGGTCTCCAATCGACCGTCTGGGACGAGGCGCTGAAGCTGCAGGCGGCCGACAACGATTTCCATCGCCGTGATCTTCACGAGGCGATCGAAGCCGGGAACTTCCCGGAATGGGAACTCGGCCTGCAGCTTTTCGACGAGGATTTTGCCAGCAAGCAGCCTTACGACGTGCTCGATGCGACCAAAATCATTCCGGAAGAAGTGCTGCCGCTGAAAATCGTCGGCCGCCTTGTGCTGGACCGCAACCCGGAGAATTTCTTTGCCGAAACCGAGCAGGTCGCCTATTGCCCCGCCAATATCGTGCCCGGCATCGATTTCACCAATGACCCGCTGCTTCAGGGACGCCTCTTCAGCTATCTCGATACTCAGAAATCGCGTCTCGGCACCGCCAACTTCCACCAGCTGCCGGTCAACGCGCCGAAATGCCCTGTCATGAACTTCCAGCGTGACGGGCAGATGCAGATGAACGTGCCGACGGGGCGAGCCAATTACGAGCCGAACAGCCTTGGTGCGCATGGCGAGGGAGGCGGGCCGCGCGAATGCCCCATCACCGGCTTCCCGACATTCAGCTCCGCGTCCGGGAAACAGGAGCAGGGTGACAAGCTGCGCATCCGCGCCGAGCTCTTTGCCGACCACTACAGCCAGGCTCGGCTGTTCTGGAAATCGCAGACTCATTCGGAACAGGCCCATATCGCCTCTTCCTTCGTCTTCGAGCTGTCCAAGGTCGGCCTGAAGCAGGTGCCACCACGCATGGTCGGCAACCTGCTGAACGTCGATGCGGAGCTCGCCAAACGTGTCGCCGAAGGCCTGGGCATCGAACTGCCGCAGAAGAACCCGGCCGCTCGCGAGCCGGTCGACATGGCTCCGTCGCCGGCGCTCTCGATTCAGAAAAACATGAGGCAGACGATCGAGGGCCGCAAGATCGGCATTCTGATCGCCGACGGCAGCGACGCTCATGCCCTGCAATCCCTGGTGAATTCGATTGAGGATGCGAAAGCCACGGCTTTCGTCGTTGCCCCGAAGGTCGGGAAGGCGAGGCTGTCTGACGGCAGCACGATCAAGGCCGACGGCCAGCTCGCCGGTTCTCCGTCACAGTTATTCGATGCGGTCGCAGTCCTCTTGTCCGGGGAGGGCACCGGAATACTCATGAAGGAAGGTGCCGCCGTGCAATGGGTGATGAATGCCCTTCGTGCACCTGAAGGCGATCGGCTACACGCCGGAAGCCTTGCCTCTGCTCCAAAGGGCGGGCGTCGAACTCGACGAAGGTGTCGTCGCGCTGGACGGCGCTTTTTTCGAGGCCGCCGCCAAGCGCTACTGGTACCGCGAGCCGAATGTCCGCATGCTGGCATAGAGGTCTCGCCGCCGGGGCGCTTTCTGACCGAGACAAGTGACTGGACGTCACGTCAAATCACCTTCTCCCTGCGGTGAGAAGGTGCCCGGAGGGGCTGCTTCCTCGAGCCTTGCGGGTTGCGATGCACAAGCAGCCACTGAAGTTAGCTCGCCCTCGGTCTCGCCATCCACGCATAAGCAGCACCCGCCAACAGCAGCCCGCAGGTGGCGAGAAAAACAGCCCGCATGCCGATATGCCCGCCCACGAAGCCGCCGAGCACGGGGCCTGCGACCTGGCCGACATATTGCGTCGAAATGGAATAGCCTAGTATGCTGCCTGCGGCACCGTCCGGCACGCTATGTCGGATGACGGCGGCGATGCAGGGCAACAGCCCGCCGAGCGCAATGCCCATCACGAAGCGCAGCGCAATCAACTGCAACGAATTGGTGACGAAGGCCTGCGGGATCAGGAGCAGCGCCGCAACAGCAAGCGCGCCTGCAATCACTGGCCAATGCCCGATCCTGTCGGCGAGCTTGCCGAGGCGCGAGGCCGAAAGGATGCTGCCGAGTGCTGTCGCCGACATGACGATGCCGGCAGTCATCGTCACGCGTCCCTGGTCTTCGACCAGTTGCGCCACGTAGACGGCTATGATCGGTTCGATCGACATGTTGGCGAGCATCAGAAGCAGGCCGGTCGCGAGCATCGCGACCACCGGGCCCTTGTCAGGGATCGCGCGCCAGCCGCCGCTTGTCTTCGCCGCTTGTCTGCGGGCGGGGGACTTTTCCTCCTTGATCATTAAGGCGGTCGCCAGGAAGGCGAAGAAGATGACGCCTCCCGCCGCCAGGAACGTGCCGCGGATGCCGATGATGGGCGGCAGCGCCCCACCGATCAGCGGTCCGACGAGATTGCCCGCCATGATGCCCGACGACAGCACGCCGAGGGCCCAGGCCGAGCGGTCTTTTGGCGTCTGCGTCGCGACCAGCACCATGGAGCCCGAGGCGTAGCCGCCTGCAAGTCCGACGAAGAGCCGGAGCGCCACCAGCTGCCAGACGTTCTCGGCCATGCCCATGAGCGAGATTGCGATCGTCATGCCGAAGCTGGCGCGCACCAGCATCAGCTTTCGCCCGTAGATATCACCGAGCCGGCCCCAGAGAGGCGCGACGATCGCGGCGGCAAAAAAGGTCGCGCCATAGGCGATGCCCGACCACTGCACGATCGCGGCATGCTCGCTGACGCCGAGTTCCGCGACATAAAGCGGCAGGAAGGGGAGCAGCAGCGTCATTGCCACGATCGTGGTGAAAGAGCCGGCCAGCGAAATCACCAGGTTTCGTTTCCAGTAGGCCGACCCGGCCGCCGCTTCTGCCGCGTCGATCTGCGTCTCTGTCATGTGGGGATCTCTGTGGGTACCGGTTTGGAAGAAGCGGGAACTTACGCCCCGCCGGCTCCGGCGCCAAGGACGAATCGAGCTTGATTCGTCGCAATTTGCATTCCCCCATTTTGATAGACTGGGGCGCTGCGCTTCAAGGATGGCAAGCTTGCTTCGGTGGAGGTCTAGTATCGGGAGGTTGTCCAGCCGCATCGCCCTGGCCGCCTGATCGGTAGCCGAGCGCGAAATGCGGACGATTTGGAGCATTGATCGAGCCGTATCTCGGCAAACAGCGGTCCATGGGATCTGGGAGCTCGCGCCAGATTCGGAAATCGACCGTCGTGAAGCTCATCATGCTTCATTCATGCCTAGAAAAACCGGATCGCCGACGTCGAGATGATGACGAGCGAGACGGCGATCATCAAGGGCCTCACCGGTAGGCGCTTGACGAGCATGGCGCCGAAGGGCGCGGCGATCACGCCACCAACGATGAGGCCGACAGCCGAACGCAGTTCCGACCAGCCGAGGGTCAGAACGAAGGTCAGCGAGATGGTGAGCGTCACCGCGAATTCCGTAAGGCTGGTAGAGCCGATCACTTTCTTCGGATCGTGCCCGCGGCTGACCAGCGTGCTGGTGACGATCGGCCCCCAACCACCGCCGCCGATCGCATCGAGCATGCCGCCGCAAAGCCCGGCCGGTGGCACGATCCAGTCCTTGACATCGCGCGGCCAGCGCGGTTGGAACGCCTTGAAGAGGATGACGAGGCCGATGGCGATCAGATAGGCCGAAACGAAAGGCGCGATCGCCTTGCCGTCGACATTGGCGAGGATATAGGCTCCAACCGCCCCTCCGACCATCCCTGCAGGTGCCAGGCGCGCCACGAGTTTCCAGTCGACATTGCGGTGGTAGACATGCGATGCGCCTGAGGCTGCAGTCGTGAAGATCTCCGCCACATGTGTCATCGCGCTGGCATTGGCAACCGGCACGCCAAGCGCCAACAGGCTCGTCGTCGAAAGCACCCCGAACGCCATGCCGAGCGCGCCATCGACGATTTGCGCGCAGAAGCCGACCAGCACGAAAAAGAACAAATCGAGCGCCATCAAACTCCCCGACCGGCGGCTTCGCAAGGCAAAAACAAAAAGGCGAAGTAACTTTCGCAATCTCCGGCGGCTCCGAGTTTCGCTCGATAACGGCTTTGGAGCAATGGAAGAATCATGCGTGGCTGAAGCGGTCGAACGGTTCATCCAGCGCTGGCAAAGTGAAACAACCGCAAAGACCCCTGCGTTCAAAGGGGGCGGGGGCTGGGTTATAAGGTTTTGGCAAAACCTTATAACCGTTGGCAGCAGCGAGGGGAGCTATAAGGTGGCAGACACTTATAAGGGCGGTGTGATGAGCGAAGAGGGCTTCATCAAGCACGTGCGCAGAGCCCGACTTGGAGAAGATGAAGCTGATGAACGTTCCAAATGACTTCTCCGGGAAAGCGAAACGGGAACGGCAAGAAGCTGCTCGGCATGGAGGCCCGCCGCTCTGCTGCAATAGTTGCCGAAATGGAAGAAAAGGCCCATTCAGGCCGCAAGATGTGCAGCCGTGGCATTCGGAATCGACGTTGTGGCAATTTGCGACAATATTTTGCGCTTAACCATATCGCTTAGGCTTTCGTTCATCCTCCCGCATCAGTTTCGCCCGGGTGGCTGGGAACCAACCATTGAGGATCGGAAGCTATGACCCATGCACTGGTGCTTTTCTCGGCCGTAACCGCGATCGTCGTATCGATATCGGCGATCGGAAGTCAGCCGGCGCCAAACAATCCGAAATGGCCGGAAATTCATCTGGCGAAGACCTCGCGCGTTCTGCCCGCGCCTTGGCATTGATGAACGGGCAATTCATTACCGGTTCAGGACGGCAGGGCTAAATCTCGCTTCGGCTGGATTTATGGAGACTCGCAATGAAGATTATCTCGCTGGCAGCAGCGCTCGTTATCGGAGGCCTTTCGGCAGTTTCCGCCGAAGCGATGCCGATGGCGCCGGCGCGTGCCGAAACCCCCGCTCCGTCTGCGATCACGAAGGTCGATTATGCCTGCGGGCCCGGATGGCGCCTGAACCGCTGGGGCGAATGCCGCCCGCGCTTCTATCGTCCGCCGCCGCCGCGCTACTGGCATCGCCCGCCGCCGCCACGCTGGGGCTGGGGCTGGGAGCGCCCGCACCATCGCCGCGACCGCGACTGGGGCCGCTACGACCGCTATGACCGCTACGAGCGCAGCAGCTTTTGAGCGGTGCAGCGATCGGTAAGCGCTGAGATTGAGGAAGCCGGGACGAATGTCGCCCCGGCTTTATTTTGCTTTACCGGTCGCCACCTTCTGCGGCGTCGCCGCTAGCGCGAATTTCTTGATTTCCTCCGGCGTCAGATAGTAGAGCCGGTCGGGTGGCGTCTCCATCGCATGCAGCCAAAGGCCGGGCTTGATGCCCATGTCGCCGAGGTGGCGAGTGACGCTGGCGGTCGTGCGTTGCGCCTCCGACATGGCGCGCTCCGGCGAAAGCTTCTCCTTCGAGCCGTTGAAGACTTGATGCACGCCGATGACGGCGCCGTCCTCGGCCTCGCGGGTCACGCCACCGGCCATGATGATCGGGCAGGAGGAGGCGCAGAGCGCGCCGCTTGCCACCCTGGTACCGATCTTCCGTTCGCGAATGAGCTTCGACATCGCCAGCGCATCGCCGACGGCGCCGCCCGGCGAATCCAAGGAAACGGTCTTCACATATTCGCCGCGCGCCGCAATCTCCTGTTCGAAGCGGGCGGCTGCGCCGAGCTCGATTGCCCCCTGCGCCAGAAGGACACCGCCCGGCTGTAGCTCGAAACGGATCGGCTGCTTGAGCTGTTCGACACTCGTCGTGATCTCGGAAGGTGGCGCCTGCGGTCCACCCTCCGTCAGCGCCGGCGGCAGCACCGGCATGGTCTGCGGCTGTGCCGGATCGAAGCCCGGCAGTTCGGCGTTGGCGGCGCTGATCTCGCGCCAATCGATGACCGCAAGCACGATCGCCGCGGCAAGCAGGGCGTGGAAGGCGTGGCGTATCAGCGTGCCGTCATCTGTGGAAAGCACGTAATCTTTCAGCCGCTGCCCTGCCGTTTGCAGCATCATACCGGCGGTCCCTTCCTCGGTCCCTTGCCCGAAAGATCGAAGCTCGCAATATTCGATTGGTCCGGCGGTTCCGTTTTCTCTGCCTCGGTGAGTGCGGTTTCGAGATCGACGCCGCGCTGCTGAACGGCTCGTTGGACCTCCAGCGCCTGCAGAAGCTCTGCCGCGGTGATCCGCTCGGCAAATGGCAGGCGCTGTTCCTGGCGCCGCAGCGTCGAGTGGACGATCGACAGCATGAAGATCAGCACCGCCGGCAGGATATCGATCGAGATTGCGCCGGCCCAGCTCGGGATGAAGTCCGAAGCATAGCGCAGCACCGCTTCGGCCGAAGAGAGGGGCACGAACCGCCGCTCGGCGACCGGTTCGCGCGAAAGGATCTGGTCGGCTGCCTGCGACAGCACCTTGGATTGCGCCGCAACCGAGGAGCGGATCGTCTCCATAACCTGATCCTGCCGGTTGGCGAGATCGGCCTCGCGGCCGTCGGCGACTGGGGCGATGAAGCCGAGCGAAAGGTCTTCCGCCGCACGCTTCACCGAAGGGGCGATGGAGGTCTGCTCCAGCGAGGTGATGACGCCGGATAGCCCGACAACCTCGGCGGCAAACTGGTCGGCGCGCGGATCGATAGCGCCGGGGGCCGAAACCAGAGTACGCATCGTTTCCAGGTGCTTGCGGCCCTCGTCGAAGAGCGAGGTGACACGTTCGCGCGAGGCATCGATGCCGTTTTCGAGCTCCGTTAGCTGCGAGGCCATCTGCGAGAGGAGCTGCACGACGCTACCTGCGCCGGTCGTGCCCGTCAGCGCGCCGGTTTCCCGCTCCTGGTCCGCCAGCCGCTCGAAGCGCTCCTGCGTGCGCTGGATGTCCGGCAACAGGCTCTGGGCCGCAAGAGCGTTCTGATGGGCCTTGTCGAGGTCGGCGGTATAATCCTCCAGCGTCTCGGCAAGATGCTGTTCGAGTGCGGCCGATCCTGCAAGCGCAGCCGCATTCAGCCAGCTCGACATGGCGATGATCATCGCGCAGCCGAGCGCCATGACGCCAAGCATCGCGCCGCGTCCTGCCGCACCCGTCACATGCGGATAAAAGCGCGCCATATAGGTCCAGAAGGCATAGATCGCCACCGAGACCGCGCTGGAATAGATGAGGGCGGCGAAGAACACGGCCGTTGCCGAACCGTCGAGGATGCTGCGCACGCCTAGATAGGTGTAGACACCCGACGCGAGCGCCAGGACGGCGAGCGCGAAACGCGTCATTGTTTCGACGGCGTCGATGCCGTCCTGCAGGCGATGGGATGCGCCGAGGGCCATGGGTTTCCTCCCGCTGGTATCCTCTTAAGAAACCATTAAAATCCCGGCGAAAACAAGGCCCGCAAAAGCAGCGGATGGCTTACACCGCAGGAGGTACGCCTGAGAGGTGCCGCACCTTACTCTTCCGGCAGCAGGTCGAGCCTCTGCGTGTCCAGTTCGCTGCCGATTTCCGCGATTTTCGATTGCTTGTCGTAGACACAGATATGGGTGACAAACCCATTGGCGCCCTTCGGCCTGCCGGTTAACAGCGCCAGCCCATAATGCGCGCTGCCGACGGGATCGACGACCGCCCTTGCGTCCGCGATGGATGCGGCCGCCGCTTGGCGGCATTTTGCCTCCACTTCCGCGGCAAATTCGCTCCATGCCTCGTCAGAGGAGGCGAGCGCACTGCCTGCGGTCATGAAAAGGAGGATCGTCGCGGAATGGCGGATATTATTCCTCTGCATCGTAATTCCCTTGGGCGTAGTGTGTGCCGGAAGCGCGGTTATATGCCGATGATGAGCGATTTTTGTCACCGAAGCCAGGCCTGCAGGCGAGGCAAATTTTCCTCGGAGGCGGCCGTTTTTTGATGTTTCCACCGTTGCCTCCCTACGTTTCCGCTCCTATGTTCCGCCTCACCTGCCGATCCCGCAATCTATTGCCAAGAGGAGATCTACAATGGCTTTCGAATTGCCCGCACTCCCGTACGACTACGAAGCTCTCGCACCTTTCATGTCGAAGGAGACGCTGGAGTTCCACCACGACAAGCACCACAAGGCTTACGTCGACAACGGCAACAAACTGGCGGCTGAAGCAGGCCTGGCCGATCTTTCGCTCGAAGAGGTCGTGAAGAAGTCCTTCGGTAGCAATGCCGGCCTCTTCAACAACGCGGCTCAGCACTACAACCACGTCCATTTCTGGAAGTGGATGAAGAAGGGCGGCGGCGGCAACAAGCTGCCGGGCAAACTTGAAGCGGCCTTTAACTCCGATCTCGGCGGCTATGACAAGTTCAAGACTGATTTCGCCAATGCCGGCGCCACGCAGTTCGGTTCGGGCTGGGCCTGGGTTTCCGTCAAGAACGGCAAGCTTGAAATCTCCAAGACCCCGAACGGTGAAAACCCGCTCGTGCACGGTGCCACCCCGATCCTCGGCGTCGATGTCTGGGAGCATTCCTACTACATCGACTACCGAAACGCCCGGCCGAAGTACCTTGAAGCCTTCATCGACAGCCTGATCAACTGGGACTACGTCCTGGAGCGCTACGAAGCGGCCACCAAGTAACGGTTTCATAGCGTCGATTCCAGCACCCGGCGCCTTGAAACGCCGGGTGTTCTTATTTTTGCTCACCGTCACTGGCCTGTCATGCGACGCTCCTAAGGCAACCGCCATGCCTTGTTCGGACACTTTCCTTTTTCGCTTCGGCATCATTGCCGACCCGCAATATGCAGCGATCGCTCCGAATGCCGCGATGGATCGCTACTATGCCAACAGTCTCGCAAAGCTCGTCGAAGCGATCGAGGTTTTCAACGCCCAGGAGCTCAGCTTCGTGATGACGCTCGGCGATATCATCGACGGGATTTGGGAGAGCTTCGACGACGTCCTGCCGGTCTACGAAAAGCTCCGCCACGAGAACCTTTTCCTTCTCGGCAATCACGATTTCGCGGTCCCGGCGGAGCATCTTGCCGCTGTTTCCACACGCCTTGGCCTGCCCTCGCCCTATTACGCCTTCTCGCACCGTGGCTGGCGTTTCGTCGTTTTGGACGGCAACGAAGTCAGCACCTGCGCGCCGCCGGCAGACCATCCATACCGCCAAATGGCGGCCGAGCGTCTGGCGGCGCTGACGGCACGGGGTGCGGTAAACGCCCATCCCTGGAACGCATCACTGAGCGACGAGCAATTCGCATGGCTTGCTGCCCAACTCGATGCTGCAGAAGCCGTCCGCGAGCGCGTGATCGTGATGAACCACTATCCCGTCTACCCGCCGAACGAGCACGACATGTGGGACCGGGAACGCATCATCGATCTGCTCTGCGGCCATGACAACGCCGTTGCCTATTTCTGCGGCCATAACCACGCGGGCAACTACGGCAAGACCGGCGGCTGCCACTTTGTCAATTTCAAGGGAATGGTCGAAACCGAAACGGAAAACGCCTTCGCCATCGTCGAGGTTTGCGAAGGACGCCTCGAAATCCGCGGTTTCGGCCGCGAAGAAAGCCTCTCGCTTGCCTTGTAGAGCCGCGCCGTTATCCGCCGGATGGAACCGATGCCACTCCTGAAAAGTTAGGATAAGACCCTTCAGGAGGCCAAACCGATGTTCCAGGCTCTTGAAATACTGACTGTTCTCGTCGTCGCCGTCGCGATGGCACTGGCCCTTGCCCATGCGCTCGAGCTGCCGGGCAAGATGCGGCTGTCGAAGGAGCAGTATCTTGCCGTGCAGCCCATTTACTATCCCGGCTTTACCTTCGGCGGCATCGCCGAGCCGCTCGGCCTGATCATGACCCTGGCATTGATCGTACTGACCCCGCCTTTCAGCGGCACCTACTGGCTGACCGCCGGCGCATTCGTGTCGCTGCTCGCCATGCACGCGATCTATTGGATGGTGACGCATCCGGTAAACAATTTTTGGCTCAAGGAACAACAGCCGGAAGGAGCCGGGAAACGCTTTTTCAGCTTCAGGTCCCATCGTGACGCCAATGAGCCGGACTGGACCGTCCTGCGCGACCGGTGGGAGCGCTCGCATCTTCTGCGGGCCATCTTCGGCCTGGTCAGCCTGATCTTGCTCGTCGCCGCCGTCGCCGCCTGACAAATCTGGGCAGCGCCTGGTCACGTCTCAGCGTTAGGATGAGACGCCAGGCGGTCTTTCGGCCCAGCCGTTCATCCAATCTTCGCGCAACCCGTCGCCTTCGCCCCGGAAGAAGGCCCCAGCCGCTTCGCAATCCTCGACGCGGTCGCTGCGGAAATTGCGGATCGCCTGACGCAGTTCGCACCAGCCGACGATATTGGCGTAGTGTGAATAGTAGATCAACGCGATCGGGCGGATGGTGCGCTCGGTGGCGCGTCCCAGTTCGTCGCGGTAGTTGAGCGCCAGCTTCTGCTCGTCGCGGATGGCCCGGCGCACCATGGCGAGATCCAAGCCGGCAGGCGGCTGTGCGACAGTGCCCCAGGCAAAGAGCGCCTTGTTCTCCATCGCCTGGCGCAGAGGTATCGGCACTGCGCCTGCGATCTTCTGGTTCACCCGCTTTGCCGCCTGCTTTAGCTCTGCGTCGCCGGTCCGTTCCAAGAGCGCCAGCGACAACACGATCGCCTCCAGTTCCTCGATAGAAAACATCAGCGGCGGCAGGTCGAAGCCGGGGCGCATGATATAGCCGATGCCGCGCCCGCCTTCGATCGGCACGTGCATCGACTGCAGTGCGGCGATGTCGCGATAGATGGAGCGCACCGTCACTTCCAGCGCGTCCGCCATCGCCTGGGCCGTCACCGGTCGTTTTGCCAACCGCAGGATCTGGATGATCTCGAACAGGCGAGAGGCCTTTCGCATTCTCTCCTCCAAGGCTCCTGACAATACACTGTCAGTTGGGCTTTGATATAGCACAGCCTATCGAATTGAAATCAAAAGCGGTCCGGGAAAATGGCCGCCGCTTCGAAGGCAGGCAACTGACATGACTTACACGGAAAACCTCTGGCTCTACTTCACCCTCCTCTTCGGCATCATCATCGTGCCGGGCATGGACATGCTCTTTGTGCTCGCCAATTCCCTGACCGGCGGCAGGAGCCGCGGTATGGCGGCAACGGCAGGCATCATGGCGGGCGGCGCGGTTCATTCGCTTTACGGCGCAATCGGCGTTGGCATTCTTGCGAGCCTGCTGCCTTCGCTCTTCAACCCGCTGCTTTTCCTGGGCGCCGCCTACATGATCTGGATCGGCTTCACACTGATCCGCAGCTCGATAACGGTGGATATGGTCGGCGAGGGAAGCCTGCGCTCCGGATGGCGCGCCTTCCGGCAGGGCGCGATCACCTGCCTCATCAATCCGAAGGCGTACCTCTTCATGCTTGCCGTCTATCCGCAATTCCTTAAACCCGTCTACGGGCCGATCTGGCTGCAAGGCCTTGTCATGGGCGCTATGACACTCGTGACCCAGTTGGCGATCTACGGCGCGGTGGCGCTCACCGCCGCGCGAAGCCGAACGCTGCTGGTCTCCAATCCCCGTGCCACAATCATGGTTGGCCGCGCTGCCGGAGCACTGCTGATCGCCGTCGCGCTGGTGACTGCCTGGCATGGCTGGAAGGCGGTCGCATAATGTAAGGAGGATATCTCCCGCGCCATGGACATGGCGCGCTTTGTACCTTGCGACAGGAACAGGCAAGAGGATCAGGGGGTGCATTACCATTTTGAATTCCTTGTCATATCACCCATTTGTTACTTCGCGCTCATTATAAATTTGCCATCATGCGGCCGCGAATATCAGGCGCCGGTCTCGGAGAGACCTCGGTATCGAAGAGGAGTGGATACATGAAATTCAAAACAATTACGGCGGCTGTGCTGGTTGCCGGCATGGGGGTGACGGCGGTCTTCGCGCAACAGGAGGGCACGCATGAAGCGCGCGAGGCTCTGATGAAGAAGGTCGGCGGCTCGGCCGGCGTCATGACGGCAATCGCCAAGGGCGAAAAGCCCTATGATGCCGAGGTGGTGAAGGCAGCGCTGACGACGATCTCTGAAACCGCCAAGGTCTTCCCCGACCAATTCAAGCCGGGTACGGAAACCGGCGACAAGGCGGCGAGCCCGAAGATCTGGGAAAACATGGAGGACTTCAAGGCGCGCGCCGCAAAGCTTAGTACCGACGCCGAAAAGATCCTCGCACAGCTTCCAGCTGACGCTGCCGGCGTTGGCGGCGCTTTGAAAACGCTCGGCGCCAACTGCGGCGGCTGTCATGAGAACTACCGTATAAAGACGGACTAAGCGGCAGCCGTCCCCGTTCGAATCCATTGGTCCGCGCCTGCCTTGCTGCGGGTGTGGACCGGCTTATCTTAGACCCTTGCAGTCGCTGAAAAGGGGAGCGGCATGGTCCGCAGGTTCATCCGGTTTGTGCTCTGTCTCGTCGGCGTCATCGCCCTCGGCGGTGCGGTGTTCTATTTCGTCACCGCGCCGAACCCGCTGCCAGAAAGCCATTGGGCCAATCTCGGCGCGCCCGACGTGAAGAACGGCGAGACGGTGTTCTGGGCGGGCGGCTGCGTCGGCTGTCATGCCGCGCCCGGTTCCGAAGGCGATGCCAAGCTCACGCTGTCCGGCGGGCTTGCGCTGAAGAGCCCCTTCGGCACTTTCCATGTTCCGAACATATCGCCGGACGAGAAGGCCGGCATTGGCGCCTGGTCACTCGCCGAGTTCGGCAATGCGATGAAGCGCGGCATCGCCCCCGGGGGCCAGCACCTTTATCCGTCCTTCCCCTATGGCTCCTATGCCCGCATGAGCGACAAGGACGTCAACGATCTTTTCGGCTATCTCAAGACGCTACCCAAAAGCGGCAATGTCGCGCCGCCGCACCAATTGTCGTTCCCCTATGATATCCGGCTCGCACTTGGAGGCTGGAAGCTCCTCTATTTCAACGACGCGCCGCACATCGTGCTCGCCAACGACGACAAGCTGAAGCGCGGCCGGTATCTCGTCGAGGGCCCAGGCCATTGCGGAGAATGCCATACGCCGCGTGACGCGCTCGGCGGCTTTGAGCCGGATATGTGGCTTGCAGGCGCTCCAAATCCGGAAGGCCGTGGCCGTATCCCCAACATCACCCCGGGCTCCAAGGACATCGGTTCCTGGAGCGAGGCCGATATTGCCAACTACCTCGAAACCGGCTTCACTCCGGACTTCGATACCGCCGGCGGCTCGATGGCCGAGGTACAGCGGAGTCTCGCGCATCTTCCCAAAAGCGATCTCGAAGCGATCGCCGCGTATTTGAAGGCAGTGCCGAGCCGATGACGCTTGCAATAAGCGACAGCATCTCATTCGGCCAAAGTGATTTTTTGCTTTGACCCTCAGATCCATGCACGCGCAGCCAAGGCCGGGGGGCTTGCCGGCAAGGGCTGCGACAATGGGCGGAGGAAATGCTGTCGGGAGACTCACGCCGCCTTGGGCTGGTGCTCCGCGCCAAACATCAAAAGATACTGGTCGAGATCCTCATTGCGGAAATTGAGGGCCCGGTAGATTTCGGCGGCAAAGGTGGTCGGGGCCGAACCGGGGGCGGTGACCAGCATGCCGTCGCGCACAGCCGCCGACGCGTCCTTGTAATGGGCATGTCCGCAATAGCCGGGCAGGTCGGCGATGAAACGCAATGCATTGCTCGTATGCGCCGCATTGTTCAGCGCGCCTGCCTTGGCAAGCGCCAGTGTTGCGGCACAGATCCCCGCAACCAGTTTGCCGCGGGCCATGAATTCGTCGATGACCGGCTTTAGATCCGGGGCCTTCTCGGTCTCCCAGATCATGCCGCCGCAAAGCACCAGGCCGTCGAAAGCCTCGGCCCGAAGCGCTTCGGCCGCCGTATCGGGCGTCACGCGCAGGCCGCCCATGGAACGCACTTCGGCGCCACCGGGTGTCGCCGTCACCACGTCGAAGCCGAACTCGGTGCGGGCTGAAGCCGTCAGTTGCCCGACCTCCCAGTCCGCGAAAGCCTCCGTCAGAACCACAGCAAGCCGTGTCATGTGTATCTCCCTTGTCCGTTGGAGCGGCAGACGCTCAAGCCAGCGCCTGCATATAGCGCATGCCGGTAACCGGGCGAGGGGTGAAGTCCATATGCTGGTAGAAACGGTGTGCCTGGATGTTTCCGGTCGCCGCACTTACGGAAAGGTAATCGCAGCCGGCACTCCTGGCGGTTTGGCGGGCGCGGTTGACGAGGTGCTGGCCGATGCCGTGGCCGCGATGGCCGTCGCGCACGAAAAGGTGGTGCAGGTCCATGCCACGCTTGCCTTCCTGCGCCCTGTAGAGCGGCACCAGGATGGCGTAACCGATCAGCCCGTCGCCGGTTTCGGCAACCAGTGCGGTGATCCACGGAACCGGGCCGAAAAGGTCGCGTTCCAGCTGCTCGGGAGTGGTGATCGCTGCATCTCCGTGATGGGCGGCAAGCAGCGCGATCATCTCGTTGAGTGCTGGCAGGTCCCGCGGTTTTGCCGTGCGGATCGTCACCACCGGCGGGCGGATCAATGAAATTTCGCTGTCTTCGATTGCAATCATGGTCTTTGCGTCCTTGTTTGGTAATTCTGCCGTCAGGACGCCGCTGAATACAACAAAGCCGCCTGACGGCGGCTCGTTGACAATATGATCTGTCCGGCCGCCTTTACAGGTACAGCCAAAAATACGTGCGAGTGATGTGCGCGTTGTTGATCATGCGCGATAGATTCTCCAGAACGTGCAATTTGTCAATGGGGCGTCATCCGCTACTGATAAGTTGTGTAGAGTATCTCTGCAGCTTTATGTAGAAAATCGATAATTCCAGACGAACGCTTTTACGGAGGGCATGATGCGTTTCGTTTCCAATGAGGTTGAAGGATATCGCATTTTCGCGGTCACCGGTGTCAACACCATCTCATTCGCCGTCGACTACCAGAACGCCGATACGAAAGGCCTGCTGGGCTTCGCAGTCGAGCGTCACGACCCCACCGAAAACCAGCGGTATTTCGTCTATGGCATGAAGGTCTTCGCAAGCGTCATCCCGCAACCGGACGAAAAAACGGTCGTCACGACCTACGATCACCCGGTACAGAGTTTCGTCTGGGACGACTTCACGGCAAAGCCGGACCGGCGGTATGAGTATTTATTCTATCCGCTGAAAGGCAAGCCGAAGAACATCGACCGCAGCGCGCCGCCAGTGAAGATCGTGGTCAGGACCGAGCCGCTCTTCACGGAGCTTGAACACGATATCTTCTTCAACCGCGGCGTTGCCAGTAGCCAGGCCTATCAACGCCGCTTCGGCAACGAAAGACCTGACGATCTGCAGCCGGCGCAGAAGCGTCTTGAAGCGTTGCAATGGCTGAGCCGCGATCTCGACGAGGCGCTGTTCAGGTTCATCGATCAAGCGCAGGCCGGCGACAGGCTCCTCGGATGCTTCTACGAATTCCGCTATCTGCCGGTCGCCAAGCGCCTTAAGGCCGCCGTCGACCGCGGCGTGGTGGTAAAGCTCATTCTCGACGGGAAGATCAATGAACACACCGACAGCAAGGGCAAGTTCCATCCGAGTTTTCCGCGCGAGGACAACAGGGCCATGGTCGAAGAGGCCGGGCTTCCGGCGACGGCGATAGCCCGATGGCGGGAAAACAATCCGAACAACATCCAGCACAACAAGTTCATGGTCCTGGTGAGAGGTGCTGCTCAGAAGCCGGCGGAAGTCTGGACCGGCTCGACCAACATGTCGCCGGGCGGCGTTCACGGGCAGACGAATGTCGGCCATTGGGTGCGCAATGCGGATGTTGCTGCGGCCTTTGAGGCTTACTGGAGGACACTTGAAAGCGATCCGGGCGCAGTCGAGGGCGAAACGAGAGCCGTATCCGATGCCAAGCGCAAGGCCCATCGCGACGCCGTGATGGCGCTGGCGCCGATTCCGGCAGACTGGGAGGATATTGCCAAAGGCGTAACGAGCGTCTTCAGTCCGCGGTCGGGAAGCAAGGTGCTCGACATGTATGTCGACGCGCTCGATTCTGCCACTGATTACGGCGGCATCACGCTTGCCTTTGGAATCGGCAAGAAATTCAAGACGGCGCTGGTCAACAACACCGAAGCCGAAATGCCGCAGCGGCCCGTGATCTTCCTGCTCTTGGAAAAGCAGGACAAGCCCAATCCGCGAGCCAGCGAGCCATTCGTGCCGCTGAATGCGAAACATAACGTCTATCAGGCATGGGGATCGTTCCTGCGCGATCCGCTCTACCAGTGGACGCGCGAAACCAATGCCCGGGCGCTCGGGCTCAACCAGCATGTGGCTTACGTCCACTCGAAATTTCTGCTGAAGGACCCGCTCGGGGCCGACCCGATCGTCGTGTCCGGTTCGGCGAATTTTTCAGAAGCTTCCACCAACGACAACGACGAGAATATGCTGCTGATCCGCGGCAGCGAACGCGTGGCCGACATCTACTTCACCGAGTTCAACCGGCTCTTCAACCACTATTATTTCCGCTCGATCCAGGAGGTCATGGCCGGGCGGAGCGACGGGCAAGCGAATGCCTCGGCCGACACCAGTGCAAGCCTCTTCCTGGACGAGAGCGAGACCCAGGAGTGGCTGAAGAAATACAGACCCGGCACGCTGCGCTGGAAGCGCGTGCAGGTGTTCACCAAGATGGCTGGTGCGAAGACGTTGTAACGTTTTGGAAACGGATAGAATATCCCAGGATGCTGTGCCGCCCAAGGTGCGGGCTCATCAATCCGGTTGATGTGCAGGGAAAACCATACCCATCGCCCGCCTCGTTCTTCGAGGCTGCGCCCTGGGGTCTTTCCGCACTTCACGATGAAGGCTGATCGACGGCGCCAGCGGCACTGCCCTCATCCTGAGGGCGAAGCGAAGTCGCAGGGGCCCCCGAAGGATCACCAGCTTGTATGCCGACGTGTCGAAATGGATCGGCTAAACGCACACCTCGTATCCGCGCCAGTCAGCAACATGGTCTTTCCTGTTGTCCGTCGAATGTCACATGCCAAAGACATGCTTCCCTTTCGTAGCTACTCATACTATACCCCCCTATATTAAAAGGGATGCACTCCTTGTCGCACACGACTCGTCAGAAGAAAAAACTCATCGCCCGTGTCAGCCGCCTCAAGGGTCAGCTGGAAGCGGTTGAGCGCGCGCTGGAGGCCGAGCGCCCCTGTGGCGACATCCTGCAGCTGCTGGCCTCGATCCGGGGCGCACTGAACGGGCTGACCGGCGAGGTGCTGGAGGATCACCTGCACGAGCACGTGCTGCATGCGGCCGACGAGAAGGCCCGCGCAGAGGCGGTCGAGGAAATTTCGCAAGTGCTGCGAACCTATATCCGCTGAAGAGATCGAAGGAGACCGCGATGAGCACACAAACGCTGGAACACGACCATGTCTTCCTCGGGGCTGGCCACGAGCGCAACGAGCGCCGCGTCTGGTTCGTGATCGCGCTAACGGCGGTGATGATGGTCGTTGAAATCGGCGCGGGCACCCTATTCGGCTCCATGGCGCTCGTCGCCGACGGCTGGCACATGTCGACGCATGCCAGTGCCCTTCTGATCTCAGCCGTTGCCTATTTCTATGCCCGCAAGCAGGCCCGCAATCCGCGCTTTACCTTCGGCACCGGCAAGCTAGGCGATCTGGCGGGTTTCGCAAGCGCCATCATTCTCGCGATGATCGCGCTGCTGATGGCCTGGGAGAGCGCCTTGCGCCTCGCCAACCCGGTCCCCATCAGCGTCGCCCAGGCGATCGGCGTCGCCGTCATCGGCCTTGCAGTCAATCTCGTCAGCGCCTTGCTGTTGAAGGATAGCGGCCCTCATCATGGGCACAGCTACCATCATCATCATCATCACGGCCATCACGCGCATCATGATCACCGGGACCATTCCCACCACGGCGGGGGCGTCGACAACAACATGCGCGCCGCCTACACCCATGTCCTCGCCGATGCGCTGACCTCGGTGCTTGCGATTGCCGCACTTTCCTTCGGCAGCCTTTACGGCTGGATCTGGCTCGATCCGCTGATGGGCATCGTCGGCGGTTTCATCGTCGCGCAATGGGCCTGGGGCCTGATGAAGTCCTCCGGCCGCGTTCTGCTCGATGCGATCGCGGAAGGCGAGGAACTGCCCGGCGAAATCCGCAAGGTGATCGAAACCGGCGGCGACCGCATCACGGACCTGCATGTCTGGCAGGTCGGCCCCGGCCATCACGCCGCGATCGTCGCCGTCGCGACGTCCGAGCCTCGCGAGCCTGCTTTCTACAGGGCGAAGCTCGAAAGCCTGGAGGAGCTCTCGCATGTGACCGTCGAGGTCACGCAATTGCAGGCGGCCTGATGAGGCCGCAAAGGCGACGACAAGGTGCCACAATCGCAGCCTAGCTCTTTGTCGTTGATTGAGCCGGAGTGACTTAATGACTGACTTTTCGATCCATCGCCGCACCATCTTGCAGGCGGCGATGCTCTTTCCCGCATTTTCCCTTGCCTCATTCGCCCGCGCCTCCGAAACCGACGACGACATTGAGCGCCGGTTGGGGGAGCTCGAAAAGCGCACCGGCGGCAGGCTTGGCGTTTCCGTCATCGACACCGAAACAAAGGTCACGCTTGGCTATCGCGAAACCGAGCGTTTCCCGATGTGCAGCACCTTCAAGGTACTCGCCTCGGCCATGGTGCTTTCGCGCGTCGACAAGGGCGAGGAGAATCTCGAGCGCCGCGTGATCTATGACCGGGACAAGCTCGTCTCCTACTCGCCGGAAACGGAAAAACACGTCGGCGGGGAGGGGATGAGTGTGGGCGATCTTTGCAAGGCGGCGATTACGCTGAGCGACAATACCGCCGGCAACCTGTTGCTTGAAAGCGTCGGCGGTCCGAAGGCGCTCACCAAATGGTTGCGTTCGATCGGCGACCGCGCGACCCGCCTCGATCGCTGGGAGACTGCGCTGAACGAGGGCAAGAAAGGCGATCCGCGCGACACGACGACACCGGACGCGATGCTCGACACGCTCGGCAACGTCGCGCTTGGCTCAGTGCTATCCGAGCCTTCACGCGAAAAGCTCATCGCATGGATGCTGGCGAACACCACCGGCAATGCGCGTCTTCGCGCCGGTCTGCCGGGAGACTGGAAGGTAGGCGACAAGACCGGCACTGGCGACAATGGTAGCGCTGCAGACATCGCCATCATCTGGCCGAAGGGCCGCGGCCCGGTTCTCGTGACGGCCTATATCGCCGAGGCGAGGGCGCCGGTGAAGGAATTGAACCTCGTCTTTGTCGAAGTCGCGAAGATCGTCGCGGGCATGGCGGGATAGTCAGCGAATTCAAGACGATGCGGCGGAGATATGAATCTAAGCCTCATCGTCTTGAATCATTTTGCGAACTCAATGCGGTTTTTCGTTCGGATCGTGGACTGGGCTCGATAAGCGGGGCTCCCGTATAGTCCGCCCCGTTGATGCCGGATAACTCGTGTTTGATTGGCCGGGCAATCTGCTTTTCGATCGCGTTCCTCAGGCTACTTCCGATTTCCATCGAAAGACTCTCCTTAAAGATTGCAGGCAGACCACAGGCGCCAAAGCTTTTGCCTACGGCAGCGTATAAGCGATCACGTAATCGCCGGGCTTTGTTCCCACCGACCCATGCCCGCCGGCAACCATGACGACATATTGCTTGTTGTCGCTGGTCGTATAGGTCATCGGCGTTGCCTGGCCGCCGGCGGGCAGACGCGCTTGCCAGAGCTGGTTGCCGTTGGTGGCGTCGTAGGCGCGAAGGTAGTTGTCGACGGCAGCGCCGAGAAAGGCGATGCCGCCCTTGGTGAGTATCGGCCCGCCGATACCCGGCACGCCGACCTTGAAGGGTAGCGGCAGCGGCGTCATGTCGTGCACGGTGCCGTTCTTGTGCATATAGGCGATCTTGCCGGTCCGCAGATCGACGCCCGCGACATAGCCCCATGGCGGCGCCTGGCAGGGGATTTGCAGCGGGCCGAGGAGCGGTCCCATGAACACGCCGTAGGGCGCCCCGTCATTGCGGTTCAGTCCCTGCTCGCTGCCCTTTTCGTCCTGCCCGCGCGGGGGAATCTCGGCGGCCGGAACGAGCCTTGAGGTGAAGGCGAGATAAGTCGGCATGCCGAACATGATCTGCCGCTCCGGATCGACCGCGACGCTGCCCCAGTTGAAGGTGCCGAAATTGCCCGGATAGACGATCGTTCCCCCTATCGAAGGCGGCGTATAGCGGCCCTCGTATTTGTAGCGGTGAAAGGCGATGCGGCAGGCGAGCTGGTCGAGGAGCGTGATCCCCCACATGTCCTTTTCCTTCAGCGGATCGGGTGAGAAGGTGAGGTCGGAGATCGGCTGCGTCGGCGCTGTGTGGTCCTCGGGGATCGCACCGCCCGGTGCCGGGATTTCCTTGAAGGGAATGATCGCCTCGCCGGTGCGCCGGTCGAGGACGTAGATGTCCCCCTGCTTCGTGGGGGCGACGAGAGCGGGAACGACGCTGCCGTCCGGCTTCGTGATGTCGACGAGAACGGGCTGGGCCGGTACGTCCATATCCCAGAGGTCGTGATGGACGAACTGCTGCACCCATTTCAGCTGGCCCGTATTGATGTCGAGTGCCACGACGGAGGAGGAGAATTTTTCGACATTGGCGCTGCGGTTCATGCCGAGCTGGTCCGGCACCTGGTTGCCGAGCGGGATATAGACGGAGCCAAGCCCTTCGTCGACACTGAAGACGGACCAGCTGTTCGGCGAGTTGGTGACGTAGGTCTGGCCCTCGGGAAGTGGTGCGGTCTGATCCGGGTTGCCTGAATCCCAGTTCCAGACGAGTGCGCCGGTGTTGATGTCGAAGGCGCGGATGACGCCGGATTGCTCCTGGGTAGAATAATTGTCGTTGACCGCCCCGCCAATGATGAGCTTGCCGGCGACCGCGACCGGCGGCGAGGTGGAGTAATAATAGCCGGCCGGGTTGTATTTCATGCCGGTCTCCAGCTGGAGCACGCCGTTGTCGGCAAAGCTTTCGCAGATTTTGCCGTCGGATGCATCAAGCGCGATAAGCCGCGCATCGGAGGTCGGTAGATACACCCGCGCGGCGCAGGGCTGGCCGGCGGCGACGGCCGGATCGGCATAGTAGGTCACGCCGCGGCAGGTCTGGTGCTGCCGGTCCGGGTTCATGCCGGAGTTGGCGTCATGTTTCCATTTCTCCTTCCCGGTCTTGGCGTCGAGCGCGATCGCCCAGTTGTGCGGTGTGCACAGATAGAGCGTTTCGCCGACTTTGAGTGGCGTCACCTGATAGGTCGTCTCGCCGACGTCGTCCGGCCGCTTCACGTCGCCGGTCTGGTACTGCCAGGCGACCTTCAAATCCTTCACATTATCCTTGTTGATCTGGTCGAGCGGCGAATAGCGCTGACCGAAAGGCGTGCGGCCATATTGGTGCCACTCGCCGTCAGGCACATTGCCGCCGAAGCGCGGCGCGGCCGCCACGACCTCGTCGGGAAGATCGCCGGCAAGATCATGCGGATCGGTCGTCATCGAATAACCGGCAACGAGAATGGCGATGATCACCGGCACGGCGAGTGGCCAAGGATTGGCAGGGTAGGGAAGGCCGCTCGGGCTCGAAAAGCCGAGCGGCCTCCGGATCTGCGGCGTCAGCAGCCAAAGCCCGAGCAGAATGATCATTCCGCCGCGCGGCCCGAGCTGCCACCAGTCGAACCCGGCTTCCCACACCGCCCAGACAAGCGCTACGGCAACCAGCGCCGCATAGACCCAGAGCGCCACGGCGTTGCGCATGAAAAGTAGCGCTGCGGTGATGAGGAACATCAATCCTGCAAACAAATAGAAGACGCTGCCGCCGAGCATCACGAGCCAAAGCCCCCCGCCGCTGAGAGCCAGTCCGATGATAAGAAAGAGGATGGAAGTTATAACGATCGCCATAAAAGCCGGTCTCCCGCTAAGGTGAGCTGGGCATGGTGGGATGGGGACAATTCCGCCGAATCAGCGACTTAGGGCGAAGGGACTGTCCTTCAATGGCCACATTTGACGCAGGAAGGCATGGATGGCCGGCGGTATCGGCTCGCATGCAACGCTTCTCGTGGCGGCCATCCCCTCTCCATCTTGCCGGAGGTGGCCGACAGGCGCCATGGTGCAACAGGCACCTCCTTGAGCGCCAGTCATTTCACGATGAAACGCGCTATGGCTGGATTCTACTGGCAAGCACAGGAATGAAAAAAGTGAGGATTGCTCACCTTCTCAAGGCGCCTGTCCTTTCTGCTTCTTGGCTACCGAAGCGGGAAGCTACAACAAACCCGGCTTCTCGTTTTCAAGACACGCGCAGGCGTCGTATGCGTTTGCATCATCCGAGACGGGAACTGCGATGCCGCTCCGGCATGGGATGCGGCTGGGGTGGAGGCCCTAACTAGGCGTCGTTTCGGCCTTCCGCCAGATGCCAGGCAGCATTCGCGCATCTCATGTCGCGGCCGGGCTGACCAGGCGCTGCGCGGAGAAATATCACGTCCCGCAAAACGTCTGCAGCACCCGCTCTTGCGGCTTCGGCGGCTCCATATAGGCTGCAAACATCGGCTGGTCGTCGTAAGGCTTGGAAAGAACCGTCAGCAGCGTCTCGAAGAGCGTGAAGTCGCCATCGTCGGTTGCGGCAACGATCGCCTGCTCGATGCGGTGATTGCGCGGGATGAACGCCGGGTTGACCTTGCGCATCGCCTCTGCGCGTTCGGAAGGTGATTGCAGATCGCGCCGCAGCCGCTCGCGCCAGCGTGCCAGCCATTCGCCGCAGGCCTCCGGCTCGCGGAAGCTCGCGGTAAAGGCGGTCTCGACCGCATCGTCGCCGGCAAGCGCAGAAAGCCGCCGGAAGGCCAGCGTGAAATCCGTCTTACCCTCCTGCATCAGCGCCAGCAGCGACTGAATCAGGTCCAGATCGCCGTCCTCTTCCGAGACGAGCCCAATCTTGCGGCGCATGCCGGAAAGCCAATGCGCCTGGAACCGCTTGCCATAATCCGTAATGACGTCGTTGGCGCGTTCGACAGCCGTGTCCTGATTCACATCGATCAGCGGCAGCAGCGTCTCGCCAAGGCGCGCAAGATTCCACTGGCCGATGCCAGGCTGGTTTGCATAGGCATAGCGACCGTGATGGTCGATCGAGGAGAAGACGGTTGCAGGATCATATGTATCCATAAAGGCGCACGGCCCGAAGTCGATCGTCTCGCCGGAGACTGACATGTTGTCGGTATTCATCACGCCGTGGATGAATCCGACATGCAGCCAGCGGGCAATCAGCGCCGCCTGCCGCTCGCAGATCGCTTGGTAGAGCGCAAGATATCGATTTTCGGCAGCCTTCAGCTCCGGGTAGTGCCGCTCGATCACATAGTCGGCGAGAGCCTTGATGCCGTCGGCATCGCCGCGGGCCGCGAAGAACTGGAAGGTGCCGACGCGGATGTGGCTACCCGCAACACGGGTCAAGACCGCACCCGGCAGCACCTCTTCGCGATAAACGGGCTGACCGGTCGAAACTGCGGCAAGGGCCCGTGTGGCCGGAATACCGAGCGCATACATCGCCTCGCTGACGATATATTCGCGAAGCACCGGCCCGAGTGCTGCACGCCCGTCGCCGCGGCGTGAGAACGGTGTCTGTCCGGCGCCCTTCAGCTGGATGTCCCGTCGCTTGCCGTTGCGGTCGATCACCTCGCCAAGCAGGATGGCGCGGCCGTCGCCGAGCAACGGCACGAAGCCGCCGAACTGGTGCCCGGCATAGGCCATGGCCAGCGGTTCGGCGCCTTCCGGCAAGAGATTGCCGGAAAAAATCGCCGCACCCTCGCGCCTCAGCAAATCCACATCGAGGCCCAGTTCGGCGGCGAGTTCCTCGTTCAGCTTGATCAGCCACGGCTCGGCCGCCTGGGACGGTTCCTGCCGCGCGAAGAAATGCTGCGGCAACCGCGCATAGCTGTTGTCGAATGGAAAGGCGCACACGGGCGCAGCTTTTTCAAGAACAGAGGTCATAGGCCATAGGTAGGGCCGTGCAGCCGAGCATGCAAGCCGCACGGCAGCCTGCACATCTGCCGCGGTCAAGAAGCATGAACCGGCCCTGGTTTGTCGGGAACGGCTGGCTGATCGGCAACATGCGCATGATACCCATTCGGACCGATGCCGATGTCCTGCAACAGGTGACCGTCGAGGCCCTCAAAGGGTATCAGCCCAGCATCGAAAAGCTCGAAGGCTTCGTGCTGATGCTTGTGCTTGTGGCTGAAAGCATAACGCACTGCTTCCTGGAGCAGGTGGCTCGGCCGCCATTGTTGGATCAAAACCATTATTATACCTCATGCGCTCACTGCTTGCGGCGGTAGGCAGGCTTCGCAGATTGCCGTAACATGCCGGTGATCGGTGCCGCAGCAGCCGCCCAGCACGCGCAGATGCGGCATGCGCGACAATAGCCTCCGGTAGCGGTTGCCGAGATCGATCGGGTCGCCCGCGTCCAGCATCTCGCTGTCGTCGAGCTCGGTATGGCTCATCATCGAGGCATTGGCGCGGATGCCGTAGATGCGCTTCACCCAGCCGCTGTCATGATCAAGTGCGGCCTCGAAATGCGTCGGATGCGCACAGTTGATCATATAATAGACTGGGGCGCCGCCGGTCGCCCAATCCGTCGTTTCGATCGCATCCTGGATGCTGCGCCCGGTCACGAGCCTACCATCCGTTTCCACGGTAAAGGAGATCGCCGACGGCATGCCATGGGCCTTGGCGGCGCGGGCAACGCCGATCGCCTCGTCGATATTGGTGAGCGTGAAGGCCGTTACCATGTCCGCCTCCGTCCCGGCGAAAGCCGCGATCTGGGCGCCGTGATAGTCTTCGGCTTCTGAAGCGTTCATCGCGCCTGCTTTGTAGCCGTCGCCGCGCGGGCCGATCGCGCCGCTGAGGACGATTGGCATTTGCGGCCGCTCGTATTCGCCTCTAAGTCCGGCGAGCAATTCGACGGCGTCCTCGTTTGCAGCCTTCAGCGCTTGCGGTGAATAGCCGAGCCTGTTGCCCCAGTCGGCGTTGGCGCGCCAGGTCGCCGTGTCGAGCACGAAGCCGATGCCGTGCTGCCGTGCGATATCGAGATAGCGCCCGTAGTATTCCTTCAGCTTCCTTCGTCCTTCCGGCGAGGCGAGAAGGACAAAGGAAGCGAAATGCGGAAGCTCCATGCCCTCGTGGAAGATCAGCGTGGTTTCCATGCCGCCGTCGGTGATGAACGTGCCACCGTTTAACTGCGGCAGTCGGTCTCTGTATTTGCTCATCGGTGGGTCCGCCCTCGTTTGACCGGTCAGCGCGATCGATCAGGTGCGATTTCTCCTCTTTTAGAGCCTGCTAAACTAGCCGGCTTGCGGTATACTGGTTGCGATTTCCCGAGTTGACGTTTGAAACCAATCGGTTGGGAAGATGAGGCGGCATGGGTGATGCGTTGAGCCGCGATGAAAACTGTACCGGCGGTACAGGAGGGGCTGATGCGCAAGGGCGAGGAAACGAGAACCCGCATTCTCGATGTGGCGGAGGCAGCCGTACTCCTGAAGGGCTTCGGCGGCACCTCCATCGAGGAGCTGATTGCCGAGACCGGCATTACCAAGAGCGGATTTTTCTATCATTTCAAGGATAAGAACGAGCTGGCGAAAGCACTGCTCAAACGCTACATCGAAAACGACGAGCGGATCTACGACGAGATCTTCGGCCGCGCCCGCGACTTGATCGACGATCCGCTCCAATCCTTCCTGCTAGGCCTCAAGCTTCTGTCCGAACTGCTCTCAGATCTGCCGAACGGCCATCCCGGCTGCCTCGTCGCCACCGTCTGCTACTACGAACGGCTTTTCGACCGTGAGATACGGGAGACGAACAGGAACGCGGTTCTCGCCTGGCGCCGCCGCTTCCGCGGCATGTTCGAAGAGATCATAGCCGTCTACACGCCGCGCGAGCCGGTGCAAATCGACCAGCTCGCCGACACGGTCTCCTCCGTCCTGGAAGGCGGCATCGTACTGTCGAAGACCCTCAAGGAACCGAACATGCTTGCCGAGCAGATCCTGATGCTCAGGATGTTCGTCAAGCTGCTGTTCCAGCCCGCCGTGGAGGTGTCGAGGGCGTAGGATTAGCGAGAGGCGGCGGATGTGGCCATAGCGTGGGGCTTTGCGGTAGAGAAGCTCTCGGGCCTTCCACATTCTCGCTGATCTCCGGGCTTGTTACGGTGATCCAGCCACGGCGCGTCTTTTCCAGTGACGTCTTGTTTGAAGGTGTCTCTCGCGTATCCAGCGGGAACAATATCACCGAAGCGTGCGCACGGCGCAGCCTCGAGATACATTGCGGAACGTCTCACCCACGATCTTCCATCGCCGCCGCCATCTCGGCCAGCTTGCGCACGGTGTTGAGGTTCCGCGACGTTCCCGCGTTCAGCGCTTTAAGCTTGAGCTTCGATTTTCCGGAGCCGATCGGATAGTGCACGTAGATCTCGCGCCCGGCGACCTTCGCCTCCTCGCCGTCCGGCGCCGCCATATTGTCAAGGGCATTCTTGGGGGCAGCCTCGGGCAGGAAGGTCACCAGCAGGAAATTCGGCTTGGCATGGGGAAAGGGCGCCTCCTCGACGATCTTCTGCAGTTCCTTTCGGCTGCGGATCATCACGCCTGGCTTCTTGCCGAATTTCTTCGCCAAGGCCTCGTCCAGCCGCCTTTCGACCGTCGCCTCGGTCTCGGCCGAGCTGAAAACCACATTGCCGCTCTGGATATAGGTCTCGACGTTGGAAAAGTTCAGCCCCTCGCAGATCGCCTTGAGCTCCGCCATCGGCAGACGGCCCGTGGCGCCGACGTTCACGGCGCAAAGCAGCGCTACATAGACCGGCATGGGACTGCTCCCTTTCATGATTCGGTATCGGGACAGGCGCCCGCCCGGCGCCCCTCATATCCGTGCTCGTCAGAGGCGCCAGCGCGCCCAGGTTCCTGAGGCGCAGGACGAGGGCCATTCACTGCACCGGCGCGCCGTGGCCAGGTTGCCGTCAAATGGAGAGGAATGAAGGAAGGCAACGTGCGTGCCGTCTTCCGCCGCCTACACCTTCCCCGCTACCTTGAGTGCAAACGCATACTCAAAGGCGATCTCCTCCAGCCGCTGGAAGCGGCCGGCGGCGCCGCCGTGGCCGGCATCCATGTTGGTCTTGAGCAGGACCGGCGCTGCGCTTGTAGACTTGTCGCGGAGCTTGGCGACCCACTTTGCCGGCTCCCAATAGGTGACGCGGGGGTCGGTCAGGCCACCGAGTGCGAGGATTGGCGGATAGGCCCTCTCGCTGATGTTGTCGTAGGGCGAATAGGACGCGATCTGCTCGTAATCCTCGCGCCTTTCGATCGGGTTGCCCCATTCCGGCCATTCGGGCGGCGTCAGCGGCAGGCTGTCGTCCAGCATGGTGTTCAGCACATCGACGAAAGGAACGGCGGCGATAATGCCTGCGAACTTTTCCGGCGCCATGTTGGCAATGGCGCCCATCAGCATGCCGCCTGCCGATCCGCCCTCGGCGACGATCTTCGCGTAGGACGTGAACTTCTGTTGATTCAGATAGTCAGCGGCGGCGATGAAGTCCTTGAACGTATTGGTCTTGAAGGCCATCTTGCCGTTCTCGTACCAGGCAAAGCCCTTGTCCTTGCCGCCGCGGATATGGGCAATGGCATAGACGAAGCCGCGGTCGGCGAGCGACAGGCAGTTGGTGTTGAAACCGGCCGGAATGCTGATGCCGTAGGCGCCGTAGCCATAGAGCAGGCAGGGCGCCGAGCCGTCGAGCGGCGTATCCTTGCGGTAAAGGAGAGTGACCGGCACCTGCTCGCCGTCCCATGCCGGCGCAAAGACGCGCCGCGTGACGTAGTCGTCCGGATTGTGGCCCGAAGGCACCTCCTGTGTCTTCAACAGCGTCCGCTCGCGCGTCATCATGTTGTAGTCGTAGAGCTGCGAGGGCGTCGTCATCGACGAATAGGAGAAGCGGATGACGTCGGTGTCGTATTCGGCAGCGCCCTGCAGCCCGAGCGAATAGGCTTCCTCGGCAAAGGCGATCGCGTGTTCCTCGCCGGTCTTGCGATCGCGGATGATGATTTGCGGCAGGCCGTCCTTGCGCTCCAGCCATAGCAGGTGGCGGGCATAGGCCATGTGGTTGATGATCAGCGTTCCCGGCTTGTGCGGTACGACCTCGCGCCAGTTCTCCTTGCCGGGATTGTCGACCGGCGCCTCCATGATCTTGAAATCCTTGGCGCCGCCGTCATTGGTGAGGATGTAGAAGACATCGCCGCCTTCCGTCAGCGTATATTCGATGCCTTCCTGGCGCCTGGCGACAAGCTTCGGCTCGGCCGCCAGATCCTTGGTCGAGAGCAGCCGGTATTCGCTGGTTTCGTGGTCGTGAATGTCGATGAAAATGAAATCGTCAAGCAGCGAGCCGCCGACGCTCATGAAGAAGCCGGCATCCTTTTCCTCGTAGACGAGCCGGTCCTGGCTCTGCGGCGTGCCGATGATGTGGTGAAACACCTTGGAGGGGCGGTGGTTCTCGTCGAGCGCAGAGTAGAAGAAGCTCCTGCCGTCCGGCGCCCAGACTCCGCCGCCGCCGGTGTTCTCGATCACGTCGGGCATGTCTGCCCCGGTTGCAAGGTCGCGCACCTTAAGGGTGAAGAATTCCGATCCCTTGTCGTCATAGCCCCAGATGGCGCGGCTGTGATCAGTCGAGTGATCGAGGCCGGCGAGCCGGAAGTAGGATTTGCCGACCGCCTCCTTGTCGCCATTGAGCAAAACGGTGCGGATCGTCTCGTCCTTGAAGTCGCCATCGCGCGGGATCCGGAAGTAGCGCGGCTGTTCGCCGCCGGTAACGAAGAATGTGCCGTAGGCGTGAGCGCCGTCCTTCATGGGCACTGAGCTGTCGTCCTCCTTGATGCGGCCGCGCATCTCGGCAAAAAGCGTCTTCTGCAGTGGCTTTGTATCTTCCATCGCCGCGTTCATATAGGCGTTTTCCGCCTCCAGGTGCCTGCGGATCTCGGGGTCGAGGAGTGAGGGGTCCTTGAACATCGCCTGCCAGTTATCGGCGCGCAGCCAGGCATAATCGTCCGATCGGGTGATGCCGTGGCGGGTATCGGAAACGGGCTTCTTGGTGGCTGAGGGCGGGGTCGGCAGGTTCTTGAAAACAGGCAAGGAAAGGCTCCGGATCGGAATTGCGGGGTGGAGAAGAGATAGAGTTGGAGGCGGGCTGGATCAAGCGTCAAGGATCGCCGATGACCCCTGCGGCAAATCGGAGCCTTCCTCACGTTGCCTTGATGTCACCACATTGTTTAACAAAGTCCGCTACCGTCGCGCGGAATTTCCGCCTCGTTTCGGCTTGGGCTGAGGGCCACGACCGGGCGGATTCTGCCATGAGCACAAAGAGGAATTTGCCCGTAATGCCGAAATGTCTGGTCCTGTCAGTGTCCCTCGTCAGCTTTGCCTCTTGCGCCTTCGCCGTCGATCTCGCCATCAAGAAGCAGCTGGAAAAACTCGATCCCGCCACCCGCCTCGAACAGAGCTGCGATACCGAAGCAATGAGCCGCATCAACAAGGACAAGACCGGCTTCAGACCGGACAAGGTGATCGCCTACACCTTCAAGGACCCGATTCCCAGTGACGACAAGCTCGAAGCCCCCGGCGCCGTCTTCCGCAGCCAGGGAGACTGGTATCACCTCTCCTACACCTGCATCACAGGCCCCCAGCACATCAACGTGCGCGAACTGCAATACGAAATCGGCGAGAAAGTGCCGCGGGAAAAGTGGAGCACGTATTACTTGTATGATTGAGCGGCTGCCGTGTTGGCCCCTTGCTGCCGATATCGAAAGGATATTGGCAGGACGGGCACTAGGTGGCGGTTCTTCCGAAAAAGCTCGATGACGGCAGCAACTGGAGCCGTCTTTTGATTTTCGTTTTCGCTTGGATTTGATCCTCACGGCGACTGAATCGGGCTCATAGGTTGGAACGACGGTCTCAAGCCCGGTCCCGGTAAGAAGTATGCCGCCACGCTTCCACGAGCGCGCTCATCTCGCAAGCAAATCCGCTGCTCCGCCAAAACGATAGAGGGGGGGGGTAGGGTAATGGGCATAAACTGCCATCGCCCCACCCCGTCACTTCGGCAATTGCGGCAGCACTTTCTCCTCGATGAACAGTTCATCGACGATGGTCATGACAATCAGCGAAAGCGGCAGGGCGAGCATGGCGCCGACGGCACCCCACATCCATGTCCAGAAGATGATGGCGACGAAGACGATGAAGGGATTGATTTCCAGCCGACGGCCCATGACGGCGGGAAATACCAGATTCTCCATGACGAGGTGCACGATGAAGAAGGCGGCCGCCGGTATGAGGCCGATGATGATGCCGTCATGGGTGAGGATGCCCGCGACCGCGATGGAAAACGTCATCATGGTGATGCCGAGATAGGGAATGAAGCTCGATAGGAAGGCGAAGAAGCCCCAGAGTGCCGGCGCCGAGAGCCCGCCTGCCCAGGCAATCATCGCCATGATTACGCCGAGCGCCGCATAGATGACCGAGGCGGTTGCAAAATAAAAGCCCAGCACCTGCTCGACGGAGCCGATGACGCGGATGGCCGTGAGCCGCTGCTGGCGGGTGCGGAAGGTGAGGATGATCGCCTTGCGCAGGCTGACGCGCCCGGAGAGGAAAAGCAGCAGGGCCGCAAAGAAAATCAGCGCCTGCACGAGCGCCGGCGTGAGGTTCGTCGTCACCACATGCAGTACGTTGCCGGTGTTTTCAAGCAGCGCATTGATCGAGACCGGCCCACTTTGGAAGCTTGACGGGGTAATGCGCAGCCAGCGTATCTGCTCCAGATAGGGCATGATCCGATTGATCGTTTTCTCGATGAACGCAGGAGCTTCGTTGGTCAGCGTCGTCAAGGGTCCCGAAAGCGAGCTGATGACGAAGAAGATGACCAGTGCCACGGCGCTTGAAAGGATGATGGCAACGGTGACGCGCGGCACGCCGAGCTTGCTCAAATTTTCCGCCGCCATGCCGAGGATCATGCCCACCACTACGGCGAGCGTGATAGGGATCAGGATCAGCGACATCTGGTAAAGGACGGCAAGGCCAAGGATCGCGAAAATCCCGATGATCGCCCAGGCCATGCTGACATCGAGCGCATCCTTCTGGACGCGGTGCGCCGGCGCCTGCGGCATCTCTTCCGTCGCGGTGGTGAGGGTGTCTTCCAGTGCGCTCGTCCGCCGCTCGCCCATTGCGATCTTCTTTGCTTGTTTGCGGATGCCGTTGGCAAAGCCCATTTATGGAATGTCCCCGAAAGCCTCATTGGCCCGGACCGGAAACGCACGGAATGCGTGGAGGTTCCCGCCAGGGCCCGGGCGTGTCGGATACCCAGTTTGGGCAAATTGACAATCGCGCCGCCTACTCGGAATAGTTTGCCAGGCTGGTCTTTCCTTGGTGGATTGGAGGGTGCCATGCGCAAAGCCGATATGCAGAAACTTGATGGACTCGTCGAACGGCTGGTCGGTGATGTCGGAGCCGCCGTCTCCGGCGCGCTCGTCGTCCTTGGCGATGATCTCGGTCTGTTCAAGGCCATGGCGGACGGCGAGCCCCGCGATGTGGCGCGCCTGGCGAAGGAGACCGGGCTCAAGGAGCGCTATCTCCGCGAATGGCTTTCTGCTATGGCCGCGGCCGACTACATCACCTATGACGACGGGACCGAGCGTTTTTATCTCACGCCCGAGCAGGCGATGGTGTTTGCGCAAGAAGACAGCCCCGCCTTTTTCGCCGGCGCATTCCAGGTGACGCAGTCCATGTGGATGGACGAGCCGAAGATCGCCGAAGCTTTCCGCAGCGGACAGGGCCTCGGCTGGCATGAACATAGTGTCTGCCTCTTTCGCGGCACCGAACGCTTCTTCCGGCCCGGCTACAACACGCACCTGATTTCAAGCTGGATACCGGCCCTGAACGGCGTCGAGGCGAAGCTCAAGGCTGGCGCCAAGGTCGCCGATGTCGGCTGTGGCCATGGTGCGTCGACGATCCTGATGGCGCAGGCCTATCCCTCCTCGCGTTTCTTTGGTTTCGATTACCATGCTCCCTCGATCGAGAAAGCCAGAGCCGCGGCCGAGGCGGCAGGCGTCGGTGACCGCGTCACCTTCCAGCAGAGCACCGCGGCCGAATTCGGCGCGCACGGATATGAGATGGTCGCAATGTTCGATTGCCTGCACGACATGGGTGACCCGGTCGGTGCCGGCCGTCATGTCAAGGAAACGCTGGCGCCCGACGGCACCTGGTTGATCGTCGAGCCATTTGCCCACGACAATCTGAAGGACAATCTCAATCCGGTTGGACGCGTCTATTACGGCGCTTCGACGATGATCTGCACGCCGGCATCGCTCTCGCAGGAGGTCGGCCTCGGCCTTGGCGCCCAGGCGGGCGAGATGAGGCTCAGGAAAGTAGCGCTCGACGCCGGCTTCTCGCATTTCCGCCGGGCGACGGAAACGCCGTTCAACATGGTCTTCGAGGCGCGGGCTTAGCGCCTCGAGGAAAGGAGGACCGCTTCAGGCCGAAAGCGTCAGCCCGATGCCCCACGGATCCTTGAGGAACACGCCGCCGTCGCGCTTTGCGCTTTCGATTTCCAGCCGGTCGAGTGCCGCCACCGCATTGTCGAGCGCCACCTTATCGTTGAAGCGCAGGGTGTATTCGGAAAGGCCGGTCATGCCATCGGCGCGGGTTCCGGCGCCGCGGCTGTTCCAGATGTTGGCGGCGATGTGATGGTGGTAGCCGCCGGTCGCAAAGAAGCTCGCGCCGGGATAGCGCGCCATCAGCTTCAGGCCGAGGACGTCGCGATAGAAGGCATCGGCCAAAGGAATATCGCCAACCTGCAGATGGATATGCCCGATCGCGGTGCCGTCGGCCATGCCACCCCAGGCATCGTCCGGCGCACTGTCGTAAAGCGCCTGCAGATCGAGGCGGATCGTTGCCATCTCGACCTGGCCGTCCTGGTGGAATTTCCAGACCTCGTGCGGCCGGTCGGCGTAAATCTCGATGCCATTGCCTTCGGGATCGGAGAGATAGATGGCTTCGCTGACGAGATGATCGGAAGCGCCGTCGAGAACGACGTCCATATGCGCCGCATGGCGCAGCCAGCGGGCAAGTTCCGTGCGGTTCGGCATCAGGAAGGCGGTGTGGAAGAGGCCGGCCGCATTGCGCGGAGCGACCTTCGCCTTGCCGTCCGTCGCCAGCGTCAGGAGCGGCAGACCGTTGACGCCCAGCACCTCGCCGCTTGGCGCCTTTTCGATCACCTTGAGGCCGAGCATCGACTGATAAAAGCTCGAGACCAGCGCCAGGTCGGTCACGACCAGATGCGCCTGGCCGACATAGGCAGGGCGGCTCAGCGCATAAGAGGTTTCGGTCGTCATAGATCTATCTCCTGCCATGGTAGAAAAAGGCGCACCGGCGGCGGCAGCGAGAGCGCTGCCCGTGGCAAGCTCGAGAAATGTTCGCCGGTCCATTTCGCCTCTAAGTCCCTCGAGCCACCGTACTTGTCCTTTATATGGCGGATTCCGATTGTTCACAGAAGATCTGTTTTTGAGGATAAAGCGTTGAACCCTTGTTGACGATCGCTTGTGCCCACTTGAACCTGGTTATCGCGCGTTATCTTCCTTTGTAGGCAAGCCCGCTGTGGAGGAAATCATGTACAAGAAGATCATCGTCCCTATCGAAATGGGCACGATCGAGAGGGGGGAAAGGGCATTCCGCAAAGCCGCGACGCTGCTCGATGCCGGCGGCCAGATCATCCTGCTCAATGTCGTGCAGGACGTGCCGACCTATATTGCCGTCGACCTCCCCCCTGAACTGATCGACAATGCGATCGATGATGGACGTGCGCAGCTTGAGCAGCTGCGGCTGAAGACCGCCATCCCGGCGAAGGTGGAAATTGGCCGCGGCCCGCCGGCACACGGCATCCTCGCCGCCGCCGAGGCGCATCAGGCCGACCTCATCATCATCGCCTCGCATGTTCCGGATTTCTCGAACTATTTCATCGGTGCGACAGCCGACCGGGTGGTACGACACGCCAAGTGCTCGGTGCTGGTGGATCGGTAAGGATTAAAGCGTTTCATGAAGTTTTACCGCGCACGGTGCTGCCGCCTGTTGCGCCACCGGCCGTTCAGTGAGAGCATCGGCAGGTCGAGGAATGGGTGTGCATGAATGGGCGAGTTCAACGGCATTCGCTGGGCTTACGACAGGTATGAGCTGATCGCCGATGGCATCGTGCACGGCGTCGGCCTGGCTCTCGCGCTCGTCGGTGCAACCGTGCTGATCTTCTATGCGACGGTCTGGAGCTCCTACGGCGAGATCGCGGCCGCCTGGATTTACGGCGTCGGCCTCGTGCTGACACTCGGCATTTCCTTTTCCTACAATGCCTGGCCAGTCTCTCCCACCAAATGGTACCTGCGCAGGCTCGATCATTCGGCGATCTTCATCCTGATCGCCGCGACCTATACGCCGTTCCTTGAACGTGGTGCCGACGACCCGCTGCTGTTTGCCATGCTGATTGGCATCTGGGCGATGGCGGCGGCCGGCATCTTCCTGAAATGCGCCTTTCCGGGCCGCTACGACAAACTTACGATCCTGCTCTATCTCGCGATGGGCTGGAGCGGCATTCTGGTTGCCGGGCCGGTCGCCTCGCGCATACCCTTTGCTTCGATGCTTTTGATCGTCATCGGCGGCATCATCTATTCGGCCGGCGTAATTTTTCACGTCTGGGAAAAGCTGCGCTTCCAGAACGCCATCTGGCACGGCTTCGTGGTTGCCGCCGCAGCGGTACATTATTCGGCCGTACTCACCTGCTTCAGCATGGGCGCGGCCAGGCTCTGATCGTTCTTTCTTCGCGCCAATTCGCCGTTTACATCGCCGAAGGGCGGGCGTATGCGCTTTTGCCGAACGAACGGAATGGACATGACATGACCGACGCAGTCCTCGTGCGCGACGCCACCGAAGCCGATCTTGCGGCGATCCTCGACATCTACAACCACGCTGTCCAACATACGACGGCGATCTGGAACGAAACCCTCGTTGATCTCGAAAACCGGGCTGAATGGTTCCGGGCGCGCAAGGCGAGGGGCTTTCCGGTTCTGGTCGCGGACAAGGCCGGGCAGGTGGCAGGCTATGCCACCTACGGCGACTGGCGGGCCTTCGAAGGCTATCGCCATACGGTCGAGCACTCCGTCTATGTCGACAAGGACTGCCGCGGCAGGGGCATTGGAAAGCTTTTAATGCAGGCGCTTGTCGAGAAGGCCAAAGAGGACGGCGTCCACGTCATGATCGCCGGTATCGAGTCGGAAAACGTCGCTTCGATCCGCCTGCACGAGAAGCTCGGCTTCCGCGTCGCCGGCACCTTCTCCGAAGTCGGCACCAAGTTCGGCCGCTGGCTCGATCTCACCTGCATGGAACTCAGGGTTTCGAAGTGAGCCTCGTCACGGCGCCTAACTTGCGGCAATGCCCGATGTTGGATGCGGGCGAGACAATGAAACCAGGTGGTCCGATCGTCTCGGCCGGGCGGTCGATCGCATCGCGAATTGCCGGCCGTGGTGATGAGGCGCCGTGCAGGACCTATTTCACCGGCTCGAACACCATGGAATGTCCGTTGATGCAGTAGCGCAGGCCCGTCGGTGGCGGGCCGTCGGGGAAGACGTGGCCGAGATGTGCATCGCACCTGCTGCAGCGAATTTCCGTACGGACCATGCCGTAGGAGCTGTCGCGATGCTCCGTCACGGCATCCGGCGAGACCGGTTCGAAATAGCTCGGCCAGCCGCAACCGGCATCGAATTTGGTATCGGAGCGGAAGAGCGGCGCGTTACAGCCGACGCAGCGATAGAGGCCGGTCTCGAAGCTGTCCCAGTAGGGGCCGGTAAAGGCGCGTTCCGTGCCGTGCTGTCGCGTGATGCGGTATTGCTCCGGCGTCAGGTGCTCTTTCCATTCTGCATCGGTCTTGCGGACCTTGGCGGTCGTGGTGTCGGACATCAGGCATGCTCCTTTCGCGCCGGAGGGGCGATTCCGTCTTGGCCAGAATGTGGGGCGCAAGACAGGCGGGATCAAGGCAAGCGGAATCAAGACAGGGCGGATTGGCCCGGCGCTCATCTTCTAATGCGGCCCCTGAAATTTCTCCAAAGGCCTATCCAGTGTGCAATCGCGATTTCGCGCAAAGGCTGCTTCGTTGCAGACGGTCCCTCGTTCCTCGCGGAGCGGGGGAATGCCTGGGCTGGGGGCTAATCCGCGGGATTAGGAATTCCGCTAATCCGAATTGATGGTTTGATCCAGACGGCGCCGTTAACGTACTCTCAACGACGGCGACTGATGCCAGGCGGGGGATATGGACGTGTTCATCGTTGTTCTGCCATGGGCCTATTTGCTTGTGGCTGTGATTTTTCTGACGATGACTTTGCTGGAAGGCTGGGCCAATCACGACGGTTGGACGTTGGCCCGCCTTTCAGGCGCCGTGGCATGCATTTTCTGGCCGCTGACGGCGGTTGTCCTGCTGGTTCACATACTTGCTTCTGCCGCAGCGCTCCGCCAGGCCTGATCGGTCCGCCTCCGATCATTCATCAAAACCTCCTGCGAAATTGCTTGAGGGCGCTTGCCGATTACCCTAAGTTCGCGCCAACGCATCACTTTCTGGCAATGAGGAGGGGACATGGCCGGTGTCACTGGTCTGACATTTTTGGCCTTGTGCCTGCCGCTTCTCGGCGCCTTGCTTTCCCCTTTCGTCATCCGCCGCCTCGGCGCAAACGGCGCCTGGCTGCTGGCGGCCGTGCCGTTCCTGTCGTTCCTGCACTTGCTCCGCTTCATACCTGGCGTGGCCCGCGGCGAGGTGGTGACCGGCGGATATTCCTGGGTTCCGAGCTACAATGTGAACTTCTCCTGGCTTCTGGACGGCCTCTCGCTTACATTTGCGCTGTTGATTACCGGCATCGGCACGTTGATCGTCCTTTATGCCGGCGGTTACCTGAAGGGACATCCGCAGCAGGGGCGCTTCTTCTCCTTCATCTTTCTGTTCATGAGTGCGATGCTCGGCGTCGTCGTCTCGGACAGTTTCCTGATGTTCTTCGTCTTCTGGGAGCTTACCTCGATCACCTCCTTCCTGCTGATCGGCTTCGACCATGAGCGGGAGGCGGCACGGCGGGCGGCACTTCAAGCGCTGGTGGTGACCGGTGGTGGCGGGCTTTGCCTGCTGGCCGGCCTCATCTTCTTGTGGAACATCACCGGCGTCGCACAGATGTCGCTGCTTTTTCCGTTCGCCGATGTGGTGCGCGGCAGTCCATATTATCTGGCAGCGCTCGGTCTCGTGCTGTGCGGCGCCTTTACCAAATCCGCGCAGTTTCCATTTCACTTCTGGCTGCCGAACGCCATGGAAGCGCCGACGCCGGTATCGGCCTACCTGCATTCCGCAACCATGGTGAAGGCTGGCGTCTACCTCCTGATGCGGCTTAACCCGGTGATGGGCGACACCCCGGCCTGGGAATTCCTGCTGCCGTTATTCGGCGGCATGACCCTGGTTGCCGGTTCGGCACTCGCCATTGCACATGCCGACCTGAAGCTGAAGCTCGCCTATACGACGGTTTCTTCGCTCGGCCTTCTCGTCCTGCTTACCGGTTTCGGTTCGCAATACGCCATAAAGGCCGCGGTGCTTTACCTGGTGGCGCACTCGCTCTTTAAGGGCGCACTTTTCATGATCGCAGGCGTCCTCGACCATGAGACAGGCACCCGCGACATCACGAAGCTTGGTGGTTTGCTGAGCGCCATGCCGCTGACCTTCGCGATCGCCATACTCGCCGCGATCTCGATGGGCGGCCTTCCGCCCTTCTTCGGCTTCCTTGCCAAGGAGGAGATCTACGCAGCGCTCGCAGGTGGCAACCTGCGCTCGCTGGTGTTTACCGCAGTCGCCATCTTCGGCAATGGGCTGATGTTTGCAATTGCCTTTTCGGTCGGCCTGAAGCCCTTTGTCGGTCAGGCGGCCGAAACGCCGAAACACCCGCACGAGGCACCTGTCCTGCTGTGGCTCGGGCCTGGAATTCTTGCGGTGCTTGGGCTTGCTGGCGCGATCTTTTCCGGTGTCACGCATCACTACGTCTCGTCGCCCATGGCTTCGGCCGTTCAGGGCGGTGCAATCGACGTTGCGATCTCACCGATGCCGCATCTCGGCCTCCCGCTTGCGCTTTCTGCATTGACCGTGATCCTCGGCGTTGGGGTCTACTGGAAGATGGGGCAGGCCCGGGCGCTGATGGTGTCTTTCCTGCAGGCGGCAGGGCCGGGGCCGGACCGAGGCTTCGACAGCTTCATTGCCGGGCTCGTCCGCCTTGCCTGGCGCCTCACCCGCATCGTCCAGCCGGGGCGGCTGGAAATCTACGTAACCTGCACCCTTGTCTGCCTCGCCCTTGTTCTCCTCGTGCCGCCGCTGATTTACGGCGAACTGCCGTCGGTTTTCGTCTGGCCGCGCGACGTCCAGCTCCACGAATGGGCGGTCTTCCTGCTCGCCGTGATCGGCCTTGCGGCAGTGCTTTCGGCCCGCGACCGGCTGACGGCAATCATCTCGCTTGGCATCCAGGGTTTTTCCGTGGCGTTGATCTTTCTGCTCTTCGGAGCGCCGGACCTTTCCTTCACCCAGTTCATGGTCGAGACGCTGTCCGTCGTCATCCTGGCGCTCGTCATGACGAGGCTCCGCCTCTCGCCGACCGACCCGCGTCCGCTGCTCCAGCGGCTTGGCGACGGCTCGATCGCGCTTGCCTGCGGCCTCGGCTTTTCGCTGCTCCTGATGCGAGCGACGGAGGGGCCGTTCAATGCGGCGCTGACGGATTTCTTCAACACCTATTCGAAGACTATCGCCCACGGCGCCAATGTCGTGAACGTCATCATCGTCGATTTCCGCGGAACCGACACCCTCGGCGAGATCGCAGTCGTCGCCATCACCGGCCTCGCCATCATTGCACTGATCCGCATGCGGGCGGGGGGAGAGCGCAAGCTGGTCGCGCATGATCCTGACCGAGTGGAGGTGGCGGAGTGAAAGGCGTTTGTTTCCACCTCCTGGGTTTCCATTCCGGCAGGCTTGAAATGCCAGCTGCCGCGGTCTGGATACGGCATTTTCTCAACCGCCCCCGTTCCCGTGCCTGTCGATGGAATCCAGCGCGCCCAAGGACTTGGGCGCGGGTTGCTCATTCAAAAGGCGGTCCATTCACGGCGCTCACGCGCCGTAGCCACATTCCTGCGGCGAGCACAGGGATGCGGGGAGCATGGCATGAGCGCTGGTGGCAAAGGCGGCGCCTCGAGCGGGGTTCAGATCGCCGAGGCGGCGCACGCGGGGGTCATCCTTTCGGACCCTGCGGCTTCGCCTTCCGGCACTTTAGGATGAGGGACGGTGAGGAGGTGCGGTTTGCCTTGCGCGTCGCATCGTCCGGCTTGATGAGCGATGCAGTTAACCTCTCCCGCCGGTCGCCGCCAAGGGGAGCACCCACCCGATGAACACCCTCATCTTCCGCACCATCGCCCCCTTCCTCGTCGCGCTCATGCTGCTCTTTTCGGTCTTCATCCTGCTGCGCGGCCACAACGAGCCGGGCGGCGGCTTCATCGGCGGGCTTATCGCCGCTTCGGCACTGGCGATCTACGGCATCGCGGGCGGCGTGCCGGCTGTGCGCCGGGCGATCCTCTTTCATCCGCTGTCGATTGCCGGCGCCGGGCTGATGATGTCGGCGGTCGCCGGCCTGATCTCGATCGTCGCTGCCGTGCCCTTCATGACCGGTCTTTGGGTTTATCCCTCGATCTTCGGCGTCGAGGTGCCGCTGTCGACGGTCATGCTCTTCGATATCGGCGTCTATTTCGTCGTCGTCGGGGCGATCACCGCCATTGCGCTGGCCCTTGAGGAAAGGGAGGCAAAGTGATGGAGCCGCTTTTTGCGATCCTTGTCGGCCTGTTCTTTTTCGCCGCAGTGTACCTGCTGCTGTCGAAATTCTCGATCCGCATCATGCTCGGTATCGCGATCCTCGGAAATGCCGTGAACCTGCTGCTTTTTACCGCCGGCCGCCTGACGCGCGAGGTACCGCCGATCATTCCGGCGGACCTCGACGCGCTGCCCGCCGGTGCCGCCAATCCACTTCCGCAGGCCCTCATCCTGACGGCGATCGTGATTTCCTTCTCGTTCCTCGCCTTCCTGCTGGTGCTGACCTACCGCGCCTATCAGGACATCGGCACGGACAATACCGACGAGATGCGCGTCGCCGAGCCCGACGATCCGCCGCTTCCGCCAGTGGGGTATTGAGATGAGGATGGTGCAAATGATAACCCCCCTCCGTTCTGCCGGACAGCTCCCCCACAGCGGGACGGATCGACTGATGGCGCTGGCTTCTTCCAGTAGCTTGCTGCCGGCAGCGAGAAGGTGGCCGCAAGGGTTGGACAAGGGGCGAGGTTCGGCATTTGGTGTGCGTGGCTTGCGCGCCGGATGGTTGCGGCCTGCGCCGCTCGCCCCCCTCATCGCCTTCATCCGCGCAGCTGGTCTGCCCGCTTGGAAGAAGAGGAGGAGGCATTAAATGGCCGCGCCCATCGGCACGGATCTTTCCGCTGCGCTCCTCACCGCACCCGTCCCGGCCAGCGATTGGCTGGTAATCCTGCCGGTTGTGCATTGCATCATGCTCGGCGCGCTCATGCTGATGCTGCGCGCCCATGTCCGCCTACACGCCGTGACCGCGGTTCTCGGCCTTGCGGCCTTGGTAGTGATCGACGCGGTGCTGTTGAAACGGGTGATGGACGACGGCCCGGTCACGATGGTGATGGGGCGCTGGCTGCCGCCTTTCGGCATTGCCTTCACCGTCGACCTTTTCGGGGCGCTGATGGCGCTTGCGGCCGCGATCGCGGCGCTCGCGGGCAGCCTCTATGCGCTTACCGACATCGATGCGGGCGGGCGGCGCTTTGGTTTCTTTCCTTTCCTGATGCTCCTGATGGCAGGCGTGTCGGGAGCGTTTCTCACCGGCGACATTTTTAATCTCTATGTCTGGTTCGAGGTGCTGCTGATCTCGTCCTTCGGCCTGCTGATCCTCGGATCCGAGCGCGAGCAGATCGACGGTGCGATGAAATATGCGGTGCTGAACCTGATCGGCACGACGCTCTTTTTGATCGCCGTCGGCTACCTCTATGCGATCTTCGGCACGCTCAATATGGCTGATATCGCCCTCAAGGCCGCCGGCCTGCGCGATACCGCGCCGCTCGTGACGCTGGCGGCCCTCTTCCTGCTTGCCTTCGCCATGAAGGCCGCGGTTTTCCCGGTAAACTTCTGGCTGCCGGCCTCCTATCATACGCCGCGCATCGTCGTCTCGGCGCTCTTTGCCGGTCTGCTCACCAAGGTCGGAATCTACGCGCTGATCCGGGTGATGGTGATGCTGCTGCCGGTGGAGCGCGAGGCGCTGAGCCTGATGATCGCGCTCGTGGGTGCGGCAACCGTCATCATAGGCGCACTCGGCGCGCTGGCGCAGACCGATATCCGCCGCATGCTCGGCTATGTGATCATCTCGGGCATCGGCAACATGCTTGCCGGTATTGCGGTCGGCACGCCCGATGGCGTCAGCGGCTCGGTTTTCTACGCGCTGCATTCCGTCGTGCTGATGATGGCGCTCTATCTCCTGGCGGGGCAGGCGGCCTGCCTCGGCGGCAGCTTCCAGATCGGCGCGCTCGGCGGGCTCTATCGCGAGCGTGGCTGGTTTGCCGCCGTGTCGCTCATTCTCTTCCTTGCCGCCTGCGGCCTGCCGCCGTTTTCCGGCTTCTGGCCGAAGGTCATCCTCGTCAAGGCCTCGCTCGATATCGGCGCATGGTGGCTTGCCGCCGCCCTTTTGACCGGCGGGTTCCTGACGACCATCTGTTTCGGCCGTGTCTTCCTGCTTGCCTACTGGCGCCCGGCGCAGGCGCCTGTCAAGGCGGTTGCGATCGGCTGGCAATCGGCGCTGCCGCTTCTGGCGCTGACCGGGCTCGTTACCGGTTTCGGCATCTTGCCGGAGCCGTTGCTGTCGCTGGCGCAGGCAGCCGCCGGAAGCCTCGCCGATCCGGCAGCCTATATCCATTCTGTTTTCCCGGAAGGAGCGCCGAATTGATCGCATTCCTCTTCAATCTGCTGCTCGCCATTGCCTGGGTCGCCGTTTCAGGCAGCGCCTCGCTGCACAATCTCGTCTTAGGCTTCGTTCTCGGCACCATCGCTTTGGCGATCGTGCGCGAGCCTCTGGGCAGCAAGGGCTATCTTCGCCGCACGCGCCTCGTCCTGTCACTGACGCTGCTTTTCCTGAAGGAACTGGCGCTTTCGGCTTGGACCGTCGCACGCACGGTGCTGCGGCCGCGCATGGATATCCGGCCCGGAATCTTTGCCTTTCCGCTGACCGTCGATCGCGATCTCGAGATAACGCTGCTTGCCAATCTCATCACGCTGACGCCCGGCACGCTGTCTGTCGATGTTTCGCAAGACCACAGGACGCTTTATGTCCACGCCCTCGACTGCTCCGACCCGGAGGCGACGAAGCGCGCCATTGCGAGCGGCTTCGAACGCAAGATCATGGAGGCTTTCCGATGATTGCGCCGTTTGTGCTTGTTTCGGCCGCCGCCGCGGTCACGCTTGCGATCCTCGGGATCGCTTTTGTGCTCACCGCCTATCGGGTGATCACCGGACCGACGCTGCCGGACCGCATCCTCGCCCTCGATACGCTGACCGGCATTGCCATAGGCTTCATCGCAGTAATCGCCGTCAAGACGCGCTTTACGCTTTACATCGACATTGCGATCGCACTCGGCCTGGTCGGCTTTCTCGCAACGGTTGCCTTCGCCCGCTTCGTTCTGTCGCGGGGCAGGCCAGAAACCAGGCCGTTGCCGGCCGGGGATCAACAGGCAGTGACGCCGGTGCCGGGCGATACGGCAGGAAAGGCACGATGATGGAATACGTTATCGCCACGGCAACTGCCCTCACGATGCTTGGCGGTGCCTTTTTTGCGCTCTCGGCGGCGATCGGCGTCGTCCGATTGCCGGACGTTTACTCGCGCATGCATGCAGCCTCCAAGGCGGGTTCGGTCGGCTCCGGCCTGCTGCTGCTTGCTGCCGGCCTTTATTCCGGCGAGCTTGCAATTTTTGCGCGCGCTGCTGCCGGCGTCGTCTTTCTGCTGCTGACCGCCCCGGTCGCGGCACACCTCTTGGCCAAGGCGGCGCATGACACGGGGCATAAATTGTGGGAACTCTCGGTCGGCGACGACATGGAAGGCCGATGAGAGTATAACGGTCAGCGATTTAGCTCGTTCTACGCAAGTTATGCACGCGATCGTGAACTAAAGCTGCAGCCTTGCTTGCAAAATCTTAGTGTTTTGAACTTTTTAAGTAGAAAAACCGCAAATAAGAATTGGACTTTCGGTAAAACAGTGATAATTGAAGTGTAAGTAGAGTTCTGATTTCGAATTAGAATCGTTTCGCCTATTCCATCTGTAGCTTTGATTTCGAATGTCTAATGAAGGCTGTGGTCGAAGAGTGCAGCGATTGTGATTCGTATTCGGGCAGTATTAGAGCAGATTTCGGTCTCAAGAATCTAGGGGTGGATTCGCGTTTTAGGACATGATGCCGCTGTCTGGGCCTTTTACTGTTTGCCTCTACGAAGGCGATCCTCCGAAAGAGGGTCATCCACGCATGCGAACAGGAGAAACAGAATATGACGGATACCGCGACCGGCAACGGGCCGGAATTGCTGGTAGAACTGACGGCCGATATCGTAGCGGCTTATGTCAGCAATCATGTGGTCCCGGTCAGTGACCTGGCCAATTTGATTTCCGACGTACATTCCGCACTGAGCAACACGTCTGCACCGCAACCCGCCGCAGCCACCATCGAAAAGCAGAAGCCCGCCGTTTCGGTACGCAAGTCAGTACAGGATGATCAGATCACCTGCCTGGAATGCGGCGGCAACTTCAAATCGCTCAAGCGCCATCTGATGACCCATCACAGTCTCTCGCCGGAAGAGTACCGCGAGAAATGGGATCTTCCCGCCGATTATCCGATGGTCGCTCCCGCCTATGCCGAGGCGCGTTCGCGCCTCGCCAAGGAAATGGGCCTCGGCCAGCGCCGCAAACGCGGCCGCGGCTGAGCCAAGCACGTTCCTAAGCGCAGAAGCCGGGCCTCGAGCCCGGCTTTTTTGTGCCTCCAGCGCGAAAATGGAGGAAAATGATCCGGGCGGCGCCAGTCTTGCTCTTCGGCCAATGCGCCAACCCGTTCACCCATCGCCCTGGAGGTTACCTCGAAAATGCGCTCGGGCCGCGACTGGCGCTGCAGCTCTGCCGGGCATGGTGCTTCGGCGGGTGTGCCCACAGGGCGGGATGAGCGACGACACGAGCAAGTGTGCCTGGGCGAGCGAAGCCCAATTTGACCTGCCTTTTGCCGGAACCGCTGAAAATCCCTGTTGACCTCGATCTAGGTTGAGATGCGAACTTGATGCAGTCCGTCAACCGAGGAGGCGCCGATGGCCATCATTTTAAGCGACAGCGACCTGGACTGCGGCACGACCATGCAGATCGCCATCGAGGCGATCGAGGAAGCAATGGCGGCGCGATCGGCAGGGGCATTGGTTTCGCCGCCCAGGCATAGCGTGTCCTTTGGCTGCAAGGGCGACCTTGTCTTCACCGTCGGCGGCACGATCGGCGAGGATCCGATTGCGGGCTTCAGGGTTTATGGGACATTCAAAGGGCTGCGCCGCGAGCAGATCGTCGCGGTCTGGTCGACTGAAACGGCAGAACTTCAAGGGCTCGTCATCGGCAGCCGGTTGGGAGATATCCGGACCGGCGCGATTGGCGCCATCGCCATCCGTCATATGTCGTCGCCTGACGCCCGCACGGCAGGCGTCATTGGAAGCGGGCAACAGGCGCGAACACAGTTGGAGGCCGCAGCGCTGGTCCGCAGGCTGGATCGTGTGCGCGTCTATAGCCGCCACGAACAGAACCGCCGCACGTTTTCAGCGGAGATGGAGCAGCGCCTAGGTATCCCCGTAGAGCCCGTGGCTTCACCTCGGCGCGCCGTGAGCGAGGCCGATATCGTCATTTGTGCAACGACAAGCCGAACGCCGGTGATGGAGGCAGCCTGGCTGAAGCCCGGAGTTCACATCAACACCGTCGGCCCGAAGACCGTGGATGAACACGAGTTGGGCCTGGATGTCGCCGCCGCCGCTCATCTCATCGCCACCGATTCCCTTGAGCAGACGCAAGCCTATAAGGCTCCATTCTTTCTGAGTGAATCGTCCGATGCCGCCCGTATGGTTGATTTGGCAGCGATCGTCGGCGGCAGGTTGCCTGCTCGCCAAGCGCGCGATCAAACGACGTTGTTCTGCTCGGTGGGCCTTGCAGGTACCGAAGTCCTGGCATCGAAGCTGCTTGCGGCTACCGGCGGTAAGGCTCCTGCGGGCTGAGGCGGGCCGAGAGCTGATTATCACCGGCGACGGTCGCCACCCTGGCAACCTTGGCACTCATGCAGTCAACCGAGACCCTTTTATACCCGGCATCATAGGTAACGATGCATGGCTTCGCCAGGACCATGGGGAAGATCGCCTCGCTGAGGACACAGCCGGCTTGTCGGTTTTGCCGATCAGCCGAATAGCTTGTCTGCGCTCCAGCTCGAAGTCGTCATCGATGCGGTCGATGGACCTCAAAAACGATTGCACTGTTGTGACGCCGGGTAGCATGCCCGTGTGGAACGTTTCTCGTTCTGCCGGGGCATGAGAGGCCGTCAATCAATCCCGAACATCAGCGACCGATGCGCCGCCGTTCCGGCCAGCATCCCGTCACCAACGGCAAGAGCCACGGAACCAGCGGCCCTTGCCACATCGCCGCAGGCGAAGATGCCCTTCGCTGTCGTCTGCTTTACGCCATCCGTCCTGATGAACTGGCCGAGTGGCCCCTCTTCGAGCGCGCAGCCCAGCTGCTCGGCCCAGGGGATTTGCACTGAAGTCTGCGTCATGGCGAACAGGCCGTCCATTGTGACAATCCTGCCGTCTTCCAGACAAACATCCGCACGCTTGCCTGCGATCTCGCGCACTGGTGTCGTCTCGACCTTGACTGCGCGCGCACGCAATTGCGCTGCCTGGTCGGCATTCGGGACGAAAAGGCCGTTGGTAAAAAAAGTCGTTTCGCCCCAGTCAGGAAGCATGAGGGCCTGATGCATGGAATGTTCCCCGGATGCGATGACGCCGATCCGCCCTCGGTTCAGTTCGTATCCGTGGCAATAGGGGCAATGGAAGACAGATTTTCCCCAGCGTTCCTGCAGGCCTGGAATGGCGGGCAGTCGATCGGCAACCCCTGCTGCCAGGATCAGACGCCTGGCTTGCTTCACAGACTTGCCATCGATTTCGATAGCAAATCCATTGCTGGTCCTCTTTGCAGTTTGCGCCTTGGCATTCATCCATTGGACTGTCGGATAGCGTTCGAGCTGTTTGCGGGCCTCGGACACGATCTGGCCGGGTTCACGGCCGTCCTGGCCCAGAAAACCGTGCGAGACAGCGGCAAAGCGATTGCGGCGCTCACCGGCGTCGATCACCAGGATCTCTTGTCTGGCACGGGCGAGCGGCAGGGCTGCTGAAATGCCGGCAAAGCTGCCGCCGATAATGATGACGTCAAAATGCATGAATGATCCTCTCACTTTCGTTCCGTTTCATCGCCCGGCGGGACGGCCGAACGTCAAGTCATGAAACTTTTTAAGTTACGTGAAATCGATCTGTCAATGGATCATGCAACTATTATTGTTGCGTGATCAGGTCTCTCTGCTACATCTGAGATCCGCAAACGAACTCGGCCAGGCCATGAGACACGACACCCGCCTATCCCGCATGCTGCATGTGCTTGTTCACATGGATCGCCACGAAGGCGCCGCAACCTCCGAGACCATTGCCGCGATGCTGGGCACCAATGCCGTTGTCGTGCGCCGAACCATGGCCGGCCTGCGGGATCAGGGATATGTCCGGTCCGAAAAGGGGCACGGCGGCGGCTGGGTCCTGGCCCGCCCCTTGCGGGAGATCACCTTGCTCGACATCCACAATGCATTGGGCGCGCCGCAACTCTTCTCGATCGGACTGGCGGGCGACAATCCGAACTGCGTCATCGAACAGGCCGTCAACGCTTCGCTTGCCGGGGCGATGCATGAGGCGGAGGCGATCTTGCTTTCGAAATTCGCTCAGGTGACATTGGCCGCGCTTGCCGAAGCTTCCTCCAAGCAATGGGCGAAGCCTGCACACTGTGCCTTGGCAATGGAGCATTCATAGACTGCCGCCTTAAGGCGATTGTCTTGACCAAAGGTGCTGCCGCCCGCAAGGGCGCGCTCGAAGGCCGGCAGGACAGCCATGCCGAAGAATGCAGGCAATGAAGAAGGGCTGTGGCGAAACCGCCCCGACCTCCCGGCTCCTTTCAGCGCCAGTGCAGATACAAGGTGGGCAAAAGACCGAAGCGAGTGCGGCCATCGAAATCGGCCGCACGAGCCTGCGAACCGCGTGACGATATGGGGGAATGCAAAAGATATCGTTTGCTTTGTATTTTCTGAAAGCGCACTCTCCGGCCTCCAGCAGCCATTTTTACGGGCGCTGCTGTTTGAGGGCGACCATGCCCTAGCCCCGACCGAAAGGAGGACTGCATGTCTTCCGACGTCACCATGAAAAACCTGACAAGCGATGAACTTGGCATGCTGCAGCAGGTGCTGAGCGATGCAGGCTATACCGGCGATATGCTTTTCGATCAGCCTCGGACTTTCAATGCCGCGGCACTGCTGCTCATCCAGTTGTTCCAGGAGGGCACGAGGTTGCCAGCCGAACTTGCAAGTGGACTTGACCGCCACTTCGGCAAGGCAAAGCGTACGGTCGCCATGCCTCCCACTGTTGCGCCGTTTCACCGTTTTGCCATTCAAGGCCTTCCGTCATCCGTTTCCGGGATCGTTCACTGAACATGGACATAAGGCCCCCCCACTTCGACATCGACGATGCCCGGCGGACGAACGAGTGCGCCTGCGTCTTCGACCGTCTGGCGACGCAGATTGCGATCGAAGCCGAAAACGCGGGGTGGCTGCAGAGCGAGGTTGCGCTGGCTCTTGCTGACGCCGCCGAGCGCTACGTCATGCATGTCGCAGCCGGCACCCACGAGACGCCGGTTGCGGCCAACAGCAACGCCGCTCGGGAGGCCTGACGCATGCGCAGCGGTCTTCTCATCACATTCTTTTGCACTGCCGCGGCGCTTTATCTGGGATGGGGACAGGTCGCTGCCTATCAGGAGCGGGAGCGCGTTCGAACCGCCGATGCCGCCGAGCGCCGAACACGGCTGGCGAAACTTTCCGCGGACGGCTGCAACGGTGCCGTTGGCTCCCTTTCGGCCATGGAGCATCGGCTCCTCAAGGCCGGAGGCATCGAGATCCCTGAGGCTCTGGCGAGCGACATCACCTTGTGTCTCGAAGAGAACATCATGTCCGGCCGTTCACGCCTGCAGATGGAGCGGACGCACTTGATCAGGCTGTTTCCACGCGAGACGAGCCTGTTGCCGAACGAATGAGAGGCGCTTAAGCCGCCACTCTCACCCGCGCTTCTTCCCGGATGCGGTTCACCATGGACCTCAGCCCGTTGGAGCGCTGCGACGACAGGTTCTCGACCAGGCCAATCTTGGAGAAGATATCGAAGGCATCGAGGCCTGCAATTTCCGAGGCCTTCTTGCCGGAATAGGTGGCGAGCACGATGGCGACGAGGCCACGCACGATATGCGCGTCCGAATCGCCCTCGAAGATCAGCACCGGATTTTCAGGATTGCCCTGGGGATGCGTCACGAGCCAGACCTGGCTGGCGCAGCCCATCACCTTGTTGGCAGACGTCTTCTTGTCGTCCGGCAGGTCCGGCAGCCCCTTGCCGAGCTCGATGACATAGCGGTAGCGATCCTCCCAGTCGTCGAGGAAGGAGAAGTCGTCGATGATCTCTTCGAGAGATGCCATAAGCGGCCCTTTCACTATTGTGAGTGATATAGGTGAACTGCCGCTGCTTTTGAACCATTAAAAAGAAAAACCCGAAATTAGGCAGATCCAATGAGGAGGGTGGATAGCGATCAGCGCTGTGGCAAAGCGAGGTCGCTAAACACAAACCCCCGACCTTGGAGACAAGCCGTTGGCGTCGCCCACCGATCCGAAACGGCGACCGCCTCAAGATCAAGGGCGGCCTGCGTGGCCAGCATGCCTATCCCTGGAATGCAGAAAAAAACGCCGTGAAGGATGGGCATCCTCACGGCGCAGCAAAAAATGCTGAAATCAAACAGGGCAGGCACGTCAGGCACGGGGGATCTCCGTATCGACGGGGATCGCCTGTGCAAGCTTGGGCGAAAGAACTCCGCGGATTTTTTATAGGACCGGCTTCGGTGTCGGCAACGGAATGGCGCCCGTTACGACCTTGTCGGAAACCGATTCGTCCTCCACCGGGGGGCGGTAGGGCATCGGCTGGTTCAGTGCGGCAGCCCTCTGCTCCTTTGCAAGAGGAGCAGAGGCTGCAACGGGAGCCTCGGCAAGCGGTGCGGCCGGTGTCGCCTCGGCAAGCTTTGGAGCCGGTGCCTTGTCGTCCGAGAACTGGCCGTCCAGCAGCTCGTAAGCGACGCGGGCGCCTTCGCGGGCCCGGTAGCCGAGGGCGGTGAGTGTTTCTGCGCCCTTGGCGCAGACCTCCGGCTTCTCGTTGCACATGCCGGTGAGATAATCATAGGCGCCGCTTGCGGCGGTGAAGGCGTCGAAAAACTGGATTTGCGGGTCGTTGGCAAGCCGCGTCGAGCTTTCCGAGCTGAAGAGCGGCAAGAGGACCAGTACGAGGCCGAACCAGAACGATCCTTTGATCAGAAACCACATTGTCGTTGCCCATCCTGTTTTTCCCGTCCGGTCTTTTCGCCGAATCAGGCCCGGTCTTCCGGTGTGCTTCCACCCTAGCGGGGAAATGCGAATGCCACTTTTCGAAACTTGACGGCATTTGCGGCAAATTTAGTTCGAATTTTAAATAAAGGCATTCCGACCGCATTTCAGTCAAATTGCAGCCATCGGGGTTAAGCATAGCGCAGACGGCTGCCTGCAAAAGCGGCTATTTGCTGAGTGCTGCGTGCCACAAAGGTTAACGCAAGTCCGAAATGTGAGCGAAATCCATCGCTTACCCGCTATTAACCACAAAGACCAAAGGGTCCTGCGGATGGCTCAAAATGGGATTTTTACAGCTTTTGGGCTGTGGAGAGCCGCTTTGCCTTATCCTTTCCTTAAGCGGCCGGGGCCTATTGTCCGCACTGTGTAAAGAGCCTTTCGGCGGGTATCGTGTGCGCGTATTGAGTAACATTGGCGGACGGGCGGCAGCCCTGGTGGACCGGGCAGCGGCAGGCTGGCTTTCCCGCGCAGGAAGCGGTGAAGCTGTTGCCGAGCGCGAGCTTGCGATCCTGCGCCGCCTGGTTTTCCTCTCTTCCGCGGCCTTGATTGCAGCGCCTGCCGGCCTCTCCTTCGTCACCAGCCCGGCCGTGGCTCTGCCCGCAGGTGTCGCGACCGTCTGCGCTGCCTTTCTCTTTTCAGCCGTCGGCAGCATAGCGCTTGCCCGCCAGAGCGCTGTCGTTTCGGCCGCCGCTGCGGCACCGGCGGAAGACTTCTTCATGCAAAACAGCGCCGGCCTCGTCCTCTTCCTCGATCCGCAAGGCAACGTTACCACGGCCGGTGGCCGCGACTGCTTCGAGTTCCTCGCCTGGATGCGCGATCCGAAGGGCAGGGGCTTCATAGAGCAGGTGCATGTCTCCGACCGCATCTTCGTCCTGCAGGCGCTCGACCGGCTGCGCCAGGGCGATGAGCGTGCCAGCGTCGACCTTCGCATCGACCGCCCCTGCGTTTCCCGTGATCTTCGCCAGTTCGCCCATCTCAGGATGGACATGACGGCGCGGCGCGATGAGGACGGCGAGCTCGTGGCCGTCGTCGCCCAGCTCCGCGACGTCTCGGTCGAACAGGAGCTGCGCATGGAAGCCCAAAGCCGGGCGGCCGATGCCGAATCCGCCAACGATGCCAAGTCGCGCTTCCTCGCCGCCGTCAGCCACGAGCTGCGCACGCCGCTGAACGCCATCCTCGGCTTCTCCGATATCCTGCTCGGCGAATATTTCGGCAAGTTCGACAATGAGCGCCAGCGCGAATACGTGACGCTGGTACGCGAGTCCGGCGCGCACCTGCTTTCCGTCGTCAATACCATGCTCGACATGAGCAAGATCGAGGCCGGCCGCTATGAGCTTGTGCTCGAACCGTTCGATATCGCCGCCTCGGTCCGTTCCTGCGAGGCGATGCTTGCGCTACAGGCCAAGGGCAAGGGCGTGACGTTGACGAGCCGCATCCAGCGCGGCCTCGACGAGGTCGTCGCCGACCAGCGCGCCATCCAGCAGATCCTCATCAATCTCGTCGGCAATGCCGTGAAGTTCACCGATGCCGGCGGTGCCATCACCGTCGATGCGGCGGTGCGCGACGGCATCCTGCAGATCAGCGTCGCCGACACCGGCATCGGCATTCCCGCCGACAGGCTTGAATCGCTCGGCCAGCCCTTCATGCAGGTGCAGAACGATTATACACGTCATTACGAGGGCACAGGCCTTGGCCTGTCGCTGGTGAAGGGCCTCGTGGCGCTGCATGGCGGACATTTCGCGATTGCCAGCATTCCCGGCGAAGGCACGGTCATCACCATTTCGATCGCGGCGGATGGTTCCGGCGCCGGTGGCGCGCATGCGGAAAAGGCCGGGGCACTCGATTTCCCGCCGCGCCTGAAAATTGCGACGACGAATGTCGCCGGACTAAAAGAGGGGCTTTTCGATGGCCGCGCGCAAGCGAAAATTGCCTAAGGGAAGGAGAGGCCGGCAGCAGCCGAGCCTGCTTCTTACAGGAGCTGCCGCGCTCGGCGGCTTGGGCATGACCGGCGCATCCGCGCTGGGCGGCGTCATTGCGCGCAATCCCTCGGTCGCAGGCGGCACCACAGCCTTTATCGTCATCTTCAGCTTCGTCGCCGCCAATGCGCTCTGGTATCAGCCGGGCACGCATCCGCATCCCTTCTTCCGCACCCGCGACGTGCTAGCGCCCTTCTCGATCGGCCGTCCGGCCGTAGAAGAGCCGCATCCAGGCGATGTCACGACTTTCAAGATCGAACGTCCGGGCGATGATGGCGCTGCAACGACCACCAACGCGACGCCGCCGGCCGCAGCACCCGGCCAAGAGCCTAGCCAGCTCGTCATGGACATCCAGAAGGAGCTCATCCGCCGCGGCCTCTATAACGGCGCGGCCGACGGCATCATCGGCCCGCGCACCAGCGCCGCCATCCTCTTTTTCCAGGAAACCGTCGGCATGCCGCAGAGCGGCGATGCGACGGTGGACGTGCTTGCCGCGCTGAAGACCGATTCCATCGGCACTTCGGCCGTCCCCGCCGAGAAACCGCGCGAGGACGTGACTTCGAAAGCCTCGACCGAGGATCCGGTGGCTGCCGCCATCCGCAGCGCCGAAAAGCAGATCAAGACCGCGCCTTCCGCCCCGAAGCAGGTTCCATCATCCGAGCTCACCAATGTCGATCTGGTACTGAAAATCCAGAAGGGCCTTTCCAACATGGCCTATGCAAATGTCGGCGTCGACGGTGTCGCCGGCGAACAGACCCGAACCGCCATCCGCCGCTTCCAGAAGCATTACAACCTGCCCGAAACCGGTGAGCCCAACGAGGCGGTGTTGAAGAAGTTGAAGGAAATCGGGGCGATCTAAGGCGAGGCATCTTTCGCGCCGGAAGCGCAACTTGAAGCGATAAAATCCGTCCGGCGCCCTGAGCCGCCTGGGGGCCGAGGTCATGCCCGGCAAGGTTCGATGGTTGCTGAAGCTGCCGTTCAGGCAATGAGCCACCTTGCTTCGTGCCAAGCGAGAACATTTGCGCTATGCTCGGTCTATGGAACGCCAGCACGCCAGATTGATTGCAACGCTATCATTGGCCGTGGCCGCAGCGAGCGTCGCTGCGGCGCACCCTGAATCTCGCTGCACCTGCCGCAATCGGGATGGCACGAAGTACGAGCTTGGCCAGACTGTCTGCATCAGGGTGGGCGGGGCGTCTTATCTCGCGCGCTGCGAGATGGAGCTGAACGTCACCACATGGCGTAAATTGCGGGACGGTTGTCCGGAGGCCTGACCGCAGCGGCGGCCGCACTTGAAAGCGCATCCAATCAGCCGAGGCCGGTCCAGGCGTGCCGGGTACAGAACATCCGGGGACCGTTATCTGATCACCGGCTCGCCGTGATAACGGCGCTTTGACGGCTTCGACACGCCGAATCCGACTTCCATCATCAGGCGCGGCGTATGCTTGGCGAGCGTTCCCATATGGAAGCCGAATGGATCCTCGACAAAGCCGGTGCCTGCCTTTCCCATCAGCGTGAGCGCGCTCTCCTTGCCGTAGAAGCCAAGCACGTCTTCGGCCGGATGCCCGACAAGCAGCGTCAACTGATGCTTCATCCGGCGACGGTTGTGGCTGCCTTGGACATAGACATGCGGACCGGCATCTGCGTCGACGTCGGAAAGATAGAAGAAGAATTTCAGCATCCGCCAGTCGTCGAGATCGAAGTGGAACTTGAACGAGGCGCGGCTGAGATCGGCTTCCGAGGCAGACGTCGTCGGGAAACTCCACCATGTTCGCGTGGTGATCAACTTTGCCTCGCCGCCGAGATAATGCCGGGCGATATCGAGAAGCAACGGGTCTTGCTGCACGGCGACCGCTGCCTTGCATTGCAAAACCCGCTCGAAATGATGGCCGCTCAATATCGTGCGCCCGAAGCGGCGTTCGGCTTCGGCATGCTCTGCGGCAAGAAACTCGATCTTGCGCTCGAAATTACCGAAACACGGGGTCTCGCGTGCAAAACGGGCGATTTCCTCATGGACGGCTGGCGGCAAAGTGAGGCCGGTGAAGATGCCATTTCTTCGCAGTTCCGCGGCTGCTTTGTCCGCCTTGATCCCGCCAAACATTGACGGTGCTGCCGTTGGCGAAGACGGAGCTGGTCTGGCGGTCAGCCAATGGGCGCGGCGGAAAGGCATCGTGCGCGCCAGCAGGAACATCGGCAGCCAGGCGGGATTTTCCTTGAAGTCGGTCAAATAGGTTGGTACGCGCGCTGCCATGCGGCGAAAGGCCCCGCCTGTGCGGGCAATGGCTTCGAGGTCTTTCGGCCGAGATTTGGGAGTATCAAACATCTGACATCCTTATTCGAACATGGTTTCCATGGCGTTGCCCGCGGCCTCGCCACATGGTAGAAGGTTTTGGATCATGATGCAATGCAACATGGCAACTGCCGCCCGCTAAAAATTTTTATAACAAATTGAATCAATTGAGTTAATCTCAAACATTGGTCGAGCCGTCCCGGACAGGAAGCTACACCCATGTGTAAGTGGGCAAACATTCTCGCCTAGAAGAAGTGGAAGTCGTCGGCGACAAGTGATGTGCCACGGCTCACGGCCGCAAAGGCCACCGCTGCCGCATCGCCGCTCCCGTCTGCATCGAAGAACAGGCGGCCGGAGCATGTATCGTAGATGATGTGGTCGTCCTCATCCAGCGCGGCTCTGCCCTTGGCGAAGGCATCGGTGTCGAGCGCGCCCGCCGCAACTCCGACGAAAACGGAGCTGTCCAGCCTGAAGACGTCGTCAGCGGAGCTGAAGTCGAGGATTTTGTCGCAGTTCGCCGGGCCGGGTTCGGTGTCGAAAACGAATATGTCGCCGCCCGCCCCGCCATAGATCCTGTCGTGGCCGGTTCCGCCGTTGAGAGTGTCGTTGCCGCTGCCGCCGCGCAGGCGGTCCTTGCCAGCGCCGCCATCAACGGTATCGTCGAACGCGCTGCCGGTGATCTGGTCATTGCCGCCCATCGCGGCAACGAGAACCGGGCGATCGTAGGCCTCATAGCTGGCGACGTCTTTCGCATCGGTGAGCGCGATCTCTTCGGCCGGCCGCCCGATCATGATGGTGATCGTCGCCAGATTGCTGTTGCCCTGGCCGTCTGTGGCATAAACCGTGAAACTGTCGGTGCCGGTGAAGCCGGCCGATGGAGAATAGTCGAAGAGGTTGCCGTTAAGGTAGTCCTGGTGATAGTGCAGGCTGCCCGCATACTGGCCCTGGTGGAACGGGTAATAGCCTGCTTCATATCGCGTCTCCTGCTGCAGCGTGCCGTGGTCCGGTCCGTCCACGACGACGAAGCTCAACAGGTCGAAATCGGCATCCGTCGCGCTGAACTCGATGTCGTCTAGCGATTGGCCCGGCGAAAGCGTGAAGCTCATGTCGGCGGCGCTGGGCTGATGGTTGACGAAGGTGTCGGACTGCAGCGCGCCGCCTTCCAGGATGATCTGATGCGGACCGTACTGGGTGTTTTCGCCGCCGAAATATTCGTTGGCGCCCTGCCATGTAACCACTATGTCGTCGGGGCTTTCGGCAGCGACGGAGACAATCTCGGTCGAAAGATAGGCTGCCTGGTCCGAAAGCGTGCGGATATAGCGGCCTTCATTGTCGAAGACGATAGTTTCCACAGTCGTGAAGATCTCGGTCCTGCCGTCATTGGTAAAGGTGGTGACGGTAAAGAAGCCGTCGAACACGTCGACCGAGGCAAGATCGACCCAGCCAAACGGATAATCCGTATGTGCGCCCCCCGGTCCGAGGACGTCGCCGTCCGTTTCCGTTACGCTGAAAAGTATCGCATCGGGGCTCTCGTTGTTGATGTCTTCCCATACGGCAAGCTCACTGCCATTGCTCAAAGTGGGCATCGTGTCTTCCTTCGTTGCAGGGAAACGGCACTGCGGACACCTTCACGGACAGGCAAGGATAGGCTGGGATGCGGGCCGATCAAGCTTGGTAATGGGTTTGGCGCTTCCTTCGGCACGCTTGCTGGAAATCTGGTAAACTTTCTTCCTCAACAAGGAGTGGGTTATGTCCACAAGTGACCGGCAAGCCCACTGGCAGACTGTCTACACGACCAAGGCGGACAGCGAAGTCAGTTGGTACGAGGAGACGCCGGAGCTCTCGATGGTCCTTCTGCGTCAAGCCGGGCTGATGCCGGAAATGTCCGTGATCGACATCGGCGGCGGAACCTCGCGGCTGGTTGATGCACTTGTGGCATCGGGCCAGGCCCATATCAGCGTCCTCGATCTGTCTGCCGCGGCCATCGAGACGGCTAAGTCGCGACTGATGGATGCAACGCGTGTCGAGTGGATCATATCGGACATCACCGCCTGGACGCCGGGTCGCCAGTATGATCTCTGGCACGATCGCGCCGCCTTTCACTTCCTGACGGAGGCGGCCGACCAAGAGGCCTATGTCCGGGTGTTGTGGCAGGCTCTCAAGAATGGCGGCAAAGCCGTGATCGGCACCTTTGCGCCCGACGGACCGGAAAGATGCAGCGGCCTGCCGGTCGCCCGCTACGATGCGCAAGGTCTGCAGGCGGTTCTCGGCAGCGGCTTCAAGCTTGCCGCAACGTGCCGGCATGAACACACGACGCCATGGGGATCGGTGCAGCAATTCCAGTTCTGCACTTTCGAGAAGGTCGCTGGCGCGCGACCATTTGCCTGATCGATCCGAAACGCCGGCACGGCCGGCTCTGCCATCGCCGTCCCATCGATCGAGGCATTGCGGCGCGTTGTCGCGTCTCCTTCCGTCTTCCGTGTGAAGCCAGGTGAGGGGAGCTTCGAAGCCTGAAAGGAACCAACGATCTGGCGGTGACGTACCGGTGTTCGCACCGTGGAAATTTGCAACGACAATGCCTGCAGGGGCCTTGAAATTCGTTAGGGCAATATCGAAATGTAATCCTGATTGTCATCGGCCGCTGGTTGGCGAAGAGTTGCGTTTCGAGACCGTGGTCGGCTACGCTTGAAAGATACCAGCCGTATGGTATCTTTATTCGATACTGTTGGCCGACGGCCCATGGTCGGCCAGGTCAAAGATTTTTGCCTGCCGGGATGGCCCGAATGTTGTTTCAAGATTCCGGCAGCGCCCTATCCGAAACAAACATTTCTGATCGCGTCATGTATAAATCAATCGCCTCCCTGAGCAGCGCGGACAACCCGCGGCTTTACAAGGTTCTTTTCGACCATTTCTCCTCGCTCTATCCGGCAATATCCAAATCGAGCGTGGCTGAGTTTCACCTGGGGGGCGATCAGACTTTTCGGCTCCTTCGAGGGGCAAAGGACCTCACTTTCGAGGTTGTCTACTCCGACATTTCCCGGTTCGCCTCGATCACCCGATCGTTGAACTCACGAGCACGAAATTACATCACGGGCTTCGCTCTTCAGTGGAGCACTTCTCGCGTGGCACCGCCACGAAGACTCCTTCAGCTTCCTCGTCCGCTTGATGAAACGCGGGTTCCTGAAGATGTCCTGATGGTGATCTTCCATCTTGACCAAGCCGACCCGGCCGAAGTCGAGCGAAAGATCAAGGGATGCATCAGCGCGCTCTATCCCCCCGGGTCGAAATTGCAGCGAGAAGCGCAGGACTGCAACGGGCAAAGAGCGATAGCGCAGCTGGCCGACTGGCTGTCGTTTCAGGATGCAAAGCGCGTGCTTGACATCGAAGACCCGGACCATGCGGCAATGATGCTCATCTCGATGATGTTTGGAGGAATGGCATCCCGGTTGACCGCAGGTGGCGGCTTGCCGGACAGATCGAGCCTTATTGGCTATCTCAAAGGGTGCATCCACCTCTTCGTGAGAGGTTGCCGCTGCAAAGAGGCCGCCTGACCGGATGGGCCTGCACGGCGCCCGACTGGCTGCTGTTCACGACCCGTGCAGAGGCCTCGTCAGCTTGTGCGGGGCAGGGCGATATTGACGTCTAAATCCTGTTCGTTCCGGGCGCGATTGTGGCAAAAATACAACGTGCATTGGTTGGAAATTAATTTTGGTACGAAGGCGTTTATTAAATAATTGACGGGCTGGCGCATCGCCTGTTCTAAAGGTTGCGTTGCCGCAGCAAATTGCCCCGGCAACTCCTGGCGGACTGAAATTTCAGGGGACCGCATCCATCGCGCTAGCAAGAGCCAACCTTGGCGGTTGGCCTCTGGAACGGAGACAAAAATGAACATTAAGAGCCTTCTTCTCGGCTCCGCTGCTGCCCTCGCAGTAGTTTCCGGTGCTCAGGCCGCCGACGCCATCGTCGCTGCCGAACCGGAACCGGTCGAGTACGTCCGGGTCTGCGACGCCTACGGCACCGGCTACTTCTACATCCCGGGCACCGAAACCTGCCTCCAGATCGGCGGGTACATCCGTTTCGACGTTGGCTTCGGTGCTGGCGACGCATTGAAGAACAACGGTTCTGAGGACTGGGATGCCCGCACGCGTGCGCACATCAACGTCATCGCAAAGAGCGATACGGAATATGGCGTTCTTACGAGTGCGATCATTCTTGAATCCAATTTCCGCCCGAACGAAGTTGACAGCGATGCTCGTTCGGCTGGGGCATCGTCGACGTTCGGCAGTTCTCAAGACAGCACCGGCATCGACGAAGCCTACATCGATCTTGCCGGCTTCCGTGTTGGTAAGTTCGCCAACTGGTGGGATGATGACTTTTCGGGCGAAACCGATGTCATGACGACTCTCGATGGTTCGACAAAGCAGAATTCCATCCGCTATCAGTACGACGCTGGCGACTTCTATGCCGGTATTGCTCTCGAAGAACTGGTCCAGACAGAGGGCGGCAATGCCAACAACCTCGGCATCGACGGTTCCATCGGTGGCAAGCTCGGCGGCTTCACCTATGCGATCATCGGCGCTTACGATACCGACGCCCAGGAAGGTGCGGTACTTGCAAAGGTCGGTGTTGACGTTGGCCCGGGAACGCTCTCTGTTGCCGGTATCTATTCGACCGGTCTCGGCGATCAGGGCTTCAACGGCTATTACGATGCCGGCGAATGGTCCGTGGCTGCCCAGTACGCGCTCAAGGCCACCGACAAGTTCACGGTCACACCGGCTGTCCAGTACATCGACAACATCGATGCCGACGCAAATGGCAGCTGGGACAGCGGCAGCGAGTTGCGCGCCGGCGTTACGCTCGATTACGAGGTCGTGGAAAATCTTTCCACAAAGCTCACTGCAACCTATGTTTCGGACGATCACGACAATGCGGCCGATCAGGACTGGGTCGAAGGCTTCTTCCGCCTTCAGCGCGACTTCTAGTCAAACGCTATAAAACTGATCCGAATAGACCTCTGATCAGTTTCGAGGGAAGAGCCCGGTATCCCAGCCGGGCTCTTCTTCACTTTCAGGCAGTCAGTCCATTGGCGAAAATCCTGAGGCTCGAACGAAGATAGGCCCGAGTCCGTTTCGCGCGTTCTTCCAGGTCCATTTCCGCCCGGCCGATGCTCAGGCTTCCGAAGACGATGCCGACCAGCATGGTGGCTGCAGCGTCTGCGTCATCAACCGTTATGCGGCCCTTCTGCTTCATCTGCCTGAGCCATTCGGCGAGGTCTGCACGTGCGAGGCTGAAATCGTCCCGCAATTGCGCAACCTGCTCCGCCGCTTCCCAGCCGACCTCGAGCATGAAGTAGTGCTTCATGGCGGCCGTGTCTGCCGAATCGTCTTCACCGATAAAGAAGATGCCGGCGAGCTGTTCCACCAGCGGAAGGTCTTCGGTTTCCGGGACGAGGAAAATGGATTGGCTTCGGGATTTCAGTACATCGCCCAGAAGGTCAGCTTTTCCATTGAAGAACTCGTAGAAGGTTCTTTTGGAAATGCCGCATCGGGCCGCTAGCAAATCAACCGTCGTGTTGATGTATCCGTATTCGATAAAGACATCGCATCCCACGGCGATTATCTCATCCCGTCGCTGATCGGTGTCCACGCTTTTAGGACGCCCGCGCGGCCTCTTTACATTTTCCCCAGTTTTTGAACGCACGATCCCTCATCGCTTATGATTTCTTTCCGCCCGGCTCTCGACTGATACATGAACCGGGCTGGCGGGTACAGGTCGTCCGGACCTCGGAGGCGCCGCCCTCACGCCCAGCTCACGCATTGTCACCGCTGCGGCACGATCTCGAACTTCTCAAAAGAATTTGCCCGAAGCAATACAGATGTTATTTTGTGCGACACACACAACAGCCATCGCGCCGCACGCTCTGATTGCGTGCGCTGATTGCGTGCCGGGGGGCAAGAGACAAGACGATGGAAAGTTCATACAGGCGCAGGAAACAGCCGGAGCTGGTCAAGCGGACCCTGATCGATGAAGCGGCAAAACTTGCCGTGCGGGAAGGGCTTGCCTCTGTGACCGTTCAGGCCGTGTCCGACGCAGCGGGCGTGACCAAGGGCGGCTTCATCCATCATTTTCCGAGCAAGAAGGACCTGATCGACGCCGTCTTCGGTGAACTTCTTGAAGCGATCGATGACGATATCGATGCCCGCATGGCCAATGACCCCGAGCCCTATGGCTCGTTCACGCGCGCCTACATCGACTCGGTCTTCCAAAACAATCTCTGCACCAAGGGCGGCCAGTGGGCGCCGCTGACGATTTCGGCGCTGACGGATCCGTATCTGCGCGACCTCATGGCAAGCTGGATCGAGGAAAGGGCGCGGCGCCACAACGAGACGGATGGCGATACGCATTTGAGGATCGCGCGCCTTGCTGCCGACGGCATCTGGCTCGCCCATCTCTATAAGATCAGGATCACCGATCCAGAGAAGCTGAGGTCCGAGCTTCTGGCAACCACCAGAAAGGCGCATGCTGAGCGCAAGAACCAGGACACTTTGACCCGAATCGGGCATTGCCCTACAACCCAAGTCTAAGCCGTCGCCTGTGTTTGCAACTTATTAACCATATTACCCGAAGCTTTCCCAATTTGCTTGGGGGAGCCGGGGTCATGTATGCACTGAAGACGGTGGAGGAGGTTGCCGATGAGCCGGCTGGACACAGCGCGGTGGCATTGCGGCATGTCCTTTCCAAACTCGCCGAAGAGGCATCCACGCTCGGCATCGATCTCGTCGATATCGCCGGCGCCATCCAGGATATGGCGGCGATGTCTGCGCGCCATGCGACGGCATTCGACCATGTGACGCGGACAGCCCTTTCGATCGCCGAGACGAACCGGGCAGTTGCCGTGTCGCTCAACGAGACGGACCGGACGGCAGCGGAGGCCCGGCACATGCTGAAGGAATCGGCCGGCCGTCTGTCGGGCTCGGTCGAAGAGATAGGCCATATGGTGGAGTCCTCCGAGGAGATCAGCGCCGAGATCAATACCTTCTCCAAATCGCTTGCCGATGTCGACAAGGTTGCTGCAGAAATCAGCACGATCGCGCGGCAGACGAACCTTCTGGCACTCAACGCCGCAATCGAGGCGGCGCGCGCCGGCGAGGCGGGCAAGGGCTTTGCCGTCGTCGCCTCGGAAATCCGGGCACTATCGCTGCAGACCTCCAAGGCCACTGGCTCGATCCAGGAAACGCTAGACGAGCTGCGCATCAGGATCGACCGTCTGTCGGCGGCAGGCAGCGGTGCGCGCGAAAGTGCTGCCGGCGCCAAGGACAAGTCCGAGGCAATGCGCGGCGCATTCGGCAAGATGGAGCATGTGATCACCCGCATCCTCGACAGCTCGACGGTCATGGCAAGGACCACCGAGGCCGTCGACCAGCAATGCGCCGGTTTTGTCGCCAAGCTCGGCGAGATGTCGGCCGAAGTGCTGAATTCCAACGTGAAGCTCCAGCATGCCGCAAAGCGCGTCGACAGCGTCGTCGGCCTTTCCGAGAAACTGGTGCAGTTGACCGCGAGCGCCGGTGTGCAAACGGCAGACAGCCTCTGGATCGCCAAGGCGCAAGGGGTGGCCGCCGCGATTTCCGATGTTTTCGAACATGCCCTCGCCGAAGGGCACATCGGCCTCGAGGCGTTGTTCAACCGGCAGTACCGGCCGATCCCGGGAACCGATCCGGTGCAGCTCATGGCGGCATTCACGGAGCTCACCGACCGCCTGCTGCCGCCGATTCAAGAGCCCGTCGCAGCCTGCGACGAGCGCATTGCCTTTTGCGCGGCGGTCGACGAGAACGGCTACCTGCCGACGCACAACCGGAGATTCTCCGAACCCCAACGGCCCGGCGACACGGTGTGGAACACCGCCAACTGCCGCAACCGGCGCATCTTCAACGACCGCGTCGGCCTTGCAGCGGGAAAAAGCACGGCACCTTTCCTCGTGCAGACCTATCGCCGCGACATGGGCGGCGGCAATTTCGTGATGATGAAGGACATTTCCGCGCCGATCACCGTCTGCGGGCGGCATTGGGGCGGACTGAGGCTGGCGGTAAAGGTCTAGCGTTGCCGCCCGCACTCCGCCGGTCTATACCGCGCCCATGAGATTGCGCACCGACATCTTCGTTTCCGCCCTCGTGCGCCGCGTTTTCGCCAGGGGAAATTTCGCCGCTGTCGAGAAGAAGGGGGCGCAGGAAGCGGGTGCCGTCTTCATCCGCCAGCTTTTCCGCGACGGGCGCGAAACGCTCTACGCGCCTGCCCCGCAGAGCTTCTTCGACGAGGAGGAGAGCGGCATGCGTCTTTTCGAGATCAGGCTTGACAAGGTGGAGGCCGAGACGGTGCGCGAACTGCTCGACCGCGAGCGGAAATTCGATCCGGATCTCTGGATTGTCGAGCTCGAAGCCGACGACGTCGCGGAGATCGTGCCGCTGGTCGACGAGCGGAAGAACCCTCTCTAAGAGTTTACCGGCGGCCGACGATGCGGATGTGGCGTGCCGGCGGCACCTGGCGCACGGCCGGCGGGACGGGAGCGGCGGCCTGCTCCGCCGGCGCCTGGTCTTGCGGACCGTAGGTGTAGCTGTCGGCGCGACGCCAGGCTTCGACCCGGTGATGGCATTCCTCCGGATCGAGCGCATCCAGCACCATCCAGGCGCGGGTGACGTTATGCTGGGGCTCGGCAAGGTGCGGGTACAATCTCTCCAGTACGAAGACGGCATCGAGAAAGCCCATGCCGAGGCTGGTCAGTGTCGTTGCGAGCTGCTGGCCGGAGATATCGAGCATGATGCGCTCGGCAAGCCAGCGGCTGGCCGAAAGCGCATCGGCAAGCGCCGTTGCGAAGGACCCGGCCTGCCGTTCGCGGGCAAAGCGCACGAGCAGCGCCTCTTGGATCTTGGACAGCGTGCGCAGACCGAGGCGGTTGGCGTCATTGCGTCCGAGATGTCGTGCCAGCCCCTTGATCCTTTCGCGCATCGCCTCTTCTTTGGCGAGGCGCTCGCTGAAATCGGTCGCGTCCATTGCGGCAGCGCTCGGCGGGAGGGCAAGCGTTTCTGCCGGTATGTCGGCGACGGCGGCAGGCGCAGTCTGGCGCGGCTCGGCCTGACGAAGCGCCACGAGCGCATCGATGACCTTCGGCGAAAGGCTGTCGCGGCTGACGATCGCCCGGGCGTGGGCGGTTCCCTGCGATCGGGCGATGATGATCAAGGTGTCATCGTCGATCGCCCGCGAGGCCGTCAGGAACGGCGCGGCGATTGCAATCGGCTGGCTGCCGATGAAGAGGGCAACGGCCGGCGGTATCGTCTTGCACTGGGAAAGTGCGGCAACCGCCTGGCGGCGCGCTTCTTCGGAAGAGGCCTGAAAAAGCGGCATGAACAGTTCGGCGAACTGTCGCAGCTCGGATCGGGTTGGGTGCGCCAATCCTTCGAAGCTGCTGACTGTCGCCATCAATACCACATCCTTTTTCCGGATGGCCAAAGGCCGCTCTAGGTCTCGAAACCGGTCACGCACACGAACACCCTGGGAAACGCGGAACTCGGGTCCTCATGCGCTGGCGGAACGCACATCAACCCATGCGAAGATGAACAAATCCTACAGCGGCACGGTTAACGGTTGCTGAAGAATTTAATCAAATACGATCTGATGATACACGCAGGACGTGCAATGTGAAGGGACTGCCGGCGCGATGAACAAGCGCCCTTGCAGAGGCAGGGCGCTCAAGGCATTGCTTGGATTGCAGCTCAAAGGCGCTTGTGCGAACGCATGGCCGTCAAGAGCTTTTCGCTATCGCTATGGCCAGCCTGGTAAAGATCGAGCGCAGTAGAGGCGGCAAATTGCGCTTCGGGGCTTTTGATATCGATCCGCTTTTCCGCGCACCAAGCGTCCAATGCGAATCTCAGCACATCGATATCTTCCGGAGAATATGACGAGTTCAACATCAAAGACATCATCTGCCCTCCGTTGTTGCGGCAAGAGCATATCTGGTCTTCCACCCGGCCGTTGCCCTGAAACCTCGACCGGCAAAAACACGATACGCGCAAATGGCGCGGCTGCAATTAATATTTCTCGTGGCGCAAATATGCAACAGTCGTGCTTTCGCGTGGCTTCGTCGAGTGGTGAAAGTAAGCATATGAAATGATTGGGAAATTTTATTTGTCGTTTTGATTCCGTTCGATTGAAACCAAACGGCTGCTAACCGCGTTTAGTAACCGGTGTCGTGCAGACGCCGCGAGCGTGCAATATTAGTAAACTGTTAACTATCGTGTGTCTCAATTCGGATAGGAACGGCGCGATTGAGTGCTTCGGTCGTCAAGATTCCGCTTCACGGTATTTCGAATAGGTGCCGTGAGAAAGGCGCGAATGCCCTCGGTCCGGGATATCCGGTGCCGCAGGACGCGCTGGCCCGTGCAGGCGGGCAGGGTGAAATCCGCTTACGTTCATCCGTCTCGGGCAGTGCATGGAGACGAGAATGGCCATAGTAGTCGCATTGGCGGACCGGCGGCCACAGGCGCCACGCCGCAAGGAAAAGGAGCCTGTCAAGGCTCAGATTCTGCTGTTTACGGGAGTGCGTTACGAGCGCCTCCCAGAGATGCCGAAGCGCCCGGCGCAGCACGCATCGCGTGTGGAGAGCCGCGTGGAGAACGAATGAGGCCAAGCCTCAGTCGGCGGGTGCATAGGCCTCACAGCCGGCGCCCGCGAGGAAGCTTCTGGCTGCCTCGTCGAAGCTTGCCTGTGGGGCAAGCGTTCTTAGCACAGCATAGCCTTGCGAGTGGCTCATCTCGACAAGAATCGTCGGCTGCAATTCCGGCGGCAGGGATTTTCGCAAGCCGGTAAGCTGGATCGGCGTGGCGACGAGTACATCCAGCGCTCCCCCCACAGATGTCCTGTCATTCATGCTGAAGACTTCGTTGGAGGCGCCGTCATAGACGGCGATCGACCAGAACGGCACGTTGCCTTTTGCCGTGAAGCGGACGGGATTGTCTTCCAGATCGAAGGCGCAGACGGCGGTACGAAGGAAAGGATCGCTGTTTGCCAGCCCCGCATCGTCGTTGTGTGCCGACAGCAGATAGAAACGGTTCGGATCACCCTCAGCAAGCACCCGCGTCTGGGCGTCTTTGCCGGTGTAGTGCGGCAGCGCGAGAATGATGACGAGATGGAGCAATGCGGCGCCGAAGAGGCCGGTCAGGACTGAGAAAATCAGCCTAAGCATTGCCGCATCCGATTTTCGAAAGCCTCGGCATCGCGAGATCGATCACCCCCGAACTGCCGGCAGTCGGCGTGTCGAACAGCGTCAGCACCAGCCGGAACGTGCCGGCGGCGGGAAGTGCCAGCCAGTTGCCCGCTCGTGCATTGGCGGAGATGTCGATCGTGAAGCTGCTGTCGGCTCGGCGCAGGATTGTCCAGGAGTTCAGCGCCGCGGGCAGCCCGGGACGGATGGAGGCGGGATTGCCGCTGTTGTCGGAGGTAAACAGCGTCCACAGGCGGGCAGGCGGCGTCTGGCCGCTGATGCGGTAGCTGCAGGCCGCGTTCAATCGCTCGCCGCTGTCGTCGACGCTTGCCGTGAATGCCAGCCCCTCGGCGCTGCCATAAAGCAGCTTGCCGGCGCGGGCGCGGTGGGACTTCGCGTAAGGATCGGCATTTGCCGTCTGCAATTCGGGAAAGGCCTCCCAGGCGCCGAGCTTGATGGCGCCAAACCCTTGCGTTGCGTCCAGCGCATAGAGCGAAACAACGATCCCGCCGCCGAAAGCGACAATCAGCGTGATCGCGATAAAAAGCGGGAATCGAAACACTGCATGCCCTTGGAAACAAATCAGGTGAAAGGGTTAGCATTGATTGCGGCGGTGTGGAATGGCGCGGGCGCGGCCGCGGCTGAAAACGCGGTGGAGGATAGGGAGTTGCTGCCCGATCCGCATCCAGGGGAAGCCAACGAATGACCCCGGCGATGGAAGCTCAATTTGGTGCAGGCGAACTGTTGCGAGCGCAGGAGGTGGGTGGGGTGAAACACGCATCGACCCACAGCCTTGCAGAAGACCTAACCTGCGCTCGCCACCTTCTGCGCTTCGAGCGGCGGGGCGGATTTCAGCTTTTCGCCGAGGTCCTTGAGGATCCTGGTCGATTCCACCGAGAGCATGCGGGGACGGATGAGCTGCGGGATGCTGTCTTCGGGTTTGGCGGCGGCGGTCTTGGCGGTGTCCTTGGCCGGCGGCGCTGGGTTTTCGACGCCGGGAATGGGGCGCATCACGATGCCCTGGTGGGCGTAATCCATGGCGCGCTTGAAGGTCATGGCGGGAAGCGAGCCGCCGGTCATGTTGTTCGTCGAGGTGTAGTCGTCATTGCCGAACCAGACGGCGCAGGTGTAGTTGCCGGTGAAGCCGACGAACCAGGCGTCGCGATAGGCCTGTGTCGTGCCGGTCTTGCCGCCGGTCAGGATGCCGTTGTCGAGTGCTGCCTTGCGGGCGGTGCCGAAATAGGGGATGCGGGTCAGCATCTGGTTCATGTAAAAATCGGCCTTTTCCGACAGCACGCGCTTTGCCGGCGGCTCGTCGCGATCGAAATCGTAAAGCACGTCGCCGCCGTAATCGAGGATCTGCGCGATTCCATGGCGACGTGACTGATAGCCGCCTGCCGGAAACACCGCATAAGCCGTCGCCTGATCGAGAACGGTGACTTCCGAGGTTCCAATCGGGATCGTCACGTCGTCGCGCACCGGCGATTCGATGCCCATCGCCTTGGCCATTGCGCGGATCGGCTGGATGCCGAGCTTGTCCTTGGCGAGCCGCACCGGGATCGTGTTGATCGATTGGGCGATCGCTGTTTCGAGCGTGACGCGCCCGGCATAGCGGTTCGCATAGTTGTGCGGGCTCCAGTTGCCCCAATAGATCGGCGCATCGACGATGGTCGTCTGCGGGGTCATGCCGCTTTCCATCGCCACTGCATAGGTATAGACCTTGAAGGAAGAGCCCGGCTGGCGCAGCGCCCGCGTCGCGCGGTTGAACTGGCTTTCGCCATAGTCCCGCCCTCCGACCATGGCGCGCACCGCACCGCCGTTTTCAAGCATCACCATCGCACCCTGCTTGGCGTTAAAGGACTCGCCATATTCTCGCAGCGACGTTTCGACGGCATCTTCCGCCGCCTTCTGGATACCCATGTCGATCGTGGTGCGCACGATCAGTGAATGCTGGTGGAAGCGGGCGGCAAGACGTTGGACCTCCTCGAAGGCCCAGTCGAGGAAGAAATCGGGCGATTCCTGCTCGTTGCGGTCGACGATCGTGGCCGGACTGCGACGGGCGGCAATTACCTGGCCCTCGGTCATCAATCCGCTCTGTACGATATTAGTAAGCACTTCGTTGGCGCGGGCGCGCGCCGCGGGCAAATTGACGTGGGGCGCATATTTTGCCGGCGCCTTGAAAAGGCCGGCAAGCATTGCCGATTCTGCGAGGTTCACATCGGTGATGTTCTTGCCGAAGTAGAACTGCGAGGCTGCCGCCGCACCGAAGGTGCCGCCGCCCATATAGGCGCGGTCGAGATAGGTGGACAGGATCTCCTTCTTCGACAGGTTGGCTTCGAGCCAGAGCGCCAGGAAGGCTTCGGTGATCTTGCGATCGATCGAGCGCTCGTTCGACAAGAAAAGGTTCTTGGCAAGCTGCTGCGTCAGGGTCGAGCCGCCCTGGACGACTTCGCCGGCGCGGGCATTTTCGCTCATCGCGCGGAACAGGCCGATGAAATCAATGCCGAAATGGTCGAAGAAGCGGCGGTCCTCGGTGGCGAGCACTGCCTTGATCAGCGAATCCGGCAATTCGTCGATGGGCACTGAATTCTGATGGATGACACCGCGGTGGCCGATGACATTGCCGTAGCGGTCGGTGAAGGTGACGGCGAAATCGCCGCGATTGCGCCAATCTTCCTTGGTAGCCTCGAAGGCAGGCTGGGCAAGGAGGAGCATCAGAACGGATCCGGCAGCGCCGAGCGTCAGCGCTTCGCCGCTCAGTTCGAAGACAAAGCGCTTCCAGCCGCGCACGCGGAAACGGCGGAAAAAAATGGTGACGTCTTCCCAGATTTCGGCGGAGCGGAACCCGGCGTTCCAGAGGGTGGAATCGATCCATGAATCGATCTTCAGCAGGATGTGCCGGCTTCTGCGCGGGCGCTCTTCTGGATTGTCCGGATCCTGCACGTTCTATATTCCCGCCTGATCGCGCTTGACGGCTGGCCAGCCAGGCGTCAGAGCACAGCCATCCTTCGGCATTGCGCTTTTCGATAAACGAAGCATGCTCAATGATTGATTGATTTGGCGCCCGATAACAAGAGAATTGAAGGCGGCTCACGCGGATTTGCGGACGCTGTTGCAAGAAAACGAATGACGAACGAACGACCCTTCTGGAAGCGGAAAACGCTGAACGAAATGAACCAAGAGGAATGGGAAAGCCTCTGCGACGGCTGCGGGCTCTGTTGCCTCAACAAGCTGGAGGAGTGGGATTCGGGGGACGTCTATTTTACCTCCGTTGCCTGCAGGCTCCTTGACGGCCAAACTTGCCGTTGTTCGAACTACGAGAAGCGGCGGGATTTCGTGCCGGACTGCGTGCAGCTGACGAAGGCGAACGTGCAGGAGATCGCCTGGTTGCCACCGACCTGTGGCTACCGTCTGGTGAACGAGGGGCGCGATCTTTACTGGTGGCATCGGCTGGTTTCCGGCGACCCGGAAACAGTGCACCTGGCTGGCATTTCCGCTCGCGGGCGGACGATCAGCGAGACGGAGGTAGATCCCGGCGACCTGGAAGATTATATCGTCGACTGGCCGCTGACGGTGGGCGACGGCGAGCGGGCGAAAAGATAGATCCCGGCTCAAGCGGCCGCGCGACGCTTTCGAAGGCGCAGGGCGGGAAGTGGCAGCCGACTTCAAGGGAAAGGCGGCACTCGCTGCCGGCGACGCGCAGCGACGCCGGACCCTGGATGACCGTGGAATTCGGCGCGGCGGGCGACACTTAGGCGACCGGGCGCACGACAAAGGGTGGCAATCGGGAGACGGGAGGCCGGAGACGATCGAGGAAACGGCGGAGTTGGTGACGGCTGCCGGTGCGGCCGCTCGCCGCACAGGCTCGATGCGTTCGTCGCTGACGGCGCCGATACTGGACGGCGCGGCGAGCCAATGGTGCGGCGGTTTGAAGGATCCGCCGTCTCGCCTTTTGGGATTTATCGGGTTATCGCTGCTTGGGCGGCTGCGGCGCCGGGCGCGGCATTTCGCGCGTCGGGCGGATCTGGCGCCATTCGTTTTCCATCTGGTCGACGAGGTGCTGGGGAATGGTGGGCTGGCTGTTGGCGGGCGCTTGCATTCGGTCTCCTGTCCTTCGGCGAGCTTCGACAGAAAACGAATGACATAGGCCAAATGCGGTGTAAATCAGGGGTTTAAACGCTTTAAACGATTGAATTTATTTTAATCGATTAGGACCGGGTCAAATTTCATGGTTATCCACATCGATCGGACGTTCTTCTTCGATAGTGTGCGGCAAAGCTTGTTCAAGGGTGCCCTTTGCGCGGGTCAGGTCGAGGGCATGACGGCGATTTTGGACGTCTTCGAGGAACGCATGCCGCAGGCGGACTGGCGGTGGCTGGCCTACATCCTGGCGACGGCTTTCCACGAGACGGCCTTCACGATGCAGCCGGTGCGCGAGACGTTGGCCGACAGCGACGCAAAGGCGATCGAACTTCTCGATAACGCCTATGCGGCGGGCAAGCTTTCCTGGGTGAAGACGGTGTACTGGAAGCCGGACGAGACCGGAAAGTGCTGGCTGGGGCGCGGGCTGGTTCAGCTCACCCACAAGCGCAATTACGAGGCGATGAGTGCAATCACCGGCATCGACCTCGTCGCCGAGCCGGACCGGGCGATGGAGATGGCGGCCGCCGTGACGATCCTGGTCGAGGGCATGGTGGTCGGCAGTTTCACGGGGCACAGGCTTGCAGACCACCTGAACGCCGAAAAGGACGACTGGGTGAACGCACGCCGCATCGTCAACGGCACGGACCGGGCCGAGAAGCTCGCCGGATACGGCCGGACCTTCCATGCGGCCATGCGCCCGCAAGAGGCCCCGGGCACGAGCAGTTGATGGGGTGGCTTGCGCGTGCTATCGCGCCGCTTTGTTGAGGCAGAGACTTTGTTGAAGATGAGGAGTGCCCCGGTGATCCGCCATATCGTTTTCTTCACCGCAAGCGCAAAAAACCTGGAGGCGGTGCGCGCCGGGCTTTCGGTGCTGACGGCGATACCGCATGCGCGGCTGCTGGAGATCGGCACCAATGTGAAGACCGATCAGCTCGGCACCGATGTCGACCTGGTAGTCTACGGCGAATTCGACGACGAGGCGGCGCTTGCGGCATACAAGGCGCATCCTGATTACCAGCGCTCGATCGAAATCGTGCGGCCGGTCCGGGAAATGCGGATCGCCGCCGATTATGATGTTGAGACAGCGGTAAGGCAGCCGCTCGGCTGATGCAATCCATGGTCCGCGACTGTGGCTCCTGACGCTTGAGCTTGATTGCGACCATTTGAAGTTTCGCTCCGTACTTGAATTTTTGGGGCCTGTCACCCTCACCCGTCTTGCCGGGGGCGAGAGGCTTCTTGAAGGCCACGGCGGCGGATCGTTGCGCGCGGCTGACGCGCATGTAGCCGCAGGCGAAGACCAATGACGGAGCAAAGATGCGCTTCAGGGTCGTGACGGAACGAGCTGCTTTGCCGACCTGACCATTCCGGCCAGCATGAAAACAAAGATCAGGGCGAGGGCGGCAAGCACTGCGCAGACGGTAAGCGTCAACCCGGTACCGGCGCGGTCGAGGGCGGCGGTGAATATGACGGGGGCGATGGCGTTGGCGAGGTTTTGCGGCAGCGAGAGGCGGGCGGCTTGCAGGCCGTATTCGCGCGGCGAGAAGAAGGCGAGCGGCAGCAGCGCACGGGCAACGGCAAGCACGCCGGAGCCGAAGCCATACATCACGATGAAGGCGACAAGCAGCGGCGTCGAGGCGCTGCACAGCAGAAGCATGAGAAAGCTCGCCAGCATGAGGCTGATGCCCATGAACGAGGTGAGGATCGGATTGCCGCGTTTGCCAAGCAGCATGTCGAGCCCGCGGGCGGAAATGCCGATGAGGCCGCGGGCCGACCCGAGCTGCAGGGCAAGCGCCGGCGACGCCCCGGACTGGCGAAAGATTTCGATCAGCGACGGGGCAATGCCGAAGCTGATGAAGGTGCCGAGCGTCGTCGAGGTGGCGATAAGCAGGAAGGCCTTGCGGCGCTCACGCGGCGACAGTGCAATCGGTGGCGTATCCGCGGCAGTGCCTTGGCTGTGCGTTGCGGCGGGCTTCGGCAGCGCGAAAAGATGAAGCGGCAGGCAGACGAAAACGTGAAGTGTTGCCGAAAAAAGGGAGGCGGCTCGCCAGCCATAGGCGTCCGTCATCAGCGCCAGGACCGGCCAGAAGAGCGTTGCCGACAGGCCGGTGAAGAGCATGAGGATGGCGATGATCCGCTTGCCGTTCAGGCCCTCTCGCTCGACGACGGCGGTATAGGCAGGGGCCGAAAGACCAAGCGCGCCGCCGAGACCGATGACGATCCATGAAGCCGCATAAAGGACGATCCCATGCGTGGCGGCAAGCATGAGCAGGCCCGCCGCGAAGGTGACCGAAGATGCGGCGAGCACGCGGGCAGCACCAAAGTGCGCGAGCCAGCGGCCGGTCGCGGGGCCTGCCAAGGCGCTGACGACCATCATGACGGTGAGGCCGGCGAATACCACTTCGTTGGGCAGGTCGAGATCGGCCGCCACGACGCGGCCCATGACGCCGAGCATGTCGAAGGTGGTGCCCCAGCCGATGAGTTGGCTGACGGCAAGCACGGCGATCGTCTGCGCTGAGCGCGAGGGAAACTTGAACATTCGTGCTGGAACGGATTCGAGGGCTGAGGATCTGGGCCATAGCAGTTTCGCATGTGCGGTGAAAGCCGCGGAAGCCATTTGCGGAAAACGACCTCACCTGACTGGCAAGAGGGGTGGCCGCTCATCTCCGGCTCTCAATCAAGACGTTTCGTGAAGGACAAACATGACGGCACGCGTCACCCGCCCTCGTCCCTGGAGGCTGCTTGGGACACGCTCGTTGGCGAAGCCCATCTGACGCTGTGAGCGTGGGGCGCTTGCCGATGCGAGGGCGCGGGGGTTGAGATGTCTTTGTCCCTTTCGTGTCGACGGCCATCAGTTCGCCGCCCGATCCTTTGGGTGGCCCAGGCCAGGCAGCTTGTTGACCGGCGGTTTGGCGATCGGGCAGGTCGCTCACTGAGGAAATCTCGGGGCGGGATTTCTGTGTTTCAAGGGTATCGCGCGCTTTCGTCTTTTCTGCGGTGGAGCTTGTTGGAAAATACAGTCCAGAATTGTTCTAAACATCAGGCGCTACAGGGCATTCATTTGCCATTCAGGTCACGTGAGTACATAGTCGGACCAAGTTGGAATTACGTTGGAAGCATGCACATGGCCTCTCCCTTGAGCGTCGTAGTTTTGGCCGCCGGGCTGGCGGTATCGGCGCCTTCACCGGACGAACCGCGCGGTCTGATCGTGCGCGTCGCAGGCGATTGCAGCGCCGCGGCCGAGCAGGTCGTCGAGCAGACGGGCGGGCAGCTTCTTTCCGTGCAGCCGTCCGGCAACACCTGCATCATCACGGTTCTCGTCCAAGGCAATGGCCAGCGTCCACGCAAGGTGACAGTCAGGGTTCCGATGTAGGCGGAATCGGCCTATGAAGCACCAGTGATACACTTGAGGTGAGAGCGGACCGATGCGCATTCTGGTAGTCGAAGACGATGTCAATCTGAACCGTCAGCTCGCCGATACGCTGAAGGAGGCGGGCTATGTCGTCGATCAGGCCTTCGACGGCGAGGAAGGGCATTTCCTCGGCGACACCGAGCCTTATGACGCGATCATCCTCGACATCGGCCTGCCGGAGATGGATGGCGTGACCGTCCTTGAAAAGTGGCGCGGTGCGGGCCGCGGCGTGCCGGTTCTGATCCTGACGGCCCGCGACCGCTGGAGCGACAAGGTCGCAGGCATCGATGCCGGAGCCGACGACTACGTGACAAAGCCCTTCCATGTCGAGGAAGTGCTGGCGCGCATTCGCGCCCTGATCCGCCGTGCGGCCGGGCATTCCTCCTCCGAGATCATCTGCGGGCCGGTGCGGCTCGACACCAAGACGTCCAAGGCGATGGTCAACGGTGTGACGCTGAAGCTCACCTCGCACGAATACCGGCTGCTTGCCTATCTGATGCACCATATGGGCGAGGTGGTCTCGCGCTCGGAGCTGGTCGAGCACATGTACGACCAGGATTTCGATCGCGATTCAAATACGATCGAGGTGTTCGTCGGCCGCCTGCGTAAGAAGATGGGCGTGGATCTGATCGAAACGGTGCGCGGTCTCGGCTACCGCATCCAAGCGCCGAACAATGCGCATTAAGTCGCTCACCGCCCGCGTTCTGCTCCTGACGACCGTCTGGTCGACCGTGGCGCTTGTGGTGATCGGCCTGCTCATCTCCACGCTTTATCGCCGCAGCGCCGAGCGCGGTTTCCAGGATCTGCTGCGCGCCCAGCTCTATAACGTCATCAACTCCGTGACCATCGGCGATCAGGGGGCGCTGAGCGGCAGCCCGCAACTCGGCGACCTGCGCTTCGCCCAGCCGAGGACGGGCTGGTACTGGGTGGTGGAACCGCTCGGGACCTATACGGCGGCGCCGCTGGTTTCGCCGTCGCTGGGATCGGCGACGATCCCTGTTCCCTCTGTGCTGGAAGCGCCCTTCGACAAGAACTACGAGCGCTACTACCAGGTGACGGACGCGACCGGAAACCGCGTGCAGGTGGCGGAAACCGAAGTGGTGCTCGACACCGACGGACGCGCTGCACGCTTCAGGGTGTCGGGCAATGTCGAGGTGGTCGAGAGCGATGTCAGCAACTTCTCCCACAGTCTCTATCTGGCGCTTGCCGGTTTCGGGGTCGGAAGCCTGATCGTCAATGCGCTTGCCATTCTCTACGGCCTGAAGCCGCTCGACAAGGCGCGCGCGGCGCTGGAACGCATCCGGGCGGGAGAGAGCGAACTGCTGAAGGGCGATTTCCCGCGGGAAATCCTGCCGCTTGCCAACGAGGTGAATGCGCTGATCGACAGCAACCGGCGCATCGTCGAGCGCGCCCGGATGCAGGTCGGCAACCTGGCGCATTCGCTGAAGACGCCGATTGCGGTTCTGCTCAACGAGGCGAGGGTGCTGGAGCGCTCGCACGGCGAGCTGGTGCGCAGCCAGGCAGAAGCGATGCAGGGCCAGGTGCAATCCTACCTCAACCGGGCACGTATCGCTGCACAGCGCGAATCGGTACTGGCGCGTACCGATGCCGAACCTGCACTCGAGCGGCTGGTGCGCGTGATGCGGCGGCTCAATGGCGACAAGGAGTTCGAGCTCAACGTGACGCCCCAGAACCTCGCGGTCGCCATGGAGCAGCAGGATCTGGAAGAGACTGTCGGCAACCTTTTGGAGAATGCGTCGCGTTTTGCCACGACAAAGGTGCGGCTCAGCGCAGTCGAAGCAGCCGAGGACGTGAAGGGTGCTGAGGCAAGCGCGCGGCGGCACTGGGTGGAGCTCGTCGTCGAGGACGACGGACCTGGACTGGAACCCGACCAGATCCGCGAGGCGCTGAAGCGCGGGCGGCGACTGGACGAGAGCAAGCCGGGAACTGGCCTCGGGCTTTCGATCGTCACGGAGATTTCCCACGAGTATCAGGGCCGCCTCGAACTCTCCCGGGGGGAGTGGGGAGGCCTGAAGGCGCGGCTAATCCTGCCCGGCGTCACAAAGGATGTTGCATGAGCAATTGCTTGATGCCACAAAGACATAGGCAATTGCATAGCATGCTTTGCCTTAATGCTGACATGGGGCGATGCGCATCTGGCGGCACTGATTCACACCCCGATGCTGGTTTGACCGAATGATGTTACGACCGAGTGTTTTGATCGTTTCTTCGCTTCTCGTTGCCGTTGCGCTGTCTTCGTGCACGACCTCCAAGAGCGGCGGCTCGGGCGGACTGTTTTCCCGCAAGCCTTCGGCATCGGCGGCTTTCATCACGGCGCTGCAGGGCGGAATTGCCGGCCGCAGCGGCGTGCAGCTGAGCGACAGCGACAAGCAGCGGGCTCTGGAAGCCGAATACCGGGCGCTTGAAGGCGCCGGTGTCGGCCAGCCGGTCGTCTGGAGCGGGCGCAATGTAAGCGGCAAGGTTGTGGCCGCCGCCCCCTATCAGGTGGGTTCGCAAAACTGCCGTCAATACACGCATACGCTGAATGCGCAGGGCAGGGACACCGTCACGCGTGGCGCGGCCTGCCGCAACAGTGACGGAAGCTGGTCGCCGCTCGGGTGATTTCGGCCGGTGCTGCCAGTGACGTGCTGCTGAAATTGCGGCGAAACGCCTCAAATCTTCGTCATTCCGACTTTGCCAGTTGGAATGGTCCCGCGCTTCAAGTATTTGAGCCGGTATGATGTTCTGGATTCTGGTGGCCGTGATGACCGCGGCTGTTGCCGCCTGTCTGCTTTATCCGCTCTTGCGCGGCGCAAAGGCGGCTGACGACGACCGTGCCGGCGAGGCGGCGGTCTACCACGATCAGCTGCGAGAACTCGATCGCGATTTGGCTTTCGGATTGATTTCCTCCGACGAGGCGGATTATGCGCGGGCCGAAATCGGCCGCAGGCTGATTGCCGTGTCGGCTGCCGAGCCGAAGGCGGAACGCAAGCCCGTTCGCCCCCACCGTTTCAGCGAGGCTTTCGTTCTCCTGATGCTGCCGGTTCTCGGGCTCTGTCTTTACATCACCCTCGGCCGCCCTGATCTTCCGTCGCGGCCGTTGGCGGATCGGCTGGCCGATCCCGGCAACGACATGGCGATGCTGATCGTGAAGGCGGAGCGGCATCTGGCGGAGGATCCGGAAGACGGCAGGGGCTGGGACGTGCTGGCGCCGATCTATTACAATGCGGCGCGGCTTGCCGAAGCGGAGAAGGCCTACCGAAATGCGATCCGGCTGCTCGGGGCGAGCCCGATCCGCCTCGACGGGCTGGCCGAAACGCTGATAGCTGGTGCCAATGGCGTGGTGACCGAGGAGGCCCGCAAGGTGCTGGAGCAGTCGCTTTCGCTCGAGCCTGACAATCCGCGCGCGCGGTTCTACGTGGCGCTCGGCCTGGAGCAGGCGGGGCAAACAGGGCAGGCGAAGGCGGCCTTCGAGGCGCTGGCGAAAGGATCGCCTGCCGATGCGCCATGGCTACCGCTCGTCAACGAGCATATCGCCAAGAACGGCGGCGCTCCGGTGGTGGCGGATGGCAAGGGCGATCCGACAGAGGAAGATGTCGCAGCGGCGCAGGATATGAGCAGCAGTCAACAGCAGCAGATGATCCGCGCCATGGTGGAGAGCCTCGATGCAAAGCTTGCCGCAGACCCGAACAATTTCGAGGGCTGGATGCGGCTTGTCCGCTCCTATGCCGTCTTGAACGACAAGGATCGTGCCGCAAGCGCGCTGAAGCGCGCGCTGGCGACCTTTCCGGCCGACGGCCAAGAGGGCAGACAGCTGATGGCGCTGGCCCGCGAACTCGCCATTGCGGCGGAAGGAGGCACGCAATGACGCGCAAGCAGAAGCGCCTGGCGGTGATTGGCGGCGGCATGGGCTTCATCCTCGCCGCGGTGCTGCTCGTCATGTTCGCCTTCAGCCAGTCGGTCGCTTATTTCTACATGCCGGCCGACCTTGCCAAAACACCGGTGGCGCCGCAGACGCGCATCCGCCTCGGCGGGCTGGTCGGCGAGGGCAGCGTCGTGCGCGGCGCAGGCTCGACGGTGGAATTTGCCGTCACCGACGGCAGCGGCGACGCGGTGAAGGTCAAATATACCGGCATCCTTCCCGACCTGTTCCGCGAGGGGCAGGGGGTTGTGACGGAAGGCACGTTTGCAGCCGGCAGCCGGGAGTTCATCGCCGACACGGTGCTTGCCAAGCACGACGAGAAATACATGCCGAAGGACGTTGCCGACCGGCTGAAGGCGCAGGGTCTGTGGCAGGAAGGCGAGGATACGCAATGATCATCGAGATCGGCCACTACGCACTTGTCCTGGCGCTGGCGGCAGCGATCGTTGTTTCGCTGGTTCCGGCAATCGGCGCGCGCAGGCTCGACCAGGCGATGATGGATGTCGCCCCGCTCGGCTCCGTCATGCTCTTTGGACTGGTGAGCTTCTCCTTCGGCGTTTTGACCTATGCCCATGTGGTCTCCGACTTTACCGTCCGGAACGTCTGGGAGAACTCGCATTCGCTGGTGCCGCTGATCTACAAGTATTCCGGCGTCTGGGGCAATCACGAAGGCTCGATGATGCTGTGGCTGCTGATCCTTACGCTGTTCAGCGCCCTGGTAGCGCTCTTCGGCCGCAATCTGCCGGACAGGCTGATGGCCAATGTGCTTTCGGTTCAGGCCTGGATCTCCTCCGCCTTCATCCTCTTCATCCTGTTGACCTCCAACCCGTTCGTCCGTCTCGACCCGGCACCGGCCGAAGGCCGCGACCTCAATCCGGTGCTGCAGGATATCGGGCTCGCCATCCATCCGCCGCTGCTTTATCTCGGTTATGTCGGCTTTTCGGTATGCTTCTCCTTTGCCGTCGCCGCCTTGATGGAAGGCAGGATCGATGCAGCCTGGGCGCGTTGGGTCAGGCCCTGGACGCTGGCGGCCTGGACCTTCCTGACCCTGGGCATCGCCATGGGCTCCTACTGGGCCTATTACGAACTCGGCTGGGGCGGCTGGTGGTTCTGGGATCCGGTCGAAAACGCCTCCTTCATGCCGTGGCTTGCCGGTACCGCGCTGCTGCATTCGGCGCTGGTGATGGAAAAGCGCGAGGCGCTGAAGATCTGGACCTTGCTGCTGGCGATCCTCACCTTCTCGCTGTCGCTGCTCGGCACCTTCCTGGTGCGCTCCGGCGTCTTGACCTCGGTGCATGCCTTTGCCAGCGATCCGAGCCGCGGCGTCTTCATTCTTTGCATTCTCATGCTCTTCATCGGCGGGGCGCTGTCGCTGTTTGCGTTTCGCGCACCGCGTTTGAGTGCGGGCGGCCTGTTTGCGCCGGTCTCGCGCGAAGGTGCATTGGTGCTGAACAATCTGATCCTGACGGTTGCCTGCGGCACGGTCTTGACCGGGACGCTCTATCCGCTGCTTCTGGAGACGCTTACCGGCGACAAGATCTCCGTCGGCGCGCCGTTCTTCAACATGACCTTCGGGCTATTGATGGCACCGTTGCTCGTCGCCGTGCCGTTCGGGCCGCTGCTTGCCTGGAAGCGCGGCGACCTTCTGGGCGTGCTGCAGCGCCTTTATGCCGTGGCAGGGATTGCCTTGGCCGCGGCGCTCGTCGTCTTCTACATCGAGCACGGCGGGCCGGTGCTGTCGGTGCTCGGGCTGGCGGCCGGGCTCTTCCTGGTCGCAGGCGCGCTCGCCGATCTCTGGTACCGCGCCGGCATCGGCAAGGTGAAGGCGCATGTCGCCTGGAAGCGGCTTTCGGGCCTGCCGCGCTCGGCCTTCGGCACCGCACTTGCGCATGCCGGGCTTGGCGTCAGCGTCATCGGCATCGTTGCGGTGTCGGCCTTTGCAACCGAGCATGTGCTCGAGATGAAGCCGGGCGAGACCACCGAGGCGGGCGGCTACACGCTTTCCTTCGACGGCCTGAAGCCGGCGAAAGGGCCGAATTATACCGAGGAGCGCGGGCATTTCACCGTGCGGCGGGGCGGCGCCGAGGTCGCCGAGACCTGGTCGGCAAAGCGCCTTTATGCCGCCCGTCAGATGCCGACGACGGAAGCCGGCATCCTGACCTTCGGGGCAAGCCAGCTCTACGTGTCGCTCGGTGATCCGACCAGCGACGGCGGCATCGTCGTGCGCATCTGGTGGAAGCCGTTCATCCTGCTGATCTGGGGCGGGACGCTGCTGATGGCGGTGGCCGGCTTCGTGTCGCTCTCCGACCGGCGGCTGCGCGTCGGCGCCCCGCGCCGAAAGGCAAAACCGGCAAAACCGGCCATGGAGGCGGCTGAATGATCCGGCCGCTCCTGCTTGCCATCGCGCTGTTTCTTACTGCAGCACCAGCCTTTGCCGTCAATCCCGACGAGGTGCTGGCCGATCCGGCGCTTGAGGCGCGCGCCCGGGCGCTGTCGGCTGAACTGCGCTGCATGGTCTGCCAGAACCAGTCGATCGACGATTCCAATGCCGATCTCGCCAAGGACCTCAGGCTGCTGGTGCGCGAGCGCATCACCGATGGTGACAGTGACGAGCAGGTGCTGAACTACATCGTCTCGCGCTACGGCGAATTCGTGCTGCTGAAGCCAAGGCTTGGCATCCGCACCCTCCTGCTTTGGGGTGCGCCAGTGCTCCTGATCGTCGTAGGCGGCATCTCGCTGCTGGTCTTTGCCAGGCGGCGCGCCGGAAGGCCGACCGGTAGCCCGCTGACGGCGGAGGAAAAGGCAAGGCTCGACGAACTGCTCGGCAAGTGATTACGCCCGTATCCTTTTGACAGCATAATGGCTTCGCCGATCAACCTGCGGTAAGATGCGCGCCCGGAAGCCATCGCAGCATGCGGGGAAGACATGGAGCGCCGTCTTGCAGCAATTCTGATCGCTGACGTCGCGGGTTACAGCCGTTTGAGCCAGATCGACGAAGAGGGCACGCGTCGCTGTTTCCAGGCGGATATGGACGACATCATCCTGCCCAAGATTGCCGAACATCACGGCCGGCTGGTGAAGACCATGGGCGACGGCCTGCTTGTTGAATTTCACAGCGTTGTCGATGCCTTGCATTGCGCAATCGACGTCCAGCGCGAAAAGGCTCTGCAAGAAGCAGCAAGCGATGGAACGATGCGGCTCGATTTCCGCATCGGCGTCAACCTTGGAGACATCATTGTCGAGGGCGACGACATTCACGGCGATGGCGTCAATATCGCCGACCGCATACAGGCGCTCGCCGAGCCGGGCGGGATCGCCATCTCCGGCACGACTTTCGATCAGGTAAAAACCAAGCTCGACGTGGGCTTTACCTCGCTTGGAAGGCAGAAAGTCAAAAGCATCGCCGAGCCTATCCGCGCCTACCGCATCGTGCTGGATCCGAACAAAGCGCGGATATTCCAGACGAGCTTCAGGCGTCTGTTGAGGATGCCTTCCGGCTTTGCGGCTGCCATTGCCGTCCTGCTTTCGGCCGCTCCCACAGCCTTCTGGTGGCAACCTTGGGACCTTGGCCCGACGCCAACGGCGGTCGAGCGCTTCGCCTATCCCCTGCCGGACAAACCTTCCGTGGCGGTGTTGCCGTTCATCAATGTCAGCGGTGATACCGAGCAGGATCATCTGGCGCAGGGACTGACCGACGACCTGATCACGGAGCTGTCCAAGGTCTCGGGGCTCTTCGTCATCGCCAGGCATTCGGTATTTGCCGTTCAAGTCGGTGCAGGCAAGATCCAGGATGTTGCAGCGGAGCTCGGCGTCCACTACGTGCTCGAAGGCACGTTGCAGCGCGCGGGGCCGCGTCTGCGCATCAACGTCAAGTTGATAGACGCGCTGAGCGGGCTTTCGGTTTGGGCCGAGCGCTACGACCGCCAATATGCCGATCTGTTCGCAATTCAGGACGACGTCACCGGCAAGATCATCTCCGCGCTCGCGGTAGAACTGAGCGATGGCGAGCGCACGCAGCTGGAGCGGATACCGAGCGACAATCTTGAAGCCTATGATTACTACATGCGGGCCGAGCAGGAGGGCCTTGCCTATAGCGACGTGGAAACCTATCGCCGCACGCTATCCTATTATCAGAAGGCGATCGATCTCGATCCGGACTTTGCCGATGCGCATGCCGGCATTGCGCGCGTTGCCGTCGACGTCTGGCGCAATGACTACAACTTCTTATGGTCGGCGGCGGTGGCGCGCAAGATCGCCTATGATGCGGCCGGACAAGCGCTCAAGCTCGACCCCGACAACGCGCGCGCCCACACCGTTCTTGCCCTGCTGCAGCTGGTTGACGGTCGGGCCGCGGAGGCGCGCGACTCGGCAAAGCGGGCGGTGGAGGCGCAGCCCAACAGTGCGGAAGCCTTCGGCAACCTGGCTTTGATCCTCGTCCATACGGGAAGTCACGAAGAAGCGGTAGCTGAGCTGGAAAAGGCTTTGCGGCTCGATCCCGCTCCCCCGCCGAGCTTCCAGCTGCTGGCCGGAATCGTCTTTTACACCGCGCGGGAAAACAGGCGCGCAATTCCGCTCATCGAGGCGGCGCGGGATGCGCTGCCCAACGCGGAGCCTGCACGCGAGTACCTGACGGCAGCCTATGCCCATGAAGGGGACCTAGCTCGCGGCGGCCAGGAAAAGGCCAAGCTTCTGGAACTGTTTCCGGACGCCAACCTTACCTACTACAACTATCTCTACGACTATTGGCGCGAAGACGACCTGGAGCATCATCTGGCGGGATTGCGCTCGGCCGGGATTCCGGAATGGCCGTTCGGTTTTGCCGGTTCGCAAGCCGATCAGCTGGATGCAGAAGCCCTGCGCAACCTGATCGGCGACAAGACATGGAACGGAAAACACAAGAACGGGACGGTGTTCGTCCAGTATTTCGACAAGGCGGGCAATACCGCCTACCGCAGCGCCAATACCAACATCACCGGCACGGTGGAGGTGCAGGGAAACCGGCTCTGCGAGCGCTTCGGCGGCTATTTTCTCGATCGAATCGTGTGCGGGCAGGTCTACAGAAACAAGGACGCCGCCCAAGGCGGCGCCCAGTATGTTCACGTAACCCCGCAGGCGCTGAAGTTCTTCTCGCTGAACCCGTGAATCACTTGGCCGACATATGCTGCCAGTCCTTGCGCGCTTTGTCGGAAATCAGGGTGCTTTGTACCTGCGACCAGTGCTTTTGGGAATCGACCACCTTGGTCGGCTTTTTCTCGAAGCCTTCCGCGGCACCGGGATCGTAACTCAGATAGAGCTTGCCATCGATGATCCGCCATGCCTTCGGATCGATATTGGTCGTGACGGTTCCGAAGGAAACGCCGTCAGCGCAATAGCCGCCGTACTGAGGCGCATATCTGCCGGGTTCGGCAATGAAGCGGTCGCGGTTTTCCGAACTGGTGAAATGCCATTCGGCACCCAGCCACCGATACGAATGGGCCGGAGATCCTTCCACGGCCCTGTTCTCGGTAAAATAGGCCACCGGATCGTAGCCCTTGATCGCCACGTCCCCGAAATAGCCGGTGTTCACCGGCTCTTGCGCAAATGCCGGCTGCGCAAATGCCAAGAGCATCGCGGCGCCAGCGATAATATAGGCGACGGTGCCGCCTGTCTGCTTGCGATATGACATGTGTCCATTCTCCCAGTTCGGGCAATGAGATGCAGCAAGCGTTATTTCCGCTTCGTGCACTCGCCGTATAGCCAGTCGCCGACCAGGTCGGCCTGCTGGCAAACAGCGCCCGCTTTCAAAAGCAAGTCTGCGGCATCCCAATGGGATCGCCATCCGGCCTGCGTCAACGGCGTGTAGCCGTTGCGTTCCTTCGCCTCTATGTCTGCCTTGTGCGAGACGAGAAAGGCGACGACATCGGCATGCCCTTCTTCGGCCGCCGCATGAAGCGGCGACATTTGGTAGAAGTTCTTTTCATCATTGATCGACGCACCCTTCGATACGAGCAGTTCGACGACATCAAGATGTCCGCCATAGGCGGCCGCGTGCAACGCCGTCAGTCCGCCTTTGTTTCTGATCTGGATATCGGCGCCTTTTTCGAGCAGAAGCGCGACGATATCCTTGTTGCCGGCAAGTGCCGCGATCAGTAGCGGCGGCTCTCCTGCCGCATCCGGCTCGGCGATGTTCGCGCCCTGACCGACAAGCTTGCCGGCATGTTCAAGATTGCCGTCCCTTGCCGCTTCGTGCAGAGGACCAGCCCAAGCGAGCGATATTCCAAGCAGGATGCCCAACGCAGATGTGCCGACGACCCTCATCGCATGACCCTTGCCCGAAGGCGACCTCGTAGAAGCGGAGAATATTTAAGGTATCATGAATATATCTGAGGGAGCAAGGAGTACGGCGCGCAACCCGTCGAGGCGCCCCGGACACCGGGATCTTACGGCCTTTGTTCCTACATTACGAATTTTTCATTGAGCGGACAGTTCGCAGTAAGGTGCGGCATCCTATATGTCCATCCATAGACCTATCCGGCATTGGCCGGGACGAAGACAAGAAGAAGAGAAGGTGCCTAAGATGTTCAAGACTCCCTCCCTCAAAACGATGCTGAAGGCGTCCACAGTCGCAGGTCTCGCTGCCGCCGTGTTTGCAACCGGTGTGCCGCTTGAGATCACGCGTTCCTACGCCGAAGCCGTCAATGTTCAAGCTCCGTCGGTCCCGAGCTTTGCGAATGTCGTCGACGCCGTTTCCCCTGCCGTCGTTTCCGTTCGCGTCGAATCGCGGATCAATCCGGCCTCCGACAGCACCGATGGCTTCGCGTTCGATTTCAACGGCCGCGGTTTCGACGATCTTCCGGACGACCATCCGCTGAAGCGCTTCTTCAGGCAGTTCGGCGAACAAGGCCCGAACGGTCCGCAGGGCGGCCCGAACAGAAGGTTTGGCCCGCCCGATGGCAAGGGTCGCCTGCGCCCAGTCGCACAGGGCTCCGGCTTCTTCATTTCCGAGGACGGCTATGTCGTCACCAACAATCACGTCGTTTCCGACGGCTCGGCCTTCGTTGCCGTCATGACCGACGGTACCGAGTTTGACGCCAAGCTGATCGGCAGGGATCCGCGCACGGACCTCGCAGTGCTCAAGGTTGACGGCAAGGGCCGCAAGTTCACCTATGTCAACTGGGCCGACGACGACAACGTGCGCGTCGGTGACTGGGTCGTGGCGGTCGGCAATCCGTTCGGTCTCGGCGGCACGGTAACGGCAGGCATCATCTCGGCCCGTGGCCGCGATATCGGTTCCGGTCCTTATGACGACTACCTTCAGGTGGACGCAGCCGTGAACCGCGGCAATTCGGGTGGTCCGACCTTCAACCTCAGTGGCCAGGTGGTTGGCATCAACACCGCCATCTTCTCACCGTCGGGCGGCAGCGTCGGCATCGCCTTTGCGATCCCGGCTTCGACTGCCAGGGACGTCGTTGCCGACCTGATGAAGGACGGTACGGTTTCGCGCGGCTATCTCGGCGTGCAGATCCAGCCGGTTACCAAGGACATCGCCGATTCCCTCGGGCTGTCGGAAGCCAACGGCGCGCTGGTCGTCTCGGCTCAGGATGGAACGCCGGGCCAGAAGGCGGGCATGAAGGCAGGCGACGTCGTCACTGCCGTCAACGGCGAAACGGTCAAGGATGCCCGCGATCTCAGCCGCCGAATCGGCGCCATGCAGCCTGGCAGCAAGGTCGAAGTGTCGGTCTGGCGCGACGGCAAGGCTCAGTCACTTACCGTTGAGCTCGGCACCTTGCCGGTTGACCAGAAGGACGCTTCCAACGACGACAATCCGGCACCGCAGCCCGAGGCGCCGGCATCCGAAAAGGCGCTCGCCGACCTTGGCCTGACAGTCGGTCCCTCCGATGACGGCAAGGGTCTGACGATCACCGGCATCGACGCGGATTCGGATGCTGCCGACAAGGGCATCAAGCAAGGCGAAAAGATCACGTCGGTGAACAACCAGCAGGTCTCGAGCGCCGATGATGTCGTCAGGGTTCTGAACCAGGCGAAGAAGGACGGCCGAACCCGGGCTCTCTTCCAGATCCAGTCCCAGGAAGGCAGCCGCTTCGTTGCGCTGCCGATCAACGGCCAAGGCTGATCCTCCCCCTTGGCCTAAAAGGGAGCCGCGATCCGACCTGCGCGCGGCTCCCTTTCTCCATCCTTTTCAAGGACAACGGCGATGACCCCACTGCAACAGGATGACGCTTTGAGCTTTGCCCAAACGCAACCGGCAGGTAATGTCGGCCGCATGAAGATTCTCATCATCGAAGACGATCTTGAAGCCGCGGCCTACCTCACCAAGGCCTTTCGCGAGGCGGGCATCGTCGCCGATCACGCAAGCGACGGCGAAAGCGGGCTCTTCATGGGGTCCGAAAACAGCTACGACGTGATCGTCATCGACCGCATGCTGCCGCGCCGCGACGGGTTATCCGTCATCAGCGAGTTGCGGCGCAAGGGCATTCATACGCCGCTTCTCATTCTTTCCGCCCTGGGCCAGGTCGATGACCGCGTGACCGGACTTCGCGCCGGCGGCGACGACTATCTGCCGAAGCCCTATGCGTTCAGCGAGCTTCTCGCCCGTGTCGAAGTGCTCGGCCGCCGCAAGGGGACGCCGGAGCAGGACGTGGTCTACCGCGTGGGGGACCTTGAACTCGACCGACTTTCCCATGAAGTCCGGCGCGGCGGCAAGGAAATCCCGCTGCAGCCGCGAGAATTCCGCCTTCTCGAATATCTGATGAAGAATGCCGGTCAGGTCGTCACGCGCACGATGCTGCTCGAGCATGTCTGGGATTACCACTTCGATCCGCAGACGAACGTTATCGACGTGCATGTCTCGCGCCTGCGTTCGAAGATCGAGAAGGACTTCAGCCGGCCGCTGCTGAAGACGATCCGCGGTGCTGGATACATGATCAAGGACGAGGGATGAGCCGTTTCTGGGTTCTCTTCAAGTCCACCGCAGTCCGCCTTTCGGCCCTTTATATCCTGCTTTTCGCAATCTGTGCCGCAACGCTCGTCTTCTACGTGACGGCGATGTCGCAGCGACTGCTCAGCGGACAGATCCGCGAGGCCGTCCAGCAGGAAGTCGATGTCGTCAGGCGTGCGTATGATCTTGGGGGCATGAACGCGCTGCTGCGCGCCATGGAGCGGCGCACGCGCCAGCCAGGCGCCAATCTCTATGTCATTGCCGGCCCGTCGGGCGATATCCTTGCCGGCAACGTCGCCTCGGTGCAGCCGGGCGTCTTTGAGGAAACCGGCTGGACCTCCGTTCCCTTCTTCTATCAACGCTACGCCGACAGCGGGGTCGATCGCCGCCACATGGCAATCGCCAATATCTTCGTGCTCGACAACGGCCTGCGCATTCTCGTGGGCCGCGATCTCGGCGAGCCAGAGCGCTTCCGCGTGCTGGTGCGCCAGGCGCTGATGATCGCGCTTGCGATCATGGGCCTCGGCGCCATCATCATCTGGTTCGGTATCGGACGCAACGCGCTGAGGCGGATCGATCGCATGTCCGCCGCAAGCAAGAAGATCATGGCGGGCGATCTCTCGCAGCGCCTGCCGGTCGGCGGTTCGGGCGACGAGTTCGACCGCCTGTCGGTTTCTCTGAACACGATGCTGGAGCGCATCGAAAAGCTGAATGAAGGTCTGCGGCAGGTTTCCGACAATATTGCTCACGACCTCAAGACGCCGTTGACTCGCCTTCGCAACAAGGCCGCGGATGCGATTGACACGGTCAATGAGGATCAGCGCCGCCTGGCCCTGGACGGCATCATCTCGGAATCCGATCAATTGATCCGAACTTTCGATGCGCTACTTATGATCTCGCGCGTGGAAGCGGGTTCTGTCGCAGCGGAGATGTCGCCAATCGAGCTTTCGACGATCGTTGCCGACAGCGCAGAACTTTACGAGCCGGTTGCCGAAGAGGCCGGACTGGTGCTGACATCCAGCATCGAACCCGGCATATCCATCCAGGGCAACCGCGAACTGATCGGCCAGGCGATCTTCAATCTGATCGACAACGCGATCAAATATTCCGGGGATGCCAAGGGCGGTGAAATCAGCCTGAAGCTGCTGCGCCGGCCCGACGGCATTTGCCTTTCGGTGGCCGACCACGGCCCAGGCATCCCCGCCGACAAGCGCGAGGATGTCGTCAAGCGCTTCGTGCGGCTTGACGAGAGTCGGTCGAAGCCCGGCACAGGCCTTGGCCTTTCGCTGGTCGAGGCAGTGATGGAACTGCATGGCGGCACGCTGGAGCTTTCCGACACAGATCCAGGAAGACGAGACGGTCGTGGCCTTACCGTCAGCGTGATTTTCCCCTTCAAGCCTGCTTAGGGTTGGCCGCCCCGCGTTGTGACCCTAGGTTAGGGGGTCGTATGGCAGCGCTGATTGCGGACGCGGCCGCACCGGGAGGTGAAATGCTGACGAAATCGACACATAGCCTGAAGGATGTGGCTGGCGGTCTGTTGCGCCCGTTGAACCATTCCGAGCTCAAGCTGGCGCTCGCCGACCTTCAGGATATCGGCAGACACGAACCGTCGGTCGCCGCGATGCTGAAGGCGGGTGGTCCGCTATCGGACTTCATCGCAGCGGTACTGACGCTTTCGCCCTATCTTCGAGAGATTGCCAATATCGACAATGCGGTTGTCGCTGCTGCGATTTCATCGCCTATCGAGCCGCAGATCGAAGAGCTGATTGCAAAGGCGCGCGACTGCTGGAAGCCCGAAGAGGGGATTTCGCCCGCAGAATCTGCCGTCATGAGCCGGTTGCGGATCATCAAGCGGAAAGTGGCGTTTCTGGTCGCTCTCGCCGATCTCGCCGGGCTCTTCGACGGCAGGCAGACGACGGCCTGGCTGAGTGCCCTGGCCGAAGCCTCGGTCAAAGCCGCGATCGACCATCTGCTTTTGTCTGCCGATGATGCCGGCAAACTGCAATTGAAGGACGCCCACAATCCGAGCGAGGGTTCCGGTCTGGTCGTGCTGGGGATGGGAAAGCTCGGCGCATCGGAACTGAACTATTCGTCCGATATCGATCTTGTGGTTTTCTTCGACGAGCATGCCGGCATCGTGCCTGATCCGGATGATGCGATCGACGTCTTTCCGCGGCTGATGCGCCGGCTGGTGCGAATCCTTCAGGAGCGGACGGCCGACGGATATGTCTTTCGCACCGACCTGCGCCTGCGCCCAGACCCCGGTTCGACGCCGCTTGCGATCCCGGTCGATGCGGCGATGATTTATTATGAGGGGCGCGGCCAGAACTGGGAGAGGGCAGCCTTCATCAAGGCGCGGCCCGTTGCCGGGGATATGAAGGCGGGAGAGGGGTTCGCGAGCGGGCTTGCGCCCTTTGTCTTCCGCAAATACCTGGATTATGCGGCGATCGCCGACATACATTCGATCAAGCGGCAGATCCACGCCCACAGGGGTCACGGGGCAATTGCGGTCAAGGGGCACAATGTCAAGCTCGGCCGCGGCGGCATTCGCGAGATCGAGTTCTTCGTGCAGACACAACAACTGATCGCCGGCGGTCGCATGCCGGCGCTGCGCAGCCGTGGCACGGAAGAGACGCTTGCCGAACTCACCAAGGCGAAATGGATCGATGCGGAAACGCGCGACGAACTGACGGAGGCCTACTGGTTTCTCCGTGATGTGGAACACCGCATCCAGATGGTGCGCGACGAGCAGACGCATTTGCTGCCGGAGACAGAGGCCGATCTGAAGCGCATCGCCTTCATGATGGGATTTACCGATACGCAAAGTTTTGCTGAGCGGTTGGTGGAGGTGCTGCGGACCGTGGAGCGGCGCTATGCGCGGCTCTTCGAGCAGGAGACCAAACTGTCGACCGATACCGGAAATCTGGTGTTCACGGGTCAGGCCGACGATCCGGATACGCTTGAGACGCTGAAGAAGCTCGGCTTCAAGCGTACGTCCGATATTTCCCGCATTATCCGCACCTGGCATTACGGCCGCTATCGTGCGACGCAATCGGTCGAAGCGCGCGAGAGGCTGACGGAGCTCGCGCCGGAACTGCTTCGCGTCTTCGGCGAAAGCAAGCGGGCCGACGAGGCGCTGCTGCGCTTCGACAGCTTCATTTCCGGCCTGCCTGCCGGCATTCAGCTTTTCTCCTTGCTCGGCAGCAATCCGGCGCTCCTTTCGCTGATCGTCAACATCATGTCCTCGGCGCCGAAGCTTGCCGAGGTGATCGCCGCCAAGCCTCATGTCTTCGACGGCATGCTCGATCCGGGACTGATGGCGGAGCTGCCGACGCGTGAGTATCTGGGCGAACGTTTAAGGGCATCGCTGGCGCAGGCGGGCCATTACGAGGAAGTGCTGGACCGGCTGCGCATCTTTGCGGCCGAGCAGCGCTTCCTGATCGGCATCCGGCTGTTGACCGGCGCGATCAACGGGCTGATGGCAGCCCGCGCCTTCACCCATCTCGCCGACCTTGCGATCGAAGCAGCCCTCGATGCGGTCAGGCAGGAGATGCGGGCGGTGCACGGCGATTTTCCCGGCGGCAAGGTCGTCATTGCCGGCATGGGCAAGCTTGGCAGCTTCGAATTGACGGCGGGCTCAGACATCGATCTCATCCTACTCTACGACTATGATGATGCCGCTTCAGAATCCGACGGCGTGAAGCCATTGGATGCCGTGCGTTACTTTACCCGCTTGACGCAGCGGCTGATCGCGGCGTTCTCGGCGCCGACCGCCGAGGGCGTTCTCTACGAAGTCGACATGCGGCTTCGCCCGTCGGGCAACAAGGGCCCGGTCGCCACGCGCATCAGGTCTTTCGAGAAATACCAACGCGACGAGGCTTGGACATGGGAGCATATGGCGCTCAGCCGCGCTCGTTTGATCTGTGGTGATCAGAGCCTGATGAGCGAGGCGGAACGGATCATCTTGGATGTGCTCTCAAAGAAGCGCGATGCGGCAAAGGTGAGCCGCGACGTCGCGGAGATGCGTGAACTGATCGACAAGGAGAAAGCGCCGGACGGGATCTGGGATCTGAAACTTGTTCCGGGCGGCGTGATCGATATCGAATTCATCGCGCAATATCTGGCGCTGATCGCGCCGGCCAGAAACGTCCCTGCGACGATCGGCGGGATGAATACCGGCGAGGCGCTGAAGACGCTCGGCGGCAAGCTCATGCCGGCGGCAGACCTCGACCTCTGCCTGGAGGCGTTCACGCTCTATACCGAACTGTCGCAGCTGATTCGGCTTTGCATCGACGGGCCCTTCGATCCCGCCGAGGCGCCGTCGGGTCTGACCGAGCTGGTGTGCAGGGCAGGGGATTGCCCGGACGTCAAGACGCTTGAAGGTGAGGTCAGACGGCTTTCGAAGGCTGTCCGGAAGATATTCCAGACGACGGTGAATTCCTAGCGCGCTTTATCCGGAATTCGGAACGAGACGACGGTGCCGACCGCCTCACGTGAACGGATGCGCATCTTGCCGTCGTGAAGCGCCGTCAGCGAGCGGGAAATGGCAAGGCCAAGACCTGAACCGCCCTTGCTCTTGGCATATTGACTCTGAACCTGCTCGAAAGGCTGGCCGATCTTCGTGAGCGCTCGCTGCGGGATGCCGATCCCGGTATCGGCGATCGTGACGATGACGCCTGCTGCGTCACGTCGGGTGCGCAACGCGATACGGCCGCCGTCGTTGGTGAACTTCACCGCATTGGAGAGAAGGTTGAGGAGGATCTGCTTCATGGCGCGGCGGTCTGCCGTCAGCGTCATGCCATCACAGACGCGCTGCTCGATGACGATGTTCTTCTGGGCTGCGGGAATGGCGGTGAAGCGCAGGCTCTCCTCGATCAGCGGTGCAAGATCGATCTTCTCGCGGTGCAGTTTCATGTGTCCTGCCTCGATCTTCGACATATCCAGGATATCGTTGATGACGTTGAGCAGGTGCTTGCCGCTGTCATGGATGTCGCGGGCATATTCGTCGTATTTCAGTGAACCGAGCGGACCGAACATCTGGTTCTGCAGAATTTCGGAGAAGCCCAGGATGGCGTTGAGCGGCGTGCGCAGCTCATGCGACATGTTGGCAAGGAATTCCGACTTCGCCTTGTTCGCCGCTTCCGCGCGTTCCTTCTCGGCCTGGTAGTTGGCGTTTGCCACCGAAAGAGCAGCTTTTTGACTTTCCAGCGTCTGACGCGATGCCTTGAGGTCGCCGATGGTCGCGATGAGACGCCGCTCGGACTCGCGCAGGCGCTCCTGGTTGCGCTTCAGAAGCGTGATGTCGGTACCGACCGAAACCATGCCGCCGTCGCGGGTGCGGCGTTCATTGGTCTGCAGCCAGCGCTCGTCGGCAAGCTGGACCTCCGTCGTGCGCGAATGGCCGGCGCCATCGGCATCCGCCATGCGTCGCTCGATGACTGGCCGGGCGGCTGCGGCGTTAACGACGCTGCGCTCGGTGCCTGGAACGAGGACGCTGTCGGGAAGCCCGTAGGCCTGCTGAAAGTGGGCATTGCACATCACCAGGCGGTCGTTCTTGTCCCAGAGAACGAAGGCTTCCGAGGTGCATTCGATCGCGTCCGCAAGGCGCTGGTCGGCCTCGGCGTAGCGCTGCGCGAGGCGATGCTGTTCGGTCACGTCCATCGCGATGCCGATCATGTGCACGCGGCCCGAATTGCTGCGGATCATCTGGGCGCGGGCGCGCATCCACACATAGTGGCCGCCGGCATGGCGCATGCGGAAGATCTGGTCGACCTGGCCAGAACTGCCCTTGGCAAACGAGCGTGCGATCTCGTGCAGCCCGCCGTCTTCCGGATGCATTAGCCGTGCCGCGTCGCCGAAGGAAATCGTCTTGTCGGAAGCCGGCAGGCCGAGCATGCCATACATCGAACGCGACCAGAAGAATTCGCGGCTGTCGAAATCGAAATCCCAAAGCCCGCAGCGGCCGCGCGAAAGTGCCGTCTCGACGCGCTGGTTCGATTCGACGAAGATCTCGTCGGCGTCCCGGGCACGCTTGACCTGCATGTAGTAGGCATAAAGGATCACCAGCAGGATCGAGGAAATGCCGGCAAACAGCGTCACGTTGAGCGTCAGCTCCTCGCGCCAGAGCCTGCCGATCTCGTCAAGCGAGGTTGCAGCGATGATATAGCCGCCGGTGCTTCCGACAAGGGTGATTTCGGCGTAATGCGGATTGCCGCTGATCGTCGTTTCGATGACGCCGGCCCGATCCCCGAAACGGCGGATGGCGGAAACCTCGGGAAAGAAATCGCCAGCATTCGATCCAACATAGGCAAGGCCTGCAGTAGATGCGGCGAAGACTTTGCCACTCGTCTGCACCAGCAGAATGAAGGAGCCGCTGCCGAGACGGTCCTGCGGCAGGAATCTTGCAAGTTTTGCTTGGGCTTCGGCGGCTTTGCCGTTGTCGAAGAGATCGCTGGAATCGGCAAATACGGCTGCGGCGGTCGCCGCCGAAAGTGCGGTTGCATGCCGGGCGGCTGCGCCCATGCGGGCATATTCCGACATCATACCGAAAAGATGCGAGGCTGCGACGACGGCCAGGAAGGCCACGATCAGTGCCGGGATGGCGCGCTTTAAAACGACTTCGGTTTGCGGAAGGCGGCTCGCTATCGGCTTGGAAATCGCCGCGCTACGATTGGAGGCATTGCCGTGCCAGGCACGAAGCCCCTCAAAATCAACACGCAGCCGCCCTCCGGCCGCAGTTGCCCGCCGCACGTTCATCATCACTAGCCTTGATCCCTCGTGCGATTCGCAGCGCCGCTCGCTCGAACCTCACTCACTGAATCATTCCTGATTCGCCGTGTCCAGAGGGAAAGGTAAAAATCTGTTAACTATCTACACGTGCTGGTTTTTTTGTCGACCCGTTTCGAGGGCTGGCTGGATCGCGTGATGCCTTGGGCAAGCAAATCACCCCTTGAGCGTGCGTTCGACGATGTCGCGCACGTCCGTCGAAAGGGCGGGTGCCTGTTCGATCTGCATCAGGGCGGCGCGGGCCAAACCGGCGCGTACCGGCTCAAGCGACCGCCATGAACGCATGGATGTCAGAATGCGGGCGGCAAGCTGCGGATTGCGCTGGTCGATATCGAGAATCTCGCGCGCCAGGAAGCGATAGCCTTCGCCATCAGCCCGGCCGAAGCCGGTGGGATTGGTGAAGGCAAACGTGCCGACGAGGGCACGAACCCGGTTCGGATTGGTGCGATTGAAGAGCGGATTCTTCATCAGCTTGCGGACCCGGTCGAGCGCGCTGGCGCCAGGGATGGTCGCCTGCACTGAGAACCACTTGTCAATGACGAGGGCGTTCTGCGCGAAGTGGTCCCGGAATGTTGAAAGAGCGGTGATCGCTTCACCGCTTTCAGGGAAGCGGTGGGCAAGGACCGTCAGCGCGTGCAGCTTTTCGGTCATGTTGTTGGCGGCGTCGAACGCGGCCTTGGCGCGTGCCGGGCTGTTCTCTGCATAGGAAAGATAGGTCAACGCAGTATTGCGTAGCGCCCGGCGCCCGGCATTTTTTGCGTCAGGGCTGAAGTCTCCCGGCGTTGTCATTTTCTCGAAGAGACCGGTAAAGATTGCCACGCCACGATCTGCAATCTGCTTCATGACGGCCTGGCGACCGGCATGGATCGCGTCCGGGTCGTTGTTGCTGCCGAGTTCGCGGGAGATATCGGATTCACTCGGCAGGGCGAGTGCCTGGGCGCGGAAGGCGGGTTCAAGGCCCTCGTCGGCGGCTGCATGCAGCAGTGCATCGACGGAGGTCTGCTCGCAGTCAATCGCCTTGCCTTCACGCGCATCGCGCGCAGCCCTCAGCAGGTTCGGCAATGCCAGATCGGTCAGCGCCTGCCATCGAGCGAAATGGTCCGTCTCGTGACGGGCGAGCAGCGCAAGGTCGGCGGGGCTTTGGTCGAGGTGCAGGTTGATCGGCGCCGAAAAGCTGCGGTTGATCGAGACGACCGGCCGCGAGCCGATGCCGTGGAAGACAGCGGTTTGCGTTCTGCCGGTGAGATGCAGCACCTCGCCGGTATATTCGGCTCCCTCGACAATGGCCGGTTCGATCTTGCCGCCGTTCTCGCCGAAGAGGGCGAGGCTGAGCGGGATATGCATCGGCTTCTTGTCGGTTTGGCCCGGCGTCGCAGGAACCATCTGCTCCAGCGACAGGCTGAAGGTCCTGGCGGTCGCATCGTAGCTGCCGGAGGCGGTGACGAGCGGCGTGCCGGCCTGGTGGTACCAAAGGGAGAACTGCGCAAGGTCGCGGCCGCTTGCATCCTCGAAGCACTTGACGAAATCCTCGATCGTGACCGCCTGGCCGTCATGGCGATCGAAATAGATGTCCATGCCCTTCTTGAAGGTCTCCCTGCCGAGCAGGGTAGCGATCATGCGGGTGACCTCGCTGCCCTTCTCGTAGACCGTTGTCGTATAGAAGTTATTGATTTCACGATACTTCGTCGGACGAACCGGGTGGGCAAGAGGGCCGGCGTCTTCCGGAAACTGCTCCGACTTCAGATGCCGGACCTCGGCAATGCGCTTGACCGGACGCGAGCGCTGATCGGAGGAGAACTCATGGTCGCGATAGACGGTCAGGCCTTCCTTGAGGCAGAGCTGGAACCAGTCGCGGCAGGTAATGCGGTTGCCGGTCCAGTTGTGGAAATATTCATGCGCGATGATCGCTTCGATATTGGCATAGTCGGCATCGGTTGCGGTTTCCGGATCGGCGAGAACGTATTTGTCGTTGAAGATATTGAGGCCCTTGTTCTCCATTGCCCCCATGTTGAAATCGGAAACGGCGACGATCATGAAGATGTCGAGATCGTATTCGCGTGCGAAGACCTCCTCGTCCCACTTCATGGAGCGCTTCAGGGCATCCATGGCATAGGCTGCACGCGGCTCCTTGCCGTGCTCGACGTAGATCTTCAGCGCGACCTCGCGGCCGGACATTGTCGTGAACGTGTCTTCGACGACGCCGAGATCGCCGGCGACGAGCGCGAAGAGATAGCTCGGCTTCGGATGCGGATCGAACCAGGCGGCAAAATGCTTGCCGTCGCCATAGCCGGCGCCGCCGAGGAAGTTGCCGTTGGAAAGCAGAAGCGGGTTGGCGGCCTTATCGGCGATGATGTTGACAGTAAAGGGCGCCAGAACATCCGGACGGTCCGGGAAATAGGTGATGCGGCGGAAGCCTTCGGCCTCGCATTGGGTGCAGTAGATGCCGCCCGTGCGGTAGAGGCCCATAAGCTGGGTATTGGCTTGCGGATTGATGATCGTCGTGATCGTCAGTTCGAAGGGATCGGCTGCGGGAAGGTTGTAGACGGTCAGGCTATCGGCTGTCGCCGTATACTGTTTTGCCGGCATTTCCATCTGGTCGAAGAGCAGGCCGGAAAGGGAAAGCTCGTCGCCGTCCAGAACAAGCGGCGCCTTCGGATCGGCACCTTCGCGGCGATGGAAGATCAATCGCGCTTCGACTTTTGTTTCTGTGGGATCGAGCTCGAAGGTCAGGTCCACGCGTTCCAGGACGAAATCGGTGGGGCGGTAGTCTGCCAGATTGATGACCTGGCCCGTGTCTGTACGCATGGTGTTCCCTGAAGACCTTCATCGATATGGGCTGGGACAGACGCGAATGCTCTGCCGTAGGTTTTGCAGCATCATCACATCAAAGTCTGAACCAAACTTAAAGCGAAATGGAGGCAGTACAAGTTTTGATGGCCGCAATTGGCCGAGGCTCCTGGATACAAGCGGCCGAGCGTGCACTATTTGAGATTGAGCGCGGCCTTTATGGCAGCATCGTCTTCCGTCTGCTGGACGACGACGCCGTGCCACCCGAGACCGTCATAATCCTCGTATCCCAGGGTCTTCGCAAAGGCGACGATCGATCCGTTGTTGTCATAGTAGCTGCCGCGGGATCGGCCTGTGTGATTTTGCAGTGCGAAGTGGGTAAACAGGAGCTCCGGTTTGCTTGCGGCGATGATCCTGCTTGCGCCGTCGAGCAGCATGACGGTCGTCTTGTCCGCGACCTGCGGCGGCAGGTTGGCCTCCTTGTCGACGATCGCCTGCCCCTGGTTCTGCCAATCGAAATAGACGCCGAGCGTCCCGACGATAGGCCCGTCGACTTTGCCGCCTTCGCGGACGCCGGTGGCATAGACGAGCGCAGTCCGGCCGTCGTGCAGCGGGCTGGGGCCCACCTCGCCGACGATGTAGTCGTCGCCGCACCTGCAATGCGCCGCCGCTTGGAACCAGGCGTCGCCGGCAAGCGAACGATTGGCGGCCTTGCGCTGGAACTCGGGATTTGCCGAGGCGACGATACGCCCCGAAAGATCGGTCAGCACGAGGTCAAGATAGACCGTGTAGAACCGCTTTATCACGCCGAGCCGCTCGGCCGCAAAGCTCGCCTTGTCCTTGCCCGGCTCCTGCAGGGCCTGCCACAATGCGGTATCGGTTGCCCACCATCTCACGTCAGCCGTCCGTTCGAACAGGTTGCGCACGATAAGCTGGACGAGTGTTTGCGCAAGGTCGGTCAACCTGACGCCTTCCATCTCCTTCACCAGCGATTCGGCCATCGAGCGCGACAGCCCGATGCGGCCAAGGACGTTGTTCTCGAATTTTCCAGCGATATCGCTTGCGACCTGCGCCAGGCGCTGTACTTCGTTGGCAACGACGGCAAAGCCCTTGCCGGCCTCGCCTGCGCGGGCGGCCTCGATCAGTGCGTTGATCGCCAGCAGCTTGATCTGCTTGACCACATGCGTGTTGGCTGCACTGAAGTGCTCGAGATCGGTACCGATGCCCTCGGTCACGATGCGCATGGATCGCGGTGTTGCGGTCTGCTGTGTCTGATCGCTTGTCTTCAGCGGCATCATGGAGGTGATCCTGGCAACTGTTGAAGTGGCAGTTATGAAAATGATCGCTGCGTCTTGGTGAAATCAATGCGAGTTTATGGTTCTCAAAAGATTAAGACTTGAAATGTCCAATCAAACATTTTTGGGCAGGTCTCTCTTGTGCCGATTTTTTATGCAGTTTTGCGCCGAAAATCCGGGGGTGTTGGATCCGCTGGTGCTTTTTTCTGACTTTTGGCCTGTTCTTCGTGCGCAGGGCCTGCCACAGTTAGGGCGCGTCGAGTCTGACGTGTTTCCCCGCTCCAAGCTACTGACGCGCGAGTTTCTGACATGCAGTCGGCTTTCGAAAATCCGATGAGAGGAATCCTGATGAAGGTCTCATCGGTGGTGGTCTTTCTCGGTATGCAGACCTTCATCAAGCTTGCCGGTGCCGATGTCGCGCCGGGGCAGGTGACCTTCTATCGCTCTTTCTTCGCGCTCTTCCCGATAATGGGTTATCTTGCCTATCGCCGACAGTTGCGGGTAGCCTTCCACACGGCAAATCCGATTGGCCATCTGAAGCGGGGCACGATTGGCATCCTTTCCATGGGCTTCGGCTTTTACGGCCTGCTGCACCTGCCGTTGCCGGAGGCGATTGCCCTTGGCTATGCGACACCCTTGGTCGCGGTCATTTTCGCGGCAGTCTTTCTCGGGGAGACGGTCAGAATATACCGTTGGAGCGCGGTTTTCTTCGGTATCATAGGCGTTGCCATCGTCTCATGGCCCAAGCTTACGCTTTTCAGGCAGGGCGGCATGGCGGCAGAGCAGGGGGTCGGAGCGTTATGTGTCCTGATTGCCGCCGTGCTTGCCGGCATGGCGATGATCCAGGTCCGCAAGCTCGTCGAGGAGGAGAGGACAGCGACGATCGTTCTCTATTTCTCGATGATCGCATCGCTCTTTTCTCTCGCGACGCTGCCGTTCGGCTGGGCCTCGCTCGACCTCAAAACGATGCTCCTGCTGGTCTGCGCGGGCTTTTGCGGCGGCGTGGGACAAATCCTTCTGACGGAGAGCTATCGTCACGCTGATGTATCGACAGTGGCGCCGTTCGAATACACGTCGATCCTGCTTGGCGGCATTGTCGCCTATTTCTTGTTTGGCGATGTTCCTGGTGTCCATATGATGGTGGGAACGGCGATCGTCATCGCCGCCGGCATATTCATCATCTACCGCGAGCATCAACTCGGGTTGGAGCGCCGCAAAGCCCGCAAGGCCGGCACGCCGCAGCCCTGATCGGATCCAGGTGGAAATCCGCCTGACGATTGTCCAACCCCGGCCGGAATGCACTGGCGAAATTTAAGGATACCAATCGGCTTTCAAATGTGGTTTCTGAATATGACGAAACTTCATTTATTCAAAGCCTTGCATGTCTGATTGGCCGCTGATGCCGGACGCTGGTCCCCCTGCTTGGCTGCTTTGAACGCTGGCTTGCGAGCGGGACGCCCATGAAATTTACGGCAGAAGAGCTGGCGCGGCACCCTGATTTTCTGCTCAGCATCCGTCACCTGGCCGGGACTTTGCGCGGCATGTTCCAAGCCGGTCCGCGCCTTGCCCGTCTGCTCACATCGCACCAGCGCTGGCTCCTCACCCAGACGGCCTATGCGCTCGCCATGCACTACGATCCTGGCGACCCCTCTTCGGGTTTCTCCGCAGTTTCGCTGACGACGCTGATAACGAAACACAAGGTCGCGAGCCGCAACACGGTTTTGAACATCATCGAAGAGCTCCTCACCTATCGCTTCATCACCCATGCGCCCGGAGAAGAGCGCCGCCGCCCGCGCCATTTCGAACCGGCCGAAGTCAGCAACCAGGCAATGTACGGCTGGCTTCTCGCCAATCTCGTCGCGCTCGACATGTTAGACGACGGCGACCGCGCCGCCTGCCTGCAGGCGCATCCGCAACTCCTTCGGATTGCCCAGCCGCTGGTTGCCCGCGCCTGCCTCGAAGATGCGGCCTGGCGGGAGCCGCCGGAGCCAATTGCGCTCTTTCTTTGGACGGAAGCGGGCGGTCTGGTCGTCGACCATCTCATGGCTCGAATTGACCTTGACGGTGCCGACACGGAAAGGTTCGACGTCGGCCGCGTCGAAACGCGCAATCTGGCAGGCGATTTCATGATGTCGCGAACGCACCTTCAGCGCCTCTTTGCCAAGGCGGTGCAACAAGGCTGCCTTGGCTGGTATGACGAGCCCAGGAAGACGCGGTTATGGGTGTCGCGCAATTTCGTCTGGCAATATTGCGGCTGGCAGGCGATCAAGTTTGCCTATGTCGAGCACGCATTTCACATTGCCCGGGCAAAACTGGAGGGCGTGCCGGTCAAAGTGCTGGCGCAAGCCTAAAGCGCGATCGCCGAGATTTCTTCGACCGGCGAATCCTGCCTGGCGGTCGAAAGTTCGCGCTGATATTCCTTGGCGGCGCAGACGGCAGCGCGGATATGCTCGATCGTGTCGATATTGCGCAGAAGCGAAACGAGAACTGCAGACATCACAAAACTCCGATCGCGCGCCCGAAGCAGGGCCGCGCGCTCATCAGTATTCCTGGAAATCCACGAAGATTGCCGAGGGCCGGGTGGTGCGGCCGCCGATACCGGTCCCGCGGGCGATCATTTGCTCGTTGGTCGCAAAGCCGAAGCGGCTGTAGCCCTGCGTGATGCGAGCCGGATCGCTTGCAAGGCGGAGGGTTTCAAACCCGCTATGAATAGGACGAAAACTTGCGTTCATTGCCTTGGTTCCTGTCAGATTCCTCCCAAGACAAGATCATATATTGCAGTGCAGCATCGATTCTGCAATGCGTCATAATAGGATACAGCCATGCGGTAAATGCATGGGTTGTTTCATGAAAACTTAATGATTGGCTATTTTCTAATCAGGCCGAGCGACTTAAGCCGTGCCTGAAACGCCAGGAGATCACTCCAAGCCAGTCGCTTGTTGATCGGCGCGGTCAGGAGATCCTGCGGGTGAAGCGTCGCGATTGCCGGTATCGTCAGCGGCCCGGCACCGATCTCCTTCCACTGCCCACGCAGGCCGTGGATGGTGTCGTTCTCTCCGAAGAAGAAGCGGGCGGCGAAATTGCCGAACAGCAGGATGACCTTCGGTTCGGCAAGCGCGATCTGGCGTTCGATGAAGGGACGGCAGATTTCCATCTCGGCGACAGAGGCGACACGGTTGCCCGGCGGGCGCCAGGGAATGACCTGCGTCAGAAGAATGCTGTCGCGATCGAGCCCGATGGCCGACAGCATCCTGTTGAGAAGCTCTCCACCGCGCCCGGCAAAAGGCGTACCTTCGCGGTCGTCGTCGGCGCCAGGTGCCGAGCCGATCACCATAATGCCGCTTGCGGCGTTGCCCGTCGCAAAGATCGTCGAACGCGCACTGTGCTTGAGATTGCAGCCGTTGAAGGCTTCGATCGCGGTCTTGAGCTCGGCGAGCGATCGCGCACTCTCGGCCGCAAAGCGGGCGTGCTGCACGGCTTCGCCATCAGGAATGGCAGGCTGCGGCCGAGGGGCTGCGCGCTCAGCCGGCGCTTCGCCTTGACGTTGCCTCGCCGCTGGCCGCTCGGACCGGATCGGGCTTTGCGCTGGAGCGGCGGCGCTTCGCCGCGCCGCCTTCATCGCCTCGAACTCGGCGAAGCGGTCAACTGCATCTTCCTCCAGCAGCCATTCGACGCCGGCTTCTGCATGGAAGTGCAGAAGCGCGGCAAGCTCGGCCGGGGAGAGTTCGTCGACGCAGACCATAGGGCGACCTTAGCGAAGTGGCAGCAGCAAAGATAGGGCGGGCGCCGCGCTCTGGGACTATTGCACAGTCCATTGGCCGATGTCGTCGCGTTCGCCGATCAGGGCAAGTCCGTGGGCAATGGAGAGAAGCTCGCCCCCGGTCTCGATCCTGCCAACGTCAAAGCGTTCGGTGAAGATGCGGCGGACGGCAGGTACGAAGGATGTGCCGCCGGTCAGGAAGACCTTGTCGATTTCGCCGGGCTTGGTTTTTGTCTTTTCCAGCACTTCGTCCAGCGTGCATTCGATACGGGCCAGATCCTCGGCGATCCAGCTTTCGAAGTCCTTCCGGCGAACGATGCGATGGCCGCCGCCGCCGAGCGGGCCGAAATCGAATGGTGCTTCGTCTGCCGAAGACAGTGCCATCTTGGTGGCTGAGATCGCCTGATAGAGGGGATATCCCTCGTCGTGATCGACGAGATCGATGAACGTCTCGAGCTTCTCCGGTTCGAGTGCCGTGCGGACCAATTTCTTCAGATCCTCGAATTCGCGCGAGGTCTTGAAGATCGAAAGCTGGTTCCAGCGGCCGAAGCTCGAATAGTAGTTCGACGGCACCTCAAGAACCTTGTCGAAGCTCTTGAAATGACTCCCCTTGCCGATCTGCGGCGCGACGATGTTATCGATCATCCGGTAGTCGAAATGATCGCCCGCGACGCCGACGCCTGAATGGCCGACCGGCGTTGCCATGAGATTGCCGGCAACCGTTTCGAAGCGGATCAGCGAATAGTCCGTCGTGCCGCCGCCGAAATCGGCAACGAGCACGGTGGCGTCCGACGTCAGGTTTTGCGCGAAGTAGAAGGCGGCGGCAACCGGTTCGTAGACGTAGTGGATTTCCGGAAAGCCGAAGCGCAAGAGCGCTTTGTTGTAGCGTTCCGTTGCGAGCGCCGGATCGGGATTGGCGCCGGCGAAGTGCACCGGCCGCCCCGTGACGATACGCGCCACATCCGTCGACCAGTTTTCGCCCGCATAGGCGCGCAGCCGCCGAATGAAGACCTCCATCAGGTCTTCGAAGCTGTGGCGTTTGGCAAAGATCAGCGTGCCCTGGAAGAGCGTGCTTGCAGCAAAGGTCTTGATCGACTGGAGGAAGCGGCAATCGCCGGGATTGTCGATGAACTGGCGGATCGCCGCATGCCCGGCCTCGACCTTCAGGGCCGATGTGCCAAGCTGCGGATCCTTCATGAAGGAAAGCGCAGTGCGCATGCTGTCGGATGCCCCTTCGGCGCTGGTGAACGCCATGGAACGGGTCTTCCCGCCATGGGCCGTGGCCAGAACCGTATTCGTCGTGCCGAAGTCGAAACCCAGCGCCTGAGCCATGCCCGCACCTCTTCATGCCGATTGTGATTGAGACCGGAGCCTTGCTCCGCATGAAGGACGCACGCGCGCCCGGAATTTAGGAGGCGCGTGATGCCATAGAGGGGCGACACATTCAAGAGGAATGTGAGGGGGGCCCCCGTGTCACCAGTAAAGGCTCCTTGTCTGGCTGCCGCCGCCGCCCGGTAACGCGAAAAAAGGGTGTGCCGCTTGTCCATCTTCCGACGTCGAGTGAACGCGTCGTCTCTCCCTGCAAGCGCGAAGAGAAAGTGAGGGCAATGTTTCAATGTCGGAGTTGGCTAGATTACTCCGCCGCGATCGCCGTCGGTTCCACTTCGTCCCGCACCGCTTCCTTTCGCCGCAACAGCCTTTGGAGCCAGCTGTTCAGCCGGCCCATCTCGACGAAGATGACGGGCGTGATGAAGAGCGTCAGAGCCTGGGACACAATGAGGCCGCCGACGACGGCTATCCCCAAAGGCTGACGCAGCTCGGAGCTGGCACCGGTGCCGAGCGCGATCGGAAGGGCGCCGAGAAGCGCACAGAAGGTCGTCATCATGATTGGCCGGAAGCGCCGCACGCAGGCCTCGTGAATGGCCTGCGTAGGCGACATCGATGTGGAGCGTAGGTTCTCCAGTGCCACGTCGATCATCATGATCGCGTTCTTCTTCACGATGCCGATCAGCATCAGGAGGCCGATGAGCGCGATGATCGAGAGGTCGAAGCCCATTACCTTCAGAGCCAGCAATGCGCCCAGAGCGGCGGCCGGCAGGCCGGATAAAATGGTGAGCGGGTGGATGAAGCTCTCGTAGAGAACGCCAAGGACCACATAGATTGTCGCCACCGCGGCGAGGATCAAAAGCGGCGTGTTGCCTTGCGACTGCTCGAAGATCTGCGCCGTACCGCCATATGACGTGAAGACGTCCGCCGGCACGTTGATGTCCTTCTTGATCTGATCGATGGCGGCTGTTGCATCACCCAATGCCTCACCGGCAGGCAGGTTGAACGAAACGGTCGTCGAGACGAGCTGACCCGTCTGGTTGATCGTCACCGGCCCGGTGTTTCGTTCGACCCTTGCGAAATTCGACAACGGGACCAGCGTGCCGTTGGTTGAGGCGACCCGGATATCCTGAAGCTTCTGATCGTCCCAGGGCTTGCTGGTATCTTCTTCGACGATGACGTCGTAGCTGTCGCCGGTGGATTGGATTTGGGCAGCCGTATAACCGCTGAAGGACTCCTGCAGCGTCGTGCGCAGCTGGTCGTTGTCGATGCCGAAGGCGGCTGCCTTTTCGGAATCGACGACGATATTGGCCTGCAGCGCGTTGTTCTGCGCATCGGTTGTCACGTCGGTGAAGCGCCGATCGCCGCGCATGGCCTGCTGTATATTGTTGGCCCAGAGATTGGTCTGGTCGGCGCTGAGTGCCTGAACGACCAGCTGATACTGGCTTGCGGTCTGACGGCCGCCGAAGCGCAGGCTCTGCTGCGGCGTGATGAAGGCTTGCAGGCCGGGCACCTTGGCGATGTTGGCCCGTAATTCGCGCAGGGTCTGGTCAAGCGGCGGACGCTGCTCCTTGTCCTTCAGCTCGACATACATCGTGCCATTGTTGAGCGGGCTGCGGGCGTTGCCGCCGACGATCGACATGACGTGATTGACCGCCGGGTTCTGTTTCACGATCGCTGCGGCCTGGTTCTGCAAGGCGACCATCGCCGGATAGGAGATGTCCTGGCGTGCCCTTGTGGAGATGTTCAGCCGGCCGATGTCCTCGGTCGGGAAGAAGCTCGAGGGCAACGTCATGAACAGGTAGGCGTTCAAGCCGACCGAAGCGAGGAACAGGCAAAGGATCGCGGGCCGGTGGCCGAGGCACCAGCCGACCGCCCGATCGTAACCTCTGAGCGTGCGTTCAAAGCCCGCATCGAACCAGCGGACGAAGAGGGGCGGGGTGCCCTTGCCGCTGGAAAGCCGCGAACCGAGCATTGGCGTTACCGTCAGCGAAACGATGGCGGATGCGACGATCGCCATTGCGACGACCATGCCGAATTCGTTGAAGATGCGACCGACGACCCCACCCATCAACAGGATCGGGATGAAGACGGCAATCAGCGACACCGACATCGAGATGATCGTGTAGCTGACTTCGCCGGCGCCCCTGATCGCCGCATCGAAAACCGGCATCCCCTCTTCGACATGCCTGAGAATATTCTCCAGCATCACGATTGCATCGTCCACCACCAGACCGACCGCAAGCGTCAGTCCGAGAAGCGAGATGTTGTCGACGCTGTAGCCGAGCACGTACATCATGCCGAAGGTCGAGATCAGCGAGAGCGGAACGGCAAGGCCCGGTATGATCGTTGCGGTCAGGTGGCCGGTGAAGAGGTAGATCACGAGCACAACGAGGCCGATCGTCAAGAGCAAGGTGAACTTGACATCGGAAATCGCGTCGCGGATCGGCTTGGCGGAATCGTTCATGACCTTGGTGGTGACCGACGAAGGGATCTCGGCATGCAGCGTGGGCAGTCTGGCGTTGATCGCATCGACGACCTCGACCGTGTTCGCATCCGGCTGGCGCTGGACGGCGAGGATGATGGAGCGATTGCCGTCGTACCAGCTGCCGGTATTCAGATTCTCGACACTGTCTTCCACCTTGGCGATGTCGCCGAGATGAATCGGCGCCCCGTTCGGATTTGCGATCACCAGCGAGCGGAATTCGGCGGCGTTGGTGCGCTGCGTGTCGGCGTTGATCGTCATGGCTTGCGCGTCGTTCTGCAGCGTGCCGACCGGCACCTGGCTATTGGCCGCACTGATTGCCTGGTTGACCTTATCGATGCCGATGTTGCGGGCAAGCAGCTTGTCGGGATCGACCTCGACGCGGACGGCATATGTCTGTGCGCCGAACACGGTCACTTCGGCCACGCCGGGCAGGGTGGACAGCGACGGCGAGATGATGTCTTCGGCAATGGCATCAAGCTTGCTGCGCGGCATCGTGTCGCTCTGCACCGCAAGCAGCATCACCGGTGCGTCGGCCGGGTTCGTCTTACGATAGCTCGGCGGCGTGGTCATGTTGTCCGGCAACTGCCGTGTCGCATGCGAGATGGCGGCCTGCACGTCTGCGGCGGCCGCATCGATGTTGCGGTTGAGGTCGAACTGCAAAATGATGCTGGTATTGCCGAGTGAATTGGTCGCGCTGATTTCGCTGATGCCGGGGATGGTCTGGAACTGCTTGATCAGCGGCGTTGCGACCGAAGTCGCCATGGTCTGAGGCGAGGCGCCGGTGAGTGCGGCCGAGACGTTGATGGTCGGGAAATCGACCTGCGGCAAGGCCGCGACCGGCACGAGGCGGTAACCTGCAAGACCTGCAAGGATTACGCCGATGGCGAGAAGGGTTGTCGCAACCGGCCGGCGGATGCAGAAACTCGCGATCATTGTTCTGCCTCCGCCGCCAGGGTCTTTGTCTGGTGAGCTGGCTGGTCGGCGGAGACGACGTTCAGCGCCTTTTCATCGAATTGCTCCTCGACATGCTGCTGGTCTAAAAGCTGCGCCTGTCCCTCGATGACCACGTGATCGCCTTGCGAGAGCCCGGCGGAAACGGCCGTGAAACCGCCGCTTGCGCGAGCGACGGTGACGGGCGTCATCTGCGCCTTTCCATCCTTCACGACATAGGAAAAGAACCCGTCGGCGCCGGGACTGACGGCGACGGTCGGTACGACGACCTGCTGTTCTTTATTGTTGAAGTGAACGGCGAGATTGACGGATTGCCCGGGCCAGAGCGCCCCGGTTGCGTTTGCGAAGCGCGCCTTTGCGAGGATCGTGCCGGAAGCAGTGTCGACGGTATTGTCGTAGAAGCTGATCGCGCCGTGGCGCACGCTGCCCTTCGTCGAATCCGGTGTGGTCGTCACCTCGACGGGTCCCGTGGCAAGGGACTGCTTCAACTGGCGCAGATCGCGTTCCTGCAGATGGAATTTCACATAGATCGGATCATATTGGGCAATCGTCACGATCGCCGTTCCGGCGCCGACGAAAGCCCCCGGGCTGATCGCGATGTCGCCAAGGCGGCCGTCGAACGGCGCGCGGATCTGCGTGTGTTCGAGCAGAATCTGATCGGAGGCGAGCGCGGCCCTGTCGGCCTCGACGGTGGCGGCAGCCGTGTCGCGAGCGGCCTTGGCCTGGTCGTAGCTCTGCTGCGTGCCGGCCTTTTGCGCCAGGAGATCGGCTGCGCGTGTGAGAGCGGTTTCGGCTTCCCAGAGCGTCGCTGCGTCCCGCGTGATCGTCGCTTTGTCCTTGTCGACCGCCGCTTGGGCCGGCCGGTCGTCGAGCCTGGCGATCAGTTCGCCTTGCTTGACCGTTGCGCCGTCGGTCGCGACGATCGCGGTGACAAGACCCTGTTCCTGTGCGGCGATCGTGGTGGTGTTTTCGGCTTCGGCCCAACCCGAGGCCGTGACGTCTCGCGGCAGCACCGTCTTTATGGCGGCGACCGTTTTCACGAGCGTCGGGCCGCTGCCTCCCCGCCGGTTATGCTGCCCCCCGCCTGGCTGGTCCGCTTGCGCCTTGCCGCCTTGTTGCGCCGGCGCCCCGACCAGCTGAAAGGCATATGCGAGCGGGTCGAGGAGGGGAATTCTTCGGAATTGCCAAATGCTGACGGCAGTCACGGCAATAATGCTGAAGGTAATCCAAAATTTCTTCATTGTGAGACCGGTCTTGACGTGTTGCGCGAAGTTTTCCGGTCCCGATTGAGCCGCCCGCATTGCGGCGCAAAAAAGACATAATTCACCGACCACAATCACTAAGTGGTTATAACTGCTTAAATTTTTGTAATGATCGGCGTTGCGCCGATCTCGCGATTTCGGTTAAACCGAACGCGCTGCACCGCCGTCGCAACGCAACAGCGAGCCGGTGATGTAGCTTGCCGGCTGGCTGCAGAGGAAAGCGGCGGTTGCTGCGAATTCCTCCACCTTGCCGTAGCGTCCAACGGGAATGCGTGCTTCCTTGTCGCTGCGGACGTCTTGCATACTTTTGCCGGTGCGCTTGGCGGCCGCGCCATCAAGCTCGTCGAGGCGCCCGGTGAGGATACTGCCCGGCAGGAGCAAATTGGCCGTCACGCCGTGGCTTGCGACTTCCGAGGCGAGCGTTTTCGACCAGCCGGCAAGGGCAGGGCGCAGCGTGTTGGAAAGCGCCAAATTGGCAATGGGCTCTATGACGCCCGACGATGCGATGGTGAGGATGCGGCCCCAACCTTGCGCCTTCATGCAAGGTAGCAGCGCATTGGTCAGTGAAATGACGCGCAGCACCATCGAGAGGAAATAGGTCTCCAGCTTCTCAGGCGTCATGTCCTCGGTCGTTCCGGGCGGCGGGCCGCCGGTATTGTTCACCAGGATATCCAGGCCACCGAACTTTTCCTTGACGGCGGCAGTCACCGTCTCGACGAATTTCTCGTCAGACAGATCAGCCCAGATCCAGTCGGCCTTGCCGTTGCCCTCGGCGTTGATCGCCTTGCAGTTCGCCTCCAGCTGCTCACCGCTTCGGCCGCAAAGAAGCACGTTTGCGCCTTCACGGGCGAGTGCGACCGCAATGCCATGGCCAAGCCCGCGCGACGAAGCCAGAACGAGTGCGCGTTTGCCGTTGATTCCGAGATCCATGATGTCCTCCAGCTGCTTCGGCTTCTGTATAAGGCCCAGCCGACGGAAAAGGGAAGGGTGCATTGCTTTCATTATCGAGGAACAATTGACGTTAACGTAAGCGTTATATACTCTTGCGGTGGAGGAGATAATCATTGTGCGAATTGGAGGATCGGCTGTCGCTTCCCGGCTCGACAATGCTTTCCGGTTTTGACAAGACAATGTCCCGACACGGGGATAATGGCCGCGCGGGCGGCAAGTGGAGACGGATGAATGACCGAGACGACTGAGCTGCCGGAACGTGAGTCGATGGAATTCGACGTTGTGATCGTCGGCGCGGGTCCGGCCGGTCTTTCGGCGGCCATCCGTCTGAAGCAGGTCAATCCGGAGCTTTCGGTCGTCGT